>JBALXM010000029.1:10152-32213 GCA_036960695.1 Sneathiella sp.
GGATCAAGCGAGACGCAGCAGAACAAATGGATTGAACAAGTCCATGCTTTGGGCGCGAAAGGGTTATAGCCCGTCGATAGTGAGATATTGAATAAGTTCGGTGCGGTTATCGCACTTTATCCAACATGGTGTACCGATTGGCTCAAACATTGCAAAATAGGGAGGGCGCGATCGCAATCACTCTCTTCGCCTGTTGTTGTGATTTCCAGCTTGCCCTTCAACGCGTCTTCGGCATCACCAATTGCGGGTGCATTGATCCATGATGCGCCTTTTTTGGCGGTTAGGGCAGCGTAGCGTTCGCTGTCTTTCATCTCTAAATCACCCATATTTATGATTAAAGTGTCTGCTTCCAAGCCGCTGAGGAGGGAGTCCTCTCCTTCTATCGTGGAATCGGCAACGCTGTTGTCAGAGAGCATCAAGATAATCACGCCACCATGGGCTTTGGCGGCAATTTCAGCTGGGGATTGACAAATGCTGATACTGGCACGGGCGACTTCGTACCTTACGGCAGGAGAGTGATCGTAAACGTAGGTGGTTGCCCCGGCTGATTGGATTCTTTTAGCCATGGTTTTACCCATGTTATCAATGCCAATAAATCCTACGGTGGTATTGTCCAGTTTAGCCATATTTCCCCCTCATAATATTTTTCTTATAAAGAAGAATATTATGAAAAGGGAAAATATAGCAAACTATTGT
The DNA here is from genome assembly GCA_036960695.1 of Sneathiella sp. GTDB lineage: Bacteria > Pseudomonadota > Alphaproteobacteria > Sneathiellales > Sneathiellaceae > Sneathiella. The sequence goes on from JBALXM010000029.1 coordinate 10,849, forward strand.
TTAGAGGCGGGCAAAAGTGACAGCAGAAGCCCGTTCAATAGCCGCCGCAGTTAGGCGGTCTACGTCTAACCCATGACGGAGAATTTCCAAAAGGCGCAATTCTTCCTGACTCAATTGACCATCACAGACAGCAATATCGCAGGCGAGAGCATAGGCGGTATCATGAAGTTTTTTTGGAAGAACAGCTTTGATTTTTTTAACAATATCACCAAGCTCGTCTTCGCCGTTTAACATCTGCATGCAGCTATTTGCATCGCCAAGCAAATGCTCTTCATTATAATCGGAGAAAATGGGCAAGTAATTGATGATCGCACCAATCGTACTGGTTTCACGATCTGTCATGTCTCCGTCTGCCGCGGAAACGATCACCATGGTTGAGATCAGTGCGGTATGAAGGTTAAGGGACATGTTTGCTATTCTCCTATAGGTATGTACAAGTTCTATCAGAATATGGGGATCAGGGAGCGATATCCAATGATTTCTTTTTAAAGTCAGATTCTTTTTCTGCAATAAAGTTTCTGGTCAAGGCAATGGCATCTTTTAATCCAAGCCGTTGTATCTCTGTCCCGGGAGGAAAAGCGGATGCAAGGCGGGAAGGCATCATACTATCAAGCATGACAAAAACACCGAAATCAGTTTCTTTACGCAATAACCGTCCATATGCCTGTTTGAGTTTGAGGCGCGTGAGCATGTCATCATAACGGCTGCCCCCGAAAACCTTCTTTCGGGCTTTATGTTTTAAATCGGGCCGAGGCCACGGAACCCGATCAAACACAATAAGGCGCAAAGATCTGCCCGGAACGTCAACGCCGTCGCGCACGGCATCGGTGCCAAGGAGGACAGAGTCCTCTTCTTCGCGGAATATATCCACTAAGGTTGAGGTATCCATCGCATCCTGATGCTGGGCAAAAAGATCAATCCCGGCGCTCGCTAAGGGCCCCGTAATATTTGCATGAACAGCGCGCAGTCGCCAAATTGCCGTAAAGAGCCCGAGGCCGCCGCCGCCTGCTGCCAAAAATAATTCCCGGTAGGCGCTGGCAACTTCTTTCATGTGATCCCGTCTTACATCGGTGATCACGATGACTTTAGTCTGTTCCACAAAATTAAAGGGGGACGCCAAAGACGTGCGGGTTGGGGGCAAAACAAGTTGGTGGGCACCTGTCCGAAGGTCCGCCGCTTGCCAGCCTTCTTCTGCTTCTACAGAATCCCGCAATGTAGCGGAGGTGATGACAGCCCCGTGGGATGGTTTAAGAAGTGTTTCAGCAAAAGGGGTCGTTGGGTCAATCCAGCTCCGATAATAGCCCATATCCATTTCACGGCCGCCCGACCGCTCAATCGCCAACCAATCGACAAATGCCTCGGGTGTTGGATCATTGAGGTTCTTCAGCATCATTTGCCAAGGGGCAATCATCATGTTATTTCGGCGGGCAAGACCTTGCACGGCGGCTTCAATTCTCAATCGCGTTGCCGTATCAATATCTTCTGCATCATCCTCTAGGCGCTTAAGGAGTGCTTTCCCTAATTTGGAAAGGGGCTTGGATAAAGCATTCAGTGCCTTTTCAAGCTTAATAGCCGCATCTTCCAAATGGGGGACAAATTCGGTTGCCGCACATTCTACGGTATACGGGCTGTCGGGTTGGCCTGATCGGGCTAGAACTTGAGATTTTACAAGCAGCAGAAACTCTTCCATCGGCCCTTGAGGGAGTCCATCTTGCACACGCTTGATCCATCCTTCCGTTGGTAAGTGACGGCTTGCATGGATAGCATCTTGCAGGGCGTGCAGACCCGCTTCATTCTCTCCTAAAAGGTCAGAAATACGCTTTTCAAGTCCTCGCATTCGCCCTTTGCGTCCCGTATCACTTCCGGCAATCCAACGGCGAAGCTCGCTCCCCTCCAACCCTGTCAGATGAGAGGAAAAGGCGCTATCTGCCGCATCGAATAAATGGTGACCTTCGTCGAACACATAGCGTTTGGGCAGGTTCGGATCGTCTGGCCGGGTTGCCGCATTGATCATAACGAGGGCATGATTTGCGATAACAATGTTGGCTTTCCGTGCTTTTCGACTTGATTTCTCGATGAAACATTTTCGGTAATGCAAGCAGCCGGAATAAATACATTCACCGCGCCTGTCGGCCAGCCGCAATATACGATTAGCGCCAACAAGCTCCATCAACCAGGACGGAAAATCGCCGCCCATGTCTCCATCGCGAGTTGCCATTATCCAGCGGGCCATCATACCGAGGATAATTAAGTCCCCCGATCTGGCAGCCCCGCCTTGAAGGGCTTCTTCGTAATTGAGCAGGCAGAGATAATTCTCTCTCCCCTTTCGGATAACGGCCTTTGATGCCTTATCGGCAGGGTCGGGATAAAGACTATCTAATTCGTCATCTATTTGCCGTTGCAGGTTTTTTGTATAAGTGGATATCCAAACCGATGCGCCATTTTTCTCTGCCCAAACGCTTGCCGGGGCAATATATCCAAGTGTTTTTCCCGTACCGGTCCCAGCTTCTGCAAGAACCACATTGGGGGAGTCTTCTTGATCTCTGGGAATAAAAGCGTGAGAGGCTGCGGCACTAAAATCTGACTGCTGCGGGCGGCTTTCCGCGCTATCGTGGAGCAATTCCTTTAGACGTTCCCGTGCCTCGATCTCGCTGACCGGCTCGTCATCTGCAGGCGGCTCTGGCGCAAAATCAGGCCATTCTTTTAAGTTTTTCCAAACATCAAGACCCCCTAACGGCCCTGATCCTTCAGGCACACCTAGCGCTGCGAGCACTGAAGGGCCCCAATTCCAGCCAGCACGTCCCATGGTCATGGCAATACGGGAGGCTTGACGTTTCTCGTCCGGTCCGAGTTTTGTCAGATGGGTCAAGCAGTGGGTAATGGCCTCATACAGGGTAAGAGCTTGTTCTTCCAAGGAGTGCGAAAGCGTGAGACCGAGTGATTTTGCTACGCCACGTGGCGTCGGGAGACACTGCTTAGCTGGGTAGGCGAAGGCAAAAAGCTCAAGAATATCGAAGGCCGTAAAAGGGTTTATGCCTAACTTTCGCGCGGCAAATAGTCTGTGAACCACGAGGGGCGGACCATCTCCAACCCGATTTTGAGCGGCACCGATTGATTCTTCTTTAATTTCACCATCTGCCGTCAACCAGACAGTATTCTTGCCTGAAACCACGAGGACAGGGGCGTCAGGGAGCCTAATCTCTCCGCCGCTGGGCTGAATTACCTGTTCTGGTTCAGAATCTGACATGGCTTCTACTAAAATTGGTTCAGTATCGTTGACGCAATCACTTTGTACGCTTAAATTCCGCCGACCACAAATATGGAGAGTAAAAAATGTCATCTGATGCTGAAATCGCATTGTCGAGCAACTCTTGGGCTTTTGCCGAAGCGAAGAAACTTGCGGATCGTTATGCGGAAAAAGCACCCGAGAAAGGCTATGTTCTGTTTGAGACGGGCTACGGTCCCTCCGGCTTGCCTCATCTTGGGACATTTGGCGAAGTTGCCCGTACATCTTGGGTACGCTATGCCTTCTCTTTGCTTTCTGATATTCCAACACGCCTCATCGCATTTTCAGATGACATGGATGGCTTCCGCAAAGTGCCGACAAACGTTCCGCAGCAGGAAATGATGACGGCCAATCTTGATAAGCCCTTAACGCAAGTCCCGGATCCTTTTGGAACCCATGACAGTTTTGGTGCGCACAACAACGCACGGCTTCAAGCCTTTTTGGATAGTTTTGGTTTTGACTATGAGTTTAAATCTTCAACGGAAGCCTATAAGTCCGGTGAATTTGATGAAACGCTCAAACTGATTTTACAAAATTATGACGCCGTTATTAACGTTATTTTGCCAACATTGGGCCCGGAACGCCGCGCGACTTATTCGCCCTTCCTGCCTGTATGTCCAACATCTGGCAAAGTATTACAGGTTCCTATCACTGCCCGTGATGTGGATGCCGCAACGGTCACTTATGCCGACCCTGAGACCGGACAGGATGTTACGGTTCCCATAACCGGCGGCCATTGTAAATTGCAGTGGAAAGTTGACTGGGCTATGCGCTGGTACGCGCTGGATGTTGATTATGAAATGGCTGGTAAAGACTTGATCGAGAGTGTGACCCTATCAAGTAAAATTGTTCGGGTTTTGGGCAAACGTCCTCCTGAAGGTTTTAACTATGAGCTGTTCTTGGACGAGGACGGCAAGAAGATCTCTAAATCAAAAGGCAATGGCATCACTATTGAGGAATGGCTGACTTATGCATCCCCAGAAAGCCTGTCCCTTTACATGTACCAAAATCCAAAGAAAGCAAAACGGCTGCATTTCGATGTGATCCCAAAAGCTGTGGACGAATATTTCCAGTTTGCAGAGAAATATCAGGATCAGGAAGCAAAACAACGATACGCAAATCCGGTTTGGCATATTCATGCAGGCAATCCACCAAAAGATGGGATGCCGATTTCTTTTGGGATGCTGCTTAATTTGGCGGCTGTCGTGAATGCAGAAGACGCTTCTGTTCTTTGGGGGTTCATCACACGGTATGCCGATGGGGCGACACCTGAAAATAACCCTTCCCTGGATAAACTTGTGGGTTATGCCGTTTCCTATTATCGGGATTTTGTTAAACCCAACAAAAATTACCGTTTGCCTAATGATCAAGAAACGGTGGCGATGACCCAACTGGTCACTAAGCTGCGCACCCTTGATAGCGCGGCTGAAGCCGGTGATATTCAGACAATTGTCTTTGAAGTCGGTAAAGACAACGAATTTGAAAATCTGCGCGATTGGTTCAAGGCACTCTACGAGACATTACTGGGTCAATCACAAGGACCACGTATGGGCTCTTTCATCTCTCTTTACGGAGTGACGGAAACCATCTCTTTGATCGACCGTGTTTTGGGTGGAGAAGATTTAGGCGCCGCTTAAATCTGTTGCGACGAGAAATAGAAAAAGGCCGCTGAAAAGCGGCCTTTTTTGTTTACTTGAAGATCTGGCTGGATTTCGAGAAATCCATATACATATCGCGAAGTTTGAGGGCGACGGGGCCTGCCTTGAATTCTTTGTCTTCAACGCGGGTTACGGGCATAATTTTGCCAAAATTTCCGCTATTAAACACTTCATCAGCAGACATAATGTCATCCGCAGACATGTAGCGCTCGGCAACTTCAATGCCCGCTTGCGCGGCAAGTTTCATGACACGCGAGCGGGTGATGCCGGCTAGGAAACAGCCCGTTGGTGCTGGCGTAAAGGCAACACCATCTTTGACAGTCCAAATGTTGGATGTGGCAAATTCAGCAATGTTGTTATTGGCATCCATCATGATGGCATTATCAAAGCCCAAGGACCGCGCATGAGCAACTGCGCGACCAGAATTTGGATAAAGGCAGGACGCTTTGGCATCCGTTGGTGCCATATCACTTGCTGGGCGGCGATAAGGGGAGAAATGTGCCGAAAAGCCTTCTGCGTCTGGCATCGGGGTGTCATAAACGGCAAGTACAAATTCAGCACTGGCAGGATCGGGATCAATAAAACCGCCGCGTGCGAAATACATGGGCCGAATATATAACTCTGATTCCTTGGGGAGTTTTTTAATGGCAGTTCGGCAAAGTTCTTCAACTTCGCCCGCTTCCATAGTTGGTGTCATACCAAGGGCGAGAGCAGATCGGCCTAGTCTTGCGCAATGTAGGTCTAAATCAGGGGACATGCCTTGAAACGATCTGGCGCCATCAAAAACCGATGATGACATCCAAAATGCGTGATCTTCTGGTCCTAAAATCCGGGGACTTTCGTCGAACCATTCTCCATTGTAAAAATATACACCAGCCATGACGCGGAGCTTCCTTTAAGTGATGAAGGGTCTTGAATTGTTGGAATACCCCTTATCAGATAAGTCGTGTGGGGCGCAAGGCAAGTAAACAAATGAAGACGGGCAACCGGGGCTCTTGGCTCTGTTCAATTGCAGGTAAATCAACTAAGTTCGGCCCCAATAAGAACTGATGCGGGGAATGGAATGACAATTATTTATCATATGGCAGATAAACACGATTGGGCACAGGCAAAGGATGCCGGCGCGTATCCCGGTAGTGCAAATGATCAAAAAGATGGTTTTATCCATTTCTCGTCAAAGGAAACGGTCATTGAAAGCGCCGCAAAACACCGCGCGGGAGAGGAAAACCTTCTTCTCATTTGGGTGGATGATGACGTGCTTGGGGATAGTTTGAAGTGGGAGAGTGCGAGAGGCGGAATTTTATTTCCTCATCTTTATGGCGCTCTCGACCCGGCTCTAGTGCAAGGCACAGAACCATTGCCCCTTGGCGATGACGGCCTTCATATCTTTCCCGAAATGAAATAATTCATGACCTCGTTATATAAGACGCTCTCCCCTTTGCTGTTTAAACTGGATCCAGAAAAGGCGCATAATCTATCTCTCCTTGGTCTTAAAACTGGGATGATCAGGCCGGTTAAAACGAATGCTGACCCCGTTTTGTCATCAACCGTATTTGGTTTGGATTTTCCCAATCCCGTCGGTCTTTCTGCAGGCTATGATAAGAACGGTGACGTTCTGGACGGTTTGCTGGGTCTTGGCTTTGGGTTCGTCGAGGCTGGGAGCGTAACTCCGCAGCCACAGGCTGGAAATCCCAAACCGCGTATTTTCCGTCTTGAAGAAGATGAGGCTGTTATCAATAGACTCGGTTTTAACAATAAGGGATTGAGCGCCGCCGTTCGGAATTTTAGCCGTAAAAGGCGCGCGGGAATTGTCGGCGCTAACTTGGGTGCCAATAAAAACAGCGGCGATCGGATTGGGGATTATGTTACGGGGTTGAAACTGCTGGCACCTCTTGCCGACTACATCACTGTTAATATCTCCTCTCCAAACACACCGGGCTTGCGGGCTTTACAGGGTAAAGGTGAGCTTGAAGAATTGTTAGGTCGGGTTATGGATGCCCGCAACGACTTAACGGCTGAGGGGGGAGGGGCTGTACCGCTTCTCTTAAAAATAGCACCGGATCTGACAGATGAAGATAAAGCCGATATCGCATCCGTTGCCATTGCAACTTCTTTGGATGGGTTGATCATCACGAATACAACCATAACCAGACCTGAAAGCTTACAAAATAACCATAAAGGGGAGACCGGTGGCTTAAGCGGAAAACCGCTGAAAAACCTGTCTTTGACACTGCTTAAAGAAATGTATCAAGCAACGGATGGTTCCGTTCCCCTTGTCGGGGTTGGGGGTATTGGATCAGCAGAAGATGCGTATGAGAGAATTTTGGGCGGCGCGTCCCTTGTTCAATTCTATTCCGCCATGGTTTACGAGGGGCCTTATCTTGCCCAGAAAATGGCCGTGGGCCTTGCGGCTTTATTGAAAGCGAACGGCTATTCAAACGTCGCGGATGCCGTGGGTGCTGCGCACCGTTCTTAGAAGCTGGGGGGCGTGCAGGCGGAGACAACGATTGCGGCCTCGTCCCCTATGCATTTAAATCTATGGGGGCGGTGGCTTTCGAAATAAAAGGCCTCCCCTTTCTTTAATATTTTCCGCTCACTTCCCACCGTGACTTCCAAGCGTCCCTGAACAATGAAACCAGCTTCCTCCCCTTGATGGGTAAGCATATTACGGCCTGTATCCGCGCCGGGCGCATAGGTTTCGTGAAGGACTTGTAAAGATTTACCGGTCAAGTCCCGTCCAATTTGGAAATACTGAATTTTCCCCTCTGAAATTGTCGCCAATTCGTCAGCCTGAAAAAATATCTTTCGCCTCGATGAGAAATCGTTGGCAAAAAATTCCGATAAGGCAATTGGAAAGCCATCCAGAACTTTTTTGAGAGAGCCTACGGAAGGGCTTGATCTGTTTTGTTCGATCATGGAAATCGTGCCGTTGGTCACACCGGCCTTTTTCGCAAGTTCTCGTTGCGAGAAACCATGCTGTTCACGCAAAGACCGTAACCGGGCACCAACATCAATATCCATACGAATTCTCCCTTTGATTCACTGTAGTGTTTAATATTTTAAACAGGAAAATCAATCATTAATGCTGTGGGGCGCTGTTTTCCTCACCTGAATTTTTTGCTTGTGCCGCCGTGGTGCGTTGATACGGTCGTGAAAATTCTAACTGGGAGAGTGTATAATGTCTAATTCTGCTTCTAATAATCTGGATGCATTCTGGATGCCGTTTACGGCTAACCGCCAATTCAAATCAAACCCTCGTATGCTCGTGGGTGCCAAAGACATGCATTATACGAATTCAGAAGGCGGTAAAGTTCTGGACGGTACTGCTGGCTTGTGGTGTGTGAACGCTGGTCATGGCCAACCCCGAATTACTGAGGCTGTTAGTAAGCAGATGGCTGAAATGGATTACGCGCCGGCGTTCCAAATGGGCCACCCAAAAGTTTTTGAACTTGCCGCTCGCCTCACTGCCATGCTCCCCAACGGTTTGGATCATGTGTTCTTTACAAACTCTGGCTCCGAAGCTGTTGATACAGCGCTTAAAATTGCGCTGGCCTATCATCGGGCGCGCGGCGAAGGGGCTCGCACACGTCTGATCGGCCGGGAACGTGGATATCATGGTGTTGGGTTTGGCGGTATTTCTGTTGGTGGTATCGTCTCTAACCGCAAACATTTCGGAACACTGCTCGCAGGCGTTGATCATATGCCTCACACTCATTTGCCTGAGAAAAATAGCTTCACAAGAGGCCTTCCAGAATATGGCTGTGAGCTTGCTGATGAGTTAGAGCGTATTGTAACGCTGCATGATGCATCTACAATTGCCGCTGTGATCGTTGAACCGGTGGCTGGGTCCACAGGCGTTATTCTACCGCCTAAAGGGTATTTGGAACGGTTACGGAAAATTTGCGACAAGCACGGTATCCTTTTGATCTTTGATGAAGTGATTACAGGCTTTGGACGGTTGGGCGCTGGTTTTGCCACCGACTATTTTGGTGTGCAGCCTGACATGATTACAATGGCAAAAGGCCTGACCAGTGGGACAATCCCTATGGGCGGCGTGGTGTGTTCTAAAGACATTTACGACACGTTCATGGATGCACCAGAAAACACGATTGAGCTTTTCCACGGTTATACATATTCAGGCCATCCCGTGGCAGCGGCGGCCGGCCTTGCCACGCTTGATTGCTATAAAGAAGAAGGTTTGTTTGAGAGAGCGAATGATCTGGCTGGCTATTGGGAAGATGGTCTTCATTCACTGAAAGACTGCCCAAATGTTATCGATATTCGTAATTTAGGCCTTATCGGGGCCATCGAATTAGCGCCAATCGCCGGTAAGCCGACAGCACGCGCGTTTGACGCTTTCCTTAAATGTTATGATAAGGGGCTCCTTATCCGAACAACAGGTGATATTATTGCGCTGTCTCCTCCTTTGATTATCGAAAAAACTCATATCGATCAAATTTTTGAAACGATCCGTACCGTACTTAATGAAGTTGCCTGATCCGGTAATATTTTAGGAGAAATTTTATGTTAATAGGTGTTCCAGCAGAAATTAAGACTCTGGAGTCTCGTATTGGAATGACGCCGGCCGCAGTTCGTGAGGCTGTGACAAACGGTCATCAGGTTGTCGTGCAAAAAGACGGTGGGTTGCGGATTGGTATTTCGGATGCAGATTATATCTCTGTCGGTGCTAAAATAGCAGATACAGCGGAAGAGATTTTCGCAAGCGCCGATATGATTGTTAAAGTGAAAGAGCCTCAAGCGAACGAATGCAAAATGTTGCGCGAAGGACAGATTTTATTCACATACCTTCATTTGGCCCCAGATCCAGATCAGGCAAAAGCCTTGATGGAATCTGGCTGTGTTGCTATCGCCTATGAGACGGTTACAAGTGCAAGGGGCGGCCTTCCGCTGCTTGCGCCTATGAGTGAAGTTGCGGGCCGTATGTCAATTCAGGCAGGCGCGCATTGTCTTGAAATGCGTCAAGGTGGTTCTGGCGTTCTTCTGGGCGGTGTTCCAGGTGTTCCTGCTGCCGAAGTCGTTGTTCTAGGCGGCGGCGTTGTCGGCATTAATGCCGCTCGCATGGCAATGGGACTGGGGGCCAATGTGACGGTTCTTGATAACTCAATTGGCCGCTTGGGTGAATTGGACGCACAATATGGTCCGCAATTGAAAACCATCTATTCTAATACTGATACGGTGGATGAATATGTTCGAAAAGCGGACCTAGTTGTTGGTGCTGTCCTCATTCCGGGCGCCGCGGCGCCTAAACTTGTAAAACGCAGTCATTTGGCAAATATGAAAAACGGCTCCGTTGTCGTTGATGTTGCCATCGATCAAGGTGGGTGTTTTGAGACATCTAAAGCGACGACCCATCTGGAGCCAACTTTTAACATCGATGGTGTTGTTCACTATTGCGTTGCAAACATGCCGGGTGGCGTTGCACGAACATCTACTTTTGCCCTGAATAATGCAACGATGCCCTTCACAATTGCGCTCGCAAATAAAGGGTATAAGCAGGCTTTGGCTGATGACATGCATTTGTTGAACGGTCTTAATGTCCATCATGGACGTTTGACTAACGAAGCTGTTGCCCGAGATCTAGGGCAGATCTATGTTCCTGGAAAAGAAGTAATCGCGGCATAAACTAAGCTCGTTTGGAGGGGAAGGGCGAAGTGCGCCCTTTTCTTTTAAATAGTTTTTGCGAACGATACTCATAATTAGTTGCTTGTATTTTGAGATGATGTTAGAAGATGACAAGTACTGATAATCATTCCTAATTACTTTCAAAGGTATTGTTATGCGTCTTTCCGCATTTATTCTGGCAGCGACCGCTGTTGTCTCAGGCATTTCTGCAAGCGCTATTGCGGCTGCTAAAGAAGTGAATTTGTATTCCTATCGTCAAGAAAAACTCATCCGGCCGATTTTGGATGTCTTTGAAAAAGACACAGGGATTAAGGTCAATGTGGTTTTCGCAAAGAAAGGCATGTTGGAACGCCTTAAGTCTGAAGGAATGAACAGCCCTGCGGATGCGATCCTGACAGTGGATATCGGACGCCTTATGGCTCATAAGCAAGCCGGAGTTTTGCAATCGGTCACATCTGAAAAACTGAAGGCAAACATTCCTACTCAATATCGAGATCCAAATGGTTTTTGGTATGGCCTTACAGTTCGTAGTCGCGTGATTTATTATGCAACGGATAGGGTGAAAGCATCTGATCTTTCCTCATATGAGGATTTGGCTGATCCAAAATGGAAGGGACGTATCTGCGTTCGCTCTTCGGGCAGTGTCTATAATCAATCCATGCTAGCGGCGATGGTTGCCCATCACGGCTCAGCCGATGCTGAAAAATGGGCTGCGGGGGTTAAAACAAATCTTGCGCGGAAGCCGCAAGGGGGCGACCGTGATCAGATTAAAGCGGCGGCTGCGGGCGAATGCGATATCGCTATCGGCAACACCTACTATTATGGAAAAATGCAAAATGCATCTGATCAGGTTCAATTGGATGCTGTGAAGAAAGTTGCCATGTTCTGGCCAAACCAGAAGGGCAGAGGGGCGCATGTTAATATTTCCGGTGCTGCGGTTACCAAATCTTCAAAAAACAAAGCAGAAGCTATTCAGTTGATTGAGTTTTTGTCGGATACAAAAGCTCAAGAGTTTTATGCATCTTCTAATTACGAATATCCAGTGAAGACAGGGGTTAAGTTAGATAGCACTGTTGCTGGTTGGGGACCGTTCAAGGCGGATACAATTGGCTTGGATAAAGTTGCAGATCAGCAAATTGAAGCTGTAAAAATATTCGATCGGGTTGGCTGGCGCTAACTCTAGTCCGGGGGGACGAAAAAGGCGCCCATTGGGCGCCTTTTTTTTTATCTCAACATCACACGGAAAATGCCCGCTTTAGGGAAGAGACCCCTTCATCAATTGCAGTTTGGGCCGTATCAATAGCCCCCCCTAAATTAATGAAGCCATGGATCATGCCGGGGTAATCAGTATAGGTCACATCAACGCCCTCCGCCGCCATTCTGTCAGCATAGGCCTTCCCTTCATCTTTCAGGGGATCGAAACCTGCGGTCTGTACAAGCGCTGGCGGGAGTGAGGCCAGTGACTTTGCCCGGATCGGGGATGCGCGCCAATCGTCTTTGTCAGCGGGAGATGATAAATACTGATCTTGAAACCATGTCATTAGGGTTTTGGTCAGGAAATACCCTTCAGAAAATTCTTGATGGGAATTGGTTTCGATAAACATATCTGTTGCAGGATAGATCAACCACTGGAAGAGAGGCATCGGACATTGGTTTTGCGCTGCTGCAATGCAGACGACGGCACTCAAATTCCCGCCTGCGCTATCACCAGACACGGCAATTTTTTTGTCATCTCCACCATATTTGCTGATATTTTCTGCAACCCACTGCATAGCCGTAATGGAATCGTCGACAGCTGCTGGAAATTTTACTTCCGGCCCCATTCGATAATCAACAGAGACGACAAGAAACGATCCCTGATTAGAAATTTGCCTGCATAAGGCGTCATGGCTATTCCGGCTTCCGATGACCCATCCACCGCCATGATAATAGATAAGAACAGGAAGAGGCCCGCTAGAGGCTACAGGATGATAAAGTCGAATGGGTATGGGGCCATGGGGACCAGGGATATCTAAATCCTCTGATTTACCGATCGGAATGTCTTTGAGACAAAGTTTTAGGGCACGCTCTTCATAAGCAGCCTTCGCTTCACTTGGGCTCATTTCCTCTAAAAGAGGGGCTTGCGCTTGCTCTGCAATATCCAGTACCCATTTTGCTTGGGGGTCTAAAGTCATTAACTCCCCTCCTTCAGTCTTTTTTCTACGAACATAAGTCTGTCTTGTCCCCAGAAAATCTCGTCATCAATTACATAACTGGGAGCGCCAAAAACACCGCGATCAATGGCTTCTTGTGTATTGCCTTCATAAATAGATTTGATTGAAGAGGCGGTACAATTTTCCAAAAGAGCACGACCGTCAAATCCAATATCATTGGCAATTTTGACAAGTGTTTCGTCATTGCTAATGTCTTGGTTTTCTGCCCAAACCGCGCGCATAAATGCCCCGGAAAGCGTTAAGACATCGAGATCTTGGCTACCCGCCAATATTGTCATGTAAGACGCTGTAGTCGGATCAACAGGGAAATATTTGGGGTTTAACTCAAGATCAATGTTGAGCTCTTCGCGCCACCTTTTCAGTTCTTGAAATCGGTATTTTTGGCGCTCTGGTGCCCTTTTTGCTAGTGGTAGGCCGCCAGTTTTACTAAAGACCGTTCCAAAGTCGCCAGGTTTAAAATTAATTTTTGCATTGTATTTTTTTGCAAGTTCGCACAGGCGCGCATGCCCAAAATAGGTCCATGGCGAAGGAATGGAGGCATAATAGTCGATGGTGATTGTCATGATGATACCCGTTCTTAATTTTCGGGTATCTTGGCAACATCGCGGTGTTTTGTCTATAGAGCAAAGAGGCGTGCGCTTTTAGGAGTGTGGGGTTTCTTGTTTATTCTTCTGCGCAAAAAGCATTGCCTGAGTTCGGTTTTTCACGTTCAAAGCTTTGAAAATGGCTGTGACATGCACCTTAATCGTTCCCTCTGATAAACGAAGGTCCGCGGCAATATCTTTATTGCTTTTACCTTCAGAAATAAGGAACAGGACTTCCTCTTGTCTGCGGGTTAGGGTTCCCGGGAAAAAGAATTTTCCAGCTGTATTCTCCAAACGCCTTTTTGAAGGGGATGGTGGTAAGTGACTTCCGCCAAGGAGAATTGAATTCATTGCATTTATATACTGGCCTTTGGAAGCAGACTTCCCAATAATGCCATTTACATCACAGCTTCGCAGTTCTTCGGTTGTTTTAACTGTCGGATTGTCAGCAACAACCAGTATCGGAATATCGGGATGTTGAATCCTGATATTCTTCAAGGACAAGAGGCCTTCTTCTTGTAAAATGTTTAGGCTAGTGACAACCAAATCAAAGGATTCGCGGTTCAGGAATTCTAAAAGCTTAGGGAAACTATCTGTTTCTCTAACATTGAGATCAGAAGAGTTCAATTCCTTTAGAATGGTTACCACGCCCTGTCGGAAAAGGTCATGTCTATCGGCAATAAGCACAAACATATGTTACTAACCTCTACTGCTACAGATACGAACGCCATATCCTTTCCCATGCGATGAATTAGATTTTCAGAAAATTACCTTTAAGAAATTCTGAAGTATAGAAGAAAATAATATAAATAATTATCGCTATAGTTATGTGTTCTTAATATGGCTCAAATAATAGGAACATTTAGTTAAATGCTCCGGGAAAAGAAGATTTCAAGTACTGATACGCAACTCTTTTTGTCGAAATCCCAATTGCTTGAGATAAACCTGCGGTAAAAAATATCAAATCAGCAAGAATGAGAGGTCGAAGCATTATTGTTGCTGTGAGTTTCCTATCGGCTCTTACTTGAACTGCAGCCTTTTTTTATTGTCCGCATTAGTTTGTTTTTTCTCGTTCGATGATGTTCAAGGTCACGATAATGCATTTTGGAAGCAGCTCCAAATTTGATGATCGTCTATTTCATATTAACTTAATATAACAAAATGTGATATCAAATCCTTAATGAGGATTTTTAAAGTGGTCAATGGAGCGTTTATTTTAGCTCTTAGCCAAGGCCTTTCAGGTCTTTAAATTGACGCACTGAAAACGAGTCCGTCATTCCAGATACGAAGTCTGTGATCTCTAACAGCCATTCGTATCGAGATTTAATTGGCGTTTCCATGCCGTCAAACAAGTTCATCACAACCAATGATCTTGGTGAGGGGGGTGTTCCATTAAGATTATATTCTTCCCATTCAATTCTGGCGGCAAAAAATGTATCCAGGATCGTTGTTAGTATTTCGGAACCGCGCAGTTCGGCCTGAACTCTTTCTTGATGGTTGAAAATGTGTTTCCGACAAAGATCTTCAATTTCAGGGAATATTTTTGCATTGGTGGAATGGCGTAAAAGATCCCCTTTAAAATTACCGGCCAAGATTTCATTTTCATGATCGGCAAAAATCTCAGAAACCTCTCCAATAAGGTGACCAATGCACTTCGCCCGAAGGTAAGATATTTTTTCAGATTTATCTTCGAATTCCGAGTATCTATGAGGCACTTTTCCTATAATGCGGAGCATCAGCTCCTCGGTTTCGTCAAAATCTAAGCGGGAAAGCTTTACGCCGTCTTCAATATCAACAACTGAATAACAAATATCGTCTGCAGCTTCCACAAGGTAGGTGAGGGGGTGGCGGGACCAATAGTTTTCGTGACCACGTTGGATGAGGCCAAGTTCATTCGCTATCGCTTTAAAATAGTCGACTTCAGACTGCATGATACCAAATTTTTTCCCCGCATAATCATCAGGGATCACGTTGCTGATTTTAGAAGTCCTCGGATACTTCATGAAAGTGCCTAGGGTTGCATAGGTAAGTCGCAAGCCTCCGTTATGTCGCCAGTTTTGGAGTTTGGTTAGGACACGGAACCCTTGCGCGTTTCCTTCAAACATCAAAAAATCAAGTGTTTCTGATTTGGTCAGTGGTTTCAGCTGGTTGGAAGCTTCAGGCCCCGTTTTGAACCAGTGACGTATGGTGTCTTCGCCAAAATGCCCAAAGGGTGGATTGCCAATATCATGGGCAAGGCAAGCAGCGGAGACAATATGACCAAATTCTGCCGGGTTAAAATTACTGTTCTTTAAATGACGATCAAGGATCATTTGACCCGCATTCGCGCCAAGAGAGCGTCCAACAGAGGCAACTTCCATTGAGTGGGTCAAACGGGTTCGGACATAGTCACTATCGATAAGAGAATGAACTTGTGTTTTGTCTTGCAATCTTCTGAAAGCAGACGAGAAAACAATGCGATCCTGATCTTTGTGAAAAGGACTTCTAGATGCGGACACGGGTTCCACGACGTCTTGTCCAAATCGTTTAGTCGAGAGTAACTTGTGCCAGTCCATCATCGTGTCATATCTACCTTAAGCTCAATCAATAAGTTTGATTGTTAGTTGGATTAAATCCTAGCTGTTGCGGTGCTGGAATGCCAGATTTTGTCTTAAAGATCACGTTTTTCTGAATATCGTTACGAATCATGAAGATGTTTTATCAAATGCTTTCCCACAATCGCTGACAATTGATTTACGTTCCCCATCCTGGATAGGTAACAATTAAGTCAGCGAGAAGTTCTTTGTTACCTCTATCCATTGAATGGATCATTTTGGCAAGGCTGCCAATACCTTCTTCAAATATTCGGTCGGCTTCCCTGCCATCCCAAAGCGCTACAACGAAGATGAGCATACGTCTTTGCGCATGGGAGAGCTTTAAACCGCCGCTTGATTGTTTGTCTTTTTCGATCTCTGCAAGGTTTGGTTTTAAGTGGAAATGACTCTCAAGGTTTTGAAAATCTAAACCAATTGGTAAAAAATAGCGATTAAGGTTATTATAATTAATTGCTTCTTTAACTATTTTGGTGAATTCTGAATCTAACAAGTGTGTAGCCCTTTTTGCATTCGAAGCGATGTGACTGGACTAAAGTAAAAAAAGAAAGCCCGTTAGGCAATGAGTGATAAGCGCGCGTTAATTATTGACGATGAAAAAATGTTTGCTGATTTCGTCAGGCAAGTTGCCGAGGGAATGGAATATGACGTTCGGGTAACAGATCAAGCCGACGTTTTTAAAGAGGAATTTATCAATTTCGATCCAACAGTTATAATACTGGATATGGTGATGCCTGGTGTTGAGGGAATCGAATTGGTCAATTGGCTGGCGGAGCAGGGATGCAGTGCTAGAATAATGGTCGTGACAGGGTATAACCCGCATTATGTCGATTTTGCCAAAACCATTGGAAGTGCGAGAGGCCTCGCCTCCGTTCAAAGCTATACAAAACCCATTAGCCTTGCCGATTTACGCAAAGCGCTATCCTAGATATTTTCAGACTATCGAGAAACATGGCTAATAAAATAGTTGAAAACTGTAGAGCTGTGTGAAAAGATTAAGTTGATATTGTAGCTACCTCATGTGGTTGCGATGTTCTCAGGGCAGGGTGAAAGTCCCTACCGGCGGTATGAACAATTGTTTAAGCCCGCGAGCGCTTGCATTTTTGCAAGGTCAGCAGATTTGGTGTGAATCCAAAGCCGACGGTCATAGTCCGGATGGAAGAGAACAAAGAAAAGCTTTTTTTGGAGACCAGTGGGTCTTCAGGTGAGCCTATTCTTTCTTGCCTTGAGTTTTTGATAATAAAAAAACAAGGCACAAAAAATGAACCAAAATAAAAACAAGGCATCTGGTGTCCTGTCGCAGGTCAAAAGCTCAACTCAAAAAGTAGCTGTTATTCAGGCTAACTGGCATATTGATATTGTATCTCAAGCAACTCGCTCCTTTAAGGCGGAGCTCGTTGCTAATGACTTGCTTGAGGGTAATATCGATGTTTATGACGTGCCGGGAAGTTTAGAGATACCGCTTCTTGCACAGCAGCTTGCCCAGACAGGGCAATATGATTTGATTATGGCTACAGGTTTGATCGTTGATGGTGGCATTTATCGGCATGATTTCGTTGCGGCAACTGTACTCGACGCCATGATGCGGGTGCAGTTAGAGACGAATATACCGATTTTATCGGTTGTTTTGACGCCTCACCATTTTCAGGAAGTTCCAGCCCATATGGATTTCTTCCGGGACCATTTTATCCTTAAAGGTCAGGAAGCAGCCTCAGCTGCGCTGCAAACCCTCAGCAACATGGACAGGTTCAAGGAACAAGCTCGGCTTGCTTCTTAAAAGGGATCGTGGGATGTGAGGGGAACGTCTCCTCACATCATTCTTTACTTTTGATCTGTGTTTTCCCAATAAGGATCTCTTAGGAGGCGCTTGTATAATTTTCCCGTGGGCGCCCGAGGAAGCTCTGCCATGAAATCAATGGATCGGGGGCATTTGAGGCGGCTAATGGAGTCTTTACAGAAATCCATTAGTTCTTTTTCAAGTTCTGGCCCCGCTACTTCCATTTGAGCGGGCTGGATGACGGCTTTTATTTCTTCTCCAAAATCCTCGTTGGGAATTCCGAAGACGGCAACATCGTGGACTTTGGGATGGGTGACCAGCAGATCTTCTATCTCTTGTGGGTAGATATTGACGCCACCAGAAATGATCATGAAACTTTTCCGATCCGTCAGGTATAAATACCCTTCAGCGTCAACATAACCGACATCTCCAAGAGTGCTCCAACCTTTGTTGTTGTAATTTTCCGCCGTTCTAGCGGGATCGTTATGATAGGTGAAGTCTTTTCCATCAGAGAAATACACATTGCCAACTTGGCCTGCCGGGACATCGACGTTCCCATCTTCTCCTGTGATATGAATATTGCCAATCACGGCTTTACCGACTGTTCCTGGATGGGCGAGCCATTCAGTTGGGCCCACTGTACAATACCCATTCCCTTCAGTGCCGCCGTAATATTCATACAGCTTGGGGCCCCACCAATCCATCATCTGATACTTTACTTTTTCGGGGCATGGGGCTGCTGCATGTATGGCAGTTTGCAGGCTGCTCACATCATATTTAAGGCGAATGTCGTCCGGTAATTTAAGCATACGAATAAACATGGTTGGGACGAGCTGGCTATGGGTCACCTTGTATTTTTCGACCAACTTCAAATATTCTTCCGCGTCAAAATTCTCCATAATGATGCAGGTGCCGCCAAATCTTTGTACCCGCATATTGTAGCGTAGAGGGGCAGCATGATAGAGCGGAGCAGGGGAGAGATATATTGCATCAGCAGAAAACCCATAGAGGCTCTTAAGTACGTTGTAGAGGCTGTCCTCTGTGCCAATGGGATTCCCAATCTCTGTAGGCTTGATGCCTTTAGGCTTGCCTGTCGTTCCTGAAGAATAGAGCATATCAGCCCCCTCGCATTCATCCACCAGAGGCGTCGTGGGGAAGGGAGCAATTGTTTCCTCGAAAGATTGGAAGCCTTCAATGACCCCGTCCAACATTAGCCGGGTTTCAACTTTTTTAATTTTTCCGGTTATAGCGGAGGCAATGCCCTTTTTTTGCGAGGAGGTAATGTAGAGCCGTGCCCCACAATCATTGATAATATAGGCGGCCTCGTCTGCTGAGAGGCGAGACGAGATGGCAGTGAAATAGAGACCTGCCCTTTGTGCACCCCAACAAATTTCTAGAAAACGGCTGTGGTTTTCTAGGAGGAAGGCGACATGATCACCAATGCCTAATCCTATATGGCGAAAATACTGCGCGATTTTGTTAGATCGTTTGTCCAGTTCGCCATAAGAGATCGTCTCGCCGCTTGCCGCCATTATGACGGCAGGCCGATTTGGCATTTGGGCTGCTATGTCTCGGATATGCATACATACTTCCTCTTTTGTTTTTGTTATCGAGGGCTCTGAAGCACTCCCGCTTTAATGAGTTGCTGGATTTTTTCATCGGGAAGACCAATCTCCGACATAACTTCAAAATTATGTTCTCCCAAATTGGGCGCATGTTTAGTAATCCCACCCGGTGTTTTAGAAAACTCCGTTGGGATACCGCTATAGCGGAGTTTCCCCTCGGTTGGATGGTCAACATCCTGCCAAAAATTCACGGCCTTAAGATGTTCATCTTCTATAAGATCATTGGGACTGTTGATGGGAATGGAGGGGATACTAGCCTCCTCCAAATCTTTAAGCCATTCCTCAGCTGTACGGGTTTCAATGATTTTTGCCAGAATTCCATATAACACATCAATATTGGCTAATCGGGCCTCGATGTTACTAAATCGTGGATCTTCCATCAATTCAGGTTGACCGGCAATATCAAAAAAGGCTTTCCACTGCTTGTCGACATAAGGCAGGGCCCCTATCATTTTACCATCTTTAGTCTTGTAAGGATGACGATTAGGGGATGTTGCCCGTGGATAGCCAGCCTCTCCTATAGGAGGTTGGAAATTTTGACCGTACATATGTTCCAGCATTTGAAACTGAACCATGGTTTCGAACATGGGAACTTTTATTTCTTGGCCTTCACCGGTGCGCTCCCGGTGGAACAAGGCGGTCGTAACAGAATAGACAACGGTAAGGCCTGTGGCTTTATCGGCGATCACCGTTGGAAGGTAGCCGGGACGGCCCATAAGTTGACTTTGTATATGTGCAATCCCGCTCACACCTTGAATCATGTCGTCATAGGCGGGTTTATTTGCATAAGGTCCATCTTGACCAAAGCCGTACGACCCACAATAGATGATGGACGGGTTTATTTCCTTCACATGCTCGTAAGTAAGCCCCAGCCGTTCAATGGCGGATGGGCGCATGTTGTGAACGAACACATCGACAGTTTTTAGGAATTCCTTAAAGACTTCCATGCCCTCTTTGGATTTAAGGTCAATGCAAAGGCTTCGCTTGTTTCGATTTGCATTAAGATAAACAGCCCCCATTCCTTTAGATCGTTTAGGTCCAAGATCTCGCGTAGTGTCGCCGGTCGGTCCCTCGATCTTGATGACATCTGCACCAAGGTCGCCCATTATTTGAGTTGCAAAGGGACCCAACAGCACTGCTGTCAGGTCCGCAATGCGTATACCGTTTAAGGGGCCGTTGTTTTTATTATTCATTATCAACCCTTTTATATTTTGTATTTTTTAGTAGGACTTAGGCAGTCCCAACGCATGTTCCGCAATGTAACAGAGAATAAGCTGCGGGCTGACTGGTGCAATTCGGCAAATCATCACTTCGCGCATCAGTCGCTCGACCGTAAATTCTTTTGCGTATCCAACGCCCCCATGGGTCATTACAGCTTGCGTGCAGGCTTTGAAACCGGCTTCACCACCCAAATATTTGGCAGCATTGGCATAGGTGCCCGCATCTTGGCCGTTGTCGTAAAGGTACGCCGCTTTCATCGCCATAAGATAGGCTGCCTCCAGCTCCATCCAGTTTTCAGCAAGAGGGTGCTGTATGCCTTGGTTTTGGCCAATCGGGCGACCAAATACTTCTCGCTCTGCTGCATATTTGGATGCCCGCTTGAGCGCGTTGATACCAAGACCTACGCCTTCAAGACCAACAAGGACACGTTCGGGATTTAAACTATGAAGGATATAGCGAAATCCTTTGCCCTCTTCGCCGATTAAGTCTTCTGCAGGCACAGGAAGGTCGTTGATAAAGACTTCATTCGAGTCAACACATTTTCTGCCCATTTTGTCGATGACACGGACATCACAATAAGTGTGATCCAGGTCTGTGTAGAAAAGGGACAAGCCTTCCGTGGATTTTTTACAGTCTTCTTTTGGCGTAGTTCGGACAAGAAGAAGTATTTTGTCTGCTTCCTGCGCCGTTGTTGTCCACATCTTCTGGCCATTGATGATATATTTGTCGCCTTTTTTAACAGCCTTTGTTTCTAGGCTTGTGGTGTT
>JBALXM010000029.1:32313-46898 GCA_036960695.1 Sneathiella sp.
TCTTCCGGAAAATCGCCAGTGCGATCTTTTGTCCGCCAATATTCATCGTCAAATTTGCTGCAAAGACCCGCTACATTGTCACGAATAGCGATCTGGTCATCGGATAGTGAAAAATCCATCACTCTTCCTCCTGTTTGTTTTTATTATTTTTTATTGTGAGTAGAAGATTGCCTTATCTGAAAGGCTTTCGCAAGAGTGTACTCTTAGGGGTTGAGAGTTGGTACGCAAATTTGCAGTTTCAGATTTGCGTACCTACTATTTATAGCTGCCTTAACGGCTGACCTTGGTTAATTCAGCATTTGTTGAGGTAACCAGGTGATCAGAGCCGGAAATGCAATAAACAGACCAATTGTCACGACATCTGCAATGAAGAAGGGCCCAATACCCTTAAAAACGTCCATAAGCGGTATATCCGGCCTGACCCCGTTTACCACATAACAGTTCAGTCCTATTGGGGGGGTGATCAGGCAAATTTCAACCATTTTTACCACAATAATGCCAAACCAAATCGGATCATATCCAAGGCCGATCACCGCTGGGTAGACAATTGGCAACGTAAGCAGGAGCATGCCAATCGCATCCATGAACATGCCAAGAACTGCATATCCACACAGAATCAAAACAATGATCACTGTTGGTGGGAAGGGCAGCGCTAGGATCCACTCAGCAAAGGCTTCTGGAAGACCGGAGAAGCCCAAAAAGCGAACAAAGACCAATACGCCCCAAATGATGGAGAAGATCATCACAGTGAGCTTAGCAGTTTCAAACAAGGCATCTTTAAGGGCCTTAGTCTTCATGCCGTGTAAAAGAGCGAGAATGAAGACAACAAAAGCACCCAATGCGCCTGCTTCAGTAGGTGTTGCCCAGCCACCGTAAATAGCACTAAATATAATACCAATGACCGCAACAATTGGTAGCGTTCCTGGAAGTGATTTCACTCTGTCGCCAAAGGAATACTTTTCCGTAATCGGAGGGGCCATTTCGGGATTAACATATGCTCTGCCCATAATGATTGCAGCATAGATCAAAGCAGAGACGATGCCGGGAATGAAGCCCGCGAGTAACAACGCACCCACTGATTGCTCAACAATGATCGCGTAAATAACCAAAATGGCACTTGGTGGGATAAGAGAGGCGAGTGTTCCGCCCGCAGCAACGACACCTGCTGCCAATTTTCTATCATATCCCGCTTTCAGCATTTCAGGTATGGCAACCCGACTGAAAACAGCAGCCGTAGCCGTGCTCGCACCTGAAACAGCAGCAAAACCCGCGGCTGCAAAAACGGTCGCAACGGCAAGGCCACCAGGAACCCAACCTATCCATTTTTTGGCGGCGTCAAAGGCGGCTGTCGTTATTCCTGCATGAAAGGCCAAATAGCCGATCAAAATAAACATGGGCAGCACACTCAACGCATAGAGAGTGGATTTTGAATGAGGGATAGTGCCAACAATTCCGGTGCCTGCATCCCAGCCGATTATGGACACAATACCGATCATGCCAACGACGGTTGCAGCAATGAATACGCGTACGCCAAGGAAGACCATAAGGACTAAGGCTGCCATACCGATCATGCCGGAGACAAGAGGATCTAGTTCAAATTCCATTACTTACTACTCCCGGTCTTGTCTTGTTTTTTTTTATTATATGTATGGTCGAATTTTGCGTTAGCACCAGCTTCAGCACCTAAAGCATCCGATATCTCATGCCGGGCTTGTTCCTCAACATCTTCAATAACGGGAACACCGACTATTTCGGCCGTGGGGTCCAAAAATAAGCGTCCGAACCCAACAGCTTGAATAGCAAAACGAAGCCATAAAACACCAAAGGACAAAGGAATTATCAATTTAGCAGGCCAAATCGGGAGTTCGATATCAATACTGCTATCTCCGAATTCATAGGCACGTAAAAAGTGCAACCAGCTATTTTCTATGAGAATAGTAATGGCGAACAAGCCAACGAGTGTTGCAAGCATTTCGACAAAATAGAGGGGGCGTCCACTCAATTTGGCCATGAAAAGATCCATGCGGACATGTCCGCCTAATCTCTGGCAATATGAGATACCAAAAAAGGCGAAGACCACCATGCTTTGCTCGATAAAGTCGATATAGCCAGGAATGGGAAAATTAAAAAATTTACGCCCAATTACTTGGGAGACTCCCAAGAACATGACGGCGAAGATGGCAAGAGCAGAAAACCCGTTGAGAAAGTTTTCCAATATGGAATACCAACGATCAAAGCTTGCCAATGGCCCTTTTGAGGGAGAGCCGGAGTCAACAGTTTTTGTTATCATTTTTGATACTTCTGATAAAATAAGGGCCTGAATAAAATCAGGCCCTTAAAATTAGCGACTTACATGGAGGCTTTTTTAGCAGTTGCCATAATCAAGTCCAATAGTTCTTGACCAGGCAAGCCTTTTTCCTTCATCTCAGCGAGCCAATCATCCCAAACAGGTTTTGCACCGGCTTTACGGAATGCAGCAAGGTCTGCATCACTGTATGTGATTGCTAGCAGGCCTTTTTCCTTCATCATCGGAAGGTTTTTGGCATCAGCAGCTTCATAAGATGTGATCAATGCATCATATGCTGGTGCTTTAGCCGCAGTCAGGAGATCACGATATTGTTGTGGTAATGCTTTCCATGCAGGAACATTTACAACAACAGGGCAGTTTACTGCTCCTGGGGAAAGGTTTGCTGTATACCATTTACCAACTTCAGTCAGCTTGTAGGATACATGAGCATAAGTGAAGGGAAATGAAGCCGCTTCCACTGTGCCACGTTCAAGGGCGGTATATGTCTCTGATGCTGTCACAGTTGTTGGAACAGCGCCAAGTTTCTTCATCGCCTTACCAATGCCACCAAGAGCCCGAACGCGTTTGCCCTTCCAGTCAGCCAAAGTCAAAGGCGGTTTGCCGACACCCGTGAATTCGTATTGCGGTAACAAAGAGCTCATAAGAAGGTAAGCGTCCCAACGTGCAAGATCTTTTACAACAGCAGGGTGCTGGTAATAGGCATCATGAACGGCCGCCTGAACTGTTAGGTTCGGGAATGGCAGGAATGGTAAATCCAATCCAGTCAAAGTCGGATTTTTGCCAGGATGGTATGGTGAGCAGAACATGGCCATCTGGAATGCACCCAGTTTAATGCCATCAAGATTCTCACGAGATTTTGATAAAGCACCGCCGTAGTGAATTTTAATTTTGAATTTACCACCAGTGCGTTCAGCAGCTATATCGCGAAGTGTTTCGATACCAGCGGTGAAGGCACGAGGTTTACCCCATACGGACAGGTTCCATTTTACTTTTGGTCCGTCAACCATATCTGCAGCGGATGCACTAAATGCAAACCCGGCGACAGTTGATATGGCTGCCACGGACAATAGAGTCTTTCTTAACATACAAAACTTCTCCCTTTTCAAGATACTGCTTGTTTCTATGAACAATTGGCGCCAAATAAAGCACGGATGATTTATCATTACAATGTGATGTTATGTTGTTTTGACAAAAACAGCTTTTTTTGACGCTTTAGGTGACTAATTATTCGTCTATCGATGACTTTTTTGCAAGATTACTCGTAATTTTTTGTAAAGCATAACAATTTACGCAGCGTTCTTGTCGTTTTATTGAGATTGAAAAAGCAGAAAGAATCTGTTTTTCAGCATATTTATCATATTATGAAGTCTTGCCTTCATCTTCAATACTTGAAATAACGCCCGTAGTGCTAATTGAAAGGTGTTTTTTCAATTTGTTTTTAAATGTTAGGATTTCTCCTACTATCGGGGTTGTCGATTATGAAACTTAAATCTCGATCTTTGTTTATTGTAGGACACGGCTCTTCCCTCTCCAAGGGGGCCGAAAATGCCGCGCGGGCCCATGCCGAAACTCTCCGAAAGAGTGGGGTCTATGAAAAGGTTCTGGTCCATTTTTTGATAGGGGAGCAACCCTTGCCAAGCATTCCTGATGGCGAGGTGTTCGTGTTTCCCTTCTTTATGACGGGAGGGGGCACGGTTGAAGCCCGGCTCTCTAAGTTATTACCTCTTGGGCAGACTGAAGAGGCTGGGAGCAATTCTCATATATATCAATGTGACGCGTTGGGCATGAGTAAGACGCTTGTTCATATTTTGAAAAAAATGACAGAAGAAGTCTGTGATCAATATTCTTATGGGTCTAGTGCCGTACAGGTCGTTTTATTTGCACATGGGTCTGGAAAGACAGATGCCTCATTCCAGACGACCAAGATGCAAGAAGATCGCTTGCGAGAAATTACCGATTTTGAAAGTATAACTTCGGTATTTTTGGAACAGGAACCGTATATACAAGATTGGTTGGATGAAAATGCTTTTGGCAACGGCCCCACTATCATCTTAGGTGTTTTTGCGGCAGATGGGCCTCATTCAGCAGTGGATGTGCCCTCAGCAATTTCAGAATGGGAGCAGAAAATACGATTAGAGAGACAGGTGGATGTGCTGCCAATTCACTATGCCGGAGCCGTAGGGGCACGTCCTGAGATCGTTGAACTGATTCAGCAGAGTGTGGCTGATCGGATCAAATTGTCGTAAAATAAGCTGCTTGGGTTTCACTAAATAGCTGAAAACAGCCTGATATATAAAAAAATACAAGAAAAGTGATAGTATTGATTGAGATTGCGCTGCAATTTCTGTATTGCAAGGATGTCTTTATATGATGAGGTCCGTACTGGATGAGTGATCGCAAAACTTCTAAAGCTGTTCGCAAAAATATTACTGCGACTGTAAAATTCTTCGACGATGCCAAAGGGTTTGGTTTCGTCTCTCCGGCTGATGGCTCTCCTGACGCATTTATACATATCTCTGTATTGCAGGATACCTCCTACAGCGAATTCGCTGAAGGGATGACAATCCTCTGCGATTTGGTTGATGGTGATCGTGGTCCGCAAGTCTCTGCTGTGCATGAACCCGAAGAAGGGGTAAGCGCGAGCGTTGTGAGCGAAGAAGTCGAGATTGAAGGAACAGTCACAAACTTCACCCCAGAAAATTTCTACGGCTTTGTTACGCCCGACAACGGTGGCGGGGATGTCTTCATTCACACGAAGATGCTTGAACGGTCAGAAATTGAGTTGGAAACCTTCGGTGTAGACACAAAAGTTAAATGTGTTGTGCGTCGCGGATTACGCGGCTTAATCGCTGATAGTCTTGAAGTTCTCTAAGTCGGATAGTTACAATGACAAGAAGTGAAACATTGCGCGTACAGCGCTACCTACGTGAAAAATTTGGTAATGAGAATTTTAATGTAGTTGAGCGCAGGCCCTCTGACGGTACTGCCGAAGTCATGCTCGGAGATGAGTTTATGGCTGTCGTCTACCGGGATGAAGACGAAGGGGAGACCTCCTTTGCCTTACATATGACTATCTTGGAAGAAGACATGCCGGAAAAATCATAACAGCCAAGTTCCAGCTACAAAATTTGACCCGGCATTTCATTGGAATGCCGGGTTTCTTTTTTGGTCATGAATAGATGTTAGGATGAGGGATGGTGAAAAATAGACCTTTACTGCTGATGTTTGCAGCCCTCGGTATATATTTGTTGAATGTCAGTCTGGCGCAATCGACCGAGCTGAAAGACATGATAGAACTTTCAGTGACGGGTGACGCGGGGCAAAGTTTTATTGGCGATTGCTATCTGGTATCCGAAACCGGAACAGAAAAGCGCCACCGTATAAAAGGTCAAGTGCCCATAAAATTCTGGCTCCCAGCCCGCGCTGCTCGTTGCCACATGGAGAAAAACTCCGCCAAAGGTAAAATGATCACGACTATTACCCGTAATGGCTTGAAAGAATTCATCCAACGAAGCCGTTATCCCTTTCGGTGGGTAAGCATTTCAAGTGCAGGGCCGTGGGGAAGGGCTATGGGGCAGGTTTCTGCTGCATACCCTGCAATGAGATAAGTATCGCTTATATGTAGCGACGTTTTTTCATGAAATATCTCGCAATATTAGAGATGCTGTATTTGATGGTTTTTCTTTGCCCGTTTTTTCTTCGAATGTCGTTTAGAACTTTTTCAACAACACATTCAATTTCCCAAAGTTCCTTTAGTGTCGCATCTTCTGGATTAAAGATATTCTGATCGAATTTTTTTTGGGTATAATGTATAGCCCAGTTTGAACCCCAAACTAATTGAGCGAAACGGTCATTTTTTTCGAGGAATGTTTGCTCAATTTTTCTGGCTTTATCTGTAGAAAAGCCAACATATTTTCTCTCATTCCAATTTTTTGCATGACTGAGTCTTTTAAGACGATTCCAGTATAGATATAGCTTTTTTTCGTGAGGGAACTCAGATAGTGCAATTCTTCGGATTAGCTGTGCTGCAAATATGGTTGCTGGGCCTGGAGCTTCATTCTGATAATTTTCTTTAGCCGTGAAATCAGAGACATTGTACTTCCCCTTACCGAGAACAATGTCCAGAAAATCAGTCTCAATGCCTATCTTTGTTGCTTGATCATATGATCGGGCTATAAACGATACTTTTTTATTTTTAAGTATCTCGGAAAATAGTCGGCAATAGTCATAGACTACCATGTCTTTTGACCTGTCAACATAGGTGTCAAAGGAGCAATTATCCCAAAAGCGTTTGATGGTTTGTGTATATAGGCTGTTTATATATTCAGGCTGATTTCGAATATAGGCAATGAATGTTGTTTCATAGCCTAGAGAAGTAAAGAACCTCTCTAGAATGAGAATGTTTTGCTTTGTCAGCTGATCTTCAAAAATCTCTGAAGTTAAAAGAACAACTTCAGATGAACTTGTTTTAATTGCATGTTCTAGGTCTCTAAATGTTTCTTTAGCCTCAATGCTGTCCTGTCCAAGATCCAGGGCTCTGACTATAGGTAAGTGATAATTGGGGTCATTAAACCCGGAATTTTTCTTCAAGCGCTCTATAGTTTCTTTCAATAAAGGTAGGAAAACTCCACGTTCACGTAGAGTCTCTCTATTCTTTAATAAAAATTTCTGTAGAAACGTTGAGGCTGTCTTATGAGTTCCAACGTGAATATAGGCTTGTTTAGTCGTTAGCATTTAAGACAACGGCGGCAGACAGTGCCACCCTGTATGTTATCTCAATCAGATCCTTGACCATAGCAAAAACCTTGGTATCCAACTCAGGTAGAACCATAATGTGATCCCCCTTTTGTATTGGTTTGCTACCGTCGTGTACAGATCCATTTCGTTTTAACACGATAAGGCGGTCAGGATCACCTCTATTGCTTAAACCTCCTGCAGCCTTGAAGTAGTCCGTTGGTGTGAAATCTTCACGCCAGAGAATGGTTTGGGGTACTTTGACTTCACCAGATATGAAAATAACATCAGATTTTTCTGGAATTACGATTTCATCGCCATCCTCTAAATGGACTTGCGACCAATCTACTCCCGCTAGGACAACTCGGCCTTCTGGCAGCACTGCACGGGCTTGAGATACAAATTTGTCAATCAAGTTGGCTTCCTGGATTCTAATAGCGGATCCTGAAGTGCTGGAGGAAGAGCCGGTTAATACAGATCGTTGAAGTTCATATAAGGATCGCTCTATAGCCCTTTTTTGTCTATCTGCTACTGATTGTCGGCGTAGATAAATGGCGCTTAAATCATGAGTAAGGGGATCTGCTTCTATAAGGTTGGCAACTTGGCCCAGAAGTGTTGATCGCTTGATTGATAGTGTCGACGCCCCATTATTATTACCTTGCACTTTGACTGTAATTTGGCTTGTTACATGGTCGCTCTCAATTGTCAAAATATCGCCAGGAAAGAGCGCCGTATTATTTGCTTGCTGAAGTGGAATGAATTGGCTCACAGCCTTTTCTCCGCGGATACCCTGAAGTAAAACGTGACTTGCTGTGTCTATAGGGGCGGCAAGGGCTATAATGTCACGACCAACTGAGTTATTCGGATCGAATTCATATTTATAGGTGTTTTTAACGTCTCCCAAAACGGTTACGGTTGCGTATTGGGGGCCAACAACAATTGTGTCTTTGTCACGAAATTCAATGTCAGGCAAATCGCCATTTATCAGAAATTTATATAGATCAATAGTCGCTACTGTTTTTCCCGAACGACGAACAAATATGTTTCTGAAACTACCACTCTCTGGGTCAATTCCGCCTGCGCGAGAGAGGAAATATAAGACATTATCTCCTCTAGCGCCGGGAAAGTGGCCGGGAAATTTCACTGAGCCGGTCACGTAGACACCAATTGGTTGGGCACCAAGTAGGTTGGTGTACGTTTTGACGTTTTTAGTGAATATCTTTGAAACACTACCACTTATCACAGAGTTTAGTTGCGAGTTTTTGACTCCTTCTACGAATATGGGCCCTATTTCAGGAATGAAAATATTTCCCTGAACATCAACTGACAGTATGCTTTCATATAGGCGGGCACCCCACATTTTTACAGCGATACGATCTCCAGGCGCGATGGAATAAGCAGCGTTGACGCCAAGACTTTGGTCAAGAAAGTTCGATTTTGCAAAAAGCTGTGATCCAAATGGAAGAATTTCAATTTGACCCAGATTACCGGCTTCTTCACTTATCGGGACATTGTCTTGTCGTTCAATACTTGGGGCCGACTGCTCTAACTCGCCACCTGAGGGCTGAACCCGTACAAATTGTTCCGTGGAAAATGAGGAGTCTTGCTCGTTATTAGAATCAGCCTGAAAAGGGGTGTCGTTATTATTTTGTTGGGTTTGCGCGTTTGCTAAGCTAAACCCCAAGGCTTGAATGCACAGCATCGTGGCACTGATTTTCAATAACAACAAATAATTCAGTCTATAATTAAGCTTGATACAAATTCTTCGCATTTTTATGGTTTGCCCAAAACTGTTTTCCAAACGGTACCGTCAAAACATACGGCATTTGCTTGAGAGCGGCTATCAGTAAATTCTACGATCATACGGCGGCAACGCTCATTCGCCGCAGAAGTATAGTCAGCGCCAACTCGGACCAGAACGGTTTCTCCATTTTTTAGAGTAACTGTGCCTGTTTGGCCGGGAGGAGTGTTTAGCAAGAAGTTGGCTAATGGGTCGGCGTAGGGCCTGCCTGAGGAGTCTTTCTCTCCTATTGATTGGCTTGCAGTTGGTTTTGGTTGCTCGAATATATTCGCTGAACATGCAGTGAGCGTTAGCGCTAGCAGCGTGATTTGGAAAAATAAAGATATCTTACTTTGTAACGAATTCATGCATGGTCTCCCCTAAGCGTAAGCGCTTGGTACACTAATTCTACCTACTAGAGCAATAAATTTTTGTTGTTATATTTAGAATGTAAATGGGTGAATGTTGGATGAAAATTGGTAAAAGGCTCACTAAATTGGCGTTTGTTTTTCTTGCTATTTTGCTTTAGAACAAGCTCGGAATTTAAAAAAAACGACGAATAGATCAAGTGTTATTCTTTCACTTGTGAAGTTGAAGATTTGCACGAATAGAAAAGGTCAGATTATGAAGTGGTTGATAACGGGCGGATGTGGTTTTATTGGCTCATCTCTTATTAATAGATTGGTTGGAGATGAATCAAATTCTATCCGTATTGTCGACAACCTGACTGTTGGTCGTCCAGAAAGCCTTATCGGGCGAAAAACGCAAACCGTGGCTGAGGAAGACTTTCATTCTCTGGAATGGTCTAATGATCTAATTCAAATTTGTAAGCAAGACATTTGTAATGCTGATGATGCAGTGAAAATTGCAGCAGGCGCCGATATTATCGTTCACCTCGCTGCGAATACTGGTGTCCCACAATCGGTTGAAAATCCCCATAAAGATTGCGTGACAAATGTTTTGGGTACACTGAATTACCTTGAAGCCGCTCGCCATTGTGATGTGAAAAAATTTATTTTCGCTTCAAGTGGGGCCCCGGTTGGAGAAGTCGAACCTCCCATACATGAGGAAATCGTCCCGCACCCGGTATCCCCTTACGGTGCGAGTAAGTTAGCTGGTGAGGCATACTGTTCAGTATATTATAATTGTTATGGCGTTGAAACTACTGCGTTGCGGTTTGGGAATGTCTATGGGCCGGGCTCTCTTCATAAAATGAGTGTCGTGGCAAAGTTTTTGAATTCAATTGTTCGGGAAGAAGAAGTTACGATATATGGAGATGGATCTCAGACGCGAGATTTTATTTACATTGATGACTTAATTGATGCGATTAAAGCAAGTTCAGTTAAAAGCGGTATTGGTGGCGAGGTTTTTCAGATAGCGACAAGTCGCGAAGTCACGGTTAATGAAATAGTAGACAATTTGTTCGAAGCCGCTGTTGCACAAGGGCTAAAAAAGCCAACACTTTCATACTCTTCTCCTCGACAAGGGGATGTTGCTCGAAATTATTCCGATACAAGTAAAGCAAAAAAATATTTGAATTGGGAAGCAAAATTTGACCTGAAAGATGGACTTAGACAAACAGTGTCATGGTTTCTAAAAAACTCAAATATAGCCAGTTGATGCTGGAACTCGGTTCGGCGTACAAACGGCCAATTGATGCGAAGTGGATTTCGGAACGAGGAATTTTACATCCTTGATTGTTGTGTAGGCACCATGAAAAAGAGCTAGCTAATGTTAAAGAGCAGCGGGAAACTAATGGGTAGTTTGAAGGCAGGTAAACCCATAGACGTCGCTGATTTATGGACGCCAGCGGTTATGCCATTCGTTTCAAATGTGAAGCCGCGCAGGCAAGCGAAAATTGCTGGAATTGTATCGGAACGCTTATTTTATGGTGTGAAAGATGAGTGCGACTTTCATCCAATCGTAGAAAAAGATTGGGAAGCCCAAATGGCGGCGGAAGGCGATTTTGACTTTATACTTGTCGAGACGTGCCTTTTTACATTCCTCGATGACTGGAGATATGCGCTCACCGCAGATGTTTCAGAAGAATTTGCAAAATTTTGCACGGAGATTAAGGCCAGGGATATTCCTCTCGTTTTGTGGTTTACCTTGGATGTCAGCTACTTAGACCTATTCTCTAAATCATTTTCTTACTTTGATGAAATATTTGTGGCTGACGAGTTTCTCATGGAAGAACTCAAGAGTGTGCACTCGAATATAACATATTTACCACCCGCTATTCAGCCAAGGCTCTTTAATCCAATAAAAACTCTTAATCTCTCTAGTCCTGATTTTTCTAAAATACTGATTGAAGGCGGTAAGTCTTTGGAAAACGGTTCTTTGCTGAAAGAAGCGTTGACGGAAAATTCGAAAGTCCATGTTACAAGTTTTGAACGATCGCACATTCCCCCAAAAGGCTATTTTGAAAAGTCCCAAAAAGCACTTAATATCGATTTTCGCGGAAAAATTTCATACCGATTGCTACCGGAAATCTTAAAAAATGCAAATTTGATTATTTCTTCACCTCAGTCAAGAACGACAAAAATGGAGCGACAATGGCGTGCAATTGAAAACGCTGCTTGTATGTGTCCTACTGTGTTCTATGGTGAGTCTGAAGACGGATTAGGAGACAACATCAATTGTATAAGCGATAAAGTTGAACTTGCTAGCTATATGCAGGGCCTTTTGAATGGATCGCTGGATTTAGCATCTGAAAATCACAAAAGGTGGCGTGGAATTTATTGTAATCATACTTTTCAGAATCGGCTTAATAAGATTGGAGACGTTCTGGGGATCGGATGTGAAGCGAATGAGAAATTTCTTTATTCTGTAGTAACTCCGACAATGAGACTTGAGCGGCTTCCCCGTATATTGGAAAACTATGAGAGGCAGTCATATGCAAATAAGGAACTGATAATTGTTTTTAATGGCTCTCAAAATGATTATTTGAAAATTAAGAAGGAAGTACAACATAATTTGAATATTACTGTTTGTTACATGCCTCCCGACAATTATGCTGCAAGCTCTCTTAATTTCGCGACTCAGTTTTGTGAGGGCGAATATGTTTTCCGATTTGATGATGATGATTATTATGGTGATGCGTATTTAGATGATACAGCGTTGATGATGCAGTCATATCGTGCAGACGTAGTTGGGAAATTTGCATCATTCGTAAAAATTGACGGTAACCCTGATGTTTATCTTCGGAGCGCTACTTATCGAGAACGCAATCTCAGGGCCTACGCTTCGGGAGAAGTATCAAATAAGTATGGCCGGATCAGTGGTGCTACATTTGGTGTCCGGCGCAAATTGTTAGATACCGTTCCATTTCCGGATCTTAATCTCGCTTCAGCAGATTCTGCTTTTTTAGAAAAACTGAGAATTGAGGCACCGGAAACGTGCCTGTTGAAGACTGATTGCTTCAATTTCACGATTGGGCGCAAGGCTAATTCGGAAGGACATACTTGGAACTTTGATGCGGAGAAGTTGTTAAATGAAAATTCAAAAGTATCAGTACATTTATCCGAGATTCCAAGGTAGCTATGAAGCTTAATCAATATAATGCTGCTCTATTGAGCGATGCCGAAAGGCTGTCTCACTTGATTGCGAAGGAAGAAGCAAGGCTATCTCGTAAAAATCTCGTTAGCATTGGTTCCATGAGATTTACAAAAGATGGTGATACGAAAATTTATACTGCTTCAGTCAATTGCGAAATTAAAAACATCGGCACTGCACAATTAATTAGAGCTTTCGAAGACCGAGATGATTTAGAAATTAGATTGGCACGTTTGAAATGTATGGCTAACCCTAGCCAAACGAGACCTCTTTTCCTCAATTTTAGAAAGATCAAGTCTTGGTTTTTGGGAATTTAGTTAACCTGTTTTCGTGTTAGTGTAATCGTGCGTATTTTTGCTTTTGAAATAATAGAAGAAAAATTTCAAAAGCACGTAAAAATGTTCCAGATATAGATATTTTTTTTGAAAATTAGGCCTGTTTGAAAAAAGCAATTTAAACGCATATTTTCGTCTTTCATCGCCAAATAGAATGCTGGCTAGAAAGGCTTTTCTTGTAGGGCTTTTGTGTCTTCTTAAGTAGTTCCAGCAGGCTAACTCAGAGGCAAGCTTATTTCCATTTTGGTACTCGAATCTGGTTTTTGGTAAGCTATTTTGAATGTGAAGTGCTTTCGGCCAAGCATCCACTATTAATGCGATCTGAGCTTGTTTGAAATAAATTTCAGGAAAAAGACACGAAAATATTTCGTCGGAACAGTTTTCTAAATATGAAATAATCTCACTTCTATACGAGGTGTATAAAACTGGGTTGGTGAAAAATAAAAGAGACTTAATTTGGCATTCTAAGCTAGTTTTTTCGACAATTTTAAGTGCATTGGAGTAATGAATATTTGAAGCTTTAATAATTGTTTTAAATTTATTATGGGTGTCGATTTGTTTCTCTTGCAGAAAGTAGGCCTTAAAAATCGGTGAGGACATTTCGGCAGAAAAGTCGCCGAAATTTTGGGGAACCTCACCGAAGGAAGACCCTTCCATCACTATTACAGGAGCTTGGCTGAGTTCTCTTGCTGCCATAAGTTCAAAAGATCTGTGTCCAATAACAATGGCATTATTCTCTAGTAATATTGAGAGGAAATCTTGTTCAGTCCTGACAAAAGCCAAAGTTCTCTCATAGTTTTCCCAATGCCACTTTTTCAAAACCAATAGATCGTGTTCGTTAAATATCTGATTGGTACGTAGATACACCGCCGCTGAACCGCTAATTGTGTTTGAGAGAGCAAGAGATCTTTTGCAGTTGTTTAAGATTAACTCTCTTGATTGTTCATTTATATCGGTATCTGTGGCAGCATTAACAATGATAATATCCTTAGCCTTACTAATTGTAATAACAGGGCATAATTTTTGAATATAACCACGCAATTGGATCGTTTTAAAAGTCTTGAAATCAACTTTTGAGCCTTGAAAATAGTTTGTTAGGTAAGAGGAAACATTTTCAAAGCTGTACAAAGTTTTTACCCGGTGCATTGAACTGAAGAAAGTTTCGCTCGCATACAAGCTAAAAGCGTGCGAGTCGTCGAAATATAGTGAGATATCAGCCTTGGGAGCCAATTTGCAAAGTAATTCAACATACGGCTTTGATAAATTGGGGATAATTAGGTCTGTTATCTTGTGGTTTGGGAAGAGCTGCTCAAGTAGTTTGGTGAAAATTGAAATATCTTCGAGTGAGTACTTTTTCTTTAGTTTTTGCGGCGACAATATATCGTTTAGATTTATTACTAAGTTAAAAGACTTAACCAAAACCTTTTTTATATTAGGTTCGTTGAAGGTTGGATCGGTTTCCGGGTAAGGCGTTTCAGATACTGTAATTAGAATGTCGTAAAAGTCCTTAACATTCTTTTTTTTAATGTTATCTATCAGAGCAAGGCTTAAACAATTTCGAGCAACAAATATTCTGCTAGAGAGGTGTGCTTTCGTTGTCACTGTTTGCTCCGTATAGTATGGTAACTAATTGATTTGGAAAAGAGGCTTTTAGGCCTCAAAATATTTAGTTTTACATTTCCGAGTTTCCTCGTACCTTTCCTATCTCTTGCAGGGCCAAGTTTGGGGATTGCGCCAACCTAGATGTATAGCATACTCTAGTGAGGATTTTATTGTTGCTTTTTTTAGAGCGACAGCGTTGATAATTCCAAATAGGTGGGTAATACCCCCATTTATAGGGTCTTTTTTGAGTAGAATTATTTAAGCGGCTTGG
>JBALXM010000128.1:0-3573 GCA_036960695.1 Sneathiella sp.
GGTTAATGGATAATATGATACGCCGTCGTGCGACCTTCTCTGACTTCGTAGGGGAGATCTTTCAAGTCATGAATATGCACGTCATCTGCATTGTAAGTTTCAAGCGCTTTCACCGCTTGCTTTTCATGTTTTTCATCTTTTGTATGGATCCATAGCGGAATGCCACCATGCTCGATTTGATCTGTGTAATAGGCATCATGCCGGCGTTTGAGCCAATATGCTGCCCCGCCGCCTATGCAAGCACCAATAACGCCCATTATAGACGCCGCTGTAATGATCATAGCGATAGATCCACCATAAGCGGCCGTAATACCGGCACCGGCTATCGTAAAGATATAAAGGGGAACGCCAATAAGAGCGCCTTCTGCATCTCCCAGTGATTGGGGATCAATGAAGGGGCCGCGGATGGCTGTGGGGCTGTCTTCTGCCATATGTGTGTCTTGGACAGAATTACGGCTAAGGCCATTGGTCAAGTGGGGATGATCGAGTAACGTTATATCAGATCGGTCAAATCCATTGGTTTGTAATTCTTCTACACAATCGTATAGAGACTCAACATTGCTAAATATCCCGACGGCTTCCCGAACCGGAGCGGTGTCTGGAATAACAGTTTTACGCATACCTAATTCCCTTCTTTGTTTACTGATCTCCTTGGTATTTTTTTGTATTGTTAATATGTAATATAATGGTTTTTTGAAAATCTGCCAATCAGGGAATTATAGCTCAGAAATTAGGGCTCCCTATTTTAGGATGTCCAAGGTGCGTTTTCTGTTTATCAAATACCGAACAAGTTCATATTCGAAGGGCGAGCCACTTATATGATAGCGATAATCGATGGCAGCACGGGTATCGACTGCCTGAACGCCATAAATCGCCATATGGTCGCTTCGATAACTATCTAATGTTAAGGGATCAACATAAGAGAAGGCCAGGGTATCCACAATCATGCCGGTTCCATCTCGCAAGTTAGAAGGGCCGATAATGGGTATTACAATGTATGGCCCTTCCCCCACGCCCCAGTATCCTAACGTCTGCCCAAAGTCTTCCTTATCTTCAGGAAGACCCATTTCTGTTGCAACGTCAACAAAGCCGCCAAGCCCCAATGTTGTGTTGATGCCAAATCGCAGGAATGTTTTTAAAGCGTCATCGGGTTTAAGTTGCAGGATTTCGTTTCCAAAACTGCTAATTTCCCCAACATTATTAAAAATATTATGAATACCTGTTTCAAGAATATCGGGGGTTACAAACTTGTATAAATCTGTAATGGGTATGAATATATATTTATCAAATTTGGCATTGAAATAGAAAACCCCTCGATTGAACCCTTCGATGGGATCGTTTCTCTCAAAGGGGTATTTAGCTTTATGATTTGCGGCCCTAGGGTTAAATAAATCGGCAGTATTGACGAACTGTTGATCCCCGTATTGTTGGAGGCTTGGTTGAATGTAATGGCTGGAGGGATGCAGGCTTGTCGGCGCGTGCGGTGACGCTGCTACCAAAAGTAAGGGATCTTTAGCGGCTGTAAAACTTGGGAAGTGGTTTTTTGCTGTTTTGATTAATTCGGGGCGAAGACCGGGATAGGCTTCCCAATATTGAGAGACAACATTTGCAACCACTGCATTTTCCCACGCATAATTTCTATTTTCAGGCATGTTGAGGGAGGCTTGAAGGGCGCGATTTTGTTTATCCTGATCGATCGTTTGGGCGGCTTGTTGCAGGGCTTGTTCATAACCTGCGGGCAATGAGTTTGCAGTCGCGTTTGAGTGGATAGTCAAAAAGAGCAGGGCAGACAGGATCAAAAATTTAAAGTGGGAGGCTCTTACTGGTCTGTTGACTGACATTTGAGCCCCTTAACTTTTAGGTGACGTACGAATGGCGCGGGATATAGCATCAAGTACTTCTTTATGTTCAAGGTTACCGCAATGGCCACCATTTGGGAAAACCCAAGCACGTCCTGCAAAAAGACTTTGTAGGTAGCTAAGCTCCCCCGGGGCCAGAATAATGTCGTCGGCATTTGTGACGAGGGTAAACTTCGGATTACCGCGAATATGACCCTCAATCGCGTTAAGGCTTGATCCAAAAATCAACTTTTGCAAATCCGTCTCTGGATAGAGGGATTTGAAGTGCGGGAAAAAAAGATCCGATATATAGGTCTGAAAATTGACGGTTGCCAGTTTTTCTAAATAAGGAGATGTCGACGTTGTGATGCCAAATTCTTGATCTGCCGGGTAGACGAAATTGGCTTTACTCATCACATCAGAAGTGAAGATCATGTTGCTGGCTGAAAGGCGGAAGGAGACGCCGATCAAGGCGGCCATTTCGGCGTTCGTCGGGCGTTTTTCTTTATAGGCGAGATAGAGGAAATCTTCGCTGAATTCCGTAAAATCCTCTCTCTCGAAGCTTTCGATTATTGTATCGAAAACCTCATTTATAAGCCGTTCTACCCCACCATCATTTCCGTAAGGGCTATTATCGAGCATTGCATCGAGTATTGCGGTGGAATTAGACAAATTGACGGCCGGGTTAATCAACAGGACTTTTTGAAAGTTGAAATGCGAGACTTGGCTGTCATAGTAAGACACAAACGCCGCATGGCTTCCGCCAAGACTATATCCGGCAAGGGCGTAATGGGTGATTTTATCCCGCGGCAAGGTTGCCTCAATGCGTTTCATCACATTGTGCAAATCAATGGCATCTATCCACAAATTCCCCGGCACGGATCCTTTTGAGGCGGAGACTATAAAATTTGCATGACTGGGGGAGGAAATGTTCACCACATGGTAGCCAGATTTGTAGAAATTCTTCTGCAAAACCTGCATTTTCTGCGAATTGTAGTTGGCCCCGGTCCCGGCAATTACGAAAACAAGAGGGGCCGCCGTATCTTGCAACGCAACTGAGTATTTAAGGTCTCGATTATACCAAAGGCCACCCGGGGACAGCTTGCCCGCTAAAATTGGTAGCGTTTTCTCTTTTACGCCAATATCTTTTGGCAGAACGCCTTTCATGGCTAACGGGGTGCCGACAATGGTCGCTGCCAGAGGATTATTTATGGGGTAATCATAGGCTGCAAATGACGCCCGGCAAGTAATCAGTATGCCGATGATTATGATACCAAATATGCTGGCTTTTCTTCTCAACAGCGACCCCTGTCTGTTATAGTGCTTTAATTAAAGGTTTTGAGTATTGCCTTCTAGGATTTGGAGCTTGGTTCCAAACCATTCATAAGACTTCTCACCAGAGAGCATAAGCGTATCACAACGGGCGTCTTCTTTGTCATCCTGCCAGTCAGCGCAAAGTGCTCCATCATCATTGAGCCACCACTTTCCGACAGTCCCGCCGCCTTCAATATTGAGCCCGGACATGGTCCCATCTTTTCGCGTAAAGGAAAAAATATCATTATCAACCATCTTGACCGTGTTATCGGATAACAAAGTGGTGATTTCTGTAGGGGCTACAGCAATGCCCTTAGGTGTCGTAGAACACCCCTCTCCAGTGGCGGCCATGGCAACGGGTATTAGAAAAATTACGTTAAAAGTGGATGGTTTATAGAGCTTCATCTATTTTTCCTTTTTT
>JBALXM010000129.1:0-3472 GCA_036960695.1 Sneathiella sp.
GGCTCGTGTTTTCGGCATGTATTTATTCTGACTATTATGAACAGACCATCTGCACCAATATAGGGTGAGACAAAATACGCGAAAGTCTACTATTCGCCCGAGGCGGTTATAAAAAACATAGCAAGGGGGAATAGAATGACGACGAAGAACGAAGAGCAAATCCGGCCTGCAAACGACGCGTTACTGGGGAGGGGCAATTTGGCGGTCGTCGATGAGATTTTTACGAGTGATTACGTTGTCCACGCGGGCGGCAAGGGTAACAGAATTCTGGTCAATTTTCCAGTATTCTGCGTAAAAATGACCCCCCGTAGTCCTTCACTCAATAAACCCAACCCCTAAACCTTTTTCTATATTGGCCGGAGCTAACCC
Organism: Sneathiella sp.; assembly: GCA_036960695.1. Classification (GTDB taxonomy): domain Bacteria; phylum Pseudomonadota; class Alphaproteobacteria; order Sneathiellales; family Sneathiellaceae; genus Sneathiella. Next base: position 370 of record JBALXM010000129.1, read on the forward strand.
CCAATTGGGTGCTAGGCCCTCAAAAATTAGGAAGTGAGCGGCTTGGGCCATGAATAACCGGCAGTCCCCGCTCCTCAGATACAGGTTGTTTGGTATATGACGCCCGTAATAAGAGCCATAACTTGATTTCACTTCCATTTGCGGCAGGTTTCTCTAGCATGGGTTCTTATACAACTGCTCTCTGAGAAAGATTCTCTATTTGAGAGGGAAGCACTTTCAGGCACCCCATCGCCAAATTGAAAGGGAACCATGGCCGACGATACGCATCCACTTAAGTCTTTGACAAAGGCCGAGTTACTTGACGAGGTTCGGCGCCTGCGCGCGGGTCAGAGCGTTGATGTGAAGCCAAATGTTAAATCCCGGCCTGATGCCTCCGAGGTGGGTAAGGTGGATCGATACGACAATCCAGAAACAGAACTGAGCGAGTTGATCGATGCAGTTGAGAGTATGGACGCCGGGTTCATCCTATATGATACAAACAACCAATTTATCCGCTGCAATTCCCTGCACAGAAGCTACTACCCGCATTTGAGCGACATATACCGGCCGGGCATCTCACGCAATATTATCGTCCGGTGTCATGCTGAATATTTGGCCAGTTTGGTGTCCGAATTCGATATTGACGACTACTGCGTGAAGCGGGGCAAATTCCAAGGTATACCTCGCCCTATTGAAGAACATCAATTGGCAGACGGACGCTGGCTTTCAATTCGTGAACATCGAACCTCCAGCGGTGGTTTGGTATCCGTTCGCACCGATATTACGGACCAAAAAAACAGTGAATCCAAGCTGCATGAAAGTGAAGCCCGCTTTCGCGCGTCATTTCAATTTAGTCAGGGCGTCGCAACAATTACAGATATTGAGACAGGAACGTTTATTGATGTAAATGACGCTTGGCTAAGGGCGAGGGATTTCGAGAAACATGAGGTGATTGGAAAGACATCGACGGAGCTAAATGTTTGGGGATCAAAAGAACATCGCCTGGAAATTATCAATGAATTGAAACGTCGCGGTAAATTGCTCAATTATGAAACATACGCCGTCACCAAGACGGGCGCTATCCGCGAAACCATTATCAATGCCGAAGTATTGAATGTCCGTGGCAAGAAACTCATGTTTCTTTCTGGATCAGACGTCACCGAACGCAACCGGCTTGAAAAGCAACTGCGCCGTTCCCAAAAACTAGAAGCCGTTGGCCAACTAACGGGAGGCATTGCCCACGACTTCAACAATCTGATGGGTATTATGATGGGCAATCTTGAATTGGCGATGGAACAGCTGGAACCGGATGCCCCCTTACGCAAAAACATCGAAAATGCTCTATCAGCTGTGGATCGCGGGTCCGCCTTAACCCAGCATTTGCTGTCTTTCTCCCGCCAACAAGCCCTGTCCCCCGCTGTCACAGACGTTAAACAGTTAGTGGAAGGCACCCTTACCTTTTTGGAAAGGACATTAGGCGAGAATATTCGGATCGTTACCAAACATGCCGGCGGGGAGAGCCCTGTTAATATTGATGCAGCTGTCTTTAGTAATGCTCTTGTAAACCTCGCTCTCAATGCCCGTGATGCCATGCCGGACGGCGGGACATTGACCGTTCAAACAGAGACCATAGAGCTTACCGGTGAAATAATAGGACTGGAAAATAAACCGACTTATGGCGCCCACGCTCTGATCACCGTTGCCGATACTGGCGGCGGCATTAGTCAGGACGATTTGGAACAAGTTCTGGAGCCCTTCTTTACAACCAAGGAAGTGGGCAAAGGTAGCGGACTGGGGTTGAGTATGGTCTACGGGTTTGTCGCTCAATCAAATGGACATATGAACATCGCCAGCAAACAGGAAGAGGGAACGACAATATCAATATATCTCCCCATTTCTGATGAAGAACCAGTAGATAAAGATATCCAAGCCGCCCCATTTTGCGGTGCGCAAATAAGCCAGACTATCCTTCTTGTTGAAGATGACCAACAAGTGCTAGAGGCGACATCCGCAACGCTGATAGACCTTGGACACACAGTGGTACAAGCCAAAGACGGATCATCGGCACTTGACATTCTGAGCCGGAGATCAACCGACATTGATCTCGTTATAAGCGATGTTGTCATGCCAAATGGTATGAGCGGGATAGACCTGGTCAAACAAATTGCCGTTGACCACAGCCATATAAAAATTCTGCTGACGTCCGGCTACCCCGATAAAATTGCGGCTCAAGGCGAGATCAAGGCACTGAATATTGAATTACTGGCCAAACCCTTCAGAAGAGCCCAACTGGCCGCAGCGATCGAGAATGCGGCAGCTGGACGGGCAGAGAATTAAGAAATTGCAACGGTCTGCTTTGGGCGGAGAGTTACCATTCGCGGCACTTGCATCTAGGGTCAACTATGCAGACTTTTCTGTCTTCTGGCTCTTTGACGCAGATGTCTTCTATCCTTCAGCCGATGACGATAAATGAAAGGCCACCGATGAAATTTCCTAAGCTCCCATTGAAAGGCTCCTGCCTTTGTGGATCAGTGCAAGTCAACGTGACCGCACCTCCGCTTCTAACTTTGGCGTGCCATTGTCGCGACTGTCAGAAACTTTGCGCGAGCGCGTACTCACTGACCACAATGTTTCCAAGCGATGGTTTTTCCTGCACGGGGGAACTGGTTAGAGGCGGTCTCGGCTCTGGTGGGCGGGCGCATTACTTTTGCAAATCATGCTTAAATTTCGTCTTTTCTCAGATTAGTGGAGCGGATCAACGGATCAACCTACGGACATCGGTGCTCAGCGAAGCCGCGTCGTTTGAGCCATTCGTCGAATTGATGACGGACGAAAAAATGCCGTGGGCAAGCGTTCCCGCCGTTCACAGTTTTGCTCAATATCCAGAAACTCTCGAAGCACTGCAGGCGCTCATGGACGACTATTCTGAGCGGTAATTTCGGTCGTACGTTTCGGAAGGTCTGTTGGAAATAACTCTCTGCCATATTGAAAGCCATCGTTCATGAGCCGCGCAGCACCCTGCACAATGGGCTCCTTACAGCCTACCGCTGCGGATGACGCGAAAGGCCGTTAAGAGCCGAGAACGCCGACGCCACTATTTGATCTCGCCTTTAGTAGAATAAGC
>JBALXM010000130.1:0-3457 GCA_036960695.1 Sneathiella sp.
ACTGATGGCGAGCTTGAAGAGACCAAAGTCTGCTTCCCGCCAGTTCAGCCGTTAGACGATATTTGAGTTTGGTCAACTTAGTCCCCATAGCGAAACTTTGAACCATTCAAATGAATGTTTCTTGAGGGTCAAACTGAGAAATTGTGACGACCACTGTTTAGAGCCAGCTCTGCCCCTAATAGCCGACATTGGAGAAAGTATTTCATTCAACCTCAAAGATTTTGCGGCGTTCAGTCAATCCTAACAATAAAATTTCGTTTTTTCTTTGGTTTTATTTTCATATCCTTATATCAAGAGCGTGAGACGTATTCTGAGGACATAATGACCAAACTAGACCGCACCATAAGCATTGCCCCGATGATGGACTGGACGGATAATACAGTTATCTAATTGTTATTAAACGATATTTTATTTCGTGGTACCTATTTGGTACGTTGATGACTGAGCATTTGAAAAATGGTACGTAATATGGTTGAGAAATTGGTCAGTTTATCGCTAAAAAGCTAACCAAATCTGTGTATCGCCAACACTTCTCTTTAGTGCCAGAAGCGGACGGATGGCTAAAGTACACGTTGTTATCGGAGGTGTTTAAGTAATTTTCTAAAGTACCCACGCCAAGTAGGAATTCCGACTATCAGTTTTTCATGTGTTCGCAGACCAATTAGGGCCACCTCAAAAGAAATATCCCGAATATCGAACAGGCGAGGCTCTTCTGGATTTCTGAAGACAACCATTTAGTAAAGGCCGCGAGGTTTTTGTTGCGCTGATTATGGGGGCACGACAAGGTAATGTGTCAAACCTGCAATTTCACCCCGCAATTATTTCCCAATCAACTCAATGCACTAAACAGAAATCGTTACTTTAGCGGCAGATCCATCGCGGATTTTTGACAGAGTGTCCTCAAAAAATTCCACAGATTGAGAGCCCGAAATCAATATGTTTTCATTCAAAATAAAAGCAGGAATGCTTTGAATATTGAATGCTTTTCGCCGCTCAATTTTACGATCCAGTTCCTGCGTGAGTTGGTCTGAGGATAGTGCATTCTCCGTCGAAACTCTGTCTAGTCCAACTTGCACAGCAATATCCAGTAGAGCATCAGTGTTACTAATATCTTGCCCTTCCGCAAAGTAGGCTTTGATCAATCGTTCATTAAGCTTTGTCTGTTTATTAAATCGCTCTGACCAATGCATTAATTGATGCGCTTTTTTAGTATTGTAGTATTTTACTCTCTTTGAAAAATCTATGGTAACACCTGCACTTTGTGCGGTTTTTACAAGCGAGTTCTGATAATCGAATAGCTTACGATCATCCCACCCGAAGCGGCTTTTAAAGTAACCTGCAATGGTTTCGCCATTTTCATCCATTTCAGAATTAAGCTCATAGGGAAGGAAACGAAAATCCACTTCGAGACTTAAATTTTTGATTGCCGTTTGAATGTTACTATAGCCAATTGGGCACCACGAACATACGATGTCGTGGACCATTTCAATTTTCAATTTTTTCATGATATTTTCTCTGTTAATTCGTAACTGGTCAGTATCGGGTTTACTCTGCGGACCTGTCCCTATCCAAGAATGCCAATGTCAATTAGTGTTTCATCTTGAATTTGGCGAAAAAAAACGACCTTTGGACAGCCTGACTTCGACCTATTATGTATGCAGGGGCAGTTGTCTCATTTTGTGTAAATGAGACAACTGCCCCTTAATGTCGCTTTCGGAAAATATTTTGCAGAACACAGGGTCACAACAGATCGAGCCCGTCAGGTGCTTGTTTTATGACTTCAGCGTCTTTCTATATTCTGTGACTGGTAATCCACCGAGCCCCCAATCTTCCAATGCAACCTCATTGATTACGACGAAGGTGGAAGCCGGATTCTTTCCAAGCACCTTCTCTAACAGGTCAGTTGTACCTTTAATCAGTTCCGCTTTTTGTTCCGCTGACGGACCTGTACCGTTCGGGCCACCTTCTCGAGTGATTTTTATATTTACGTACGGCATTTATGCTTCTCCCTTTTGGAGGTTATATGTGAATATTTTGGACATAATTTTCCAACCACCATCATCGAATGTGACGGTCAGAAAATCGAGATACTCACGTCCCATCATGATCATTCTTGCTTTTACAAAGGCCATGTGCGATCCACCGAATTCAATCGACAGAATTTGATCGTCTTGCTGCTCGCCCTGACTGGCGGGCGATGTGCGTTGCTCGATGATTTCAAGATATTCGCTGCGGGAATAATTCATATAATCCCCTTCCATCATATTCACATAACGCGCATCCGGATGAAAAACATCAGCGAGTATTTTGCTGTCGGCATGATAGAGGCCGTCAAAATAACTCTGCATAAGGCCAACAACATCCTTGTATGTGTTAAATTCACGCATTAAAGCAAACCTTCTGCCAGCATAGCTTCTTTAGTAGAGGGGCGTACGGAGATGCGGGCAACATAAGCGGCAATGTTTGGCCATTTATTCAAATCGATACCCGTGAAATTTGCCCAATTGAGCACGACGAACACATAGGCATCAACGACAGTAAATTTGTTCTCAACTAGGTATTCATCGCCATCCTTGAGAAGTGTGGCCATATAGTCAATTTTTTGCGCAACGTTTTCTCGGGCGCCTGCTTTCTGCGCATCGGTCGCGTTATTTGAAAACAGCGGCCCAAAGGCTTTATGTAATTCGGAACTTGTATAGTTTAAATGCTCTTGTGCCCGTGCCCGTGCAATGGTGCCCACAGCAGGGACTAATTGGGTGTCAGGGTGCTGATCGGCAATATATTGAAGGATAGCGGCTCCCTCAGTAATGACCTCTCCTGTCTCCAATTCAAGGACCGGAACATATCCTTTGGGATTTAATTGTTTGAAGTCACGACCGGATTTGGTACGTCCAGCTTGAGTGTCCACCTCATCGACGCTGAAAGTCACGCCAACTTCCTGCAGAACAATATGTGAAGCCAATGAGCAGGCACCTGGTTTATAAAAAAGTCTCATAACAAAATTCCTTGTGCTTCGTTTAATGTTTACGTTCACAAAGTATCGAGGCTGACGATTAATTGATAATATTGAATTTTCATGATAACAATTAGTAAAACTAATCATCTTTGGAGACTAGATGACCTATGAACAATTGGTGATGCTGAACGCTATTGTGACTGAAGGAACTTTCAGGGCAGCCGCCGAGCACTTGAACAAATCTCAATCTGCCATCAGCCATATGATCAAGAAACTTGAGAATGAGATTGATTTCAGTCTCTTTTCAAGAGAGGCGTATCGTCCAAAACTAACTCCATCCGGCGAAGTTTTTTATCGGCAAGCGACACGAGTAATACAACAAATGCAGCAGCTGGGTAATTTGGCCAAGAGTTTGCGCGCCAAACAGGAAGCCCAGGTTTTTCTCGCAGTGACTGCGACATATCCCCTACAGCCTTTTTTAAAAATCGTAGGCGATGTCAC
>JBALXM010000131.1:0-3327 GCA_036960695.1 Sneathiella sp.
TTCCAAAAGCGCCGCAAGAACGAGATTTTGCACGCCAAGGGATACATCCTGCCCTACCCGCATCTCGGATTGGCCATACCCAACCATGTCAAAGAAATACACAGTCCATTGATCTTTAAGATGGGGTACGATGTTGCGCCAGACCTGAGATGAAAATGGGGTTCCATGTATCGCGACAAGAGCAGGCCCCTTTCCTTCTTTTCCCCATCTCACTGTGTTTCCGTTAATCTTTGATTTAAAGGGTAGTTTCAGCATGTCAAAAAATCTCATATTGCATTTTAGCTAAATGACTATATGGTGATCATTATGGAACGGTCAACCCAAATCAAAGCTATGGCGAGTGAGGTAAGAATGAAAATTCTGCGCTTACTTGCTGAGCCTGAAAAACACTTTGCAAAACAATGGTCTGCTGACCCCGTTGAATTTGGGGTTTGCATGACCTTGATTGCTGAGGCACTGAATGTGGCGCAACCAACGGCAAGCCGTCATTTAGACATCTTAAAACAAGCGCAGCTTATAAGTGTCCGAAAGTATCAAAAATGGTCGTATTGCCAGCGCAATGAAATTGCAATCCGAGACTATCATCATTGGTTAGGACAAGAACTAGCGGTGTCGAAGTAAGTAGATGTGACCTGACGTTGCCACATTATTGAAACTTGTAGACTACCATTTCGCTAGAAAGTCCTCGCAACATTATAGGTTTTTGACGCTCAAGTTTTGTCAGATATTTGGAACTATCAGGATGATTTTCTTTGTTAGCTGCATCTATAAGAGCAACACTTGCAAGGCCACGGCAACCGACTTGTCTGGTTGCTCCTTCCAAGCGACTGGCAACATTGACCGTGTCGCCTAGAACTGCAAATTCGAGTCTATCTTCGTTGCCAATATTGCCCATGACGATAGGGCCATAATGAACACCAACAGCGAGTTCCAAATTACTGCTTTGCAACAGCTTTGAGTTAAGTTTCAAGGTCTCGAATTTTTCTACCATCTCAATCATAGCCGCGAGAGCATTTGATGCGTCTCTTTCAGTAGGCTCTGGCGTCCCAAATGTCGCCATGATGCCATCCCCAATGAATTTGTCTAAAGTTCCGTCGTTATGAAAGACTAGCTGTGCAAGAAGACCATGAACCTCACGCAATAACTCAATCGTTTCTCCCGGCGTGTGCTTATCAGACCAAGTTGTAAACCCAACGAGATCGGCAAATAATACAGCGGCATCATGTTCACTAGGCGTGGAAAAAGGGTTGGACCGATCGGCAAGCATCTGGGCCGTTTTCCTTGGGAAATAACGACCAAGGTTTTCTCTTTCACGTCCCAGTTGCGCCTGCCTCAGCGCGATCATTCTAGATCTCCGGACTGCCAAGGCTAGGAGGCCAGAAACTATCAGTAAGACAACAATCTCTTGTGTCCTGACACCTATATCGATGAATGTTGATTGTGCAATAAGCTCCAACGTAGCCTCAACACTTATAGCATCTGGCTGGCGCCAAATTGTATCAGGGAGACTAATAAGCCAAGCGATTGCGATGGACCAACTTGCCGCCGCAGAAATGCCTCCCCACAACACGAGCCTGGGCTGATAGACGTAGGACAATCCTGTAAGGAGCACGAAATAGAAGATGAATGATCCGTAACGCAACATGAACTGGGGCGGAAAATCAATTGGAACAAATGGATTTGGATAAAGAAGCGCAACAGTCATCAGCATAAAATCGACAGTAACAAACATATACTGATGCCAAGGCTTGCCCCACTTGGAATTGGCTACTCTCCAGGCCGCCCATCCCAGCACCAAAAATACTATCAACAGAATATAGATGAAGACCGGTCCAGGCCATGGGGATAAGAATGTGACCAGAGGAGCAATAATAAGGAGCGCGATTGATCGTCCTATCATAGCCGTCTTTTGAGCGGCTAACTCTTCTGATTTTAACGAATGCTGTCTTTCCAATTGGTCTCTTTCTTAGTTCCGAACTGCAAAACTGAAAAATTCTATCATTTGTTGGTGGTTGTAGCTTGATTGGCAATCAAATTCTATAATGAAAATTAGATATCAGGGATATTGAATTTTCAAATGTTTAACAATTTTATCACGACATTACTTCGATGGCAGCTCAAAGCGGCAATTTGCAACTTTCCCAATCCTGCCACTGTGAATGTCTGCTTTGGCTCATTATACTGATGGCGAGTTTGAAGAGACCAAAAACTATCAATTTGATAAATTGATAGGCAGCTAGGCGAACAAAGCGCCCTAGCCAAATACCGGCCAACGGCTGAACTGGTTGGAAAGCGAAAGTTCTTTGTGAGAAATCTGAAAATCCATTTTCAATGTCCGCTATGAGCGGGCTAAGCAGAAGCCATAAGGATTTTTTAGTCGTTCAAAATAGTTCGCTCGGCTGGAAAGTTAAGCGTCACCAATTTTCCTTTACCAATCTCACTTTCAACCATTGGTTCGTTACCGTGAAATTCCTATCGTTTCGCTAATCTATCTCGGACCATTTTTTCAATATTTAGTAATGCACCAGATTTTTTCATTTCTCGTAGTTCAAATTCGATTTTTGGAATGAGTTGTTTGTGTTTCTTGTGCAGATACATGTAAATATCCTGGTGTTCAAATTCTCCGATCATATGTAGACTTTTATATTTTTTTAAATAGCTCACGCCAACAGAAGGTTTCCCGACAACGATATCCACCCTGTCTTGTAAGAGCATTTCAAATGCTTGTTCATATTTACCGACAACCGCCCTGTTCTCCTTGGGCACAAATTCATTCAAACGCGCTTCCATCGTTTTGTTCCCGCGTATTGCAACCACTCTATAATTCGCAAGATCCTTCCAGCCGGTGACTTTAAGACCTTTGTTTTTGTCTCCGACAAAAGCAGTCCAGTATATAGATATGTAGGGGACATCAACGCGCAGCAAATTAGGGAATTTCCCTGCAGTTCTTTTTTGGAGATCATATACTCTGTAGGCATCTCCATCCACTATTCCGGAATTGGCAACCAACAATGCTCGTGCTTTTGGATAAGTTCTAAGCCCGAATTCAATATTGTATTTACCAAAAGCTCTAGTCCCGACTTCCTGTGCAACGCCATTCAAAAGACGATCATCTGAATCGGCTAAAACGATTTCTTTTTGAAGGCCTTGCGCACTTAAGCTTGAAATTGGCAGGAGAAGCATTGCAAACGCTAAAAATTGCTTCAATTTCATCATCTGTCCTTTGCGCTTGGCGAGGGGGAGGAACCGAGTAATTAGAGCGACAGACCAACGCTCCCTGTATTCATCGAGTGCCGCCACTACATCAGGGGCGGTTTTCTTTTGCTC
>JBALXM010000030.1:0-42830 GCA_036960695.1 Sneathiella sp.
CAGTGCGCGAAAGTGATGGCTTGGCCTTGTCGTCCCGTAATGCTTACCTGTCTGAAGAGGAGCGGGCCATTGCCTCAAAACTTCATCATACTTTGCGGAATATCGCGCAAGCGGTTACGGAAAACCAGAATATGGAGAACTCTGTCTCCATAGCCATAGACGATCTGAAGGCGGCTGGGTTTAATGCCGTGGATTATCTAGCGGTCAGGGATGCAAATACTCTGCAAATTGTAAAGGATCACGACCAACCAATTCGAGTATTGGTAGCCGCAACCCTTGGGAAAACAAGGCTGATTGATAATATTGCTGTTTAAGTTATTCAATATTTTGTATGAAATTGGTTTCGTTGATCGTGACTTTTACATCACATCTGCCTAATGCGCGATGGCTGACCGAAATCAATGTTTAGCAGGCACAGGTCGACTAATATACATTAGAAAATTATACTTCAATCGTGCCGTTTAGCAGAAAACAGGTTTTGTTATGATCCCGATAAAATGGACTTCTTCCTTTGCCGTAATCCCACTGATCGCCGGTTTATCTATCGCGTCAACGACGTCAAGTTTTGCAGACGACTCATATAGCGAAGCTTTGCTCGGCGGCAAATTCCTTGTGGATGTTCGCGTCCGATACGAATTTGTTGATCAGGATGGCATAGCAGAAGATGCCGGCGCCAAAACGGCAAGAGCACGACTGGGATATGAGACCGGCAGTTTCTATGGGGTTTCTGCCTTGGCTGAAATTGATGGCACAACTCATTTCGGCGGGGAAGAGTTTAACAGTAAGGAAAATGGAAAAACTCATTATCCTGTTGTGGCCGATCCGGACTCGTTTCGCTTAAATCGTGCGAACCTTAAATATACAGGCATTCCAGATACTGTCCTTAAAGGGGGACGGCAAAGAATAATCCTGGATGATGCACGGTTTATTGGCAATGTAGGTTGGCGACAGAACGAGCAAACCTTTGATTCAGTTCGTATAACCAACACCAGTATTGACGGGTTGAAGGCCAATTATGTGTATGCGTGGCGCGTCAATGGTATCTTGGGAAGTGAGGCTACCCTTGGAGATTGGGATTCCGATAGCCACCTGTTTGATGTGACATATTCAGGTTTTAAATATGCCAGTATTACAGGGTTTGGGCATTGGCTTGATTTTGAAGATGCCAAAGAAGGATCCTCTTTAGCAACCTATGGCGTGCGCCTAAATGGTAAAGCCCCGATAACAGATAGTGTCACTGCTTTATATGCCGGAACTTATGCTTATCAGGAAGAAAATGCCGAGAATTCTGCGGACATAGACAATAGTTTTTATTCAGTCATGGGCGGCGTCGCTTGGAACGGTTTTACCGGTAAAGTCGGATACGACGTTTTTGAAGGAGATGGGACCGACGCTTTTCAAACGCCTTTGGCGACGGGTCATAAATTCCAAGGTTTTGCCGATGTTTTCCTAACAACGCCAGCCGATGGTCTTGAGGATGTCTATTTATCTTTAAGCTATAAAAGCAAGCCCTTTTCAATCTTTAAAAAGGGTGTCACTGGAACCGTTGCCTATCACAAGTTTGATGCAGAAGACAGTTCCGTTGATATGGGATCGGAGTTCGATGCCGTTGTCGCAATCCCACTTTATGACTATTTTAAAGTAGTTGGAAAATATGCAACCTACGACGGCGATGGGTTCGCCGCCGATAGACAAAAATTCATGCTAGGGGTTAATTTTAAGCTTTAAGCCTTCCTATTTTTGGAGGTTCTTCCGCAAAACCCGGCGCTTGCTTAAGATGGCGTCGTTATCCACATAACATCCTTCAAGGCGGCGATCGCCGCTGGTGGGATCAAATTCAGCGCGGCCATGTAAAACGCGCCGGTTGTTGAAAACCATCACGTCACCGGGATTAAGTTTAAGTTTTAGAATGTTTTCCGGGGCGCGGATGATGCGGGTTAGGGCGCGATAGGCTTCATAAAAGGGCAAGACTTTGTCCGAAGACATTTGTAAGGGCGCCGTCAGTGCGGAATGATAGCGGATATCTGTATAGTCACCCGCCGCGTTGCAGCCGATAGTTGGCGCTTCATGACTTACGTCCCATTCTTCATCGTGAAAGCGAAAGGGAATGGGTTGAGATTTCAACAAATCAAACGCATCTGGATTTTCGCGCTTTAGAATTTCTGCCACAGCGAAGCCATCCACTAGCGTACTTTCGCCGCCCGTTGCATCGGATTTCATGCAATGAAGGAATTGAGTGCCGGGCGGAAGCTCCCAATTCGGTAGGTCGCTATGAGACAGTAGGGAGATTGCGGTATAAGCCACATTGTTTGGGTTGGCTTTGGAGATAACTTCAAATTCTTTGCCAAAATTTGTCTCTCTTAAAAAGGAGATTTTCGACGCCAGTTTGCAGACCTCGCCATGGACGGTGGGGGTGTTTCGGACAAGGGCAAAACCGCAATCTACCATCATATCTAACCATTTAAGCAAACCACTGTCCTGCTGCATAATGGCATCATATTCAATTTCGGGCAGGGCGCGTTCAATATCATTAGTCCAAAAGGTAGGCTTCTCTTTATAGCTATTCAATGATTGTTCCGAATAGCAATGATCCCTCAGCCACGACGACTTAAATTCGCTTACATGTCCGCCCGGCCAAGTGACCACAAGGTTCTCTGCCGTCACGGCAAGATCGCCGGGCATCGATAAATCTTGTGGAATGGACATAATATCCAACGTGCGTTCCCGCGTTTGAGGGTGCAGGCACTCGGCGCAAGGGCAGTTGTCTCTCAGCCAAAGGGCGTGAAAGTGGCTTGTATGGCCATCCAACCATTCAACGTCGCAAAGAGTGTTATTTGCGATGGCAGTATTGATTAGTCTGCTTTCCATTTTAGGCCCTGACTTCCGTAATATTATAGTGAATTCGAATAACGAATTATCGGCCACTGTATTGTTTTTTTTCGAAATTGAAAATCATCCTTTCATGCGGCGTATTGTCGCCTATGCGAGTGATTATTATTTACATCCCGGCGCTGGAAGCTTAATGAATAATGGTTTGACGTTTGTGCTTAAGGATTTAGCCAATTGGCCGCCCTGGAACCGACACAAAATTTGGTGATTAGGAAAACGAGATCCCGCGGGATATTATCCCTCATGGGGTCTGGTTTATCTATGCTCGTGGCCTTATTTATTGCCATACCCATTTTGGTGGTTTTTGGGTTTGTTTTTGTCCCCGCTGGTGATATCTGGGCTCATCTTGCCTCTACTGTTCTGCCCTTATATTTGGTCAATACGCTTATCCTTGCGGGCGGTGTCGCCGTTTTGGTTTTGTCCATTGGTGTTAGCACCGCATGGCTTGTCACCATGTATGAATTTCCCGGACGGCGGTATTTCTCTTGGGCGCTTTTCCTCCCCCTTGCCATGCCCGCCTATATTATCGCCTACACCTATACCGGCATGTTTGACTTTGCAGGTCCGGTTCAAACTTACCTGCGCGATTTGTTTGGGTGGAGCCGTCAGGATTATTGGTTTCCGCCGGTCAGAACAATCGGTGGCGCGATCTTGATGTTAGGCCTTGTTTTATATCCCTATGTCTATTTGGTAAGCCGTGCCGCATTTCTAGAACAATCAATCTGCGCGCTGGAAGTGGGGCGGACCCTTGGGCGGAATTCGTGGGGTGTTTTTAGGGAAATCGCGCTCCCCTTGGCAAGGCCCGCTATTGTAACCGGCCTTGCGCTGGCTTTAATGGAGACATTAAGCGATTTTGGAACCGTTCAATATTTTGCAGTAGATACCTTCACAACCGGCATTTACCGCACGTGGCTTGGACTTGGAGAGCCGGCGGCCGCGGCGCAACTGGCCGCTATGCTTATGGGATTTGTGTTTCTTTTGGTCATATTGGAGCGGGTCAATCGGGGCGCGCGGAAATATTACCATACCACAGGACGCTATCAGAAAATCCAACGGGCACCGATTACGGGGTATAAGGCGGCATTGGCATGCTTTGCGTGCTTTGCGCCAATCTTTTTTGGCTTTCTTTTACCGACAGGTTGGTTGTTGAATGAGAGTATTTCTCATCCTGACTCTTTCCTGAATACTGAATTTCCCAAGCTTGCTTTAAGCAGTATTACTGTCGCAGCATCTGCAAGTATCCTAGCGTTGGTCATCGCTATGCTACTGGTCTATGGCAACCGGCTGAGTGGGCAACAATCAAATTCAATGGTGCGGACGATCTGTTTAAGAATAGCGGCCATGGGATATGCTATTCCGGGGCCCGTCCTTGCCGTTGGCATTCTTATTCCCTTTGGTTTTGTTGATAACGCGGTTGATCAGTTCGCACGGGCGCAATTGGGTGTCTCTACGGGGCTGATTTTAAGCGGGACTTTATTTGCCTTGATGTTTGCTTATATCGTTCGGTTTCTTGCCGTGTCTTTAAATACAGTTGAAGGCAGCGTCGAAAAAATCACCCCGTCGATGGCGCAAGCCGCTCGCACAATGGGGGTTACAGGGTTCAGGGCGCTTTTCAAAGTTCATGTGCCCATTATTTCAGGCAGTTTGATGACCGCAATGTTGCTCGTCTTTGTCGATGTGATGAAAGAGCTGCCCGCAACCTTAATCATGCGCCCCTTCGGGTTTGAGACTTTGGCGGTACGCGCTTATGAAATGGCATCTGATGAGCGGTTGTCTGAAGCTGCCGGACCGTCTATTGCTATTGTCCTTGTCGGTATTATTCCAGTGATTATTTTAAGTCGCGCCATTGGGCGATCAAGACCGGGCCAAAAGTCCGGCGAAGAGAGTTGAGTGGATGAGTAAATTGATAATCTCTGATCTGTTGCATCACAATAGTGAGAATTTTGCAGTCAGAATTGATCATTTGGAAGCAGACGCCGGTAAAATTCTTTGCTTGCTTGGCCCCAGTGGCTGCGGGAAGTCGACAACGCTACGTCTGGCTGCAGGCCTTGATAATCCAGAGGCTGGCAACATCCATATCAACGGTGAACACGTGGCAGGGGATGGCGTTTTTATCCCGGCAGAGGATCGGCATGTTGGTTTGGTTTTTCAAGATTATGCCCTGTTTCCGCATCTAACGGTTCTTGGAAATATTCAATTTGGTCTTCGTAAGATGAAGGCTAAGGCGCGGCGGGAGATCGCCGAAAATATTATGGAAAAGCTGGATTTAACGGCTTTTTCCGACAAATACCCGCATATGCTCTCCGGGGGCGAGCAACAACGGGTGGCGCTTGCCCGTGCACTGGCTCCCAATCCCCGGATCATGCTATTGGATGAGCCGTTTTCGGGTTTGGATGTGGTCTTGCGCAATCGTGTGCGTGATGAGACGGTCGCCATCTTAAAGGAGACAGGTACAACGGCCTTGCTTGTAACCCACGATCCAGAAGAAGCCATGCGCATGGCAGACAAAATCGTTCTGATGAAGGATGGGCGCATTGAGCAGCAAGGAACACCGGCAGAGCTGTACAGCAATCCTAAAAGTGAATTTGTCGCGTCTTTCCTTGGGGATGTAAACCGGGTCAGTGCTTTTGCTACGCCTGAAGGCTTGCAATCGGAAATTGGATTGATTTTGCATGAAAACGCTAAAGATATTACGGGTGATTGTGAAATCCTTGTCCGCCCTGAAGCTATTCGCCTTCGGCCTGTAAATAACGACGCTGGTCCAACCGGTCGGGTTCTTCAATCCCGTAATTTGGGGGCGTATTGTCTGGTTGATCTGGAATTACCATCGGGTCGGACAATTGTTGCGCGGGCGGCGACTATTTTGCAGCCAGAAGATAACCAGATTTGTGCAATCTCGCTGGATCAACGACAAGTATTTCTTTTCCCATCGTAATGATGACGCATTTTTAGTGCGGCATAATGACTTTTCAAAATTAAGTGTCGTGCAATCCACATTTCAGCGTTATATAAAGGTATGGGAAATTGTCGTTTTTTGTTGTGAGCTAATTTTAATGGTTTCACGGTTCGACAACTTTAATTTATTTACGCGTCTCGAAATCGAGACCAGGAGTTTACACTATGAGTATTGGTCCTTGGCAAATTATTCTAATTCTTGTCATCGTGCTCATCATTTTTGGTGCTGGTAAATTGCCGCGTGTCGCTGGTGATCTTGCAAAAGGTATCAAGAATTTCAAAAGCGGTATGACCGACGATGAGAAAGACGAAGCCAGCAAAGAAATAGACGCTTCGAAAACAGCTAAAGATGCGACTGAAGAAAAAGACAAAGCAGCACAAAGCTGAGTGTCTGGTTTTCAAGTTAAGTCTATTCTTATGCGTATAGAAGGCGGAATGGTGAGCCATGTTTGATATTGGCTGGTCAGAGATGGTTTTTGTTGTCGTCATTGCGGTGCTGGTTATCGGTCCCAAAGACATACCTAAAACAATCGCGACCATTGGCAAATATATTCGAAAAGCGCGCGGGCTTGCCCGCGAGTTTCAGTCTGGGTTGGACGATCTTGCAAAAGAGACTGAACTGGATGATCTGCGTAAAGACATTCAAGGAAGTACTGACTTTAATCTGAAGAAACAGATTGAAGATGCAGTCAATCCAAACGGCTCGTTTGAGAATATGTTCGATGACATCAAACCCGAAATCAAACCGGATAGCCCGGAGCCAAATGCGGTTTCTGAGCAATCAGGTGCGCCGGAGAACAGTATTAGTGGCGACGTAGTAACCGACGCTACCCATTCCTCTGACACAAAAGTCTCCTGATAATGCAATCAGATACCGAAATTGAAGACAGCAAAGCGCCGTTGATGGAGCATATTGTCGAGTTTAGAAACCGACTTGTTTATTCCGTGATCACTTTGCTGGTTACCTTTATCCTTTGTTATATTGTCAGTCAGGAACTGTTTGCATTCCTTGTCCGGCCTTTGGTCGAGGCTCTTGGGGATGATTTGGAAGGGCGGCGAATGATTTTCACCGGTCTTCATGAAGCGTTTTTCACTAACATCAAAATTGCTTTCTTTGTGGCGCTGTTTATCTCCTTTCCGCTTATCGCAACGCAAATCTGGGCCTTTGTTGCCCCGGGTCTTTATAAGCACGAGAAAAAAGCATTTTTACCCTTCTTGGTAACGACGCCTGTCTTGTTCTTTATGGGTGGTGCGCTTGCTTATGAAATCGTTATGCCTTTGGCATGGAAGTTTCTTTTAAGTTTCGAGACTGGCGGAAGCGGCTCGCTTTACGCGCAAGCCTTCGGCGCCATCGTGGCCGAATTTCCAAAAGCTATAGAGTATCTGCCAACACCATCAGAAACCGTGGCCTTGCCTATTGTTGCTGAAACGCGGGTGAGTGAGTATTTGAGCTTATCCATGAAGCTGATCTTTGCTTTTGGGCTCTGTTTCCAGCTTCCCGTGCTTCTGACTTTGTTGGGACGGGTTGGTATTGTCTCATCCAAGGGCTTGAGAGCAAAATTCAAATATGCCGTGGTTTTTGCATTTATCGCGGCGGCTGTTTTGACGCCGCCTGATCCGCTCTCTCAAATCGCTTTGGCGATCCCTATCATCCTGCTTTATGGCTTGTCCATCTTAAGTGTCATGATGGTTGAGAAGAAACGGGCGGAACGAAAAGCCGCTGAAGATGAAGAAGACGATGATTAATAGGTTTGTTGCTGCTATTTTGGCAACAAATCTAACCCTTCGTATAAATTCGTATTAAACATGCGCCTCTGCTCTGGACTGACCGGGGCAGGGCGCTTATACAAATACCCCAACATATACTAAAATCGAATGGCCAGACGATGCTTGACTTGAAATGGATTCGTGAAAACCCAACCGCACTGGATGCTGCTTTGGCGCGCCGCAAGGCAGCCCCCTTATCTTCCGTGGTTATCGCGTTGGATGAGAAAAAGAGAAACCTGCAAACTGAACTGCAGACAGCTCAAGCTCGCCGCAATGATGCGGCCAAAGCCATTGGTAAAGCAAAAGCTGCCGGTGAAGATGCTGATGCCATTATTGCCGAAGTCTCCAAGCTGAAAACATCCGTTCAGGATATGGAAGCACGGGAACGCGAATTGGTGGATGAAATGGATCATCTACTCGCCAGCATTCCTAATGTCATGAAAGATGACGTGCCCGATGGGGATGATGAAGCGGATAATGTAGAGCTTCGTATTGTTGGTGAAATTCCGACTTTTGAATTTAGCCCAAAAGAGCATTATGAACTTGGCGAAGCCATGGGCTTGATGGATTTCGAGACTGCAGCCAAACTGTCCGGTAGCCGGTTCGTTGTGACTAGTGGTCAAATTGCGCGGTTAGAACGCGCACTGGGCTCTTATATGCTGGATGTGCATACAGGGGAGAAGGGGTATGTTGAAGTATCCCCGCCCGTCATGGTGAGAGATCATGCTTTGTTTGGGACCGGTCAGCTTCCAAAATTTGAAGAGGATCTTTATAAAATCGACACGGGCAGTTATCTGATCCCAACAGCAGAGGTTCCTTTAACGAACCTCGTGCGCGACAGCATTATGAGCGAGGACGAGCTTCCTAAACGCTTTACAGCTCATACTTTGTGCTTCCGCTCTGAAGCGGGCTCTGCTGGTAAAGATACAGCTGGTATGCTGCGTCAGCATCAGTTTGCAAAAGTAGAAATGGTGTCCATTACTACGCCAGAGAAATCCGAAGAAGAACATGAGCGCATGACGGCATGTGCCGAAGATATTCTAAAGCGGTTGGAGCTTCCCTATCGGGTTGTTGTGTTATGTTCTGGTGATACGGGATTTGGTGCGCGAAAAACATATGACATTGAAGTGTGGTTGCCGGGGCAGGATGCTTATCGGGAAATTTCAAGTTGTTCTGTTTGTGGTGATTTCCAAGCGCGCCGTATGAAGGCCCGATATCGTCCAGAAGGTGAAAAAGGAACCCGTTTTGTTCATACTTTGAACGGATCAGGTTTGGCCGTTGGGCGCACCTTGATTGCGGTGATGGAGAATTACCAGCAAGCAGATGGCACTGTTGTTGTGCCAGAGGTTCTTCGCCCGTATATGGGCGGGCTTGACGTTATTGGTACTCAAAAATAATAAAGAAAAGGCAGGCGTATTTTGCGTATTTTACTAAGTAATGACGATGGATTTGATGCTCCCGGAATGGAAGTTCTGAAGAAGATTGCCTTTGCGCTTTCTGATGATGTGGTGATTGTAGCGCCCGCAAAAGAGCAAAGCGGCGCGTCTCGCTCCTTAACCCTTCATGACCCGTTGCGTATCAACAAATTTTCAGAAACGGAATATTCCGTTGAAGGAACCCCGACCGATAGCGTGATGATGGCGCTTAATCATCTTTTTCCTGGCCAGAAACCGGATCTTATTTTATCCGGCGTTAATCGCGGCGGAAATTTGGGTGAAGATGTGCTGTATTCTGGAACAGTGGCAGCGGCCAGTGAAGGAACCTTGTTAGGTGTTCCCTCTATCGCCATAAGCCAGTGTATTTTTGATGCAGATGAAATTTATTGGGATACGGCTTCCGATATGGCGCCCGATATTATTCGGAGCCTACTGAAATCTGAATGGGGACCGGGCACGTTGATGAATATCAACTTTCCTGCGGTTCCAACAGCTAAAGTTGAAGGTATTGTGGCAACCCGTCAGGGAAAACGCGATCTGAGCAATTTGCTTATCGATGCACGTACTGATGCGCGAGGCCGTGATTATTTCTGGCTGGGCTATCGTCCTTTGGTTGGAACACCGAATGAAGGAACCGACTTGCACGCAGTAGGCAACAACAAGGTTTCAATAACGCCATTGAACCTTAATTTAACAGCGGGTAGCCTTTTGGATGGTCTTAACAAGACATTCGGTTAAGGTGTAGAGGCTATTTTGAACGAAAACGCGACGCAAAAAATTCGCCTGATTATGGAGCTTCGCCGTCAAGGTATCAATGATACTGCGGTTTTGTCGGCAATCGAACGTATTCCACGCGAGAAATTTGTGCCGCCGACTTTTCGGGATCGCGCATACGAGAATATTGCTCTGCCCATTCCCAGTGGGCAGACAATTAGCCAGCCTTATGTGGTTGCCTATATGACCCAACAATTGCAACCAGATCCGCGTCGCAAAGTTCTTGAAATTGGAACCGGATCCGGGTATCAGGCTGCGGTGCTGTCTCGCTTATGCCGCCGAGTTTATTCTATTGAACGGTTTCGGTCTTTGCACAACACTGCGGCAAAACTGTTTGATGAGCTGAAGATTTCGAATATTACAACGAAACTTGGTGATGGGAATAAAGGCTGGCGAGAGCAGGCACCGTTTGATCGCATTATTGTGACTGCGGCCGCCCCTCAAATTCCTGAATGCTTGGTGGATCAGCTAAACGATGGCGGGATAATGATTTTGCCGGTCGGGCCAGATCTAGGAAATCAGCATATTATTCGTGTCGAGAAAGATGCTACTGGTCATGCCACAGAAACAGAACTTCTTTCTGTTAGGTTTGTTCCGTTAGTTCAAGGACTTGCAATAGAAAGCTAATTTATTGCTATATGTAAAGAAAGTGCGAAAAACCTTGCTGTTTATGTGGCTATATGATTAAAATAAAACTTATGATGGCAAAGGATTTCTCATATTTGGGGCGTTTCGCGATAGCTGGGCTTATGGCCTTTAGTATCGCCAGTTGTTCTTATAATAGATATCTTCCGCCAGAAAACACCGGGTCTATTGACTTAAAACAGCCTCCAAAAACGCGTAATAGCAGTAGCACAATCGTGCAGGAATTACCTAATTACGACCGCTATTACAAGGGTTTATCCTATATTCAAATGACCGTTATGACGGGGGATACTCTCTCGAAAATTGCGGAACGGTATGATGTGCCAACACCGTCAGTCATTGCATTGAACGGAAGTGTCCCGCCTTATACTATAAGGCCGGGTCAGCAGGTCAAAATTCCTCACTTCAAGATCCATTCGGTTCGGGCGGGGGAGACTTTATACGCCATCTCCCGTGTTTATAATGTCGAGACGGGGAATGTTGCTCATTTCAATAGGCTTGTGGCCCCTTATAGTCTGCGCCCTGGAAATATTCTTAAAATCCCACAAAATGGCGGTGGGGAGACCTTGGTTGCCTCCACTCGAATGGGCACATGGAAACCGGAGCAACGTATACCGCAATTAGAGCGGGAGCAGCTTGTCCTAACGCCTCCAAAGGCCACGAGAACCAACAAAGATTTAAAAGTTATCGCCCCTTCGCCTCCAAAGGCACAGGAAAAATCTGCCGCAGCTGTGATCAAGAAAAAACCTGCGAAACCACTTGTTATTCTTGATGGTACGCCGATAGCAATGGCAGATTTACCGCCCTTGCCAAAAAACCGATACAGTATAAAGCAGCCGCCTTTACGGTCTGGTAAGTCTTTTGATTGGCCAGTGAAGGGGAAAGTGCTTTCTGCTTATGGTCGGAAGAAAAACGGCTTTCATAATGATGGCATTAACATCAAGGTAAAGTCGGGGACGCCTGTAAAGGCTGCGGAAAATGGAGTGGTATCCTATGTGGGCAATGAAATGCGCTCTTTTGGGAATTTAATTCTGATTTCTCATTCAGATGGGTATGTCACCACTTATGGGCATAACGAAGAGATCCTTGTTCAAAAAGGCGACCTTGTCAGGCGCGGTGATATGATTGCACGGGCCGGGGCAACCGGAGATGTCGCTATCGCTCAGCTTCATTTCGAAATCCGCAAAGAGGGTACCGCTGTCAATCCCAAACGGCTTTTGGCACGAAACTAACTGATCACAAAAGCGGGTGCTATAAGGTCCTCTAATTCTGACATCGGGCAAGAAATTGCCTGCGTTATCAGATGCCCCGCGTCATTTTAAGAAAACGCGCGACCCCATTTGCCTTGAAGATAAAAAATACCCCAATTGCCATTTTGATGGCGGGCTCAATTAAAATGGCAGCAGGCAACCACCGGCTTTGCTCGTATCCAGTTACAAGTGCAGTAATAATATTGGGAAACGCATTTACGATAAGCAGCAAACCAAGAAGGGCAATTGCCAAAGATAAAACACTATCCAAATTTATAGGGTCTGGGTCAGTTGTGACCACGTTGTCCGCAACAAGTTTTGATGAAAGCCAACGCGCACCAAACCACAAAAAGATCACAATCATCAAAAGGGACGCGGACCACGCAATTGTTACATAGGTAGTGATGTTACTGCTGCTGTTTAGGTACGGGAATGGCAGGGAGACGAATTGTTGTAAAAACAAAAAGCCGAAATAAAGGGCTAAAATTCGGCAGGCCAAAAACGCCCAACCTTTATTGACTTCCATGGGTGCCCTCTCAATCCATTATTTAGCCGGTAAATTTTTGATAATTTTTAAATTCAATCACCGGCGGAACGCCCTAAAAAATCAGCTTTCGTGCCGCTTAATCAAGAAACGTCTCTGTTCGCCCCGCAAGCTCTTGAATAAACTGCCAGGCGACGCGCCCTGAGCGAGATCCGCGTGTATTGGTCCATTCAATGGCCTCGCTCCGCATTTCCTCTTCTGAAATTGGAATGTTGTAATGGGCAACATAGTGTCGAATCATTTCCAGATATTCATCTTGTGAGCAGCTATGGAAGCCAAGCCATAACCCAAATCGGTCAGATAGAGACACTTTTTCCTCGACAGCTTCTGACGGCATGATGGCCGTTGATCTCTCATTTTCGATCATGTCGCGGCGCATTAGGTGGCGGCGATTTGATGTTGCATAAAAGATTACGTTTTTCGGACGGCCTTCAAGACCCCCTTCCAACACTGTTTTTAGTGATTTATAGGTTTCATCTTCACCATTGAATGACAGGTCATCGCAAAACAAAATGCAGTTGCGGTTCGTTCTTGCCAGTATTTTTAATAAGCTTGGAAGAGAGGGAATATCCTCGCGGTGGATTTCCACAAGAACCAAATTACCACCAGTTTCCTTGTTCACACTGGCATGAGCGGCTTTTACGAGTGAGCTTTTCCCCATACCCCGTGCACCCCATAGAAGGGCGTTATTTGCAGGGAATCCCTTGGCAAAACGCATTGTATTATCTGTTAGAATATCTTTCACACGGTCAATTCCGTGCAACATGGACATTTCAACATAATTGACATTGGGGATGGCTTGCAGCCTGTTTTGATCGGCGTGCCAGACAAAGGCAGTGCCTTTGCTTAAGTCGGGCGTTACCGAAATTGGTGGCGCGAGCCTTTCTAAGCTGTCAGCGATACGGGTTAATTGTTCAGTAATTTTTTGTTTTGTCATGAGATCTGATTGAAAAATGATAAGGGAGACCCAATCTATCGTTTCTAACCAAAATGCATAGTCAAAAATGCGACGGTGTGTTGGGAAGGACGTTGATTAGTCATGTGCTTATTTAATGGAATTTCGTGAAGTTGCGACTTGCAATGAGAAGTAAGACCACTATAACAGTTCTTCAATAAATTTGTTGTGACGCTGCCCTTTATCATAGGCAGCCTTACTGTTTTGATAGACCAAGTTAAAGGATCAAAAATTATGAACCAGGAACTCGCGCAATTTATGCCATTGATCCTTATCGGTGTTGTTTTCTATTTTTTACTTATTCGCCCACAACAGAAGCGTGCGAAAAACCATCGCGCAATGATCGACGGCGTACGCCGCGGTGATACTGTGGTAACTGCTGGCGGTATCATGGGTAAAGTGACAAAAGTAAAAGACGATAATACTGTCCAAGTTGAAATCGCTACTGATGTCAAAATTGACGTTGTGAAAGCAACTTTGTCTGACATTCGCGGAAAAACTGAACCTGGCGATACTGCAGCACCTGCAGCACAGAGCCCTACAGGTCTTGGCGGCTTACTCGGTATGTTTAAGAAGAAATAACGGATACCCTCTATGACTAGCTTCCCTAAGTGGAAGACTGCGCTTGTTTTGCTCGTATGCATTTTAGGCGTGGTCTATACGATCCCGAACTTTATTTCCAAAAACATGCTGGAAGGGTTGCCTGACTGGGCACCAAGCCAGCATATAAATTTGGGATTGGATCTGCAGGGAGGCTCCCACTTGCTGTTGCAAGTGGATACGAACGACATCAAAGAGAAAATGCTGACCAGCCTCAGTGAAGCGGTGCGGAGTAATTTGCGCGGCGCTGAACCTCGGATCGGGTACCAAAATTTGAAAGTGAGAGCAACCGCTGTCACCTTCAATCTTCGGAAGTCTGAAGATCGGGATCGTATGAGAGAGGCCATCGCGCCGCTCTCCGCTATGCTGCCAACTGGACAGCGTAGCAATATTGTCGACATCAGTGATGAGGGGGCCGTAACAATCACCCCAAGTGAGCAAGGAATTGCTGACCGGGTGAGTTCTGTTGTTGATCAGGCGATTGAGATCGTTGGACGGCGGGTCAATGAGACTGGTGTGAATGAGCCGACAATTCAGCGTCAAGGCGCGGATCGTATTTTGGTTCAATTGCCAGGCCTTGGTGATCCTGAGCGGATTATTAATCTGCTTGGTAAAACCGCTCAAATGACTTTCCACTTAGTGGATTTGTCTGCAAGCGGTAATAACGGTCGCGCGCCAGCTGGCTCCAAACGTCTGCCCGGCTTGAATGAAGAAGATGGCTCCACTGTCATTAAGAACCGGGTAATGGTTTCAGGGGAAAATCTTGAAGATGCGCAGGCAACTTTCAGTCAAGGGCAGCCCGTTGTCTCCATCCGCTTTAACGGTCTTGGCGGAAAACAATTTGGTAAAGTGACTTCTGAGAATGTCGGCAGACCCTTTGCTATCGTCCTTGATGGTAAAGTGATTAGTGCACCGCGCATTAACGAGCCCATTCTTGGTGGTAGCGCAATTATCAGTGGATCCTTCACTATTCAGGGCGCGCAGGATTTAGCTTTGCTATTACGCGCAGGCGCACTTCCAGCCCCTTTGAACGTGATTGAGCAGCGCTCTGTTGGCCCAGATCTTGGTGCCGACTCTATTGAAGCTGGTAAAATCGCCGGTATTATTGGCATCATTGGTGTTATCATTTTCATGATCATTACGTACGGCATGTTTGGTGTTGTGGCTAATGTTGCTCTAACTATGAACATGTTCCTGATCTGCGCCGCCCTTTCTGTTTTGGGGGCAACCTTAACCCTACCAGGTATTGCAGGCATTATTCTGACAATTGGTATGGCGGTGGATGCGAATGTTCTGATTTTCGAGAGAATTCGGGAAGAGCTCCGATCCGGAAAAACTCCAATGAATGCTATTGAAGCCGGTTATGCACGGGCGTTCACCACCATTGTGGATGCTAACGTAACGACCGGTATCGCAGCAGTTATCTTGTTTGTTATGGGATCAGGCCCTGTTAAGGGTTTTGCCGTAACACTGGGTATCGGGATTTTGTGTTCTATGTTCACGGCAATTTTGTTGTCGCGTATGATTATTTCCTTTTGGGTGCAACATGCGCGTCCCAAGACCCTTAGCGTATAAGGGAGAGGCGTGATGATGAAATTAAAACTAGTCCCAGCTGAGACAAAAATTCCGTTCCTCAAATACCGTTTTATCACTTTTATGGTGTCTGCAGTTTTGATCCTGGCCTCTGCCGGATTGTTCTTCGGACCAGGTGTTAATAAAGGGATTGATTTTGAAGGGGGTATCATGCTGGAAGTTGGCATGACGGATGCTCCTGATCTTGCAGAAATGCGCTCCATGCTCGGTGACTTGGATCTTGGGCAAGTGTCTTTGCAGACCTTTGGTGCGCCCAACGATATTTTGATCCGTGTTCAGCGCCAAGAAGGCGGCAGCGAAGAACAGAAGATAGCTGTTGGGAAGGTCAAAGTTCAACTTGCCAGCGCCTTTGGCAGTGATGTGTCATACCGACGTATTGAATTTGTCGGGCCGACTGTCTCTGGTGAGCTAGTGGTTTCTGCAATTGAAGCCGTCTTGCTGTCTGTGATCGCTATTTTGATTTATATCTGGCTGCGATTTGAGTGGCATTATTCAGTCGGTGCAATTGCAGCGCTTGTCCATGATGTCATTTTGACAGTAGGCATGTTCTCGATCACAGGTATTGAATTTAATTTGGCATCTGTTGCCGCCATCCTGACGATTGTGGGCTATTCCATCAATGATACGGTGGTGGTGTATGATCGAATTCGTGAAAATTTCCGGCGCTACAAAAAACTTGATGTGAAGGATCTTCTTGATCTATCCATTAATGAGACTTTGTCGCGGACGGTTATGACGTCACTGACCACTTTGCTTGCCCTGATCGCCCTGTATATCTTCGGTGGTGAAGTCATTCGCGGCTTTGCAACGGCCATGATCTTTGGTGTTGTGGTTGGTACTTATTCTTCTATTTTTGTAGCGGCGCCCATTTTGCTAAAAATTGGTTTGACCCATCGCAATGAAGAAGAAGACGGATTTAAACCTAAAGACGACGTACTGGATGCAGAAGGATAACAACCTGCTGTAACATACGCAGGTTGAGACGGGTAAGAGAATGCAAGATATTTCAGGAATTCCCGACGCCGGACAACAGCTTATCAATAGCTATGGAAACGGTGGTTTTCGCATAAGCGGTGAGCGGTATGAAGGCTCAGTGCTCATTGTCCCTGAGAATACCTGTCTATGGTCACTAACTGAAATTGGTGATCTGAGTGTTCCTTCTCTTCAACCAATTCTGGACGCAAAGCCCCCTGTGGAGATTCTTTTCATCGGGTGTGGTGCTAGCATGGTTTTTATTGAAGAGAGTGTTCGCAAGCCATTGCGAGAGGCTGGAATTACTATTGAAAGTATGGATAGTGGTGCCGCCGTTCGCACATACAACGTCCTTTTATTAGAAGGCCGCCGCGTGGCAGCAGCTCTGATCGCAGTTTAACTGCTGTTCTTAAATGCGCCTGATTCACTCGGTGTCTACGTGTGGATTAGTTCTTGTTGCCTTCATTGATACTATAATGAGGAAAGCCGCCAAGGTGGTGATTGCACCAAAGTAGCCGACGGATTCTACGGTGTAATAGTCAATTGCTTGACCGCCGACCGTCGCGCCAAAGGCGATGCCAAGGTTACAGGCTGAGATATTCAAGGAAGTTGCAAAAACAGGGGCGGTGCGACCTGCCTTCATGACACGGACCTGACAGGCGACGAAAGCCGCGGCATGGGCGGCCCCCCATATCCCGATGATAAGGATAAGGAATAACGGGCTTGTTTCTCCCATAGGTATGATAGTCGCCATAGCGGCTGTTAAGGACAGCGCAATCCAAGCGGTTACTGAAAGTGGGTTGCGGTCTATGGTACGTCCAGCTAGCCAATTTCCTAAAATCCCGGCTAACCCAAACCCCATTAAGATCCAAACAATTGCGGAGCCATCAATATAGGAAAAGCTGTTAAGTAAGGCGTTTATATAGGTATACCCGGCGAACATGCCAGTAAACAGAATGCAAGACAGTAGAAGATGAACTAGAAAGTGCGATCGCCACAAAAGAGAGACATCTGCCAATGTTACGGATGATCTGGGCCGATCGATGCGCGGAAAACCGATAGCAATTGCACCGGCGGACAGCGCGGACAGACATGAGAGTACTATAAAACTCATTTGCCAGCTGACTTCACTAGCAATCAGGGTTCCTAAGGGAATACCCAATAGTGTCGCCCCAACGATACCGGTTGTTACAAGTGAGATCGCCTGACCTTCTTTCTCCGCAGTTGTCAGGCGGGAGGCTGCAACACTGGCGACGCTGATAACAGTTGGGAATATACTGCCTTGAATAAGTCTGGCGGCTATAATTACTGTATAATCAGGAGCCACAGCGATTGTCATATTACTGGCGGCAAAAATAAGTAGGGATAGGATAAGAATAACGCGCGGATTGTAAGGCTCTGCAAGTAAAGCAAGGAGAGGGCCTAGAAAGCTTGCTGCTAGAGCAAAGCAGGTGACAAACCAACCTGCATCCGCGAGCGATATACCGAGATCATCTGCCAAGGTTGGTAAAAGCCCAATCAGAAGAAATTCTGTCGTAACAACCACAAAAGTTGCGGTGATAAGAGGGATAAAAGCGGGCACAAAAACAGGTGCCCGCCTCAGATTTTCTGTCAAATCACTCCTCAAGCGTTGGTACCACCATCAATCGTAAAGGCTGACCCTGTCACGAAACGTGCCTCACTGCTTGCAAGCCAAGCGACGAGACCTGCAATGTCATCAGGTTCACCATATCGTGCAATAGCCATTCCCTTTCTCTGGGCGTCAGCATGGTCTCCAACTGCCGGATTCATGTCTGTATTTGTTGATCCAGGATGGACGATATTCACTGTAATACCTTTCGGACCAAGATCGCGTGCCAACCCTTTCGTCAGGCCAATAAGCGCTGATTTACTAAGACTGTATAAGCTAAGTCCCGGAGTGGGTACGCGTTCAGCCAAATTACTACCGATTGAGATGATCCGTCCATTTTCGCCCATATGGGCCGCTGCTGCTTGCGATGCGACAAATACCGCCCGTAAATTCACGGCGATTGTCTTATCGAACTCTTCTAGTGTTAGATCTTGAATGGGCTTTGCGACGAAAATACCAGCATTATTAACAAGGATATCAAGCCGGCCAAAGTCGGAAACGGTTTGCTCTACAGCGGCTTGAACAGCAGTAGGGTTGGTATTATCGGCGGATATCGAAAGCCCGCGTGTGCCGGCTTGGTTTATTTTGGCAAGGGTGGCGCTCCCTTTGTCCGCTGCGCTTGAATAGGTAAAAGCTACGTCGGCGCCGCTATGAGCCAGTCTTGCCGCAATAGCAGCGCCCATACCACGGCTGCCACCCGTCACTAAGGCAACCTTGCCCCGCATTCCGGGCAAGGTTGTTAAATTTTCAGTATTTTTTATTTCTGACATCGGTGATTTCCATTTATTTAGTGATCGATACAGAAATAAATATCGGGCTTGCAGAAATCCGTCAAGTGATTTATTTATCGATCATTACAGAAAGGAAAATATATGGTTGAGCGAGGCCGACCGCGTAGTTTCGATCGGGCAGACGCCTTACGGCGAGCGATGGAGCTATTCTGGGCTAAGAGCTATGAGGGCGTATCACTTTCGGAGCTCACGACTAGTATGGGAATTAATCCGCCTAGTTTATATGCTGCTTTTACTAGCAAGGATGCCTTATTCCGTGAGGCCGTCGCGCTCTATAGATCAACCGAGGGGGATAGAACTTGGTCCGGTTTTGAGACGGCAGCTACTGCGCGTGAAGCGGTTGCCGGACTATTGAAGGCAAGTGCTGAAAACTATTCCCGTGATGACAAACCCAGAGGGTGTTTGATTGTGTTGGGAGCTCTGCATTGCGATTTATCAAATACGGCGGTTAATCGCGATTTGGCAGATTTACGAATGCAATGCGTGAAGCAACTTCAGGAAAGACTTGAGAGGGCTATTGCGGAAGGGGAATTGCCGCAGACAATAGATGTGCAAGCGATTGCGACTTTTTATGTGACTATCCAGCAAGGTATGTCCATACAAGCCCGTGACGGTGCATCGAGGGAAATGCTATTAGCCGTCGCCGATTGTGCGATGGTTGCTTGGAATGGGCTCACGGTAAGTCAGAACTAAGGCAGTTTGATATAAGGCAACAAAAAAGGCGCCGAGGTTAATCGGCGCCTTTATCATGTCTGTAACGCTCGAATTAGGCGTTAGCAAGCATTTCGTTTGCATGATCCCAATTGATCAATTCAGCAAGGAACATTCCCATATAGTCCGGACGACGATTTTGGAAATCGATGTAGTAAGCGTGTTCCCAAACATCCATTGTGATCAATGGTGTCGCGCCAGATGTCAGAGGACATTCAGCATTTGGCGTTTTAACAACTTTAAGTTTGCCGCTATCAAGAACGAGCCATGCCCAACCACTACCAAATTGTGTGGCACCAGCAGTTTTAAACTCTTCAGCAAATTTTTCGTAAGATCCGAAATCTTCATCAATCTTGGCTGCAATGGCACCAGTTGGTTTTCCGCCGCCATTTGGTGACATTGAATTCCAATAGAAAGTGTGGTTCCAAATTTGTGCAGCGTTGTTGAAGATACCTGCTTTTGACGCATCGCCAGCAGTTTCTTTCATCAATGTTTCTAATGACTTGCTGTCATCACCATCAAGGAGTTTGTTCAGGTTCACAACATATGTGTTGTGGTGTTTTCCATGATGAACATTGAGTGTTTCTTCAGAGATGTGGGGTGCCAATGCATCTTTCGCATATGGAAGATCTGGAAGTTCGAAAGCCATAATAATCCTCTAGCCTATTTGATGAACGAATACGTTCCGGTTATTGAATTGTTCTTGGTCTGGTTGCCCAAACCGCAATATTTTATTTTGTATGCAAATTTATATATCAAATTTGTAGACCCGACAGCCTTTTTTTTATAATTATTCTAAAGAGAGTGACGGAGGTAATATTTCCTCCTTATAGTTTATGAAAAAGGTGTGGTTCAGTGGTTGATCGTAATGAGTTGTCATATGTTGCGCAGGAAGCGCGTCAATATGATCATGATAGATGGCTTGTTACATTATTTGCGCCGGCTCATTTACGCGAGAGGCTTTACTCGCTTATCGCTTTCAATTCTGAAATCGCGCGTATCCGAGAAACTGTATCTGAGCCGATGATTGGTGATATCCGCCTTCAATGGTGGCGGGAAGCCCTTGAAAGCCTTGAAAAAGGGAGCCCTAAAAGCCATCCTGTCATGGATGCTTTAGTGCAAGTACACCAACACACACCGTTGAATTTTAAAGTGATGCAGGAGATGATTGACGCTCGCTCGAGCGATTTGGATGCGGCCCCAATCCATGATGATGCAGGATTACAGGCCTATGCCGATGGGACCGGGGGGCTTCTGCAACAATTAATGGTGTCGGTTGTGCATCCAGATTTTGATGAAATAGATAGGGATGCCGCGCTCCGGGCTGGGCGATCTTTTGCGCTTGTCGGTGTATTACGAGCAATCCCTTTTCATGCGCGCAATGATTTGCTTTTACTCCCACATTCTCGAATATCTGATGAAGGCTTGACGACAGAGACACTATTTAAGCCGGAAAATAGAAAGCCATTCTTGACTATTGTAGAAGGGATCGCGGTTCTTGCTGAAGAAGAACTGAAGGGGGCACGGAAAGCTTCAAGGCAGGCATCCCCCAAGATAAAGGCTATCCAGTTACTAAATTCACTGACAGGGCTTTATCTCAGGAAATTGAAAGCTACAAAATATGATCCGGGCCATCCTAAATTGACGGCGGGATCACAAAGAAAGGTTTTGGCATTGGTTTTAGGAAATATGAGAAAAGGGTGAGTTTTACATATTTCCAAGGCGCCAAGTTTGGGCTTGCATAAAATTCTGCGCAAGGAAACGATAAGTGGCTTTTAACTGTCTTTCCACAAGAGGGTTTTCCTCTGGTCCTAGATTTTTCCAGCCAACCAACATTTCTTCCCAAATCATAAAACGCTGATGCAAATCATCTCTGGTTTTTCTGACCATTTCGGTTGTTGGGTCAAAGTTTTTCAGGATCGTCAACACTTCGCACGTTTGGGCATCAACTTCATCAAAACTTCTATCAAATTTGTTGATTACCGGTTCAAACAGGGCATGAATACGGGAAAGGTCTTCTGCCATTCCTCGATCGCGCCGATAGGTAACCCTCAAGCGTTCTACGTTGGTAAAAATTCGTTTAATCTTTGAATAATGATCTCTTAAAGCTTCGATGTAGGAAAGTTCGCGAATAATATCATCGACCCTTTCGATAGCATCATCTTTGGTGATCCCCAGCTTCTCGGCAATATCACGAAAAGCAGATTGTACCTTCTCCTTGGTATTCGGATCGTTCGCGATGGCTTCTAGTTCACCAGAATTTGTGATAATTTCTTCGCTACCGGCAAGCCAGGAGACAAGCTGCATTGTGATCCTGCCGCGCGCAACATTCTTGTGAGATTCAAGAATCTCCCAAGACGCGCTGCCATCCAGAAGTTCTGTCGGTATCGAATCATTGGGATGGATTTCTTTTACAAATTTTAAGGAGCCACTGATGGTTTCCAAAAGATTTGCATCACTGCTTTCTTTATCAATACCAAACTCATAGCAGATGGACCGAACGGGGATTGCACCTGTCATTTCGCCAAGATCAACAAATAACGCAGGCTCTTTGCTGTCATGAGTGAGCTTAAAATGCGCGCCTTTTACCGCGAATATTTTATGCTCAAACGCGAAGTGAGTGCTTGGACTCAAATCACCGTCATCAGACGCTGCGCTATCGCTTGGATCCTTGTTCTGAGAGTCAGACATTAAATTGTAATAACCTATAAAAATCAGTCTTTTACGCGTAATAACAGATAGTAAACGAAACTATCCGTTGTTACAGATAAGATCAAGAGTATGCTGACATAGTATATAAAAGGTTACCAAGCACCTATTTAGTGAAAAAATTGTGCCAGCTAGACCTTATCTACATAGTTGGATTTTTCTAAAACTCTAGTGTGTTTTTCCAATTGTCAAAATCAGTTGCAGCACGAGCAGTATAGGCCAGCTTCCTCTCCTTCTTCTTAACGCGGACTTCTAAGGGAGGGTATAGGCCAAAATTCACATTCATTGGCTGAAAGGTTTTTGCATCAGCGCCACCGGTAATGTGGCTTGTCAGTGCGCCCAGAGATGTGGTCATTGGCGGGATGGTGAAAGTCTTACCCAGTTTTTCTGCAGCAAGCATTCGACCCGTTAAAAGTCCGATGGCTGTACTTTCCACATATCCTTCAACGCCTGTAATCTGACCGGCAAACCGTAATCTTGGTACGGATTTAAGGCGAAACTGTTCATCAAGGACTTCGGGACTATTGAGGAACGTATTGCGGTGCAAGCCGCCAAGGCGTGCGAATTCCGCGTCTTCCAAGCCGGGGATGGTCCGAAAAATGCGCATTTGTTCCGCATATTTCAACTTTGTCTGGAAACCAACGATATTATACAAGGTGCCGAGTTTGTTATCCTGCCGCAATTGTATAATGGCGTATGCTTTAACCTGAGGATCACGAGGATTTGTCAATCCAACCGGCTTCATCGGACCATAACGCAAGGTCTCAGGTCCGCGTTCAGCCATGACTTCAATGGGCAAGCAGCCATCAAAATAGGGCGTGTTTTCTTCCCATTCTTTGAAAACTGTTTTCTCCCCTGTGCCCAGATCATCAATGAATTGATAATACTGTTCTTTTGTCATGGGACAATTGATGTAGTCGGTCCCTTCGCCCTTGTCATAGCGGGATTGGAACCAGGCAACATCGAGGTTGATGCTGTCTTTATACAAAATAGGAGCAATTGCATCGAAAAATGCGAGGGCATTTGTCTCAGTTGCCGCATGAACAGCATCAGCAAGCTCTGGGGATGTGAGCGGCCCCGTTGCTATAATACAATCCCCCCATTCCTCGGGAGGAAGGCCTTTAACTTCTTCACGCTCAATCGTGACAAGCGGATGATTTTCCAGTTTTTCCTGCACGTAGTTCGAAAACTCATTGCGATCAACAGCAAGGGCGCCGCCGGCTGGAACCTTGTTGACGTCGGCGCTTTCGAAAATGAGAGACCCGAGTTCCCGTAATTCTTTATGCAAGACACCTACGGCACTATTGGATGCATCATCAGAGCGGAAGGAGTTGGAGCAAACAAGCTCCGCCAGACCTTCCGTTAAATGGGCATCAGTTCCGCGAACAGGGCGCATTTCGTGCAAAATAACAGGAATGCCATTGCTGACCAGCTGCCAGGTTGCTTCTGATCCTGCAAGGCCACCACCGATAACGTGAACAGGGGTTATTTCATTAGTCATATTTACTCACTCGCGCTTAAAATACTTAAGCTACGTTCGATGCGTTTGATGGTTTCTTTTCTTTGCTTTCCTGAGATTTTACAGGAGGGCGTTTCGCAAGAATGTCTTTCAAATAACGGCCCGTATGGCTGTTCTCGATCGTTGCGATATGTTCTGGCGTTCCTTCGCCCACAAGATATCCACCCGCATCGCCGCCGTCTGGTCCAATATCAACAACCCAGTCAGCGGTTTTGATAACTTCAAGGTTATGCTCAATAACAAGCACACTGTTGCCTGTATTAACCAAGGCCTGAAGTACTTCCATCAATTTACGGACATCTTCAAAATGAAGACCTGTTGTCGGCTCATCCAAAATATACAAAGTCCGGCCAGTCGCCCGTCTTGATAGCTCTTTTGCCAATTTCACACGCTGTGCTTCACCGCCCGATAGGGTCGTTGCTTGCTGACCCACATGGATGTAGCCAAGCCCAACTTGCTGTAGGGTTTCGAATTTTTCGCGGACAACAGGCACTGCTTTAAAGAAAACGGCGGCTTCATCCACAGTCATATCGAGAACATCTGAAATGCTCTTGCCTTTAAAGGTAACTTCCAATGTCTCGCGGTTATATCTTTTACCTTGGCAAACATCACATTGAACATACACGTCGGGTAGGAAATGCATTTCGATTTTGATGACGCCATCGCCCTTACACGCTTCGCAGCGTCCGCCTTTAACGTTGAAGGAGAAACGGCCTGATTTATAGCCGCGTGCTTTTGCTTCAGGTATACCTGCAAACCATTCCCGAATAGGCGTAAAGGCGCCTGTATAAGTAGCGGGGTTTGATCTTGGGGTCCGGCCAATTGGGCTTTGATCAATATCAACAATCTTATCGAGCCATTCAATACCTTCAATGCGGTCATGTGGTCCGGGATGATTACGGTTATTGTTCAGTTTTTTCGCAATAGCTTTGTACAGCGTTTCAATAATCAATGAAGACTTACCGCCGCCAGAGACACCTGTGACACAGGTGAAGGTGCCAAGAGGAATATTGACGTTAATGCGTTTCAGGTTGTTATGGCGTGCACCGATGATACGAAGTTCACGGGCAGTCTGAGCTTTACGACGAACAGCAGGAAGGGGCACTTCCATTTCACCAGACAGGTATTTACCTGTAATGCTTTCTGGGTTTGCCATAATGTCAGCGGGCGTCCCTTGCGCGATCAATTTTCCGCCAAGGCTACCGGCTTTTGGTCCCATATCAATAACATGGTCAGCCGTCATGATGGCTTCTTCATCATGCTCCACAACAAGAACAGAATTACCCTGATCCCGAAGGTTGACCAGTGTCTTGAGGAGGCGTGAATTATCCCGTTGATGCAATCCAATGGAAGGCTCATCGAGAACATAGAGAACCCCAGTCAGACCTGATCCGATTTGGGATGCCAAGCGAATACGCTGACTTTCACCGCCAGACAGAGTGCCTGAACCACGAGATAACGTCAGATATTCAAGACCAACATCCACAAGAAATCCAAGGCGCTCGTTAATCTCTTTCAAGACCCGCTCAGCGATGGATTTTTCTTTACCCGTCAGTATTTTTTCAAGGTTTAAGAACCATTCGCGTGCAGCAAGGATGGATTTTCCTGAAACTTCACCAATTTGATGACCGTCAATTTTAATGGCCAAAGATTCTGGTTTTAGGCGATGACCGCCACAAGGCGTACAGGCTGTTTTATCCTGATATTTTTCAAGATCTTCGCGGACCCAGCTGCTATCAGATTCGCGCCAGCGTCTCTCGAGGTTGGGGATCACACCTTCAAACGGCTTGTTTGTTTTATAAGTGCGCATGCCATCATCAAAAGTGATCTGGATCTTCTCGTCCCCAGTGCCATAAAGCACTTTTTTGCGAGCATCTTCGCTAATATTCTCCCATGGGGTCGTTGTCGTGAAGCCATAATGGCGACCAAGGGCCTCAAGGGTCTGCATATAATAAGGGGCTGGTGTCGCGGATCGTGACCACGGGGCAATGGCACCGTCGCGAATGGACTGAGAAATGTCAGGAACCACAAGCTCAGGATCAAAATACATTTCTGTACCCAGACCACCACAAGCAGGGCAGGCACCATAAGGGTTGTTGAATGAGAAAATACGCGGCTCAATCTCTTCAATGGTAAAACCAGATTCAGGACAGGCGAATTTTGCAGAAAAAATCTTACGCTCTGCCGTGTCGGCATTTTCGACAACAAACAGGCCGTCAGCAAGTTCCAGTGACGTTTCAATAGAATCGGCAAGGCGTGTTTTGATGTCATCGTTCAGAACAATACGGTCAACAACCACGTCGATATGATGTTTTACTTTCTTGTCGAGCTCGGGGATATCCTCAATCTCGTAGATTTCGCCATCGATTTTAACCCGCTGAAACCCCTTCTTTCGAAGTTCCAAAAACTCTTTACGATACTCCCCCTTACGGCCTCGAACAATCGGTGCCATCAGGTAAAGGCGTGTGCCATCCCCTAATGCTAAAACCTGATCAACCATCTGGCTGACAGTCTGGCTGGAGATGGGAAGGCCCGTCGCCGGAGAGTAAGGAACACCAATACGCGCAAACAAAAGGCGTAGGTAATCATAGATTTCAGTGACTGTACCCACTGTAGACCTTGGATTCTTAGAGGTAGTTTTTTGTTCGATTGAAATCGCGGGGCTTAGACCGTCAATATAATCGACATCCGGTTTCTGCATCATTTCCAGGAATTGGCGCGCATACGCGGACAGGCTTTCTACATACCTGCGTTGCCCTTCGGCATAGATGGTATCGAAGGCTAGTGATGACTTGCCGGAACCGGACATACCGGTGATGACGACCAACTTGTCGCGCGGAATATCTACGTTAACATTTTGCAGATTATGTTCACGGGCGCCACGGACGCTAATTTCTTTATGCATGTAGTTTGAATACCTGAATTTGTGCGGGGTTTCAGTGCCGGAATTTATAGGTCTTATACAATAAATTCTAGTGCCAATAACAAAAAATGTTGTGCTTTTGTTCTGAATACCATTTCTGTTGATTTATACTAGTCAGGTGGATGGCAAGACGTTATGGTTGGCCACATTTTTATTTAAGAAATTCGAATCGAAAGCAAGAAAATATGGCGGGCAGTGTCAACAAAGTCATTCTAGTTGGTAATCTTGGAGCGGATCCTGAAATTCGGAACATGCAAAACGGAAAACCCGTTTGTAATTTGCGAATTGCGACGTCTGAAAGCTGGCGCGATAAGACAAGCGGCGAACGCAAAGACAAAACTGAATGGCATCGTGTTGTTATTTTCAGTGAAGGTCTTTGTAAAATCGCAGAGAGTTACCTGAAAAAGGGCTCAAAAGTGTATCTGGAAGGCCAGATTCAAACGCGCTCTTGGGAGCAAGACGGCCAGACAAAATATTCAACAGAAATCGTTCTGCAAGGCTTTAACGCAACGTTGACTATGCTTGATAATGCAAGCGGTCAAGGCGGCGGCGGCCAAGGCGGCGGTTTCGGCGGCGGCAGTCAAGGTGGCGGTGCTCAAGGCGGCGGCTTCGGCGGCGGCAGCGGTGGCGGTCAACAAGGCGGCCAAGGTGGCGGTGGCTTCGGCGGCGCACCAGCCGGCGGCGACTTTGACGACGACATCCCGTTCTAGGCGTCTACTCTAGACACAAATTCAATGGCGCGGCAGCTCACGGCTTCCGCGCCATTTTTGTATGTGGGATGAATTCTCATGTGGCAAATGGCTATGATGGCTGTTCTGTGACTTGCGGTGTTTGATACCACTCTTTACTAGGTTGTGGCATCCGCATGACTTGCCTGAGTTTTTCAGCATTTGCTTCATCTGTTAATTTTTCAAGTAAAGTGAAAGCAACTTCAAGTGCCGTGCCTGGTCCTGTTGACGTAATAATGGAGCCGTCGCACACAATGGGCTCGTCAATAAAGATTGCGCCAGAATCAACGAGTTGTTGTTTGCGTTTCCCGCCAACCTGATGATACGTGGTTGCTTTTTTGCCGTTAAGAATGCCAGCAGCCCCAAGGCAGATAGAGGATACACAAACACTTGCTATGGTTTTTCCTTTGCCAGAAAAATGACGGATAACGTTCAGGAACTCCTCGCTTAAGGCTTCATCGTAAAATCCGGAAGGCTCGAACCCGCCGGGTATCGCAAGGGCGTCAAACAAATCCAAATCAACGTCTTCTAGCAATTTATTTGGCTTCAGTCGCAACCCGAAGGTCGTTTTGATTTCTTCTCGTAATCCAACATCGACGAGTTGTATCTCTTCGCTGCCGACCAGTGATGCCCATCCTAAAACATCAGTAAAAGCAGCCATTTCCAGCGGCTCTACGCCATTTGCCAGCAACATCAAGACTCGTTTCATATTCATATCCTTTACTAATTGTGTCGTGTCGGTTGCGCAAGGGATTGCGCGATTTGGCTATACGCCACGTCTCCCCCTGATGCAGGATGCAGAAGGCTTTAGGGTCGATATTGGCGGTTATAGTGTCTCTGGTTGAGTTCTTGAATAATTAGGGGTATCTCTAAATTTTATGGTCGGTTTTGATCCTTCTATATGTAAGGCTTTGCCGATCAATACAATCTCTAGGCTTTGAGGAAATGCGCAGAGATTGAGATAATTGTTACGCTGATCATCAAAAGTCGTTGTTTTAAGCCATTAACAGCAGTTTACCGACACTCCAAAAATGTTGGCTTTGGCTACGCGCTGATCGGCGGTGACTTCGACGACAACATCCCGTTCTAAGTTTTTACGTTAGACACAAATTCAATAGGGCAGCAGCTCATAGCTTCCGCGCCAATTTTGTTTTTGCGATCGGACTGATATTCGCTTTAATTGTATTGTAATACTATTATATATTAATTTTGACATATAAAGAAGAATTGTGTTAGCAAGCTGTACCACTAATAAACACTTTTAGGTTGTTAGGTGTGTCCTTGTTATGAAGATTGCGGAATTTATTGATGCTAGTAATGCTGCGCCCGATAATAACAGCCTGTTTAAGGCTATGGAGCAATTCTCATCATCGTTAGGGTTCGATCGGATTGCCTATGGTGACCTGAATGGTTTGAAGATGGAGAATCCCAAAGGCCTACCCGAACCCGCGGTCTTGCTCAATTACGCTCCCGATTGGATAGAGCATTATATAGACCGCGCTTATGATAAAATTGACCCTGTCGTCCAGCTTACACCCGGAATATCGGCGCCATATAAATGGAGCCGGATCGGGGAGCAGTTTAAGCTGTCTTCAGATCAAAAGCAGCTGTTGGATGAGGCTAAAGACGGAGGCATGCATAACGGTATTAGTGTGCCCATACTGAAATTCCCACAACCGGGATCGGGGATGGGGGGAATGAAATTGGTATGGGCAAAGTCTTTGAAAAAGTATCGGAAAACGTATCTTTTGGACACATAATCGCAAGTACGGCGAAGACACGGTATCTACTAAGTTGCGGTACATCAAACTGGGGCGCCTGGGCGTTACTTGCAGGTCTGTCTGCGTTGAAAGATGAGCAATTGCTTCCCAGCGATGAATTCGAGACAGAAGTGCTTAAAAATATAGTCGCCGCCGGTGCTGTCGATGCGGTGACACGACAGAATGAATTGACTGTCGATGGGTTTCCTCTGGAATGTCATTTGGACATATTGGCCAAGCTTCGACTGACACTTGAAAATCGCGACAATCGGAGATTGGCATCGTGAAATATAGTAAATCAGCAATCCCTGCATTGATCGGGGGATTGCTTGCCGTGATGGTTGCGCAAGGGATCGCGCGATTTGGCTATACACCGCTTCTCCCCTTGATGCAGGATGCCGAAGGCTTTGGGGTTGATGTGGGCGGGTATCTTGCCTCGGTTAATTACTGGGGGTATTTTTTAGGGTCCTTGTTTGCGGCCTATATTGCTACATCAAATAACAAATTATTCTGGTTCTATGGTGCGCTTGTGATAATTTTGGTGACGACGCCTATGATGGGCAGCGTTGATGATTTTATGGCTTGGAGTATCATTCGTTTTTTCTCTGGCCTCGCCGGAGGGATGACGATTGCCCTTGGCGCGGCCCTTACGCAGGAAAGTGTCCGGCATTCCAATATTAAGAATTGGGCGGGGATCTATTTTAGCGGTGTTGGTCTTGGGATTGCGTTGACAGGTTCTATCACCTGGTTTTTATCCGATCGATTGTCGTGGGAAGAGCAATGGTATTTGCTAGGATTGATCAGCCTTGTTTTGGTAATCCCTGCTTTTATATGGATAAGACCGGCTAAGGCTGTAAATGAAAATATAGGCGGGGGAAATCGCCATTGGTCGTTGCCTGTTTGGCTCTTAATTTCGGCCTATTTTCTGGATGGACTTGGTTATGTGGTGAGCACAACTTTTCTTGTGTCCATTATTACGCAGCTACCAAAT
This sequence comes from Sneathiella sp., assembly GCA_036960695.1. Lineage (GTDB taxonomy): Bacteria > Pseudomonadota > Alphaproteobacteria > Sneathiellales > Sneathiellaceae > Sneathiella. The sequence continues at coordinate 30,143 of JBALXM010000030.1, forward strand.
TTGGAAAGCTGGGGTAATCAGACATGGATTTTGGTCGGGGCTGCAGCTGCGCCATCGTGCTTGTTATGGCCACTCCTTGTTCCGCGCTTTGGTCAATTTAAGCTCGTCATAGGTATTTATTTCCTACAATCTTTAGCAATTGTATCACCGATTTTGATTGATGGCGTTGCGGGGGCGTTGATCGGTGGCTTGCTGTTTGGTGCTACCTTCTTAAGTGCCATCAGCTTGTCGTTTAATCTAGCCGCCTTATTAGTGCCAACGAATACAGGGAGATTGTTAGGCGTCTTAACCGCCGTCTTTGGTGCGGGGCAGCTTATCGGCCCTGCAATTTCTGGCTGGTTGGCGGAGCGCACGGGGACATTTGATCTTGCCTTGATCATGTCAGCATCCGCGATCGCTCTTGCGGGCTGCTTATTGGTGGCGGCGAATGTCATATATGAACGAAGAACCCAGCTTCGCGTCAACGTCGCTGGAAACATATAAGGTCAGCACCAAGTGACCCCATAAATATTGACTTCTTTGTGTCTTCAAATATTTTAAGGGCGATCCCTGTAGAATGGGTTTTATAGGAGTACTATTCTGTGATTACTTGTTATGTAAAATACATGATTGATGCGTCTAAAATTGAAGAATTTGAGCAATATGGGAAGCTGTGGATTCCACTTGTTGAAAAATTTGGCGGAATTCATCACGGGTATTTTCTACCCTCCGAAGGGGCGAGTGATGTAGCCCTCGCCATGTTTTCTTTTCCAAGCCTCGCCGAATATGAAAACTACCGTGGAAAAGCAGCCGTGGATGCAGATTGCCAAGCTGCCGTGGCCTTTGCTGATGACACTCAATGTTTTCTAAGATACGAGCGGAGCTTCTTCAGGCCTGTATTCGAATAGGTTCTAGGACTTTGATGTCAGTATTTTATAACTGGCAAAGCAGAAGAAGACGCCAAGACTTGCATCAACCCAGCGGCGGGCCCGTCCATATGCCGCAACCATGGGAGAGGTGGAAAAAGCGAGTGCGTAAACTAAATGGCCCGCTGTCGAAATTATTGTTGTCCCCAGGACGATAGCGCCGCCAACCCAAGCCGGGGCTGAAGTATCAACTGCAAGAGACATGACCGCAATCCAAGTTAGGGCCGCTTTTGGATTTGTCATCTGAATGAGCAATCCTTGGCGGTAGTAAGCAAAGGTGTTCTCAATATTTTTCAGACCCTTTGTCGTAATTTCTTGGGTTGAGGAAGCTGAACGAAAGGCTTTAAAGGCAAGCCAAAGCAGGTATGTTGCGCCAAATATTTTGATGACTATCAGGGATGATGCGTAAAGAGATAGAATAGTTGTAAATCCAAGGAGTGCTAAAACGCCCCAGAAGAATGTCCCGGTGGCTACGCCTAATGCCAACGACATACCAGATCGCCGGCCTGAAGACATTGAGGTTCCGATAACAGACATAATATTAGGGCCGGGACTGAGCATGCCTAAGGAGAAGGCGCCATAGGCGATGAGAATGCCAGGCATGTATTCTATAATTTGATCCATTTACTTAAGCTTTGTCCATTTTTGCGGCGACTGAATACCAAATTATTGTCTGCCTGTAAGTGAAGGCTAAGCATTCTATGGTTGTAATCCAGATCCAATGGAGAATAAAGGCTAGAGCCAATTATTGTTTTTAGGAAATTCTTATGCGTCCAAAATTTTGGGTAGATAAATTTTAACGGTCGTTCCAGAGCCTTTTGTCGATGTTACGGTTGCCTGACCCCCTGATTGTTTTGCAAACCCATAGACCATGGAAAGGCCTAAACCAGATCCATGTCCAGCATCTTTTGTTGTAAAAAAGGGATCGAAAACACGCTTCAAATCGTCCTTTTCTATACCGCTTCCGGTATCGGTAACACATAAGACAACATAGTTTCCTGCCTTAAATTCATCGATATCACCGGTCGACTTCTGTTCACAGATGATATTTTTGGTTTCAATCGTCAAAGTTCCCCCTTCAGGCATGGCATCCCGTGCATTCAAGGCAAGATTCAAGAGGGCGTTTTCTACTTGATCAGCATCAACATGACAGGGCCATAATTGATCATCATTGAGGGATTTGAGCTGAATTTTTTGACCAAGTGTTCTCTGCAGAAAATCGGTAACATTTTGAATTTGCTCATCAAGTTTGACTGTCGTTGATCTCAAAATCTGTTTTCGGGAAAAAGCGAGCAGGCTTGTAGTCAGGTCCGCGCCTCTTTCCGAAGCTTTTAAAATGGCCTCCAATTGTCTTTTTTCATTAGGCCCAATACCCACTGTAAGCTCCAATAGAAGCTCAGTATTTCCCTGTATTATGGCAAGTAAGTTATTGAAGTCGTGGGCGACCCCTCCGGTCAACTGACCGATGGCGTCCATTTTTTGTGACTGACGGAAATTTTCTTCCATCATTCTTTGGCGGGTAACATCTTGTGAAACACCAAAAACAGACACAACAGAGCCGTCAGCCCCAAATTCTGGCTGAATTGAACCCGCGAGAATACGTTTTTCACCATCGTCCTGTTGTATAGTGACTTCGAAATGGTGCATTTTTTGAGTAGCTACTGTTTGATCAATCTGGTTGCGTAGCTTCACCCGGTCTTCTTCTACGATGAAGTTTCGGGCTCTCTCTAATGTTAGCGTATCAAGTTTTGGATCCATTCCGTGAAGCCTGAATAAACCATCAGACCAAAATAGCGTATCGTCGAGAACATTCTTGCGCCAATGCCCAAAATTACCAATTTCTTGTGCCCAGGACATTTCTTCTTCTTTTTGAAGCAATGTGTTTTCGTATAATCGGCGTTTTGACGCGTCTTTTATAATGACCACGGTCCCGGGTTTTTCATTCCAAATGATACTCTTGACGAAGCTTTCAGAATGGAATGTAGATCCATCCAATCGCAAATGAATAGTGTTGGAAGCAACACTGTCACTACTGTTTTTTGCTCGTTCACGAAGTGTCAGGGTTCGGTCTCTTTCATTCGTTGGAATTAGATCAAGACTCTCGGTCCCTATTAGGGATGCTTTGTCTTTTGCCCGAAATATTCTGACAGCATTTTGGTTCGCATAGGCCAATTTACCATTCACCTGCACTATTATTGCGTCTGGGATGAGCTCTAGCAGATCCCGGTTCTGTTTTTCACTTGTCTCAAGTGCGTTCTGGATTGTTGTCGCTTTCGTGATGTCAAGAAGGGATGAGAAAAACGCTTTTTTGCCGTCATATGTAATTTTGGAACTTGTAGCAGATACAATTTTCTTCTGGCCGGTTGCCGTCTTGATATTTAATTTGAATGAAGTATTTGTTTTAGTTTCATTCAGAAGGTCAATTACGCTTTCCTGGTTTGCAGGGTCCCAATAAAAGCTTCGCGTTTGTAATCCAATAAGTCCACCATCCTCTACACTAAAGAGGTTGTCAGCATAAGAATTACCGTAGACACATATTCCGTCCACAACGATTATCAATGGAATTGGCGCGCCAGTTAAAAGTGCATGAGACGCAATCTCACTTTCCTGAGATTTTTGCCGTGCTCTAAATAATTCCGTTATGTCGGTGCGAAGCGATACCGTATTGCCAGATTTTGTACGGTAATTTGTTAATCTTATGGTTCTGCCGTCGAGGAATTTTTGCTCTAGCATAAAGCCATGGATTTTTAGCTGACGCCTTCTTTCTTTTATCCAGTCTTCTTTACCAATTACCGCCTCATCTAATTGGCCATAAATAATCTGTTCTCGCAGTAGGGTTTCGTAGCTTACGCCTACTTTTAAAGATCCTTCAAGAGAGGGGAACAGGTCTGCATGGCGCTGGTTATAGCTAATTACCTTCTCATCTCGATCGTAAACAATGTAGGCTTCGTCAATGGCATTTAAGGTTTCTGACAGGAAATGATTTGTTTCAGCCTTCTCCTGTATGTCCAAATACCGTTGGTGAACAACGGACAAAGCCATTTTAAGGAAAACCATTTCGGGTTCGCCTAATTGAATGGGGCTATTTTTCCATAAGCTGAACGTTGCATGCTCGTCAGAGGTATCTATTGAGGTTTTGAAAGAGAGACAATATTTAAAAGTTGTATAACCAGAGCTGTCTACACCTGATAATTTTTTGGAATTTGAGCAATGGATAACCGATTTTTTTATGTCATCCAGAAAGTCAGGGGCAGCAGTATTAAGGTCAGGACACGCTTCAATAAAAGAAAGCCAATCTTGATTTTTTGACAGAATGCTGAAGGTTGCTGCATCCGATCCAGTTCCCTTAACAATGGCAGAAAGCGCCTCTTTTACAGTTGAGTGATCCGCACCAACCCACAAAGAAAAATCCTGTATCGCATTAAACAAACCTGTATCAGAATTCATACATATACCTAACCAACGCACCATAATTCAGCTATTAAACAGTATCTATCTAACCAGAAGGATCAAGGCTTTTTTATTTTTCGACGGGTGTTGCCGATAAAGAAAGGTGAGTTTGGCTGTTTTTACCATTAATCTGTCCTTTTTATAGCATTGCTCTTCGCGTAGTGTTTTTTATCAAAAAAAAGTAAAAATGATAATTGGGAGATATTCATGCTTTTGAAAAATTACGATAGACCCTTGCGCGATTTGCAGGATGTTATCGCATTTGAAAAAGAAGCCGAAGAAGTATGGCTAAAGAACGAGACTGTTTATAACGCCTTCTGTGACGTTGTATCCGCTTATGGCGAGAAAACCGCTTTAACCGTTTTACCCGCAGGAGACCCAATGGGGGACGGCGCCGAGATTTGTTTTAACGTTCTTCATGGGAAAGTTAATCAGGCTGCGAATATGTTCTTGGGCGCGGGCCTAGCCTCAGGCGAAACCGTCTCCTATCTATTACCTATCTGTCCGCAGGCATATTACACATTACTGGGTGCTGAAGCTGTTGGGATTGTGAATGCCGTCAATCCAATGTTGGAGCCTGAACATATTGAAGGTATCGCCAGTGCCGCTAATGCCACGATCCTTGTGGTGACGGGACGAGCATTGAGCGAAGAACTTTGGGCAAAAGCCGAGTATCTGATCGATAATATGCCACGGTTAAAGGCCGTTTATGTTTTAGGTGGCAATACTGAATGTGATGGAAAGAAAATCCTTCCCTTTGATCAAAGCCTAGCGGAACAGCCAACAGATAAGATCAAGAATATGCCTAAGCGGGGCCTTGATGATATCATTGGATATTACCATACGGGTGGTACAACGGGTGTGCCAAAATTGGCCCCCCATACCAACCGAATGCAGTTAATCGCATTGGCAGCGTCCGGCTATCAGATGGGAATGACGGAACGCTATACCATGCTTGCCGGGCTCCCACTTTTTCATATTAGCGGCTCTATCGTAACGGGAATCGTTCCTATGTTTGCCGGTGCGACCCTTGTTCTGGTCAGCCCACAAGGGTTCCGTGATCCATTGGTTATCGGCAGTTACTGGCGGCTGGTGGATAAATATAAAGTATCAATTTTGGGGGGCGTACCGACAATGCTCTCCGCTTTGCTTAATATTCCTATTGGGGATGCCGACATCTCTTCTTTACGGATAGGGGTGACAGGGGGGTCAGCAGCACCCGTTGAAGTCCTTAAAGCCATTACTGAACAAAGTGGTACTCCCATGCTTGAAGGCTATGGCATGACAGAAACCACGTCCTTCACGACGATGCAACCGCGCGATGGTGAATTACGGTTTGGATCGGTTGGATTGCGCGCGCCCTATGTGGACGTGAAAGCGGTTCATTTGAATCCAGAGGGAAAAATCCTTCGGGACGCTGACGTGAATGAGATCGGTATTATCGTCATGAAAGGCACATGCGTTATGCCCGGATACGTTCAAAAGGCCAACAATGCAGCCGCCTTTGCAGGGGATGGATGGATTAATACGGGAGATCTTGGGCGGATCGATGCGGAAGGTTATATCTGGCTTACGGGGCGTGCCAAAGACGTCATTATCCGAAGCGGCCACAATATCGACCCCTCTTTGATTGAGGAGGCTTTGCACGAACATCCAGCCGTGGAACTTGCCGCAGCCGTTGGGAAGCCGGATTCCTATGCAGGGGAGATGCCCGTTGCCTATGTTCAATTGAAACCGGGCATGACCGCGACCCCGGAAGAGTTGCAAGATTTTGCCCGTACCCGGATTGCAGAACGGGCTGCAAATCCTGCGAATATTTTTCTGGTTGATGAAATGCCGCTGACCGGTGTTGGGAAAATCTTCAAACCAGACCTTCGAAAAGATGCCATCGAAGGTGTTTTTGAGCAGGAATTGAAAGCGCTCGATACGGGCACTGTGAAAATTAGCCAGAGCGCGGAAAATGATCCTGTTCATGGGATGATGGTTAAAATTAAAGTGTCGTCTGCGCGTAACGCTGAGTTGGAAGAGAAGATTAAATCAAAACTCGGCGCCTATACAGTTCACCATGAGATTGAATGGGAGAGCTGAAAAATTAGTCCAATGTAAAAACTTTAGTCTAATCAGAAGCCTGAGAAAAAAAGAGCCCCGTTTTATAGCGGGGCTCTTTTTTTATGCGTGTTGATTGCTTGACGAGGAGAAAGTATTTTGTTAGCGTTTCATTTAATGAATAATCATTTCAAATAGTGAAACATTTATATGCACCAAACATCTTCCTCAGAGCAGTCAAATGCTGAATCTCAATCTTCGCTCCCGTTGAGTGGTTTGAAGGTGGTTGACCTGTCTACGGTTATAGCGGGTCCTTTCGCGGCAGCTTTGCTTGGTGATTTTGGTGCAGAAGTTTTAAAGGTTGAGCTTCCAAACGGAAGTGATGGGTTGCGTCATTTATCCCCGCACAAAGATGGTGTTCCTTTGTGGTGGAAAGTGACCAATCGGAATAAGCGGGGGATCACACTTGATATTAGGAAAGCTGAGGGCAAAGAGCTCTTTCGGGATCTTATCGCGTGGGCGGACGTCCTTGTTGAAAATTTTCGTCCCGGTACGCTGACAAAATACGGTTTTTCTAGTGAAGAACTTGAAGAACTCAACCCAAATCTGACCGTGCTTCGCGTGACAGGTTTTGGGCAAACCGGCCCCATGTCAGGAGAGCCCGGTTTTGCAAGGGTGGCTGAAGCATTCTCTGGCTTTACCTATCTTTGCGGTGAAGAGAACGGGCCACCACTTCATCTGGGTTTCCCTATATCAGATGCTGTTGGTGGCCTGTTCGGTGCCCTTGGTGTTTTGCTGGCGTGCGTTAAACGGGCAAAAGAGCCGTCAATGGGGTTGGAGGAGATCGACGCGTCGCTGGCAGAATCCATGTTTCGTTTGCTGGAATTCTCGGTTGTTGAATTTGACCAGTTAGGTGTCTCGCGCTCGCGGTTTGGTAACGCAAGTAAATATGCAGGGCCCAGTAATATCTATCAAAGCAAGGACAGCCACTGGATTTCCATGAGTGCCTCGACGCAGCGGGTGTTTGAGCGATGTGCGAAAGCCATGAGCATGGAAGAACTTGTTCAAGATCCTAGATTTATCACAAATCCGTTGAGGGTTGATAATGCTGGCCCACTGAACGAAATCATCGGCAGCTGGTTTGCCGCCCACAGTAAAGATGAAATATTGACAGCCCTGAGAGAAGGGGATGTCCCTGTCAGTCCGGTCAACCCAATTGAAGAGGTTATCAACTCTCCTCAAATGAAGGCTCGGGAAGCCGTTGTTCGGGTGCCGGATGCGGAACTTGGATCGGTTGCTATGCAAGCGGTTTTCCCGCGTATGAAGAAATCTCCTGGTCATATCAAAAATGCAGGCCCGTCTGTCGGACAAGACAATGACGCGGTTTTTAAGGAGCATTTTGGACTAACGACCGAGCGATTGAAGGAACTCAAAGAAAAAGGCGTGATTTAAGCGCTGAAATTATTTTTATAGTCAGGAAGGAAACAAAATGAAAATTTCAAGAAGATATACAATAGCAGCTTTTGTCGCTGCTTTTGGTGTGACAGCAATTGGAGCTGGAACGGTTAATGCGACTGAGAGCGTGAGCTTGATGACGGGGCCATTTGGCACTGGATCGTATGTGTTGGGAAATGCGCTGGAGCAAATCTCCAAGAAACATTCGACCGAAATTGTGGTGAACTCCTCTGAAACACCTGGATTGGTTTTCAACGCAAAGAAAGTGTCTCAGAATAAAGAATTGCAGAAAAATACCATCATGTCGTTCACGACCGGTGTTAATTTTTTGGCAACCCAAGGCAGCAAACCTTTCAAGAAAAAGCATGAAACCACAAAACTGATTGCCAATTACAATTTGGGATCCGTCTGGCTTGCTACTTTCGATCCTGAAATCCGGACATCAGCCGATTTGGTTGGCAAAACAATTGCTCTTGGTCGTCCACCTCAAATTTTATGGACTGTGGAACCTGAAAAAATTATCGAACATGGTTGGGGCCTTAAAGGCAAAATCAATGTTGAGCGTCTTGGTACAAAACAAGCAGCTCAAGCCTTGCTCGATGGGAATGTCGATGCGGCAATCATTGGTGGTTATGCCGATCCAATAACAGGTAAGTTCTCGCCAAGCCCGCAGACCGTTGAGCTGTTGGGAACAGGAAAATCCTTGTATCACATCCCGTGGGGAATTGAGGCGGTTGGAAAAGTTGCGGCTCAAGGTATGTCAATCAAGCCTTTGACAATTCCAGCAGGTGCTATGCCTGGTCTTGATAAGCCTCATGAAGTGTTTTTCGATCCGATCTCATGGGTAGGCTATCCTTCTTTAAGTGATGATCTTGCTTATAAAGTAACCAAGTTGATCATCGAAAATGTTGGCGGTTTTACTGACTATCATGCTCTTGGTAAATTGATGTCCAAGCAGTCTCTCGCCTACGGGTGGGACGCTAAAGACATTCATCCGGGTGCCCTCCGTGCTTATCGTGAAGCTGGTTTGGTAAAATAACTTAATATTAAGCGCGTGAGCCTAATTGGCGTCACGCGCTTTTTCTTTATTGATAGGGGACTCTAGATGCGTCAGGACGTTAGTGTCTGGGCCAAGGTGATGCTTAATCGTTTGTATCTTCTTGTAGGTGTGTTGATGGCCGGGTATCACCTGGGCAGCGTTTATTTATTCAGACTGGGTAGCATTGAACATCAAAATGTTCATTTAACTCTTATTTTTACGTTGGTGTTTATAGGCTCGGCAAATCGATGCACGACTATTTTGACCCGGATGATCCAGCTTGCTCTCGTAGCTGTTGGCCTTGGTCTCACCCTTTATGTGGGCATCAATCTAGAATATTTGGAAGAAGCGGTCGGTTTTCCAGAAATGGACGATATGATCATCGGCGTTCTTCTGGTGGCTTTGGCGCTTGAAGGAACCCGATCGGCATGGGGCTGGACACTGCCGGTGGTCTGTCTTGTCTTTATCAGCTATTTCTTCTTTGGGCATCTAATTAGCGGCCCATTGCAGCATCAAAATTTTTCAAATGATTATATCATCTCCTATCTCTCTATCGGTCTCTCTGGTGTCTACGGTACTTTTCTCGGTATTTCCGCAAATCAGATTTTCCTGTTCGTGGTCTTTGGCTCCATCATGGGGCTCTTGCGCATAAATGATTTTCTTTATGAACTTGGAAAACTTGCGGGGAAACGACTTCAAGGAGGACCGGGGCAAACTGCTGTGGTTTCAAGCTCCCTTATCGGGATGTTAACAGGGGCGACGGTGGCTAACGTTGCAATCACCGGTGCGTTTACAATCCCGTATATGAAAAAGGCGGGTTACTCCCCCGCGATGGCTGGCGCGATTGAAGCAACGGCGTCAACGGGCGGGCAACTAATGCCACCGGTTATGGGAGCTGCGGCTTTCTTGATGGCATTCTATGTTGGCGTTCCTTATTCGGACATTATGCTGGCGGGTATTTTGCCTGCGATCCTGTTCTATGTTGCCGTGATCATTGGTGTGCAGTTCGTCTCTATCTCGTCGGGGATTAAGGCGCCAACGGAAAAGCCTGATTATAAAGTTATTATGCGGGGATTGCCTCTGTTTTTGATCCCTGTGAGCATTGTAACGGCCGCCTTGTTAATGCGGTATAGCCCAAATGTTGCGGCTCTTTGGGGAATTCTCGCCTGTCTTGCCTTAAGCCCATTTCGCTCGGGCGGTGCTCCTAAACTTAAAGAGGTGTTCGAGAAATTGGCTGAAGGGGCCAAAGTTGGCGCGCAAATTGGGATATCTCTTTGTGTTGTAGGCATTATTTCTCAAACTCTGATTACCACTGGTCTTGGGGCAAAAATCGCAGGCTTAGTGGAACTTTTAAGTGCCGGTAGCATGGTGATCGGGCTGATTTTGACGATGTTTGTGGCGCTGATCCTTGGATGTGGCGTTCCGCCTGTAGCAGCGTATAGCCTTGTGGCTATTGTTGCCGTCCCAACGTTGATAAAACTTGGGGTTCCCTTATTGGCCGCTCATTTCTTTGTTTTCTATTATGCGATTGTCTCCGCTGTGACACCACCAGTGGCCCTGGGGGCATTGGCGGCGGCTGGCATATCCGGGGCGAATTACTTCGCAACGTCCTTTAAAGCGTTCAAGCTGTCCATCGCAGGGTTTATTATCCCGTTCCTGATTGTCTATAATCCGGTTCTAACCTTGCAATTTGTCTCTGTCTTTGACTCGCTCACCTCACTTGTCGCTATCTTTGTTGCCTTGATCATGATGACGGCAGGTTTATATGGAGCGCTAATTGGAAAATTGAACGGTTCGGAGAAAATACTGGCCTTCCTCTCAGCGGGCTCATTATTTGGCTATTGTACAGTTCGGCAATTGTTATCAGAGAGCTTGAATATGGGACTTCTCGTCATCGGCCTTGCTATTTTTGCTTGGTTAGTCTCCCGGCAATGGAAATTTAGGCAGAATGCGAAAGAGCCTTTGGCGGCGTGACGCGCAAAACCCCGCATTGACTTGGAAACTCAAAACCAATATTTCAAATAGTGAAATATTAAAAAGGGGAGTTCGTTTCAATGGCTGAAAGTCGGAAAAACGGTGCGGCAGGATCGACCTTACAAACAGTAGAGCGCGCTGTTGAAGTTTTACGGTGTTTTGAAGGGGGGGAGAAAACTTTCTCCCTTCCTGAACTCACTGCAGTCCTTGGATACAACAAAGTTACAGTTTTCCGGTTGGCGAACACTTTGGTGTCTGAAGGACTGCTTGCCTATGATCGCGAAAAATTGCGGTATCGGGTCTCCTTTGGTTTAATCGCTTTGGGCCGGAAACTTCTGGACCTAGATGGGCTTCGCGATAGCGCGCAGCTAGCCATGGAGGTCGCGCGAGAAGCCACCAACGAGACAATTTGTCTCTCCATCCAAGAGCGCTTTGATCAAGTCGTGGTGTATGCTTTGCCAAGCCTTCAGCCCGTACGGTATGTGCTAGAAATTGGCTCTCGCGGGTCAATCTTCAACGGTGCCGCGGGGCAATGTTTACTTGCGAATAAAACAAGTCAAGAATTGTCGACCATGTTGAAGGATGATGGATTTTCTCTCTCTACGGATAATTCCATCTCTTCCCTCGATGGGTTGGTTGAGAAGGTTGAGTTCATTCAAAAGAATGGCTTTTGTATCTCCAGAGGAGAGCGTATCGCCGCCGCCGCCGCAGGGGCTGCCCCCATTTATGGTCCAGACGGCACTGTCGCCGCTGTTTTAAGTATTGTCATGCCAGAAATGCGGGCTGATGAAGATCATCTAAATAAATGTGCTGAAGTTGCAAAAGAAGCCGCTTTAAAAATCTCCAAAGAATTCGGGCGCAGCCATCGTTGAGCGACTAAATATCGCTCAAAAAACCCTTCGGCTTAAAAGTTTCCTGCATTGACGATATATATCTGAAATTGTAACGTCTTTAAAACAGATCCGTATAGCGAGTGGGTATCTTAATGATCAGCAATTTAAAATTATTCCTAATCGCTCTTTCTTTTCCGCTGATATTGGCGGGCTGCCAAACAACCAATAATGCGCTATCGGAAAAAATTAGAGTCCCCTGTAGTTCGCATGCATATGATTTTTCACCTGAATTCAGTAGTGATTATGTATGTCTTACTTTTAGTAACTCTTCCACCAATTCAAACATAGAAAGAATTGTGTATCATTCAACTGATCATACTACTCTTGTTGATCTGACTAATTACAAGGGGAAGGGTTTCTATATTTCGATAGAACAGAATATTAAAAATGCAGCTACACTTGATTTTGAAAAACAATTCACTAGCAGCGCAAAAAATGTAAACAACATCAAAGGAAAGCAACTTCTTTCTAATGTGAAGCTGAAGTTTCTAATTTTAGATGAAAAAAGAAAAACCGCCTTATGGACCGCGAAAACATATGTGGCTGGGGAAACATATTATGGCTTTTCTTTCGCTAAACTAATAACGAGAACGGATAAAAAATATCAATTTGCCGGATATTATATGGAAAACACCAATACTCCGATGACGCGCGAGCATATTGAAACTGTATTGAAATCTTTCGTTTTTAAAGGTGAAAAACAATCAACTATTGCTATTTCTGGAAGTGTTGAAACGCGATTGCAATAATTAAAAAATTGCTGGAAGAAGGCTTGATTAGCAAAGCCGAAGCATCAGAGAAACGAAAAAAAATACTGAACAGCCTATAATTTATAGACCGTCCGTTTAGATCTTTATTCCCGTCTGGGATCTCAGCCACTGCTGATAATGAAATAGAGTTGGGGGAATTATCAGGCCTCACTAGCT
>JBALXM010000031.1:0-10243 GCA_036960695.1 Sneathiella sp.
ATCTTGCGTAACTAATCTTAGAATTGAAGAATAATAGAATTCCTGCGGTAGGGTTTAATAACTGTCAGTCTAATACTGGACACTCATCTCCTTGAGAGACCAATTGCTTTATTTCAGCCGTTTCGTGGTGAGAGAGTGAGCGATGGAGCTTTGGCAGTTTTCCGATGAAGGCCGTGCGCAGTATCTGCAACATGTCTCCGTGAGAAACCAGTAATATCACTTGATTTGTATATTGCCGCTCTAGTCTTTCAAGCACTTTAAAACCTCGTTGAAGAACAGATTCAACGCTCTCAACTCCGTTTCCAACGGGTTGCCCATTCAATTGATCTAGATCCCAGATGTCTTGATAATGCTTGTCAGACTTGCCTTCCCAACGGCCAAAAAAGCGTTCACGAAGACCTTTCTCCGGCTGAGCTGACGGCAAATTCAGAGTATCAACAACCAATTTCGCTGTTTGCTGTGTTCTCAGGAAATCTGAGCAGATTACCTGAGTTATGCCCTCTCCTTCGTGCTCGAGTGCAGAGGTGATGACCTGCTCAGATCCCTGTTTTGTGAGCCCAAAGCGTTCACATCCAATCGCGGGGTCACTAACGACAACTCCGGCCACATTGGCTTCACTCTGGCCGTGTCTCATGATCAGGTAGCTATTTCGAAAAACTGTCATTTTCTCCAAACTCTCTATTTTGTATACCAAGTATCGTGGTTATGCTGCAGCAATGCTGATCATCCGCTATTCGGATCGAGTGTTCGCCAAAATTGACAGCAATATTGCCGCCTGTCCCGCTAAGCGCCACACCATATCTTATCTAGGTCTAAAAGGAATGTGGCCCGGTGCCGCTGGTAAAGGGAACGGAGGTGCTTCGAAATCCATGATCCCAGTCATGAATCATGTAACCCCCCGGACGGGTTGAGAACCCCACAGGTGCATTATCACGATAGTCAGCATCGAATGAGCTACAGGTAGCGGCGCATGCGATAGCCACTCTATTTCCTACGGAGCCAATCACCGTGCCATGAAGGTGGCCACATATAATCCTGATGTCATTTGTTGCTGATTTCAGGACATTATCCAGCTGTTGTATGCCCTCCAGCCCGATGTCATCCATAAAACGTATACCCGACATGAAAGGGGGATGATGCATAGCGATCAAAGTGGGTTTTTCTGGTGTCTCGCTTAAGGCCGAGGCAAGGAAATCCAAGGTGACCTCATCCAGTGCGCCGGCACTACTTTGTGGTATTACGGTGTCGAGCCCGACTATTCGTAGATCATCAAAATCCTGTATCCAGTTGATTTTTTCAGAGTCAGGCATGCAAGGGATATCACTAAAACACCTTCTCATAGGTTCCCTAAGATCATGATTACCTGGTATCAAATAATAGGGAACAGGCAAGCGTTCAACCTGCGTCCTGAACGCCTGATAACTCTCAAAATCACCCTTGTCCGATATATCACCCGTTACGATCAGCGCATCCACAGGTCCGATTTGCTCCCAGTCTGCGAGAATGCGATCAATTGCTTCTTCTAAAAGCTTAAAGGTGTTCAGTTTGTTTGATACCAATCTTGGAGGTACCGCGAGATGCGGATCGGTAATTTGTAGTATCCTCGACATAATTTTTTAGCCTATTCCAAAACCGTACTGCGTAAATGACACCACAGCCTTACTAATAGCTTTGATGGTAGAGAGTTGCGAGGCCATTCTTTGCTTCGCAGAATTTTCAGTTACTTGATTCCTGATCTTAAAAAAGCCTGAACAAATTGCCGTTGAAAAACAAGAAATGCAACTAAGAGAGGCGCAATAGACATCATTGTTGCTGCCGATATTATCGAAATATCGACTCCGTTTTCAGGCGCTCCGAAAATTGACAAGCCAACGGTCAATGGCCTTGTCTCTTCCGAATTGGTAACGATTAGTGGCCATAGGAAGTTGTTCCAGTGAGTCGACACGGAAACCAGAGCATAGGCAAGATAGGTTGGCTTCGCCAAAGGCACATAAACCTTTATAAGAATCCCAAACCAAGAGCATCCTTCAATGCGCGCGGCCTCGTGCAACTCAATGGGCACAGACTTAAACGATTGACGCATAAGAAAAATGCCGAAAGCACTGGCCATGTAAGGAATGCCGACACCGACAATCGTATCGAATAACCCGAGTTTCGACACTACCGCGTAGTTCTCCACTATGAGCACTTCAGGCAGGATAAAGAGTTGTAGAAGCACCAAAATGAAAACAAGGTCCTTCCCAGGAAACTGTATCTGAGCAAACGCAAAGCCTGCCAGTGTTGTAATAACAAACTGTCCGATTAGGACAATCGTTACCAACAGGAAGGTATTCATAAAATAACGGAGCCAAGGTGCGCCATCCCAAGCTGTTCTGAAATTATCTAGCGTCCAGCTGGATAGAAGATTGAAATTAACGGCATCCGATGTGGTGTGAAAAGCAGCCCAAAAAGCGAACATAAGGGGCGAAATCCAAATGCACGCAAGCAGGATTGCGCCAAAGGAATCGAGATGTTTAGTAAAACGATTCATTGGTAATGCGTCCTTTTGTCAATGTACAAGAATTGAACAGCGGCAGCTATTCCAAGCACAACTAGCACCATCACAGTCATCGCCGCGGCGTGCGGAGCATCGAAGAAGGCAAAGGCCATTTCCCAGATATAGTAGAGGATTAGTTTCGATGCATCTGAAGGTCCGCCTTTGGTCAGGATGAATAGGTGATCAATCAGCTTAACTGAATTGATCATCGCGTTTACGGCGATGAATAACGTCGTCGGCATGAGGAGAGGAAGCACAATTCTGCGAACGTAGGTTATGCGCCCCGTCCCTTCAATATCAGCCGCTTCCTTATAGTCCGTCGGAATGGTTTGCAGTGCAGCTAGGTAGAAAATCATGAAAAACCCAGCTTCTTTCCATATGGTGACAATGATTATCGCCCAGAGCGCCGTTTCGGGATGCCCCAACCAATTAACCGGAGCCAAACCGAAGACGGAACCGATCTGGTCCAACACGCCTAAGCCCGGAGTATAAAAAAACAACCAAAGGTTTGCAGCGGCGATCATGGGCAGAACTGTTGGTGTGAAATAAGCTGTTCGTACGAAGCCCCGTGCCGAAATTTTTGAGTTTGCCCATAGCGCCATTGCTAGAGCGAAAAAGATCGATATAGGAATAGTCATTCCCGCATAAAGCAGGTTGTTTTCAACGACGACCCAGAAGGTTGGGTCATTTAGCAGGTCTGTGTAGTTTTCCAAGCCGACGAACTCTGTTGGATTTCGACGGGTGCCTCGGGAAAAAAGGCTGGACCAAAATGTTGCCAATGAAGGGTAGAAAGCGAAAAATGACAAAAGGATCGCCGCAGGCGTCAACAACAACCAGCCATAAATGGCCTGCCGCCGACGCTCATTATTTGCATGTTTATTCATCAGATCGCACCTAAGATTAGCAGTGCACCGGCCGTTGTCGGCCGGTGCGAAGAGAAAGCTTACTGATAGGCCTTAAGCAGGCGTACCGCTGATTTTTGCGCTTCGCCAAGAGCTTCTTCTGGCGTTTTAGAACCAGTCAATGCCGACTGGATCGCATTATTCAGACCTTCACGAACTCGTGCTGTCTCGAAGGTCGAAAACTCAGCTACAGCATGCTCTAACTGATTACGAGCGACCAGCGCTGGTGGGAAGGATGCTGTGTATTTCTTCAGTGCGTCCGTCTTGTAGGCCGCCTCTGATACTCCCATATAGCCAGTGGCAATTGACCAGGCCGCGGCTTGTTTCGGAGCGGTCATAAACTTGATCAGTTTCAGAGCCGCCGCTTTTTCTTCATCAGTTGTATCTTTGAAGAGGTAGAAGTTACCGCCCCCTGTGGGTGAGCCCAGACGTACGTTGCCGGGCAACATCGCAACACCAAAGTCAAAGGATGCACTCTTTTTAACTGCAGAGAGGTTGCCTGTTGAGTGCCACATCATCGCCGTTTGTCCTTCAAGAAAGGCCTGACGTAATGTTCCCCATTCGACTGTCCCTGTTGGCATGATGCCATGCTCAGTCGATAGCGACTGCCAGAATTTGAGGGTGTCGACAACAGCGGGATCATCAAAATAAGTGGTCAAGCCATCATTCGACATCAACTCTTTGCCGTTCTGAATAGCCAGCGCCTGAAACATCCAATAAGGATATCCAGTGGATGGGATCATAAGACCATGGGTCTCACTGTTGGTCAGGGCTTTACCCATTTCAATCAGTTCTTTCCAAGTAGTTGGTGCTTTTTCAGGATCTAATCCGGCTTTGCGAAACATGTCCTTGTTGTAATAAGCAACAATGGTCGAGCGCTGGAATGGAACGCCCCAAGTTTTTCCTTCAACCTGTCCGTTCGCCATCAGTGCAGGGTAAAAACTATTAAGCCACTTCTTTTCTTCGTCGCTGCTAATGACATCATCAAAAGGCACGATCAGTTCTTGTTCGATCAAATCATACGCATCGATGGAGAACATTACTGCTAATTGGGCAGGCTCACCAGAGTTCAGAGCAGAGAGAGCACGCACGCGCGTGTCATCATAATTTCCCGAATAAATAGCATTAACTTTAATGTCCGGATTTTTAGTTTGGAAATCAGCGACGAGACCGTTGACCACCTTTGTAAGGGAGCCACCCACCGCGATCGGGTAGTACATATTCAGTTCAGTTTCGGCACTCGCTGGAAGTGAGAATGCCAGTGCACCCGACAGCGCTAGCCCTAAGATGTTAGATTTTTTCATGTTTTCCACCTTTTTGAATGATCGTTTTTTCACAGGGATGATTACTCTATTGCTGGGATACAGCAGAGAGGCCTTCTTTCGAGATGTTTGGGTTGTTTGTGACCCGGATTCCGTTTTTATCAAATACGTGAAGAGTGTCGTCTGGAAACGTAATATCAATGGTTTTTCCAGCAGGGATCGTCGTTAAGCCCGGTGACTTTAGCGTCAGACCGCTTGAGAGCACGTGCTCCAGCGCAATAAATGTCTCTGCGCCGAGATATTCACATTCAGTAACCTGACAGCTAAGTCGGCCCTTGCCCGGCTCTGCGATTGTGATATTTTCTGCGCGAACACCAATTGTCTGATCATCATTGAAACCTTCCAGTGCGCTGCCTTTGATCAGGGCCATAGGCGGGGCACCGATAAATTCTGCGACAAAAGTATTGGCGGGCTCATTGTATAACTGTTCAGGAGTTCCTGCTTGCTGAATACGGCCATCTTTCATCAGCACAACCTTATCAGCCATGCTCATCGCCTCAGTTTGATCGTGGGTCACGTAAACTACCGTCATTCCGAGGTCGCGTTGAAGCTTTTTGATATCTCTGCGAACTGAATTACGAAGCTTAGCGTCCAGGTTAGATAGAGGCTCATCCATTAAACATAAGGGTTGCCCAGCAACGATGGAACGCGCAAGCGCCACGCGTTGACGCTGTCCTCCGGAAAGCTCCCCGGGTTTGCGATCTTCATAGCCGATCAGCCCGGTGATATCCAAAGCGTTTCGTAGCTTTATTTGCCTTTCCCGCTTAGGAACGCGGCGGACCTTCATGCCGAATACGACGTTTTCAGCTACGGACAAGTGAGGGAATAAGGCATAAGACTGAAAGACCATCGACAAGTTTCGGTCTGATGCAGCACTTTCAGTCACATCTTTTCCGTCAATTATGATCTTGCCTTCATCAGGAATTTCCAATCCGGCTAAAAGCCGCAATGTAGTGGATTTTCCACACCCTGATGGACCGAGCAAAGCCACAAAAGAGCCTTCAGCAATATCCAGCGAAATGTCCTCTACGCCAAGTGCGCCACCCCAGCGCTTAGCAATGCTTTTGAGAACAACAAAAGGTTTTGAACTCATAGGGCACTGCCTCCAACAATTACCAAACGATCTCCAACGCGCTCAAGCAACGTCATAAAATCTTCATTTTGGTGTTTATCCATAATAACCCGATCAACGTCGAGTATATTTCCGCCGACTGCCGGCGCATTTCTGCCAAACTTGGTACTGTCTACGACGAGCACAGATGTTTGACAGTTCATTCTTATTTTTTCCCGCACACGGACTTCCGAGGCATGAAAATCTAATAGCGCACCATCTTCTGCGACACCAGCAACACCAAAAATTCCAAATTCTGCGCGATAGTTATCGAAAAATGAGGTGACTTCTTCACCGAGAATGTCTCGATCAGGCAAGCGCAATTCGCCTCCTGCCAAGATAATGCGGTTTGTCACTTCCTCACTGAGAACCATTGCGGCATTGAGGTTGTTGGTCATAATCGTTAAGTTTTTTTTGCCTCTTAGGGCCTCAGCAACCATCGTTGGTGTCGAACCAATCGAAATGAAAACGCTCGACCCATCAGCCACCATTTCTGCGGCCGCATTAGCAATTGCGTGCTTATAGTCAGGATTGGTAGCTGTCCGTTCGTCATAGGGTGTATTGAGCGGCTTCTCAAACCGTTCAACGCCTCCGTGCCGACGTCGCAGCAAATTGTCACGGCACAACTGATTAATGTCGCGGCGCACTGTTTGAGTTGATACACCGAGCTTTTCCGCCAAATCACCCACTGAAACGATATCTCGCTCTAGTGTTAGCGCCATAATCTGATCTTTGCGGCCATTCTTCATCTATATCTCTCCGTTAGGGAGTCATTAAAACATACTAATTTTAGAACGCAACAACAAAAACAACAAAAACAACAAAAGCAACATTTCTAAAAAGAACATCCGTTAAAGAGCACCATGTCATTGTTATAGATATCTGTTACAATTTTATGACGGTTGGCTGTCTAGCTGACTTCTTTGATAAGTACTTGACGATTCATTGCAGTTTTCAGAATGTTCACTTTGTTCGGTTGCAACGTTAACCTGAACATGGTTTTTGCGTAGAACAATCCAAATACATCTGTGAGATCCGTTGGTTTCGCTTTGTCGTTATTATACTGACACAGCAAATAAGTGGATGGCATTCAGACAGGACAACACTGAGAAGTATCTTTATTTCAATCGGTTGACTATTGATGTCAATAATAAACAAAGATGGTCGAACGTCCCCGATAGCAAATTATCAACGCCTTAGCTGTAATACGCTGAAGGTATTTTTCTTTGTCTGGCAAAAAGTCACTATCCCAGGAATATCCCTTACTAGATCAACTTGAAGCTCTCCATGCACGGGGATGAGAGGAGGCACCCTTGACGAGTGAGCGGATAATGTCTTTTTGGAAGAGTATTCGACACAGGCGAAGGCGCTAAAACGGAGCCACTCGTTTTGCTTTTAGTCCCTAGGGGTCTATTAGTATAACTCGAAATAGGACCGTAAGAGTAATATGTTTTTCTTTGATTAAGACAGATACTGTTTAAGCTAAATCTAAGTTGCATCTTCTTTTTTTACAGATTTCGCTCAAGGGTGCTACTTGAATGAAGTAATTTATTTATTGCCGATCTAATTTCCTGGATACGGAAGGGTTTTCGGATATAGGCAACCCCGTCCAGCGCCCGATACTTTTCTTCCGTTTCCACTAAATTATGCCCGGTTATCACCGCGATAGGTAAATCCGGCACGATTGAGCGAATAGCTGAAACCAGTTCGTGTCCTTGCAAGTGAGGCATACTTTGGTCAGTGATCAAAATATCAAACATGTCTGGCTCGGATGTAAAAGCTGATAATGCCTTATTGCTATCTTGATAACTTACTGTCTGGCAACCCAGACGCTCTAGCATGCTTTCGACGAGGCGCAAGTTGTCGATTTCATCATCGACAAGCATTACTCTGACATCTGTCAATGCTTCAAAAGGAATGGATCCTTTTCCGTCTTCTACTGCAAGGGTTCCATTCAAAATACGTCGATCGTCAAATTCAAGATGCTCAACAAATGCAGGGAGAGAGACATGAAAAGTCGATCCGATACCAATTTCGGTTTCTGCACGAAGGTCACCATCCATCATATTAATAATGCCGATGGATGTCGAAAGACCAAATCCATTTCCTTTTCCTGAACCTTTTGTTGTGAAATAGGGCTCAAAAATACTTTCTAGAATATCTTTTGGAATACCGTGGCCAGTGTCAGATACGATAATATGGATCCTCTTTGAACTGTTTTGTTCAGAGAACACGTCTTCGAGGTCGGCACTGATCGTTAAAACGCCCCCTTTTTCTTCCATCGCATGCATTGCATTTGTGTACAGATTAATGAGCACTTGTTCGATTTTCCCTGGATCCCCAAAAACTCTTAATTCCTCTTTACATAAATTGGTATCAATGCGGATCGATGCAGGAATTGTTGCCCCAATAAAACCAATTGAATCCAGGATTAGAGCCTTTAAATCGATGTCGAATGGTTCGCTAGTCTCGCTTATACGAGAGAAATTCATGATTTGATTTATCATTCCTTTTGCTCGTTCGGTGCCTTTCAGAATTTGTTGGATTCCGCGATGCGAGGTTTCAGGATCTGACATATCTTCAGAGAGCAATTCGGCCCAGCCCATTATGGGAGTCAATACATTGTTTATGTCGTGGGCAACGCCACCTGCAAGGGCACCAACAGTATCCATTCTTTGCGTATGCTGAAGACGACGCTCGTTCGTGTTATCGTGGAGCACCATTACACGGTTAATTATTTTTCCATCGTCGCTATAGACTGTCGTTAACGAGAGCATTGACGGATAAAGTGTCTCATTTTTTCTAATCGTTTCTACTTCGCCCGACCAAAATCCTTTATTTTTAACACTTTGCCAAATATGCTCCATTTTATCATCAGCATTAGAGGTGTTTTTGAATATAAATAGTTTCTTATTTATAAGCTCACTAATGTCATATCCAGTTTGCTCGGAAAGAGAATTGTTGATCTCCAGAATTTGCCCACTTGGAGCCAGAATGGCAACGCCATCGGACATGCTTTCAATTGCATGTTTTGCCGTTTGTAATGCAATCATCGGCTTCACCAAAGATTTTCGCAGGGCGTAAAACAGAAACAAGATCACAACAAGTCCAACAAAAATTGTTTGAATAATTTCAAGCAGAAAGCTTCTCAGCAATCTTTGCCGCAGCGGAGCTTCTGTAAAAAATATTTCAACATTTCCAATAGTCATTTCACCAAGACGGATAGGGTAACGTTGGCGGCGATCCACGCGTTCAAGAACACCTTTGAATATTGTGTTATCAAAATCAACAATAGTACCATCCGCTAATTTGATCTTGCCCATAAAGAGATGTCCAAAGTTGCCATACACTTTGATTGCGACTAGATGCGGGTCTTTTAACTCTGCATCCAGGATGGCCTTGGCGACTTCTTGAGAATAGTTTCTGTCCAGAGATTTTTTGTAAATATCCCATATCGTCGGATTTACGGTTGTCGCTATGCGTGCACTAACGCGCTCAAATCTAGCGTCAATTTCCTGATTGTACTCGTACCAGTTAATCCACAAGCGAAGTCCGATGAATATAGCCATAACAGAAGTCGTGATGACGACAAGCAGCATTACCAATTTGATAGTTAGTTTATTTCGCATTACTAAAAGAACAACATACTGATGTAAAACCGTTTACTCTATTATTCATAAGTGCCAAATATTTCATAGTATTTGTCATATTCAGCTTTGAATGCCTGCTTTTTTTCAATCAGACGTTTGGAAAATTCATCTCGTTTTTTGTAGGTGTTCAAAATTCGGTCCGAAGCTTTACGCCAAAGCTCCATGTCCTCTTTTGACCATCGAGCGAAAACAGTACCATTTGCCTCAAAAAGTTTAAGCGCCTTGATATCTTCCTTTTTAGCTTTTAGCGTGGTCGTTAGCGTATAACTTTTAATCGCTGTTTCCAAAATGGCCTGTAAATCTTTAGGTAACTCAGAATAAGCTTCCTTATTTATCAGAAAATCCGCAAGGACAGATGGTTGCCAAATGGCTGGTACTATGGCGTGTGAGATTATATCCTGTAATCCTAAATTCCATGCACCTGCTGTCGTCGTCCATTCCACAGCATCTAAGTTATTAGCTTCAAGGGCGGGCCGAATTTCACTGGGTACGAGAGGGACGGCATACGCACCTGAAGCTTCAGCCAGAACTTCACTAGGAAGACCGGGGCCAATACGAACCCGCTTCTCATGTAAATCCTGCAGGCTCCGAATTGGCTCCTTTGAGAGCAAACCGAACTCCATTCCAGGCCACCATGCGGGGCGCCACATTACGCCTTTTCCTGCGGCAAGCTCATTAGCAAGAGCTGTTCCTTCTCCTGCAAGAAAGAACATCATCGAAGC
>JBALXM010000031.1:10343-22240 GCA_036960695.1 Sneathiella sp.
TGTTTACGGCATGACTCTGAAGTTTCCAGGAATATACTGTCGCCTCTTCTTTAAAGCATCCGGTTAAAAGAAATGAACATGAAAGTATGACCGCGAAGGCTATGTTTCGGTAGCTCATCAAATTATTCCCGTTCCTCAATTCATCCAGTTTTTGTTACTCTGATATTAAGGCATTTTAATTAAACAATAATAAATTTGTCGGCCATCCTATAAATTCGTTACTCAACGCTCTCACTTTTGACAAGTGCGGTTGATAGGAAACAGCTGCGAAACCGATCTGCCTGAATCTGAAAGTAAAATGGCCAAAGGAAAACAATTTATATAACTGATTTAACCAGTATTTGGGGCAGCCTCGTTGGTCGTGTGCCCCGTACCAAATTATCAACGGCTCTGCAGGGAACTATTGAGAGTTTTCTGTTACGGGGAAACATATCGGAAATCCTCAAAACCAATGCGTTGAACGCTTAGAGTAGTTGGCGAATTTTGAGTGTAGGTTTCAGCTGCAAAATAAACTATTAGCATCTGTCAGCGTGATAACTCTCGAAATCGCTACTCGAATGCTATCCTTATTTTTTAGAATAATGATTGAAATTTTTAGTGTTTTTTGCGGCTATATACTCACCGGCTGTGGTTGGTTCATAGAGTGAAGTAACTTTAGGGACACCAAGATCACACGGATCAATATTGGTTGCTGAATGTGGATCAAAGAAAATGGGAATTGAATATCGCTCTCTTCCAGATCGGTTGATGACCCGGTGTACTGTTGATACCAATCGTTTGTTCGACCAGCGCTGGAGCAGATCCCCAATATTGCAGATAAGGGTTCCGTCTACAGGGGGGGCGTCAATCCAATTTCCGTCCGCAGTCCGAACTTGAAGGCCCCCATTATTATCCTGTAAAAGGAGTGTTAGAACACCAAAATCAGTATGAGGCGCGGCACTGAACCGCTCGGAAGCTTCGTCTTTGTCCGTAAAAGGGGGGTAATAAACAAGCTGGCCTCGGGCGAGGGGTTTCTTGTAGGCTTCTTCAAAGAAATCCTCTTGGAGGTCAAACGAGAGGGCCAGTGCACTCATAACAATCCCGCCAACATCACAGGCTGCAAGATAATAGGGAGACAGATCCTGTTTTAACCAAGGTGCATGCTGATTTGGCCACAAATTAGGGGCCACCATAGGAAGGGTGTTATCAGGATCGTTTTTCGCCACGTCCCATCCCCAAAAAAAGATCTCTTTGGCGTCATGGGTTTTAGATCCTTCAAGTGTCGCGAGACCCTCCGCCATCCAACCCCGTTGATTTGTATCGACGCAAATTTCAGATTTCTGGCCTTGATCGAGAGCGAAGAAACGCTTGGATGTTGCGAAGGCTTGTTCTATGAGCGATGGGGCTATTCCATGCCCTGATATGTAGAAAAAACCCGAATTTTCGGCTGTTTTCCGTATTTCTTTCGCAATTTTCTTTTTTTGATCGAGAGAGCCATTTTTGAAAGCCGAGACATCTACGATAGGGATATAATTACTCATTTTTCCTCCAGATCAATCGGGCCCCATCCAAAATAGAGAAGACGGGAAGCCCTGTGCTCTTTTCAATAGCCGCGGCATAGGGAGGCAGGTTCCCACACTCTAAAAGTATGGCCGTTAACCCAGGATTTTCACTCACTAACTCACTTGCCTTTTGTAGAACTGCTTGCTCTATGGTTTCTACGTCCATAGTTGAGCGCTGATTTTTCTTTTCAGTTAAAATCGCCTCTGAAAATGCGAGGCAATCTTCCAGCCCTTTTATGGCAACATCAGTAGGGCGTATCTTTGCGGTCCCTAAAACGGTAGCGCCAAGTGCATTTTTTGAGGCCGTCAGGATTCCAATCTTCCCCTCTCCCATTACCGCCCGAATAACAGGGTGGAGGGATAGGCTGGAAACCATCACCGGAATGGTGACGGCACCCGCAATTTGTTCCTGTATTGTCATCAAAAAACCGCATGTGGATACGATCGCACCCGCGCCCTCTGCTTCCAATTCCTGCGCCGCTGTGCAAAAATTTTCGACCAACTCGTCTGTTGGGCGGCCATTTTTGACGATCTCCAAACTACCCGCATCCTTGACGATTTTGAGACGGGCAGGGCAGTCGTAACTATCCGTATTACCTGCATCCCCCAATGGTCGAGGAAATGCAGTATCAAGCATTAAAATTCCAAGGAAAGAGGAGGCCTTTTTCGTCACTCTAACCCCCCATTTGGCGCATGTTGTTTGGAAGCCATGTCGCAATTTCAGGCCAAACGACCAAAATAACAATCATCAAAAGCATCAGCATAACCATCGGAATAGCCGTTTTCGCGATGTATGAAATTTCGTGCTTTGTCATACCTTGCAAGACAAACAGATTGAAGCCAATCGGCGGCGTAACCTGGGCTGTTTCAACCACAACAACAATGAAAATACCAAACCAAATGACATCGATACCGGCTTGTCTGATCATTGGTTCCACAATAGCCATCGTAAGCACGACAGAGGATAATCCGTCCAAAAACATGCCAAGGACAAGGTAGAAAACGGTGAGTGCAGCAATGAGCACGACAGGGGATAAATCCATGCCATCGATCCAGCTAGCCAATGCACGGGGCAGGCCCGTAAAACCCATTGCCAGAGATAGAAATGCAGCCCCCATCAATATCAGCGCAATCATTGCCGATGTACGGGTTGCACCCATGAGACTTGCGCTAAATGTGTCCCAGGAGAGAGACCCTTGGATTAAGGCCAGAGTAAGGGCTCCTATAACTCCAACTGCTGCGGCTTCCGTCGCCGTCGCCCAGCCAAAATACATTGACCCAATTACTGTAAAGACAAGCACCAATACAGGAATAAGGAAGCGACTTTCCTTCATCATTGAGCCAAAGCTCATTTTTGGTTCAGGCTCTGGCCGTTCATCCTTCTTAAAAAAGTGCCAAGCAACAATATAGGACATGAACAGGGCGGCTAGAACCAACCCGGGAATAAGCCCAGCTATAAATAATTTAGTTATAGATTCATTGATCGTCACGCCATAGACGATAAGGGTTAGTGACGGGGGGATCATCAATCCTAATGTGGCAGCCCCTGCAAGGGTGCCGATAATCATATATTCCGGGTATCCGCGCCGACGGAGTTCAGGAATGGACATTTTGCCGACAGTTGTAAGGGTCGCGGCAGAGGAGCCGGAAACGGCAGCAAAAATTGTACAGCCAGCAATGTTTGTGTGCAGAAGCCCGCCGGGGAGCCATCGCATCCACGGCGCAAGGCCACGGAACAAATCTTGCGATAAACGTGTTCTATACAGTATTTCACCCATCCATATGAACAGTGGTAAGGCGGTTAAAGTCCAACTCGACGCGCCGGTCCATATGGTTGTGATCATGGCATCACCAGCGGGGCGGACTGTAAAGAGTTCCATTCCAACCCAAGCAACACCCATAAGGGCGAGACCAACCCAGACGGAGCTGCCCAACAAGGCAAATAGAACAAATAGGAAAATTGCAGTTGCGTAAAGTTCGGTCATTCTAAAATCTCACCTACAATATTGGTTTTACCGTTCACCAAAAGCCGAACCAAATTGTCCCATAGTGCAATGGCCAATAAAATTGTTCCAATGGACATGGGTAATTGTGGAAGCCAGACAGGGGTATAAACCCACCCACTACCAGCATTGGCCCATATAGTTCCCCAGTCTGCGGGGGAAGACGTGATCATGTTAAACAAGGCGAGCAACCATTCTGGAACTTGGTCCTGCCCTTGCGTACGATCATTAAGAATGTCTGATAAGAAATTCGTTTTGACGGCATACCTTGCGAAGTAAGTTGCGGTTATAGCCGCAATCAATGTGGCACCCGCATCTACCCAGAATTTAGTGAAATCATTAATGTTGAGCAATATGGATACACGGATATGAGCGCCATGGTTTAAAGCATGAGCAAATGCCAGGAATGACGTGCCTGCCATGGCATAGCCTGCGAACTCGGTGGAGCCTTGGAAAGTGGTGCCGGTCCAGCGTGAGATCATTTGTGCGACAATAATGAGGAGGATTACGCACATAAAAGAGGCGGCGAGCATTCCGCTGGCTAAGTAAAGGCGGTCTAAGACACGCCAGAGCGGAGGAAAAACTCGCAGTGCAGTCTTTCTATATATAAGACTAAGAGCTGCCAGTAATGTGGGTATGACAAAAAGTAGCGCCCAGAGCGGCAAACCCAAAATCGATTGCCAATCATTCATTGTGAATCCTCACATGCTAAATCGGCTCCCTCAAGACGAGAGAGCCGAATTCATTAAACCACTACTTTATTTTGCTTTGTAAGCATCAAGGATCGCTTGGCCATCATCGCCAACGAGCTTCAACCAATCAGCTGTCATTTTAGTGCCAATAGTCTTAAGTTCGGCGAGGAATTTTTCTCCGGCAAATTCAACTTTCATGCCGCCCTTTGCAAGTTCTGTGAAATAGAATTCAGAAAGAGTTTCAGATTTGGCTGCACATAAAGCGCCTGTTTCGTCAGCTGCTTTGTGGAGCGCTGTTTGGGTAGAAGCATCCAATCCATCCCAAACACCTTTATTGACCATCACATAGTTGCGCGGAAGCCAAGCATTCACTTTGTAGTAATGGCTAAGATGTTCCCAGACTTTACGGTCATATCCGGTTGAACCGGATGAAATAAACGCTTCAGCGACACCAGTTGCCAACGCTTGGCTGAGCTCAGCTGCTTCAACTTGCACTGGGATCATGCCAAGGCCTTCAGCAAAGGTCGCTGTTGCTGAATTGTAGGAGCGGAACTTTACACCTTGAGTGTCGGCGCTGGATTTAACTTCTTTGTTGAAATAGAAACCTTGTCCTGGCCAAGGGCACGTATAAAGAGCTACGAGATTTTGTTCTGCAAGGGCTGCATTCACTTTGCCTTTTGCCGCGCCCCAGAGTTTCTCATTATCAGCATAAGTCGTCGCCAAGAAGGGTAGGTTATCCCAGCCTAGAATGGGAGCTTCATTAGCGTGAGCTGACATAAAACGTTCGCCAATTGGCGCTTGTCCAGTTTGAACAGCGCGTTTGATCTCTCCGCCTTTGAAAAGTGATCCACCAGGGTGAACAGTAATTTCCAAGTCGCCTTTGGTATATTCTTTCACTTTGTTTGCGAAAATGACGCCATGTTCTGAATGGAAATTTGTAGCAGAATAGGCCATAGGCATATCCCATTTTTCAGCCGATGCTGTTCCTGAAAAAGTAGCTGCTGCCAGCACTGCACCTAATACAATTTTTACCGTCTTCATGTTTGATAGCTCCCAGTTAATGTTATAGTGTTCACACTTTCCGATCGGCTGCATATGCAGTCAAATCGGTATTTATTGGGGTGCCTGTTATTAGACTTGCTAACCAGCGCCCAGTTTTTGGCCCTCCCGTAAGGCCTACATGGTGATGCCCATAGCCAAGATAGACGTTCTTGGCTTTCGGGCTTACTCCTATAATCGGTAACGAATCTGCTGTTGCTGGGCGGTGTCCCATCCACTCATCGATACGATCATACTTCAAATCCGGAAATAACTCAGCCATTTGATTTTTTAGCAACTCAATCGGAGCCTGAGATAGGTGTGGGCTCAGTCCGCCAAATTCAACAACACCGGCACAACGCAGGCGACCGTTCATTGAATTGACAACAAATTTCCCGCCGGCCACCATTAAGGGCGAGCGGAGCGTTATCGACGGGTTTACAAATTCAATATGGTATCCCCGCTCAGATTCCATCGGAACTGAAATGCCAAGTGCTTTTTCCCAAGCACTACTCCATGCGCCTGTCGTAATAACATATTTGTCTGCGGTTAACGGACCGTTTGACGTTTGAAGTTGTTCACACTGACCATCTGTGATGTCAAAATTTATCAAATCACCCTGTATTAGCGTGCCGCCATTACTTGTGAAATGGTCTGCTAACGCGATTACATAGGCACCGGGATCGCTAATTTTCCCATGATTCTTACATCGTACGCCAAAATTAAATCGCCCTTTTAAGGCTGAATCATAAACGGTGAGGCCATCTGCATCCAGCAATTCAAACTCAACACCCAGGCGTTTTCGAACTTCCCAACCGAATTGATCAGCCTCGAATGCGGCTTTGTCGGCATAGCCAAATAAGTAGTCTATCGTGTCGATATAGCGTTCTGCAGGCGTTCCTGCGGATAATGACAAATGCTGATCAGGGGCGTCATGGAGTAAAACTGACAACCCATCAGAAATATGTTCGACAGATTTTGCGTTCGCATGTTTCAGGTACTGCCTCAAAAAGGGGAGTAATTTTGGTAAATAACGCCAGCGCAAAAATAAGGGTTGGTTGGATCTGAAAAGCATACCTGGCGCTTTACGAAGAAGGCCTGGGACAGTAATTGGAACTAGGGAACCTGATGCAAGAACACCAGCATTGCCGTAAGACGCACCAGCTGCAGGGCCTTCACGGTCCATCAATGTAACTCGATGTCCTTCACGCTGAAGCCATATCGCTGTCGATATACCAACAATGCCGGCACCAACGATCACTATATTCTGTGCTGTACTTGTACTCATTATTCTCCCCATGCGGCATATTCTTCTTGACTGGACCATAATTGCAAATACTAATATTTTGCTCCAACATCAGAAAAAGTGATACCTATGAGATATCGTCCATTACAAGCCCTGCATGCCGTCATTGAAAAAGGGACTGTTACTGCTGCGGCCCAAAGCTTGGGAATTTCCCAGCCTGCGGTTAGTAATCTAATTGCTCAGCTACAGGACCAAACCAAACTCAAGTTATTTGAACGTGAAAACGGGCGGCTAGTACCGACGCCAGAGGCGAATATTCTTTACAGAGAAATTGATACTGTTGTGCGGGGATTAAGTCAGGTTGATTTGGCTATTTCCAATCTACAAAGCCAAAGGATTGGAACGTTACAAGTTGCGTGTACACATGCTGTCTCATTTGGATTTATGACCAGACTGGTCTCTGATTTTGTTGCTGAAAATTCTGATGTGGATGTGTCATTTCAAACCCGGTATTCTCAAAATATTCAGCAGTGGGTTCTATCCGGTCTCACTGAAATTGGCATATCGGAATTACCAATTCTAGAGAAGAACCTAGAATGGTATCCAATGCGTTTTATCTGTCAGCTTGCGATCCCAGAAGACAGTCCGTTGGCCAAATTGGAAGAGCTTGGTCCGCGAGATCTTGACAATGTTCCCTTTATTGAGATGGGGCAGGATCATATGATCAGTTATCGCACTCGGGAGCTATTCATAAATAACAACAGCAGGTTAAGGGTTAAATGCCAGTCGCATTTATTCAGATCATTGCTGGAATTTGTTAAAAATGGCCTTGGAGTCGCTCTGATCGATCCCTTCACACTGGCGAATGATGATGGCGTGGGGTATGTGGTGCGACCGTTTAAACCGGACATCTTCTTTGATATGGCGTTGATACATCATAAGACCCGCCCAGTATCAGAGCTTGGGATGAGTTTCTTTGAAAAAGCACGAGAAGAAATGCGCAAATATTCTGTGGGTAAACCTATTGAAGAGAGATCATCAGCTCAAACCCTGTAGCGACTACCTTTCATGCCTCTTTCAAGTTCTGAGCGTAATATTGAACCCTGTTAAAAGCGTAGAATGATCTACCTCAACACCTCTCTTAAACATAAGAATGAGAGCTTGAAGGTGGGGTAGAAAACGCAAGGACGTATCTTTAGTTCAATGGATGAATTTTGATGTGAAGAACAAGGAAAGAGGGTTGCATGCCCTATGAGTTCAAATTTGAAATGCTGTTATAGACGGCGCGGCGAAACTGACTGCGTAAAGGATATGTTCGTGAGGGCATATATTGGGTTAGCAAAAGAGCCGATATATTTAGTTTGGGGTTTATAAAAAACATTGTTCCGGCGGCGCCGGTCCAACCATATTCTCCCGCAGGGCAATTTACCTCTCCTTCGTTGGAACTGATAACGACACTAAAACCTAACCCAAAACCAATACCGTCCCAATTTGATCCGTTGAAATCTTTCGCGCCAAAATCAGTCATGTCACTGCCAAGGTGGTTTTTTGTCATCAAGGCTAAAGTTTCTTTCTTTACGATGCGATTTCTTTCGAATACGCCATCGTTATTGAGCATTTGAATAAGATGAAGATAGTCGTTCGCGGAAGAGATCAAACCACCCGCGCCGGAGCAAAACTCAGGTGGAGACAAATAAGTGCTGGAGCTTCCTATATCAATTGGATCACTTAGCTTCTCTTCCTTTATGGAATAATTTGTCGTTAAACGCGTAATATCTTGCTGCGCAACGTGAAAGGTTGTGTCCTTCATTCCAAGTGGTTTAAAAAGCGACGCTTCTAAAAAATCCGCGAATGGCTGTTCGCTCCAAATCTCGACCAACCGGCCAAGCACATCTGTCGCCATGCTATAGGACCATTGGGAGCCCGGTTCGAATAAAACGGGCAAAGCACCCAACCGATCAACAATATCAGACAAGTTGCCTTGGCTTCGTACACCATCGAGTTGGTTTTCCCTGTATAAGGGTACTAAGTGATTGTCAGCAAATGCAGGGAGAGTGATGCCTGCTGTGTGGCAAAGGAGGTGACGTATTGTCACTTCTCTTGCCGCAGCCCTTAGTGTGCCATCTTCCGCCAATATTCTCGTTTTTTTGAAGGATGGTAGGAATTTTCTCACAGGATCATCAAGTTTGAATTTCCCTTTTTCCCAAAGCATCATTGTCGCAATACTGGTAATTGGCTTTGTCATTGAATAGATACGAAAAAGTGAGTCCAAAGTCATTGGCGTGTTGATGGTAATGTCTTGCAATCCAATTACTTTTGAATAAATTTTTCCCTCTCGATTGGAAACTGCAGCGACAGCGCCCGCAAGACGACCGGAATTTACGTAAGATGATAAAAGGTCATCAATTGCGTTAAAATTTGGCAGAGTCACTGCAGGTTCCTTTCGATTTTGCTGGTTACATCTGTGGCATTAAATCGGCAGGAATTTTAATTCCCTTTTCTTGGTAGAATTTAACTGCGCCAGGATGTAGGGGAATATTTGCACTGGATAGGACTTTGTCTAACGAGATTGGTGCGAGCCACGGTGCGGTCGACTTCATTTCATCAAGCCCAGCCCAAAAGACTTTGAGCATATTGTACACTTCTTCGGTTTTTAGGCCCTCGCGAGTGGCCATTCCCATGTAACCACCAAGTGTTTGTATGTCTGTCGTATTGACTTGATTTTTGCCATACGCATCAGCAGGGATTTTAGCGAGGTAACGGCCTGGACGATTTGCATGAAGTTTTTTGATCGCGTCAGATTCAAAAACATCCCCTAACGAAAGAATTCTAATTTTGTTCGTTAAAGCAACCTGTGAAATTACGGCGCTAGGCGGATTGGTGATGTTTACATACACATCAACACGTTGATCTTGGAAAGATGATCCGCCAGCATCAAAACTCATCTCAACGGCTTGGTAATCTTTGCCTGCTTCATAACCTGTTGCAGCGTTGATGATTTGTTTCACGACTCTATTGATGGCGGAACCTTTTGGGCCGATATATACTTTTTTACCTTTTATGCCTTTTATGTCTTTGATGCCGGATTTTTCGTAAACAACAAAATGGTACATTCCCGCGGGATACATAAACATCAGGCGCAGGTTTTTTGAAAGTTCCGGTGCGCTCTTTACCTTACTGTACATAGCTTTTCCCGAAGACATGAGCCGGTGTACAATATTCGCGGTAACAAAGAGGTCTAACTCACCTTTTGCAGCTTCAAGGGCGTGCTGGGTCCCTTTGCCCGTGGCGTTGACCTGTATTTCCCGATCGCTTAGCTGCTTATTCACAATCGTCGCAAAAGTGGTCGAGACCATATAGGGTGTTGTGCCGGGGCCGAGTGTTGCCATACGGTAGAAATCTTTGGCATGGGCGTTCGATGTTACAGCTAAAGTAGCGGCAACAACCGCTAGAGCCGACATCAATTTAAATGTGGATCTCATTAACATACATAGTCCTCTCAAAAATTAAGCAGTTTCAGGGGAAGTTTGTGGAGGATTTCTCCACCGTTGAATTCCAACAAGCAGTGCGCCAGTAGCAAAGCTTGCGAATTCTACTATCGGAATTGGAACAACTAGTGCCAATCCGATGGCAAGACGTAAAATGCGTTGCCAAATAGGCAAAGCCCGTTTTTCAAATCCAATCAATCCAGTTGAAATCAGCCACACAGCTAACCCCAATCGTAGGCAAGCCCACACGAAAACTGGGACGGTGAATCCTTCAACTAGAGTAATCGATGGGTTGAATATGAAGAAGAATGGAATGACAAAGCCCGCAAGAGCAATCCGCATTGCCTCGAGCGCAGTCTCCATTGGTTTCGACCCACTAATGGGAGCTGCTGCATATGCCGCAATGGCAACGGGAGGGGTGATTGACGAAAGGACACCAAAATAGACAACAAACAGATGAACCGTTAGCGTCGAAAACCCCATCTTTTCGATTGCGGGGCCCATTACCAAAATAATAATGAGGTAGGCGGGAACTGTTGGCATACCCATGCCTAAAATCAAGCATCCAGCCATCATCAGAAATAGGGATAGTAAAACGCTATTTTCAGATACGGCGAGAATTGCACTGGCAAAACGAAGGCCAAGCCCTGTCATGTTCATTGCGCCAATTACAACGCCAATGGCTGCAACAGCAACAATTATGATGGCGCAACTGCGACCTGCAGAAATTAAAATACTGATCAATTTCTTTGGATCGCGCCTTAAGTCTGCATTTAGGATGAAACCTGAAGCCAAGGCCGTTAAAGTTGCCCAAAAACCTGCAAATGCAGGACTGTTCCCATTAACAAGCAAATAGATAATGACAGAAAGCGACAAGGCTAGAGCCCCAGCCAAACGATAATCCAGTCCTGTTATGACTTCCTGTTCATCTGACGCAATGGGCTTGATACCTTGCTTCGCGGCTTGTGCGCTGACTGAACAAAATAGGCTGCCATAAAAGAATAATGCAGGAACCAAGGCCGCAAGACAGATTGTTAAATAGGGGATGCCAGTTACGTCAGCCATAATAAAAGCGACGGCCCCCATAACGGGTGGCATGATTTGACCGCCCGATGATGCCGCAGCTTCAATAGCTCCGGCAAATCGTCCAGAAAATCCACGTTTCTTAATCATAGGGATTGTAAAGACACCGGTGCCAACGACATTTGCAGCGACGCTGCCCGACAGAGTACCGAATACTGCGCTGGATACGACCGCAGCATAAGCTGGGCCACCACTGAGCCTCCCGGTTAATCGGAAAACGATTTTAAGAACACTTTGTCCGGCACCCACACCGTCAAGAACAGACCCGAAAACGATGAAGACCAGAATAAAATTAGTCACGACAGCAATGGCACGCCCGTACACACCATCAAAACTGAACCAGAGAGTTGAAAGGGTTTGCTCTTCAGAGAATCCAGCATGGGCAAATATCCAAGGAAGAATATTTCCCCATAAACAATAAGCGACAGCACCAGCAGTAACTAACAGAAGCGGAAGACCAAATAATCGTCTGGTTAGTTCCGAGATGACCAAAATCCCAATCCAGCCACTAATTTTATCGAAATTTGTAAGCTCAAAAAGACCACTTTGGAGATCTTCATAAAGAATAAAAAAGTTGCCGATTGCGACAACTGTACCAACGATCAGAAGAATGTCGGCGAGAGTTGCAAAGTATGATTTACTTGTGGCTCCTTCATGCCTCCCAAAAAGCGCAGAAAATAGCATGTAAAGAAGTCCAAGCCCGATAGTCCCCCCACGCAAAAGGGCTTCATCAAAGACGCCAAAACCAGCCGTATAAACCGCGATTACGGTAAGAGTAATCGCAGCTATTGCTGCGGGTGCTTGTG
>JBALXM010000031.1:22340-24173 GCA_036960695.1 Sneathiella sp.
GTATAAACCGCGATTACGGTAAGAGTAATCGCAGCTATTGCTGCGGGTGCTTGTGAAAAGCGAAATATAGACATCATACTATCTCCCTGTTTTCCATTCTCCCATTCCCTTTGACGGGTTCGAGCGAGAAGGTGTAGCCACGTTCTTATTTTGAACGTTTGAAGGCACTCATTTAGTGTGTCCGCATGGAAAACAATGAAGGACGGCACTTACACATCAAGCCGTCACTGTTTTGGACTGGCGACATAACTGATTTGACTTAATGTTTCATTATATGAAATGATTTACCAATATATGAAATTTTATTCACTAATTCAAGCACGAGTCAAGCGTTGATGCGTGTGGACTGTTAGATCTGCTGAATAATGCGGGGGGCTATTCTGGATTTTAGATAGAGTGAAAGTAAGTTTTCTAAAATGGTTGTCCCACAAGTTTGGGTTCGTCTGATTACGAGAGAAATCTAGCAAGGATTGGAATTTCAACTTTAAGGTCGACAGAAAATCTAAATGAAGCAGTCCGCATACTTGGTCGTGTGGAATTAGTTGAATGCGTCTCTGGAATATTAGTCTGAATTCATGAGTATTTTCTATGAATTTTTATTAGTGCACATATAGAAATTCACCGCTGGTTTCTGATCAGTGTTCACTAAATCTTAACAGAGCGGGAATAACGTGACCCCAACGTATAAGTTGATTAAATAGTGGGAAACAAGAATGAAAATTTTAAAGGGCGCGGCGATTTTTGTTGCTGCAGTTGTTTTAGGGGCTGGACTAGTCCAAGCGGCTGGTCAAAAAATTCTGGTAGTAGGTGAGAGCTTTCCGCCATTTGAGTATAAAAATGACAAAGGTGAAGTCATTGGCATCGATGTCGATATTTCAAGAATGATCTTTAAGAAACTCGGTGTTGATGTCGAATATAAAATCAATCCTTGGGCGCGGACTTGGAGTATGATTGAAGAAGGCAAAGCCGATGCTGTATTTACAACGTCACGAAAAGACAAGCGGAAGCCGTTCTTGTATTATCCGACAGAAGATATGTGGAAAAGTGAATTTGTCTTTTTTGTAAAAAAGGGAGCCTCAATCACTGATGATGGATATGCGTCTGCTGCTGGAAAATCCATTGGTGTCGTTCGCGGTAATTCTTATCACGATTCTTTCTGGGCAGCCTTCCCTCACTCTGATGCTGAGAAAACAAAGCTACACGCGAATTTGAAAGAGTCAAAAGACTTGGCTTCAAATTTCAGAAAACTGGCTGCTGGCCGGATCGACATTGTTATTGCTGACCGTACAGTAGGTCTAGCAACCGCAAAAGAAGAAGGGCTGCTTGATAAAGTCAGTGCACAAAGTTCAGTTTTATTTGGTAAGGGGTATCCGATGCCTTTTGCCAAGAAAAGTTCATACGCAGGAATTGAAGAACTGTCCCAAAAATTTGAAAAAGAATTAGCCGCCTTAAAAGCGAGCGGTGAGTATCAAAAAATAATGGATAAATGGCTAAAATAAGCGCCAGAAAATTCTATACATTAGGCCTCGCTTTAAGCGGGGTCTTTTTCGTTTTAATCCTGATAAAAAATGTAACTGAGAATTTATTTTTGTTTTTGTCGGCTTAAATCAAGTAAAAAATATTGTCATTTAGAGAAATTTTTTTGCTGTTTATTCCTGGATAGGCATTCTCGGTTTGCATCAAAAACGTGGATTTTTAACAGGAGATTGGGTTGTGAAGTAACTACTTTTTTCCCAATTCATTGCCCTTGAAGTGATAGTTGTACTCGTGGGTTTCGCTGTAATTAGTATCTTTTTGAAATGTATCTAATGCTCTTTGCCTCCATAAATTGGT
>JBALXM010000031.1:24273-32182 GCA_036960695.1 Sneathiella sp.
CCGTGCCCTTCCATAGGGCTGAAAAAACAGCGCACATCAAATGGGCTCCAGCATATTATCCGACGCTTGAATAATCGTAGGATATAACGGCAATCGAAAGTATTAGGCTTTATCGCATGCTCGATAAATTCGTGATCAAAACAGATCTAACCTGACGAATTTCTTCCGCGACCAATTCTGCTTTTGCATTTGTTTCTGTGTAACCCTCCAAGGCCATATCTGCGCAGCGGTGGCGTTCTGCTACTAATGCGCGAATGATTGCATGCTCTATGGCATCTGCAATTTCTTTGGGGTGATCTGTTGGTGAGACGCCTAAAATTTCACGCACTTCTTCTGCCGTTGCTTCAGCGCGTTCTCGGAGGTTCTTTGTCATGGATATAACCTTCTTGTGAATTAGATCGAATTCATGCTGTAGCTATGCTAACAAAAACATAATACTAAGGAAAGCTGATTTAAAAAATGAACTAGTCTTGAATGCTAAATATAATTTCTAATTTACCTAATACGACGGGAAGTATAAATACTCGCCCTAGAAATAAGTAAATTGAAGAGCTTGTTTTTTAGGATTTTTCTTCGACAAGATTAACACCTTTACAGCATTCTTTGGCAACAAATGCCAATACTGTGTTCATTCTTTCAAATTCAGCACGATTAATTACTTCGCGCCCGCGCCGTTCTTGTGTCACGAGGTCAACTTGGACCAAAGCGTTTATATGATGGGCCAGTGTCGATGCTGGAAGGCGGACATGTTTACTGATGTCGCCTATATTCAAACCCTCTTCTCCCGCCCTGACCAGAAGGCGAAAAACCTTTAGCCGCGCTTCATGACCGAGAGCTCCCAGAGCTGATGCTACTTGTTTTTCATCCATAGGCTTTAAATAACTATGTTTCCGGTTTTGTCAATGCTCTATGAATAGAAGAACGTGTGTCATTCGACAAGATCGATGCCTGGGCGAGCATGGAAGAAACCATTAGAATGAGGCGCGAAAGGCACGATTTCTTCTAACGCTGAAAATGATTGTTCTATACCACTTTCGCCATTCAGAATGCGCCTGAAATGCTGCGCAACTGCGATCATGTCAACATCCTGCGGCCATAATCTGAAATGCGTAATGCCATGTGCCTTCAGCTCGTTTAGCTCGCCCAGTAAATTTTGGACTGTATAGGACATGGTTTGCGTTCCGTTAATAGCAAGAAATGGGTCCCCGTCCAAGGTTTCCACGGTCATTCCATCAGGGTCTTTTTCGCATACATATTGGCAACCATCTTTCGATAAGTTTTGATGCCTTGCATGGTAACATCTTGCAGAAAGCGCTAAGGGGAGGCGGCCGAAAACTTGCGCTTCAAGCTCGGCCCCTTTTGCCGCGCGTCCCAATTCGAACATGGATGTTGAGGAAAGCTCATTGGGTAAAACAATTCTGGTAGCCCCATTGGCGTACAAATAGTTCAAAGTGCCTTCGTTATAAACATTCACAAAGGGGCCTACAATATGGGGAGCTCCTTGTAGTAGACTGATAGCAGACAAATCATTGGCTTCGACCGCATAGGGAAGATCTGGGGTGGCCAATTGCTTCAGCTCAGTTTGTTCGCGTTTGGACATGACGAGGGCCAGAGTGGAGAGGACAACCTCTTTACCAGCGGCTTCTAATCTCTCACATATCTCGGGGATTACGGGGTCAAAAAAAGGCGTGCGCTTGGAGCATGTAACCTCTCCCACATAGACAACATCCACCGGCGCTTCGTCGGCAATTTTAAAATAGAAATCCCTTTTCTTCTCGGGAGACCAGTTATAGAGGATCGGACCTAAGGTAAGCTTTGAAGTCGATTGCATCAGAGTTATCTCCAGTTTTTCTGGTAAGCGCCGGAGGTACTGCGCGTACCTTCCGTAATACCGCCCAGATCAATGAAAGGGGCAGGTTCACCGCGTTTTACAGCATCAATGGCTGTCCGATAGGCTGAGACAACTTGCGAAACATAAGCTTTACCTCTTTGGCGTCCTTCAATTTTTAACGCTTTCACGCCCGCGTCCATAAGCTCAGGCAGCAGGGCCAAGACGTTCAATGATGTGGGTTCTTCAAACAAGTAGGACGGATCGCCGTCGGGGCCAGAGAAACGCCCCTTACATAAAGTCGGGTAGCCGGCAGGCTCGTTTGCCGGAAAGGAATTGATGGTGAAGTCACCTAGCTTAGAGACGAGTTTCCCTCTCTTATTTTCATACGCCACGTGACTTGCAGGGGAGCAAACGCCGTTCATGTTCGGCGATTGTCCGGTGATATAGGACGATAAGGAACAGCGCCCTTCTGCCATGACGCACATACCGCCAAATGCGAATACTTCGGTCTCTACATCAATTTCGCTGATCAGGCTTGAAATCTCTTTTACTGTGAGGACACGGGGGAGGACTATGCGCTGTATGTCAAAAGCTTTCTTGTAGAAATTAATTGCTTCAGGGTTGGAGGCTGATGCCTGAACGGATAAGTGCCGCCGTAAATCAGGATGGTTGGTTTGTGCGTAATCAAGCAAGCCAATATCGGCCAAGATTACGGCATCAACTCCAATTCGTGCCGCTGTGTCTATGGCGTTGTACCAAGGCGCAATATTTCCAGCTTGTGGATAGGTGTTGATGGCGACATAGATGCGGCTACCCATGCTGTGAGCTAAAGATACTGCGGTTTCGAGCTCCTCAGGGCTGAAATTAAGGCCCGGAAAGTTTCTCGCATTAGTCTCATCGCGAAATCCCACATAAACAACATCGGCGCCGGCATTCAATGCCGCTTTAAGTGCGGAGGGCGTTCCCGCAGGACATACAAGTTCCATACCTAATCTAGCTCCGTTCCTGTTGCACTATTTCTACGGGATGCCTTTAATTTCTTAATCTCTTTTTCTAACTTCCTTAACTGCTTTTCCTGAAACTCAAGATCTGTATCTATCTGCTGAACTTGATTGGGCAGGGCTGCTGTTATGGATCTTTGAATAAGATCGAGATCTCCATATGCGCGGTTATAGAGGCTTGTGGCTTTTGCAAAAAATCGCTGGGCGGTTGGTTGTAAAAATCCCACTTGCTCCGACCAAATGGCTTCTAATGAGATATCCTCGCTATCAACTGCATTTCTTAAACTCAATATGGCTTCAGTATTTCCTTCAATTGACAGAGTGCGAGAGAAAAATAGTGCATCGCCGTCCACGCGCCCTTCCGCCAATTGAATGAGAGAATGAAGAGGACCGCTTATGACGGCGTCCGCGTTGTTATGGGAGGCCTGCGTTTCGACAGCCTCGATTGAAGGATTGCCATGATCTAGTTTGAGGAGGAAATTTAGATGAAAATCTGTTGGGTTAATACAAAAACAGCAAATGCCCAGAGGCTTTAGGCGATTAAATATTTCTGGATGTTGTTTTTGAATTCTGTGCAGGAGAAGGGATGCAGGTTTTTCAATAATAAATTTGGGGACAGGACGTAAAAGGAAACTTGCAAGTAAGGTCGGCGAAAATGGCGGAGGATTGGACAATATGTCAGGCGCGCTCATTTTCGTCTCCTGGAAATAATTGAATTTAGGACATGTAGAAAGTGATGGAAAAATAAAGCTATCGCTTTGATTTGTATCAAAACAGAAAAAGACGCGGACAGGTCTTGCATCTTTCGCATTTGATTTGTGTCATTTCTTTTTTTTGTGTTTTGGGGGACTTTGATTAATAATTTAGCAAGGGTATTGATACGGTACGTCTTTGGTGACCGATTGTGGCTGCGCTTGATAAAAGGCACCTTACAAGGGCAGAATAGTTTCGTAGAACTTAAACGTTTCAGGAAAAGACATGACAGGAAATCCAAGAATTCGTGCAGCGGCAGTGTTATATACTCAGCATCCGGTCGAGGGGACGGCTTTGTCTTCTTTCGCCAATCAGCTTAAAAACCGCGGATGGAATGTTGGTGGCGTGGTTCAGGATGTTTTGCGAAACGACCAAGGGATTAAAATTGGTGTTGATGCCGTCGCGTTGGATACGGGCGACAGATTTCCGATAGTAAGGCCGACACAAGAGGATTTGGCGGCCAGCAGTTGCGGTTTGGATCGATCTGTTTTGACCGAATCCAGCACGGCTTTACGTCGGGCGATTGATAATAAAGTTGACATTCTGATTGTCGAAAAATTCGGAGAAAGGGAACAGCTGGGCGAAGGGCTTTCTGATGAAATCATGAATGCGATGGCAGAGGGAATTCCCGTGCTGGTCGCCGTTCCCGCAGCTGCAATTGAAATTTGGACTGATTTTACGGGTGGGCTGGCTGACTTGTTGCCCTCAGAGCTCTCAGCATTGCAGCATTGGTGGGGACGTGAAAACCTGTATGAGGAATTGATCCGTGCTGTTCCAGCAGAGCCCGTTAAGCGGTTGGTTGTTGGACTTAACTGGATCATGGTGGAGGGGCGAAATGGAAGTGGGTTATCTCATACACCCAGTCGGGGTGCGGGAGGATGTCGGTCAATAC
This sequence comes from Sneathiella sp., assembly GCA_036960695.1. Taxonomy (GTDB): domain Bacteria; phylum Pseudomonadota; class Alphaproteobacteria; order Sneathiellales; family Sneathiellaceae; genus Sneathiella. The sequence goes on from JBALXM010000031.1 coordinate 28,751, forward strand.
CCGAGGCAGATATTCTTGCTAAAAAAGACCTGCATGAATTAGCGGGATTAGCACAGTCATGGAACCCCTTCGAGGCCGCAATCGGCATCGCCGCCATTAATGCCTTTTATAATCGCTATGATTTGGACGGGGAGGCCGTTAATGGGCTGGATACTTTAAAAAATGCCAATGGGCCCGTAACGGTAATCGGGGCCTTTAAACAGATTGAAGAGAAATTTTCTAACCTGTCTGTTGTCGAAATTTCACCCAAAGACACTCAATTTCCCCAGTCTGCGGCTGGATCGTTGCTTGAAACTTGCGAGGGGGCCGTGATAACTGCCTCGACTTTGATCAATCGGACCTTGCCGACGTTGCTTGAACATTGCCAACATAATGAAACTATTTTAGTTGGACCCGGAACACCTTTGGCGCCCGCCCTTCATTATTATGGCATTGATACATTATCCGGTCTTGTGATTAAGGATGTTGATGCCGTCGCCGCAATCATATCCGCAGGTGGATCGGTGAGAGATATAAAACCTCATTGCCGATATGTTACTTTAACTTCAAAATTTGAGAAAATGGGCAGTTCTCAACCATCGAGTAATACGCCAAGGGCCGTACAGCATTGTTGTTAGATTTTGTTATTGAACTAGTTTGACTCTGAACGTACGAAAACCAAACCCGCCGCAAATTATCAAGAAACTAAACGTAATCCAAGGCCATAAAGTCACTGGATTAACTGAAATTCCAAACAAGTTTGCGACGGCCTTTGTTGTTAAGGGATCATTCAGAAACGAAATCATCTCAAGAATTCCAACTACACCGACAGCAACCGCGGCGAGGGATAGGGCAGATAACAAATATGCTGATGCTAGCTTCTCCTCATTCTCATCTCTCAGCCGTTTGAAAATACTGCTAATAAGGCCGGATAGGCCATTAGGCGCAAAGAGCACGATCGAGATAAAGAGAATTCCTGCATACAAGTTCCAGTTTTCCGTTGTCCCGCTTAAGCCGGAAAACACTGCGGTCAGGAGTATCGCACCAAGAGGAGGTCCCCAGAAAACGCCTGTCCCACCGATGAAAACCATTTGGAGTATTAACCACGATTGTTGAAGGCTAATGATCTCAACAGTAACAAATTCAAAAGTTAGGGCAAAAAGTCCGCCTGCAATTCCGGCAAGGAAACCGGATACGCAGAACGTAAAATGTTTAAGCTTTTTTTGCTCATACCCCACACATTCGACCCGTTCGGAATTTTGTCCAGCAGCCTCTGCCATCCTTCCAAGGGGGCTCGCATTGAACCAGGCGGCCAGTCCAATAGCCAAAATGACCCAAGCCCAGACAATAAAAAATACTTCCGTATCTGATTGAAAATTAAGTCCTGCAAAAGTGGGAAGGGTTGTCCGATCGATGCTGCCACCATAGAATCTTCCAAATACAGTGGAGGAGGCAATGACAAGTTCAGCCATCGCAAAACTTAACATGGCAAAGATCAGCCCGCCACGACGCGTGGTGAAACTCCCCAAAATATAGGCGCCAACCAACCCCATAAGGCCTCCAAAGAAGGGTATGAGGGGGGCCACTATCCAGCTATCACCGTTGGAGAAATAATTTATAACATGGACGGCAAAAAAACCGCCAAAACCAAAATAGGCGGCATGCCCCAAAGAAAGAAGGCCAGCCTTACCAAGCAATAAGTTATAGGATACCGCCAAAATAACGGCGATCCCCATTTGATTGAGGGTGAGGATTGTCGACGCGCTGTTGGTCAATAGGGGGGCGAAAAGTGGAAGCGCCGCCAAGGCCAAAAGTCCCAAAACAGGGAGTTTGATAAAAGCAGGTTTTTGTCTGGAAATCACACGGTATACCATTATTGTTTTTATAGTTTCAAAGATCATACCTCAAACGCAAATAATTGAAATGTAATTTAATTTGGTGATTTAAATTAGTGACTTCTGCATTAGACGTGGAGGGGTATCTCCCGTCTTCTATCTACTAGAAGGTTTAAAAATTATAATATAAATGAATGTGATTATTATGGGTGAGTAGATAAATGCATTGTTTGTTACAACGCATTTATCTTTATCTGGCACATTTAGAACAGGAGTTTTGTTCCAATGACAAATTGTACAGAATTAGTGTCTTCCCCTTCATCGTCAGCAAGGTTTGCGGTTTGACCATATTTTTGCTCATAAGATACACCGATATAGGGAGAAATTGTTCTATCCCAAATATCATAACTTAAGCGCAGGCCAATTTCTGTGGAATTAACGCCAGAACCAACGCCGACGTCTTTGTCGCTGGAGAATGCCGCATTTATCTCAGCTGACGGTGTCAAAATCAGATAGTTTGTGATCAATAACTCATATTGTATATCCAAACTTGCAGAGGCATCTCCATTTTCACTGACATAAAAATCTGCGTCCACTTCAAACCATTGAGGCGCTAAGCCGGCAAGACCAATCGCACCATACCAGCGATCTTCGCCTTCTGGAGCATCTAAGCGTACGCCGCCCTTAATATCCCAAAACGTAGATATAGGCTTTTGCAAACTTAATTGATTTGAGAAGCCTTCAAGTGTGCTGCTATCCAAATCATATTCGCCACTGCCTTCCCATCTCAATTTTAACTCATCACTTCCTATGAATGCATCTCCATCCCAAACAGCAAGATCTTCACCCTTCGCTCCCGCGCGATATTCAAACTGCTCCATTTGAAATCCATAGAAGAGTTCTTCAGAGAAGGCTGTTGTCGGAGCACTGATTAAGCCAACAAGAAGTGCATTTCTTATAGTTTTACTGAATTTTATCAATGCATTTCTCCATCTTTTGGCGCAATAAGATCAGCCGTATCAGGAGCCCCTTCAACAATAATCTTACGGAACATTCCAGCGGCTGCATGATAGGACAAGTGACAATGGAATGCCCATTGGCCCGCTGCATCCACTTCTGTTTCCGAATATACAGTTGTTCCCGGAGCAACACTTATGGTGTGTTTTACCGGATCCCATTTTCCTGCGCCAACATCCAGTATGCTCCACATTCCATGTAGATGCATGGGGTGCGTCATCATGGTTTCATTCACAAATTTAAAACGTACCCTTTCGCCATATTGAAGCCTGATTGGGTCGGCATCTTCGTATTTGACGCCATTTATTGACCAGATATATCGTTCCATATTTCCTGTAAGGCGCAGCTCGATCTCTCGTGTTGCTTCTCTGTCCTTATAGAGAGGCTTTTGAGCTTTCAGGTCGGTATAGGAAAGGAATTTCCCCCCATTTGCCGCAACTGGTTTTAAGCCACTTCCATTTGCATAAAATGGATTTGCTTTGGGTGACATACCAGCCATTGATGAGTGATCCATTCCCTTCATAGCTTTTTCAGCTTTCATGTTGGAGTGATCCATTCCCTTCATAGCTTTTCCAGCTTTCATATTGGAGTGATCCATTCC
>JBALXM010000031.1:32282-40281 GCA_036960695.1 Sneathiella sp.
AGTGATCCATTCCCTTCATAGCTTTTCCAGCTTTCATATTGGAGTGATCCATTCCCTTCATAGCTTTTTCAGCTTTCATGTTGGAGTGATCCATTCCCTTCATAGCTTTTCCAGCTTTCATATTGGAGTGATCCATTCCTTTCATAGTTTCTCCAGCTTTCATTGACGAATGGTCCATACCAGCCATAGATCCGTGATCCATCCCCATATCGGCCATTGTAAGAAGAGGGCTGTCTCGCATTTCAGGGACATCGGCTTCCATACCTTCGCGCGGTGCTAATGTTCCTCTGGCGAAGGCTGTTCTTCCCATGCTCTCTGCAAAAAGAGTATAGGCCTTGTCATCCATTGGACGAACGATGACGTCATAGGTTTCGGCGACCCCAATACGAAGTTCATCCACTTTTACGGGTTGAACATTATTGCCGTCCGCGGCGACGACAAGCATAGACAAGCCAGGAATACGAAAATCAAAATAAGTCATGGCGGAAGAGTTAATAAGGCGAAGGCGCACACGTTCTCCCGGCTTAAACAGGCCTGTCCAGTTTTGATCGGGTCCTTTGCCATTAATTAAAGGGGTAAACCCTTGTAGGTCTTCAACGTCTGTCGGCATCATTCTCATGCTGCCCCAGCTCATCCTATCTGAAACTGTGGCATCAAATCCGTTCGTGTCGACATCTTTGAAAAAGTCAGCAAGGGTTTGCTGTTTCCTGTTGTAATAGTCCGGCACCATTTTCAGGTTGCGCATAATTCTGCTGCCTGAGTGAGGGTGTTTGTCCGTAAACTGAACGACATAGTCTTTGTTGTAGCGGAAAGGATCCCGCTTTTTCGGTGCTATAGTAATGGCACCATATGCACCGTCGGGTTCTTGAAAGCCTGAATGACTGTGAAACCAATATGTTCCAGATTGAACCACAGGGAATTTGTATGTGAAGGTGTCCCCCGGTTTGATCCCTTCATAACTTATGTCTGGAACACCATCCATTTGATAGGGCAGGATTAGTCCATGCCAATGGATTGATGTGGTCTCGGAAAGATTGTTGGTTACATTAATAGTAACGTCTTCCCCTTCTTTAAATTTGAGAACGGGCCCGGGAGAGGCCCCGTTATATCCAATTCCTTTTTTTACGAAATCGCCCGTATCAATCAGAACATTGTCTACTGTAATATTATAGGTTTCGGCTGTGACGTTGGCGGGGTGCATTGCGATGAGTGAAGTCGCGATTAAACCAGCATATATTGGTTTTAAATAAGGAATTTGCATGTAGTTGCTCCTTTATGTGCAAGATAGGGGGCGCAGCCTGATGAGGCCGCGCCATTGCATTAATTGAAGCGGACTTCGCCCATCATTCCAGACTCGTAATGGCCGGGAACATTGCAAGCAAATTCTAGCTTTGCCTTCTCGCTAAATTTCCAAATTACTTCTGCTGATTTTGAAGGTTCTAATAAGACACTATTGGGATCGTTATGTTGCATGGTTTTGCCATTACCCATGTCCATTTTCATCATGTTGTGATTAATTTTGTCCGCTTCTAAAGCACCATGTTCCATCATCATCATCATTTCTTTTTGATGATTTGCATGCATGGCGGCCGTTCCAATATTGAATTCATGGACAAATTCTCCGTCGTTTTTAATGACGAAACGGATTGTCTCTCCTTTCTTAATTGAAATATTTTCAGGCTCAAAATAGTTGTCACCCATGGTGACTTCAATCGTCCGAGTGACTTCGCTTTTCTTTCCAACCTCTCCTATAGATGTTTTTGTTGCATGCTCATCTCCGTGGCTTCCGGAAGCGGACGCTAGGGATGTGGCGATCATCATGAAGGCTGCAAGAGAGTATCCTGAAAGGAGAGATAGGCGTGAAGATGCTTTGGTCATTGTTTGATATCCTTAAGCTTGCTCCATACGTGCGGGCCTCATTGGCTCATGCGACGCTGGAGCGGTATTTCAAAATTTTGGATAATAAGAAAGGATATTGTCGCTGGAGCCGCACAAAGCAAGTCCAACCTATCCTCTATCAAACTAGGCTCTTGGAGGTCTGGCCGGGGGGGCAAACCATAGGGACGCTAAATCAGAATTGATAATTTTAAAGCGTAACGGTATGCCACCAGTCTTCGCTACTTTTTCATCTAGGTTCATAACCGTGAAAGTGCATGAGGACATGCCGCATTCATCTACATGTCCTGGTAAATCAGCGTCCTGGGTATGTGAATTAACATTGGATTTATTAATATGTGAAATTTCAGTGTTGTCAGAATTTGCGTGGTGATCTGACGTCGCAACCCCTACAGATATATTGAACAACAAGACGAGGCATACAATAATGCTCCATATTGATTTTTGTCCGCCAGAATGTAGGGAAGAATGCTTCAAACGTCTCGCCAACTAAAATAAATTTCACAACAGCATTAACATATGAACGAAGAGTACAGCTAACAAGTTAAAAATTCACCAAATATTCAAATTCAATTTATAGGAGCGTTTTTTTGCCGGTTTTTTGATTTTCTCCGACAGGTCCGCTCAGTAAATTCGTTATCTCTCCCTGAAGGATTGGGCTAACGTTGTATGGATAGGCTTTAATAGATAATCAAGTAACGTTTTCCGACCTGACAGAATATCAACAGTTGCGGTCATCCCAGGTAAAATTAAATTTCGATCAGGATTATTCCCCACATAAGGATGCGAAAGGGCTACTTTGCCTTTGTAGAAACTCTCTTTCTCGGCATCTTCAAATGTGGTTGCGGATAAGTGAACCAGTTTCCCTTCTACTGATCCATATCTAGAGAAGTTATAAGTGGTAAATTTTACAGTGGCTTTTTGACCGATTTGAAGGAAGCCGATATCTTCAGGACGAATGCGCGTTTCGAGAATTAACTCCTGATCAATTGGGACTATGGATGCAATTGGGCTGCCTGGTTTTACAACTGTACCGATAGAATTTACGTCTAGCCCCTGTACAACTCCATCCACTGGCGAGAAAATAGTCATCCTGCTTGCAATAGCTTTGAGTCTGTTTAGCTCTTCGCCAACTTTCAATGCTTCAGCATTTGCTTCTACCATTTCCTGAAGCGCTTCACTTTTAAGCCTTCCGTTTAGCTCTTTTAGGCGGTGGTTAGCTTCTGTAACGGCTTGTCCAATGGAACGCCGGGTTAAAACAAGCTCATCTCTTTCGCCTTTTTCTTTAAGAAATTGCCGTTGTGCGTCCAGAAATTCATACCGGCTTAGTGTTTTGTTTTTTAAAAGCCGTGCCCGAATTGCCATTTGCTCACGGAGTGGTTCGATCTGAACGTCTAAAATTCTGATTTGATCTGCAAGCAGGTCAAGCTCGGCAATGCGGAGGTCGATTTGAGCTTGTAATACGCCTTGCTGATTTTGCAGATCAAGTCTTTGAATTTTGAGCAAGTTCTCTTGCTCTTTTTTCAACTCATCAAATCTGTCCCCATGCAATTCAAAAATTAACGGTGAGCCTTCTGCAAATGCTCTCAACCGTTTTGTTTTTATATTCCAGATTGCTTGTTTAGTCAGAGATTGCTGAATTTCCGCTGTAATATCGGTGGGATCAAGACGAATAAGGACCTGTCCTTTACGAACAATGTCTCCCTCTTCAATTGCGATTTCACTAATGGTTCCACCGTCAATATGCTGTATAGTTTGAACGGTGCCAGATGGGATAACTTCACCGGAGCTAACTGCGACTTCATCAATTTCAGCAAATTGTGCCCAGGCAATGAATGCCGCCAGTGCCACAAAGCTGAAGAGAATTGCATTCCTGAGAAGAGGTGCGGGGCCAGTTTCCTCTAACATTATAGATTGACCAAGACGAGAGCTTTGGGGCTTCCCCTTTGTTAAAGACGTGCTTATTTCCTCTGTTTGTATTTTATCTTGATCGATGGTAATTTTTTTCATTAATTTCGGCATTACGCACCTTCAAAGATAAGAGGAACAACAGTGGATGCAGGGCCAACGGTTTGAAGCTGGCCTCGGTTTAACAAGACGACCTTATCTGCGGCTCTCATGTGGCTAGGTCTATGGGTTACAATCAGAATAGTTGCCTTGCCGCGCATTTTCTCGATTGCAGCCAAAAAGGCTCTATCGCCACTCTCATCTAAAGTGTTGCCCGGTTCATCAAAAATCATAATTTTTGCATCGGTCAAAAAAGCCCGAGCCATGATTAATCTTTGTTGGAAGCCACCTGGGAGTTGTTGCAAGAGTTGGTCGCCAATTCGGGTGTCGAGATTTTGTGGAAGCCTTTCAATATCATCGTTAAGGTTCGCCCATTCGCAAGCCTCCAAGACCTGTGCTTCACTGGCAGTGCTATTGGCTAGCATAAGGTTTTGTCTGATAGTCCCGTGAAATAATTCGCTTATTTGCGGCATATATCCAATGGCTTTTCTAAGCTCCAATGGGTCAATTTGACGAATGTCTATGCCATCAATTGAAATTCGCCCCACTTGAGGCTGGTAAAGTCCTGCAAGCAATTTGATCACAGTCGATTTGCCTGAACTATTGGCACCGGCAAAAGCGATAACTTCCCCGGGCTGAATTTGAAGATCGAGGCCGACGATTGCCGGATCTTGTTCTGCTGAGTATCTGAAGCTGATACGAGAGAAGGAGATGTGCCCCTTAAGATCTTTTAACTTGGACGACGCGTATGGATTTCTCTCACTGGGCAAGGTGAAAAGCTGATTAAGGCGTTTAACGCTAGCACCGATTTGATCCAGTTTCGTAAGGGCTAGGAATAGTGTTTGGGTTGGCGCTAGAAGCCTCCATACAAGGGCCATTGTGGCTACAAGCGCCCCGATTGTCATATGGCCTTCAAAAACACGGGAAATACCGAATGTTAGAGTGATTATGCCAGCACCGACCATGATCACATGAGCAAATGTTTGAGCTATGGCTCCTTGTATGCTCGTGTTCATACCTGAGAGGGCGTTCCCCGCGGAGATATCCCTAAATCTTTCTAGCCAGATTTCTTCTGCACCAGTCTGCTTGATGCTTCGCATTGTGTTAAAACACTCAGTGATAAAAGAGCCTTTTGATGCATTTTGAGACAAACTATCAACTGTCCGTCTTTTTATAGCGGGTAGGATAAAAAAGGCCGCAATGGCATAAATGACCAACATTCCAATGGGGACAAAAACCAGTGGGCCCCCTATGAGGCCAATGGCTGTTAGAAAGATAAATATGAAAGGGAGTTCAAAAAAAGCCAAGGCCATGGGGCCGATAAAAAACTCTCGGATCATGTCAAATTCTCGAAATCTGGCGATTTTTGACCCTAATGATGTCCGCTCTGTTTGGGCTAGCGGTAAGGACAGTATTTTTTGTAAGACTGTACTGCCAATAATATAGTCAAGTCTTGCTCCGATATAGGCGAGTATTTTCCCTCGCATCAACCGGAGGACTATATCACATAGAATTGCGATACCGACGCCAATCAAAAGATACCCAAGTGTTTGCAAGGATCCGGAGCCGATCACCATGTCATAAACTGCCATAATGAAGAGTGGGGTCGCAAGTGCAAGCAAGTTGAGAAAAAATGTCATCATTAATATGCGACGGATCAGTGGCATAAACCGACCAAGGACAGCACGGAACCAATTGTTCCCAGACCTCCACTGACCAATCTGTTCTCTGGAGATTGGTGTGAAGAAGAAAGCTGCTCCTTTTTGATTTAAATCTTTACCATGAGGGAGAATAATCGTTTCAAGATTTTCGCAATCAAAAGCAGTTATGCCTTCTTCATTGACAGATAAAAGGATTTTGACGGAGCCGTTGTGGGGGTCAAATAAGCATGGAAATAATCTTGGATCTATTTTTGAGAGATGCGCCTTTTTCTCGGTACTTTCATAATGAAGGTTCGCAAGGACGCTCCTTAAGTCTAGAAGGTCCATGGTCGTTTTGAAGTGAGGCATCGCCTCAATGATTTGATCTGCATCCCCGCGCCAGCCAAGGGCGGCTAAAAGGGGCGAAATACAGGCAGCGTATTGTGTACCCCTGTTCCAGTCGGCATTTTGTAGTGTTACTTTTTGTTCAGTTAGGAAAGCCATTGCTTACACCGCTTTTAAGGTTTGTATTTTGGTTGGCGCGGTTTTTTTGAACTGAACCAAATTATCTACAGGTGTTTCTTTGAAATTTTTGTTCGTAATTTTTAAGCCTCTGTCGGCAATTTTGAGCAAAGAGGGTCTGTGGCTTACTAAAAGGATTGTGCTCCGCTCCTTTAGCTTTAGGAGGGCGTTCTTCATAATCTCGTCGCCAGCAGCGTCAAGCGAGGTATTCGCTTCATCAAATAGAATGATCTCTGGAGCGCATGTGAGAGCTCGTGCAACAGCTATTCGTTGGCGAATGCCGCCGGGAATACTCTCTGTCGCACCGTCTCCTACAACTGTATCGTAGCCAAAGGGCATGCGTTTTATCGCTTCGTCGAGGCCCAGGCTTTTCGATTGTATGATTGCTTCATCAATTACATTGCCCTTTCGGAACATAGTGAGGTTGTCCATGACCGTTCCATGGAATAGGGTCCCATTTTGCGGAAGATATGCAATGCGGTCGTGGATGATATCTTTAGGCAAGAGAGCGATGTCTTCGCCATTAAGAAGGACCTTGCCCTGGCTGGGCGTAATGAGTCCCATCGATAACCACAACAGAGTGGACTTACCGCATCCGTTGGCACCGGCTATTGCTGTCGTGCTACCCGGGGGGAAATTGCCATTGAGGTCTTCAAATAATGTGTCGCCATCTTCCTCGTACTTGAAGGCAAGCTGATCGAACTCAAGGTGCCCACCTTTGCCGGTCTTCGGGTGAATGTTGAAAGATTTTGTACGGTCTCCTTCATTGCTCGGTACGTTATCTGCCTCTTGAGGAAGGTTGAGCAAGTTTTCGACTCTCTCTTTGGAAAGTCTGATGTTTTGATAGTGCGTCCAAACACCCATCGCACGAAGGAGTGGTTGTAGTGCGCGGCCAGACAATAGAGTGCAAGCGGCAAGCCCACCAACAGTCAAACTTTCATTAACAACTAGATAGGCTCCAAACGCTGCGACGGAGGCTAGGGTTACTTGCGAGAAGATTGAGCCCAAGCTTTGGGCCGCGCTGTTTTTAAAGGCTACCTTTTGTACATTTTCTGCTGTGGATTCTTGTAACCGCTCATAGCGCCGAACCATCTGTGCTTCGAGGGCCAAGCCTTTTACCGTATGGATGCCCAGCATAACTTCAATCAGGAAATTATAGCGGCGGTCATCCCATGTAGAGCGCTCGTTTAGAGCTGTTCTAAGGCCCCGGCCGACAAATAAGGTTATTAAGCTGAAGATAACAAGTAGCGCCACAGGCGCAAGCACTAGTATTCCGCCGATATACCACACCATCAGCAGGAATATCACTGCAAATGGCAAGTCAATAAAAACAAGTAAATTGCTGCCAGACATGAAATCTCTAAGGCTGTCGATGGCATTAAAGCGATGGAGGTACACGCCGGCGGCTTCTTTTTCATAGCGAACTATGTCAGTTCCCAAAGTTCGAGCCAAGGCCCGGCAGCTGGCAACATGCTCAAAACGTGCTCCGGCATAAGCCGTAATATAGGAGCGTCCTAAACGAAAAAAAGCTTCTAAAATAACGGCGAAACCAACCCCCAAGACCAAAAGGAGTAGGGTATCCATTGCGTTGTTTGGAATTATTCGATCATAAATTTGTAAAATCATGATGGGGAGGGCAAGAGCAAGGGTATTTAGCGCCATGGATGCCAACAAAATGACCGTTCGACTTTGTGAAATCTCTGGTAATGACGCTTGCCGTAGCATTGGCTTGTCATCAAGCGATGGTGTTCTCATCCGTTACGGCCTGCCCATAAATCGAGTTACTGGAGTAAAATCACTATTTTCAGAAATTTAATACGGTCTGAATATTAACCATGGTGGGTCATAAAGATTTACTTTTAGTAAAAATGGACGCTCTGAAAGAGAAAAGTTTCAAATAGTCTCCAAATGCAACATGTTGTAATATAAATTAA
>JBALXM010000032.1:0-4103 GCA_036960695.1 Sneathiella sp.
GCAATACCTGCGCCGTAGAGTGGTAAGCTTGCGGGAAGAGGCACTGCAGACACGCGAACATTGATCGCTGACGATGAGAGTAATCCGCCATTTTGATCAAAGGCTGAAAGCATGATGCCGTATAGACCGGAAATAGAGGGATCGATTGCAGCAAACCAATGAAAAGCCCAAGAATTTTGCGCGACATTATTGTTTGCGAGTAAAATGGCATAACTGGGGATATCAGTTGCCTTGGTACCATTACCATTTCCCGTGCTGTTGTCCCCAATAGCGTGATCAAAGAAGGGTAAGCCAAGAATTGGATCAAAGATTGATGTAAAATTAGTCCCCGCACCGGGATCTGTATCCAGCTTCAGTTCATAGGTAAGATCAGCGAGATCCACCCCAGAAATGCCGGATACATCGGTGTTAATGGAAAATTCAAAATTCCAAAGAGGCCGTCCAGAACCAAGTGAACTTTCCCCGGCACTAAAGTCATAAGTATCCACACCGTTATAGTTAAATATGTTTGCGGCAGGGAAGCGTTGTTTAGCGCGCAAACCAATTTCAACATTGTTGGCGGTTCCCACGGTGAATGAGCCATTGGCATTACCGCTACCGAAGATAACATCAGGGGTCACATTTGCGGCGGTAGCCAGTGAAAAACAGGCACCAAGGCTGTAGAGTGCCACGGCTCCTACGATTGCGATTTTATGTTTGATTGAAATGTACATACTTTATCCTCCCTCTAATTGTTATTTTATTTTCGTTAGTATTATATTATAAATTTATAATTTAATGACTAATAGATAGCAAAAAGTGTGTGGTTTAGCAACCTATGCGAAAAAAACGCTATTCCTACCCTTAGGATTGGGATACCAGCCGTTCGGGTTGTATTGAGTTGCGCTATAAATTTGCCCTGTGCATGATACGGGACGGGATTAAATGCAGGAGAAGAGATTTATGGCGTGGATTAATATTGTGCCTTATGAGAAAGCTCAAGGTCGGCTCAAAAAGCTCTATGATCGGGTGAAAGGGCCTAACAATAATGTTGATAATATTATGATGGCACATTCCCTGCGCCCCCACACGATGGAAGGCCATATGGCCCTTTATAAGCATGTTCTTCATCATTCAAACAATACGGTTCCAAAGTGGTTTTTGGAAGTGTTGGGGGTTTGGGTTAGTGCTTTAAACAAATGCGATTACTGTGTTGAGCACCATTTTTCTGGCTTGAAACGGTTATTGAATGATCAAGGTCGGGCGGATGCAATACGCGATGCCATTATGAGCCAGGATTTTTCCACCGCGCCTTTGACTACACAAGAAAAAGAGGCCATGAAATATGCCAAAATCTTGACTGAGGCGCCAAATCAAATGACTGAAGGCCATATTCAGGCATTGCGAGAGATAGGATATGAGGATGGCGAAATCCTTGAGATCAATCAGGTAACCGCTTATTTCTCCTATGCAAACCGGACAGTTCTGGGGCTTGGTTGCTCTACCGATGGGGATGTTCTTGGCCTGTCACCGGGCAATTCGGATGACAGTAAGGACTGGTCTCATGGATAACATTGGGGCGGTTCGGGTTTTTTTGGAAATTGTGCGGCTGGGAAGTTTCGCAGAAGCCTCTCGGCATATCGGTCTTGCAGCCTCTTCCGTCACCCGTCAAATCAATGGACTTGAGGCAGAGCTTGGTGTTCGACTGCTAAATCGCACGACGCGACAAGTGAGCCTTACAGATGCGGGGCGCCTTTATCATAGCAGGGCACGGCAGGCTGTTCTTAATATTGATGATATGAACAGGGCCGTGACAGACTTGGATTCCACCCCAAAAGGTTTGCTTAAAATCAGCGCGCCGCAAGCGATCGGGCGGGTCCATATAGCGCGGCATTTAACAGCCTTTTTTGAACGATACCCAGAGATTAAACTGGAACTTTCCTTAACGGGAAGGACCGTCGATCTGGTGCAGGAAGGAATGGATGGCGCTGTGCGTATTGCGGCACTTCAATTACCCGATTCCACTTTGATAGGCCGGAAACTACACCGGGTGAAACAAGTTATCTGCGCGAGCCCTGAATATCTGGAAAAACACGGCACGCCGGTTCACCCGAAGGAGTTGCACGAACATGAATGCCTTGTCTATTACGCGGAGTCTGCCAGTGAAGTTTGGGGCCCAGCCTCTAAAACCTGGCGTTTTAAAGTCGCAGGCGAAGACACTAGCTTAACTATTGCCGGTAAACTTGAAACAGATAGTGGGGATGTGGTGTTGGAGGCTGTGTTGAACGGTTTGGGCATTACTGCCCTGCCTTTATGGCATGTTGCTGAGCATTTAAGATCGGGGCGCCTTGTGACGCTGTTTGATCACGCTGAAATTAGTTTCGATACGGTTGAGGCCAATATCTTTTTCGTCTATCCCTCTGCCCGGCATTTGTCGCCGAAGATAAGAGCCTTTTCTGATTTTATGGCGGAAAGCTTCAAGGCACTCTCGTTATAATTTATTATTGCGATTTCCGGAATAGTGTTTGCAAAAACTGTCAATTCATTTCGCTGAACGCAATCCCTATGTTCATCTCATACCCACATAAAGGGATGAGGAAATGAACATGTTGAAATTAGAATTGCAAGACGAAGCACCGCAAACAAGCAGACCTTATTTTCCAGTACGCCATTGGCGCCGTACACCCGTTGCGAAGCCTGCGGGTTCAATAACAGAGGAAAATGAAATTAAGCGCCCCATTGTCCAGCTTGCTGAAAGTCTGGAAATAGCGCTTCGAAGTTTCAATAAATATGGCGGTTAAGGCGAATTTTCGCCTCAACCTGATTGAGATGCTTGCCGGCTCTTTTAGAAACGGTAGCCAAAACCAATACCAACGATCCATGGATCAACATCGACATCATTGGCGTTAATAGCGCCGCCATTGACCTTAACGTCTGTTTTCAAGAAAAGTTTCTTAACGTCGAAGTTCAGAACCCATCTGTCACTAAACTCATAGTCAAACCCTGCTTGAAGGGCGTAACCGATGTTGTTGTCGTAACTGACACTGGTAACGGCAGGGTCATTGCCGCTGTCTTCATTATAGAAGAATGTGTAATTGAGACCGGCACCGATATAAGGGCTAAAAGCACTTTTGGGCTGGAAATGATATTGAACGGTTAAAGTAGGCGGTAATAGCCAGACATCGCCTAAATCCACGTCGCGACCGAGTGCTGTGCCGCTTACGCCAACAGTGTGTTTTGTGGTGGCGAGGATAAGCTCTGCGGCGATATTGTCCGTGAAGAAGTATGAAAAATCTACTTCTGGTACATAAGCGTCATCAATATCGGCGCTACCACCAATGGCATCAGTTGAGCCGTCTGTATTTGGCATAACAGCAATGCCGCGCATGCGAACTAAAAAGTCGCCCTGTTCTTTAGCAGATACAAGTGCTGTGCTACTTGTTATTGCGGTTGTTGCTAGCAATGCCAACGCAATGAGTTTTTTCATCTTCACTTTCCAATCAGGTATACGCGTAATCGAACTGTGACGTGTGAGCTGAGGCTTCTTTTGAAAGACAGGTGATTGTAGAAGTCATTCGCTATCGCATCGTCGATGCCTCTCTAGTAGGCCCCGATAGCGCAAATAAAAATGATTCAAATCAATGGGAAGTTAAGTAAGCAAGAACCTGTGTTATTGGTGCAATTACTTAGATTTTTAACATGAACGGGTGTCGTTGAAATTCTTGCCCGTTTAGAATAATGCTGACGCAATGTTGTCCCGCATAATGCTTCCGCGTCGTATAGTTTATAAATTTGTGGGATTTTTTGATCTTCAGATTGACGGTTGATGGTTTTGTTTCTGAAATTTTGAACACTTTGCGGGATGTTTTACCATTTGCCTTCATAAAATCGATGGCATATTCAATGCGGAGTGTCTCTGGCAGGTCTCCCGCAAGGATAGCTTGGAATGTAAATTCTACTGAATTTCCAAAATCAATGTGATCCTTTTCTAACGTCAGTGCGGCATCAGAAATCTCAACAGGGCTAGAGCCAAACAGCGCGAGGGCGCGGATATTACCTTGTTTTAGAAGCGTTCGACATCCGTGTTTGATAATCCAGTCTGTATTTTTGTCGCTCCCAAACCA
>JBALXM010000032.1:4203-22094 GCA_036960695.1 Sneathiella sp.
TGTCATATAAGCCATAGTAGTGATTGGGTCTTTTAGAATAAAGGGGCGGATAGCAAATTCTGAACTGGTTCCGTGGGACGTGAAGAATTTCAATGCGTCCATGGACGTCTCGACGTCATCCATGCCATTGCACACGACAAAGTCTGGCACAAACATGGAAAGTAAATCAGCATATTTGAAACGGTCCACACAAATGCGCGGAAGGAGTTTCTTTAATACAAGAATATCTTGTTTGTAAGGACCAGGTAACAACCTAACCATCCCTTCAGTCAACCGAGCCATTCGGGCCTTCAGGGCCAGATCATCCCAAGGGTCCGCCAAAGTATGAGCAACAAAATCATCGGCATTAATACCTGCCAGTTCTGACAGGCAGGTGGCGACATGCCGGACATAGTCAGTCGTAAATAAAGTGCGTAACTCGTCCGCCATGGTTTTAAGTGCCCATTTTAAAATTTAGTAATGTTTCGAAACCGAACTGACTTTAAGATCTTGGCATTTCTTGTTCTACTAATTTCGCCCAAAGGCTAGCGCCTAAGCCAAGGACCTCATCGTTGAAGTCAAATTTGGGATGGTGAACTGAATGGTTATGATCTTCATCGTTTGTGCCAAGGAAAATATAGGCACCGGGGCAGGCCTCCAGCATGAAGGAGAAGTCCTCGCTGCCCATACGAATAGGTGTTTTGGTATTTACTTTGGCCTCTCCTGCAACAGCCGCCGCGGCGCGCGTCAGAATTTTAGTCTCGTTATCGTGATTGACTGTACAGGGGTAACGGCGGACGTAATTTACGTCTATTTCCGCGTCAAAAGTATGAGCAATACCGGCGCAGATTTCTTTGACCCGCTTTTCCGCTAAATCCCTTATCTCGGGCGTTGCTGTGCGAATGGAGGCTGTGAGTGTCGCGGTTTCAGGAATGATATTTTCCGCAGTTCCTGCCTGAAACATGGAAACAGTTATCACAGCGCTGTCTACGGGGCTTACATTTCGCGAAACGATAGTTTGCAGGGCCACATGCAATTGGACACCAATAGCGATGGGATCAATGGCAAACTGAGGATGTGCTGCATGTCCTCCTGTTCCATGAATAGTCATGGTTGCTGTATCGGCAGATGCCATGAGCGGGCCGGATTTTATGTTGAAGGTCCCTTTAGGCATCAATGGCTGATTATGAAGTCCGTAAACACCGTCGCAAGGGAAACGATCAAATAGCCCATCTTTAACCATAGCATCACCGCCGCCGCCGCCTTCTTCTGCTGGCTGGAAAATGAAATTAACCGTGCCATCAAAATTTCGGGTCTCTGATAGGTATTTTGCGGCACCTAGTAAAATCGCGGTATGACCATCATGCCCGCAAGCATGCATTTTACCTTCATGAACAGATGCGTAGTCTACGCCTGTCATTTCTTTCATAGGGAGGGCGTCCATATCGGCGCGGATACCAATAGATCGATTGCTCTTGCCTTGACCTTTCAAAACACCAACAACGCCGGTAATGCCTATTCCTTCGTGAACCTCCAAGCCCCATTCTCGAAGCTTATCTGCAACGATCTGGGCAGTGCGGATCTCTTCAAAGCACAGTTCGGGGTGCTTATGGATGTCGTGACGCCACTTTTGCATATCGCCATGAAGTTCTGCAATTCTGTTATAAATAGGCATGACGTGGTCCCCGCAAATACATTCAAAGAATATGTTTTAAGCATTACTTAGTGTCGTAAAAATAGCCTGAAAAACGAATGTAAGACCAGTAATTTGTTTGACTTCAACATAAATAAAGAAGGAATAACCGTTTTGTATTAGGTTGTTTGGCGGAGGTTATAATTATAATTCTCGATTATAATGAAAAAAACATATACAAATAAGGCTGATAGAAACCCATTATTACGATAACAGGGCGACGGTATTTTCTGCGAAATGATTTCGATCAATGATGCTGAAATGGTTTTTGTCTAAATCTTCTACTCGAAGAGTAAAAGGGATTTGTTAAATGCAAAATGGCGGGTTGGAAATGATGGATATGACCAAAAAATCTGAATTTGCTGTGTTTTTTATACTGACATTTGTCTTGATACCTGGCCTGACGATTGGTTTAGTTGGTGCCTACGGGTTTTCGGTATGGCTCTATCAAATTTTGGTTGGCGGACCACCAATAGGATAAGGCCAAGAATATGCCGTCTGAAAAAATGGCACTGTCCCGCCGGTCCTTTCTAAAAGGTCGCCCTTTACAAAAAACCGGCCCAACACTGTCACATAAGCCTATTTTACCATGGGCAAAATCATCGAATATTTTGGATAATTGTAGCCGTTGCAATTTATGTATTACCGAATGCCCTGAGGGAATTATCCGTGAAGGGGATGGCGGATTTCCAACAGTTGAATTTAAGGCAGGTGAGTG
Source organism: Sneathiella sp. (assembly GCA_036960695.1). Taxonomy (GTDB): domain Bacteria; phylum Pseudomonadota; class Alphaproteobacteria; order Sneathiellales; family Sneathiellaceae; genus Sneathiella. The sequence goes on from JBALXM010000032.1 coordinate 6,594, forward strand.
TGTTTTTTGTGAGAAATGCGCAAAAATTTGCCCTGAGCAGGTTTTTGATCTGGCGCCATTAAGTGTGGCCGCCGCATGGGACTTGCAAGCAGTGGTTAAATCGGACTGCTTGGCAAAAAATGGTGTGCAATGTCAGGCCTGCCAGGATCATTGCGAGGTACGGGCAATTGAATTTGATTTTTTCAAACAATCAATTCCTGCCCCATCAATATCTACTGATAAATGCACAGGATGTGGCGCTTGCGTCTCCATCTGCCCAACAAATAGTATTTTAGTAATATCTCCCAATAATTTGCCTCAAGAAAGGGGTCTGGAATGACAGAAGATATTCATATTGCAAGTTTGGTTGCAGAGGTATCCGTGAATAAAGTCCAGGAAATCTCGGCGGTCATTGGTGCCCTTCCCTATGTGGAGGTACCGGTAAGCGATAAAGGCGGAAAACTAGTGATCCTGATCGATGCACCAAGCATGAGGGTTCTTGTAGAAATAACAGAGGATATCCGGGATTTGGAGGGCGTCATCTCTCTCTTGCCTGTCTATCAACATGATGAAGCTGATCCCATTGAAGAGGATCAAAAGCAGATAATAAATATTGGGCTGGAGAAGAGAATATGAAACTGACAAGGCGTGATTATATCAAGGCAAATGCTGTTGCAGTTGCCGCCGGTGTAGCCGGTGTGTCTGCAGATGCCACTGCGACAAATCTGGTTACGGACAGAAGTAAAACTGATCTAACTTGGTCCAAGGCACCTTGCCGTTTCTGCGGCACAGGGTGCAGCGTTATGGTTGGTACAAAAGAGGGGCGTGTTGTCGCCACTCATGGTGACGTGAAGGCTGAGGTTAATCGCGGCCTCAATTGCATTAAAGGGTATTTCCTATCCAAAATTATGTATGGCAAGGATCGCTTGGATTCTCCGTTGCTGCGTATGACCGATGGTAAATACGACAAGGAAGGTGAGTTTACACCTGTATCATGGGATATGGCTTTCGATGTCATGGCGGAGAAATTTAAAGCCGCCATCAAGAAAAATGGCCCGACATCAGTTGGTATGTTCGGTTCCGGTCAATGGACTGTATGGGAAGGCTATGCTGCATCAAAATTGATGAAAGCAGGCTTTGGATCCAACAATATTGACCCAAATGCCCGTCATTGTATGGCATCCGCCGTTGGTGGCTTTATGCGCACCTTCGGTATCGATGAGCCAATGGGATGTTATGATGACATTGAAGCGGCTGATGCCTTTGTGCTTTGGGGCTCCAACATGGCGGAAATGCATCCTATTCTTTGGACCCGTGTTACCGATCGTCGCTTGAGCGCGCCTGATACGCAAATCGCAGTCTTATCAACGTTTGAGCATCGTTGTTTTGATCTGGCTGATATTCCAATGATATTTGAGCCGCAAACAGATCTAGCAATTTTGAACTTTATTGCGAACTACATCATTCAGAACGACATGGTGAATAAGGATTTCATCGGAAAACATGTGAATTTCCGTCGAGGAAATGACGATATCGGATATGGCTTGCGTCCCGAGCATGAATTAGAGAAAAAGGCAAAGAATGCGGACAACGCAGGCGGTTCTGTGCCAATGACGTTCGAAGAGTATAAGACGTTTGTTGCGGATTATACGGTGGAGAAAGTTTCTAAACTATCTCATGTTTCTGAAGAGAATTTGATCAAGCTTGCGAAACTCTATGCTGATCCAAAAATCAAGGTGACCTCTTTCTGGACCATGGGCTTTAATCAGCATACCAGAGGTGTTTGGGCGAATAACCTAATTTACAATGTTCATTTGCTCGTGGGTAAAATTTCAACACCAGGTAACTCTCCTTTCTCCTTAACAGGTCAGCCTTCTGCGTGCGGTACTGCACGTGAAGTGGGAACCTTCTCTCATCGCTTACCTGCGGATTTGGTTGTAAAAAACCCTAAACATAGAGCGATTGCCGAGAAAATTTGGAATATCCCTTCGGGCATCATTCCGGCTAAACCCGGCTTCCATGCTGCCGAGCAAAATCGAAAGTTGAAGGACGGTAAAATCAATGCCTATTGGGTTCAATGTAATAACAATGTGCAAGCGGCAGCAAACCTGAACGAGGAAACTTTACCAGGCTATCGGAACCCCGAAGCCTTTATCGTTGTCTCAGATCCTTATCCAACGGTTACAGCAGGCGCGGCCGATTTGATTTTACCAACTGCCATGTGGGTGGAAAAAGAAGGGGCATACGGAAATGCGGAACGCCGTACCCAGTTTTGGCACCAGCTAGTTGATCCGCCAGAAGGTACGCGATCTGATTTGTGGCAACTTGTTGAATTTTCTAAGAGATTCACGACTGATGAAGTTTGGCCGCAGGAAGTGCTTGATGCCAATCCGTCTTATAAGGGCAAGACTCTATATGACGTTCTTTATGCAAATGGAGAAGTAGACAAATTTCCTTTATCTGAAACCAGTGAAGATTATAACAACTACGAATCCAAGGATTTTGGCTTTTACCTGCAAAAAGGTCTGTTTGAAGAATATGCGACTTTCGGTCGGGGCCATGGTCATGATTTGGCACCGTTTGATAGATATCATGAAACAAGGGGCCTACGCTGGCCTGTTGTGGATGGTAAGGAGACTAAGTGGCGCTTTCGTGAAGGGTCTGATCCGTATGTGAAAAAAGGAAAAGAGTTTGAATTTTACGGCAAACCAGATGGTAAGGCGGTAATCTTCGCGCTTCCCTACGAGCCTGCTGCAGAAAGCCCGGATGAAGAATTTGATATGTGGCTATCAACGGGACGTGTTCTTGAACATTGGCATTCTGGTTCCATGACACAACGAGTGCCTGAACTGTATAAGGCTTTTCCTGATGCGGTGGTCTTTATGCATCCAAAAGATGCAGAAACCCGCGGCCTTCGCCGGGGGCAAGAGGTGAAGGTTGTTTCTCGCCGCGGCGAGATTATTAGCCGCGTGGAAACACGAGGCCGAAATAAGCCGCCGGTAGGGTTGATTTTTGTGCCTTGGTTTGACGCTAGCCAGCTGATTAACAAAGTGACACTGGATGCCACCGACCCAATATCTAAACAGACAGATTATAAGAAATGCGCGGTAAAAGTAGTCGCAACGGGAAAGGCTTAGTTATGAATAAATTAGTAAAATTTGTTGTCATCGCTATGGCAAGCTTCGTTGGGGTTTCTGGACTTGTATACGCTGAAAGCGTGGTGACACTCCGCGATGGGGCGAAATTGGATATCGAGGTGAGTGCGCCTGTTATGTCCAAAGTGGAAAACAAGGATATGAAGCGGGGACGGAATTATCCAGAACAACCGCCAACAATTCCTCACCATATTCGTGATTATGAGATCAGCCTTAATGCGAATAAATGTTTGTCTTGTCATGCAAGAACTCGAACCGAAGAGTCTCAAGCACCTATGATCAGTGTTACCCACTTTATGGATCGTGATTTCCAGGTTTTAGCGACGGTCTCCCCGCGTCGTTATAATTGCACGCAATGCCACGTTACTCAAAAAGATGTTAAACCTCTTGTTGGGAACAGCTTTGTTGACGTGGAAAATGTCATTGAAAAAGGAAAGGCCGCGCAATGATGGGCTTTTTCAAAAAAATCTGGCAGCCCGTTGCCTGGATGTGGAATAGCGCGAGCCGCCCAGCTAAGCATTTCTCCATTGGGTTTTTAACACTCGGTGGGTTTGTTGCGGGGGTTATCTTTTGGGGTGGTTTTAATACAGCTCTGGAAATTACGAATACGGAAGCCTTCTGTGTCAGCTGCCATGAAATGGAGAATAACGTTTTTGCCGAATTGAAAACGACTATTCATTACGGCAATCGTTCTGGTGTTCGGGCAACTTGCCCAGATTGCCACGTGCCTCATAACTGGACGGACAAAATCGCTCGAAAAATGCAAGCATCCAAGGAAGTTTGGGGAACGCTGTTTGGAACGATCAACACCCGTGATAAATTTCTGGCCAACAGAAGACGGTTGGCGGGGCATGAATGGGATCGTTTGAAGGCAAATAACTCTCTGGAATGCCGAAATTGTCATTCTCAGGAAGGAATGGACATCACGCTGCAAAGCCCGCGAGCGGCGAATGCCCATCAGAAATTCCTGTTTACAGGGGAGAAGACCTGTATTGATTGTCATAAAGGTATCGCCCACGAATTGCCTAATATGAAAGGCGTTGCTGGCTGGGAATAATCAACCACAAATGACAAAAAAACGGCTCAGTTTTCTGGGCCGTTTTTTTGTGTTTTGACAGTAAGTTTAGCAAGTATTTACGCCTTAAACTAATACAAGGTTAAGTATTTTATTATATAATATTACTCTTTAAAGATGTGCTTTTTCGTTTGAAAATCGACACTTGAAAACGAACTATTCTTCAACATAAGAAAAGAATAATTTTGATTTGTTTATAGGGAGTTATGCTTCCTGATCATAAAAATTTGCTGTTGCACAGTTGAATGAAAACAATTTCTGCCAACAAGATACGATCCTTACCAAACGTTTGTTTCACAACTTAATTTCAGTTTTTTGACATTTTGGGTTGCAGCCTAGATTCGTGAGGAATAAACAAGTTATGTATTTCAATTCAGATTTTGAGAATATCAGTTGAATTTTAGGACCCGTAATAACAGGTTTTGGTGCGGCAAACTGGGGATATATTTTGCTTCATTTTTACGTGTCCTCCCTATTTTTAAAGTTACCATCAATATTCGTTTGAATATTTAATGAGTAATGAAAAGAATACGTTAACACTAATATTACATACTATTTGAATAAAATATTATTAGACCAAGTATGAACTAAAGGAATGGGGATCCTAATCATGGCACTTACTGCACAGGAAATGAAAACAAAGAAGATTGCTGAAATCCTGGCTATGATCGACAGTCGGCTTGAAGCCAAGCAAGCTAAAGACATAAAGATTTTTGTACAGAAAATGTATGAACGGCTCCCTGCAGAGGATGTGCTCGGCATTAAGGTTGAGCGATTATACGGCTCAGCACTCTCGGTCTATAAATTTGCGGCGAACAGAGAGGCTGAGGTTGCCAAGGTTCGAGTCTTTAGCCCGACCCTTGAAGAACATGGCTGGAAAACATCCCATACGGTTATTGAAGTCGTCAATGACGACATGCCATTTTTGGTGGATAGCGTAACGGCGGCCCTAAGCCAGCGAGGGCTCAATGTTCATCTGGTCATTCATCCGGTTCTTCATGTGGAGCGGGATAAAAAGGGCGCCCATGTAAAATTCCATGATGCCGCCAATAAGGGCGCACAAAAAGGCATCGCAGAATCCTTTATGCATCTGGAAATTGACGAACAAAGTGATCCTGTTGTTCTTGCGGAAATCGAGAAAGAATTATTCTCAGTGCTCGAAGATGTACGTGCTGCTGTTCTTGATTGGAGACCCATTATTGGGCAAGTGGAAAGAATTGTCGAAAAACTGAAGAAAACGCCACCGCCTCTTCAAACAGCGGAAGTGGATGAGGGACGTGCTTTGCTAGAATGGATGGCAAATGATCATTTCACTTTTCTGGGCTTCCGTGAATATGATTTTCGGACAAAAGACAAATCGGCATCAGAGAACTGGAACGTTGTGAAGGGTTCAGGTTTGGGCATCCTTCGTAACCCTTTGCGGCGGATTATGACAGGCAAGGCGGAGATGTCTCCTGAAGTCCGGGAATTTCTGCATCGACCAGAATTAATTATTGTGACCAAGGCAAACGCACGCTCAACAGTTCACCGGGCAGTATATCTTGATTATGTTGGGGTGAAGAAATTTGATAGTGACGGGGAAGTCGTCGGGGAATATCGGTTCACCGGCCTCTTTACTTCCGCAGCCTATAACAGAGTACCGCGAGATATCCCCTACCTTCGCCGTAAGGTAACAGATACGTTAGAGATGGCGGGTCTTGCAAAAAGCAGCCACGACCAGAAAGCACTCGCTCACATTCTCGAAACATACCCACGTGATGAGTTGTTTCAAATAAGCACAGAAGATCTGCTCGAAATTTCCTCTAAAATTCTTATCCTTCAAGAGAGGCCTCGTATTGGGGTTTACTTGAGACGGGATCGGTTCGAGCGTTTTGTTTCGGCCTTGGTTTACGTACCGCGGGAGAAATTCAATACTGATTTGCGCCGAAAATTCGGGTCGATCCTCGCTGAAATGCATAATGGTGAAATCACGGCTCATTACTCTCAAGTTGGGGATGATACGCTCGCGCGATTGCATTTTATAATAGATTTGCAAGGGGCCAGTAAGCCAGAAGTTGACGAGAAAGATCTTGAGGCCCGGTTGAAATCAGCGGCGCGTGAATGGACGGATGATTTGTCAGATGCGTTGCTTGAGCGGTGGGGTGAAGAGAAAGCCTTGCGCCTTGGCGCCCGGTATAGTGAAGCCTTTCCAGTGGGATATAAAGCCCGGTTTAATGCAACCCTTGCCCTGCATGATATCGAGAAGTTGGAACAGATTTGCGGTAATAATGAAGTTGGCTTGAACCTTTACCGTTGGCTGGAAGATCCTGAGCATAAAGTGCGCTTTAAGGTGTACAGCCCCGGTGAGCCGCTGCCCCTGTCCGATTGCTTGCCAATGATTGAGAATATGGGTTTGAAGGTTTTGGCGGAAAATCCCTATCTGGTTGCTCATGAAAGCATGAAAGAGCAGGTTTGGATCCACGATTTTGAACTGATTGAGTCTACTGGGCTGGAACTTGATCTGAATAAATTGAAGCTAAAGTTTGAAGATACTTTCCGCCGAGTTTGGCAAGGAAGTATGGAAAGTGATGGCTTTAACCGTTTGGTCATGAGGGCTGGTTTGAACTGGTCTGACATTGCAATTTTACGAAGCTATGCCAAATATCTGCGGCAGGCAGGCATTACATTTTCGCAAACCTACATGGCGAATACTTTGTCGGAAAATGCAGATATTTCTCATCAATTGCTGACCTTATTCAAAACGAGGTTTGATCCGGATTTCCAAGGAGATCGGGATGCAAAATCGGCTGAAGTAGAAGCAAATATCCATTCAGCTTTAGATGCGGTTGTCTCTCTTGATGATGATCGTATTTTGCGCCGTTTTCTTAATCTGATCCTGAGCACATTGCGAACCAATGTGTATCTGCCGGGTGCGGGGGATATGGAAAGCCCCTATTTCTCCTTCAAACTGGATAGTCAGAAGATTGACGATCTTCCTCTGCCAAGACCGCATGTGGAAATTTTTGTCTATAGTCCCTGGGTTGAGGGGGTTCATTTGCGCGGCGGAACGGTTGCGCGGGGTGGCCTGCGTTGGTCAGATCGCCGGGAAGATTTCCGCACAGAAGTTCTGGGCTTGATGAAAGCGCAGATGGTGAAAAATACAGTCATTGTACCCGTTGGCTCAAAAGGCGGATTTTTCCCGAAACGATTGCCTGTGGGCGGAACAAGAGAGGAAACTCAAGCAGAAGGGATTGCTTCATACAAGATCTTTATATCGGGATTGCTGGACCTGACGGATAACTTGGTCGGTGGGGCTGTTGTGCCGCCTAAGCATGTAGTTCGTCATGATGGAGATGATCCCTATCTTGTTGTGGCCGCAGATAAAGGCACCGCGACCTTCTCAGATATCGCTAATGAAGTCGCCATATCCTATGGTTTCTGGCTTGGAGATGCCTTTGCATCTGGCGGTGCTGCCGGTTATGACCATAAGAAAATGGCTATTACGGCGCGGGGGGCGTGGGAATCAGTAAAACGTCATTTCCGTGAACTTGGCAAAAATATCCAGGAAGAAGAATTTACGGTGGCTGGCATTGGCGATATGTCGGGCGATGTTTTTGGTAATGGTATGCTGCTCTCCCGGAAAATCCGCTTAGTGGCGGCCTTTGATCACCGGAATATTTTTATTGATCCAGATCCGGATGCAGAAAAAAGTTTTGTTGAGAGAGAACGGCTGTTCAAGCTGCCACGGTCATCGTGGGAGGAGTATAATGCCAAGCTTATATCCAAAGGCGGTGGGATTTTTGATCGAAAAGCAAAATCCATTAAGCTGACCTCTGAGATCAAGTCCCTTTTAGGGATAACAGAAAGCACGCTGACGCCTAATGAGCTAATTTCCGTTATTTTGAAAGCAGACGTGGATCTGCTTTGGTTTGGCGGCATTGGTACTTATTTGAAATCGAAAGAGGAAAGCCATGCCGCAGCCGGTGATCGGGCAAATGATTCCATTCGTATTAATGGGGCGGAAGTCCGGGCGCGGGTTATTGGCGAAGGCGGAAATCTAGGCGTTACGCAAAACGGCCGTATTGAATATGCCTTGATCGGCGGTAAGATGAATACGGATGCCATTGATAATTCTGCGGGTGTGGATTGCTCGGATCATGAAGTGAATATCAAGATTTTACTGCGCGCCATTATGGATGATGGCGAGATGACCGAGAAGCAGCGGGATAGAATTCTTGTTGATATGACTGACGAGGTATCCCGCCTTGTTTTGGAAGACAATTACCTTCAATCGCAAGCCTTAACGACGGCAGAGCGCCAGAATATTGCAAATTTCGAAGAACAAACACGCTTTATTCGTGAACTTGAAAAACAAGGTCGCCTGAACCGGGCTGTTGAATTCCTACCCGATGAAGAAATGCTGAGCGATCGACAAGCAGGGCAGAAAGGACTGTCGCGGCCTGAAATGTGTGTCTTGCTGGCTTATGCAAAAATGACTCTTTATACGGATATTTTGGAAACATCCCTGCCCGACGATCCGTTCTTTGAAAAATGGTTGATTGAATATTTCCCAACACAGCTTCAGAAGAAGTATGTCAACTATATTTACACTCATCGACTGCGCCGGGAAATTATCACAACGATTATTGTCAACCAGCTTGTCAATCGCGCCGGCATTACTTTTGTCATGCAAATGGTGGAAGAATTAGGCGTTAATGTGGATGATGTGGCTAGGGCTTTTGCTTTAACACTTGAAGTTTTCGAGCTTCCCTCTTTGTGGCAGGAGATTGAGGCGCTGGATAACCAGGTTACCACCGATATTCAAGGACGCATGATTGATGCAACGCAAAAGCTTCTTCGCCGGGCGACCCTTTGGAACTTGAGGCATTTGCGCCTGCCAGTTGATGTTAAAGGCGAAATTGAGCAATTGGCGCCCAGTATGCGGGATCTGGAAGGTAATTTGGGGGCATTGCTCAGTGACGCTGGACAAAAGGCCTATCTGGAACGCGTGGCCTATTTGATGGAGATGAATGTCCCTGAAGGTCTGGCAAACAAGATCTCAGCCTTGGCGCCTCTTCGCTCATCCTTGGATGTCGTGCAAGTGGGTAAATCTTCCGAACGCCCAATCGATGAAGTGGGTGAGGTCTATTTCGCAGTTGGCGCAGAACTTCACCTTGATTGGTTAAGATTTGCCGCCGAAAATATCGAACCTGCAAATCACTGGGAACGATTGGCTGTAACAGCCATTATTGATGATTTATATGGTCAACAAAGGGCGTTGACCAACTCAGTGTTCGACAATGCAAATGGACATAAAGGCCGGGCTGCGCTGGAACATTGGGAAATTCGCAATCAGAACCCTATCAACCGATCGCGTGACTTAATAGAAGAATTTAAGGCAAGCGGGGGTGTTGATATTGCTAAATTGGCATTCGCCAACAGGCAATTCAGATCAATGATCAGTTAAGCACTTATATTTTATTTCTCTTGAGCTCCCTCTTCCTTTTTCCATACACTGGAAAAAAAGGGGAGGGAACATGAGTAATAAGAGTGAGGCATCAAGGCTTGGGAAATTTTCCTGGGCTCTTTTTGACTGGGCAAATCAGCCGTTTTTTACAGTGGTTACTACATTTATTTTTGCACCCTATTTCACGTCTATCGTGGTTGGGGATCCCGTGCAAGGGCAAGCTTATTGGGGATACACGCAAGCCGCCGCTGGAATATTGATTGCACTTTTCAGTCCTGTTTTCGGGGCGATTGCTGATGCGGGGGGACCAAGAAAACCCTGGATTGTCTTTTTCGTCGCCCTGTGTGCCATCGGCAGTTTCTCACTCTGGTGGGCGGTTCCGGGTCAGGAAAGTGGCTTAATTTGGATCCTTTTTGCCATTGTTCTAGGATCAATGGGGGTAGAATTCAGTCTGGTCTTTAATAATGCCATGCTGCCAACGCTGACCTCACGGGCGAAAATGGGCCGATTAAGTGGATTTGGTTGGGGACTGGGATATTTAGGGGGCCTCATAGCCCTTTTTATTGTCCTTTTAGGATTTTCTCTACCAGAGACGCCTTTATTTGGAATTGACAAGGTGGCGCACGAGCAAGACCGGCTAACCGGACCCTTGTCGGCCATCTGGTTTGTAGTCTTCATCATTCCCATGTTGTTTTTTACGCCGGATATTAAATCAAAAGGCATTGGAAAACTAAATGCGTTACGGGCGGGTTTAACAGGTCTTGGGGCCACTCTCCGTTCTCTTCGTGATCATAAAAATGTTGTCTATTTCCTGATCGCCCGCATGTTCTACAATGATGGTATTTTAGCTCTGATAGGGTTCTCTGGGATTTACGCGGCGGGGTTATTTGGTTGGGATACGACGGCTCTTGGCATCTTTGGAATACTAATCAATGTGTTTGCCATTGCAGGGTCTTTTATTGGTGGTTGGCTTGATGATAAAATCGGATCCAAACCCACGATCGTGATTTCTGTGCTCGGGCTCTCATTCGCATCCGTCGGTGTTTTGTCTATCAGTGATGGGCAGGTTCTGTTTGGGCTTCCCGCCGCCATGCCGATTGAGGGCGGCGGATTATTCGCAAGTCCCGCTGAACTGGTATTCATGGGTTTTGGATTTATCATGGGGTTTTTCTTTGGACCGGCACAAGCTGCAAGCCGAACGTTGGTTGCTCGTTTGTCGCCACCAGAGAAAATTGGAGAGTTTTTTGGGTTATTTGCCTTATCAGGAAAGGCAACGGCCTTTATGGCACCCCTAGCGATCGGTATTGTTACTGATTTATCGGGTCAGCAACGTCCGGCAATGATCGTGATTTTTATATTGTTGCTGGTCGGCGCAGGACTGATGAGTTTTGTCCGCGAACCTGACAGATAAAAGATGGCGGGCAAGTATTGCTATATTTGCCCGCCAGTTTTTATTTCAAGGTAACAGCTGTCCCACTTGCGACAACCATCATCATGCTGTCGCCCAGAACTTCTGTATCAAGGCTGATGCCGACGACGGCATCCGCACCAAACTCTTCAGCTTCCTCAACCAAAGCTTCTAAAGCGAGGTGGCGCGCTTTTTTCAGCTCTTTCTGGTACGCACCAGAGCGGCCGCCAATGACATCCGTCACGCGGGCGAAAAAATCGCGAACGAAATTGGCGCCCATCACCGCTTCGCCTGCGACGATGCCGTGATAAGTACCGATCTCTCTTCCTTCAATCGATCCTGTTGTCGTTGTGATCATAATTGTCTCCCTAAAATCATGCGCTTAGTGTCTGAAATGTCTCATGCCAGTGAAGACCATGGCAAGGCCAGCATCGTCTGCCGCAGCAATGACTTCATTATCGCGCATTGAACCACCTGGTTGGATGATCGCAGTAGCGCCAGCGTCTGCTGCAGCCAGTAGGCCATCTGCGAAGGGGAAGAAGGCATCGGATGCAACAACTGATCCTTTTGCCCATGCTTCAACTTCGCCTGCATTTTGCGCGGCTTCCAATGATTTGGAGGCGGCGATTTTAGAGCTATCAACCCGGCTCATTTGACCCGCACCGATACCAACCGTCGCGCCATCGCGCACATAAATGATGGCGTTTGATTTAACATGTTTGCCGACGGTGAAAGCAAAGCGTAGATCGCTCAACTCTTTTTCCGTTGGGGCGCGTTTTGTCACCACTTTAAGCTCAGGTTCCGCTGTTAGAGCATTATCGCGTCCTTGAACCAGATAACCGCCAGCGACTGATTTTATCATGCGCCCGCCAACAGACGGATCAGGCAGACCCATTGTCAGAAGCAAACGAAGGTTTTTCTTCGTTGCAATGATGGCCTTGGCGTCTTCCGTTGCATCTGGGGCGATGATAACCTCAGTGAAGATTTTGATGATTTCTTGGGCGGTATCGGCATCCAAAGTTTGGTTTAAGGCAATAATGCCGCCAAAGGCAGACGTGGTATCGCAGGCGAACGCTGTTTTGTAGGCATCAGAAAGGGTTGCGCCGTGAGCCACACCACAAGGATTCGCATGTTTGATGATGGCGCAGGTTGGACCTGATATTTCAGGATTAAATTCAGCGACAAGTTCAAACGCGGCATCTGTATCATTGTAATTGTTATAAGACAGCTCTTTCCCTTGCAGTTGGGTTGCTGTGGAAATACCCGTGCGCATTTCTGAGTTGGAATAGAAGGCAGCACTCTGATGCGGGTTTTCACCATAACGAAGAGATTGTTGAAGGTTTCCTGCGAAAACTAGACGTTCAGGGAATTCTTCGCCTAACTGATCTGCGTACCAGCTGGAGATAGCCGCATCGTAAGAACCGGTTCTGGCATATGCTTTAGCCGCCAGTTTTTTACGCAGCTCAATACTTGTCTTGCCATCATGTGTCTCTAACGCGTCGATCACAGTTTGGTAATCGCTTGCATCTACCACGACATTTACAAAGCCGTAATTTTTTGCGGCGGAGCGAATCATAGCCGGGCCGCCAATGTCAATATTCTCGATGCATGTATGAAAATCCGCACCTTTGGCTACAGTCTCTTCAAAAGGATAGAGATTAACCACCACTAGGTCGATTGCGCCGATATTATGGGTATTCATCGCAGCGACATGATCGTCATTATCACGAAGAGCCAAAATGCCACCATGGATCATGGGATGCAGTGTTTTGACCCGTCCATCCATCATTTCAGGAAACTGCGTGTGATTGGCAACCTCTGTCACGGGAATGCCTGCATCGGCGAGCATTTTTGCACTGCCACCAGTAGACAGAATTTCAACATTGCGGAGGCTGAGGGCCTGACCCAGTTCAACAAGTCCGGTTTTATCTGAAACGGAAATAAGCGCACGGGTAATGGGTTGAAGATCGGAAGCTGACATTGGTCTTTAATCCTGTTTGTCAAAGGATGGAGTTATGCGCGCGCTATAGCATGAGATGCCTTTTTACGGAACATAATCTTTGGAAAAAAATTGAATTCCAAGTATCTGTTGACTCTATATATAACACTGTTATTTTGTGTGCATGAGCCTTTTAAAAACTAAAAAAACAGATAAAGACCGCAGGCAAATTATATTGGCATCGGCAATACGGGTGTTCGAACGGGATGGTCTTGCAAAAGCAAGTATGCGGGTTATTGCAAAAGAAGCAGGATGCACGACCGGAGCAATTTATCCTTTGTTTTCTGGCAAAGAAGACATCTATGCAACGCTTCTGGAAGGAAGCCTTGAAGCGCTTCAGAATAAAGTAGCTAAGGCCTCGGCGAGAGAATCTGACGCTACGGCGGCATTGATTTCTTCGGCGACAGCCTTCTTTGATTATTACGCTAATAAAAGGTTTGAGCTGGATTTGGGGCTGTATCTTTTTGGATTTGAAAGTGCAAGGAGCTTAGGGCGGGAGAGAGATACACTCTTAAATGAGAGCCTCTTAAGAATATTGGAAATTTTTGGCGCATGTTTTAGGCGTCTGGCACCTCAAGGCCTTAGTCGGGAAGATGCTGCTGCGTGGGCAAAAAATGAGAAAGATGCGCTGTTTGCCTCTTTAATTGGAATATTGATGTTGACGCATACTGGGCGCGCGACCTCCATTGGATCTGATCCCGGAACAATTTTACAAACGACAGTACAAGGTATCGTGAATAGATATAAATAATAACACTGTTACAGGAGAATATCATGTCCGTTGAAATCGAGAAAAATGGGAATGTCTGGACAATTATCCACAATCGGATTGAAGCACGGAACGCTGTCGATCCGGAGGCGGGAGACGCACTCGTTGAAGCATTTTTGGAATTTGATAAAGATCCGGAAGCAAGAGTGGCTGTCTTTTGGGGCGCTGGCGGCGCCTTTTGTGCTGGATGGGACCTAAAATATGCTTCAACGTTAATTGAGAAAAATGCGTTTCAGAAAGAATTGGTGGAAAATTTAGCGTTTCCTATGGGGGCGAACCCTGCGCCAAGGGGACCCTTGGGTCCTTCCCGGTTAGAGCTTTCCAAACCCGTTATTGCCGCCGTCGAAGGGCCCGCAGTCGCGGGGGGTATGGAGCTTGCTTTATGGTGCGATATTCGTGTGATGGCGGAAAGCGCCTACTTGGGTGTTTACTGCCGCAGATGGGGAATTCCACTTCTTGATGGCGGGACTGTGCGATTGCCCCGTCTTGTGGGGCAAGGGAAGGCACTGGAGATCGCAATGACGGGCCGCAAAGTTCCGGCTGAGGAATGTTACACGATTGGATTATGCGAGAAAGTTGTTGGCGACGGAGATGCGCGGGCCGCTGCTGAGGAAATGGCCCATGAAATTGCCCGTTTTCCGCAAGAAGCGATGCTGACAGATCGTCGCTCAATAATCGAGACGCGTGGATTGCCAGTGCGGGACGCTTTGCGTGTTGAATGGGCAAATGGCGTCCAAGCTGTCTCTAATGAAGGGGCTGCTGGTGCTGAGCGGTTTAAAGAGGGCCGTGGACGGCATGGAGATTTTACCGCCATTTGACGGGAAGAGATAAGGGATCGCGGAACGGGGTTGGATTGATTGACAAATGGAGAGATGACGTTTACCTAATCAAGTCCACACAACCCATGGAGATTTGATGTCCAATTCAATTCCGGCTGCCCTGCACGGCGGTGATAAAGTTAGCCGAAAAACTGCTATTTCCATCGTTGGGCTCGGCTATGTTGGATTGCCTTTAGCGGTCGCCTTGGCCCGCAAATTTGACGTTGTGGGATTTGATATAAGTGAGGCTCGCGTGGATGAGCTTAATAATGGTTTTGATCGTACTTTTGAAATTGACCAACCTATCCTGCGCGCCAGCAGTGTTCGTTATACAACGCAAATTGCGGGCACAAGTGATGCTGATATTCACATAGTCACTGTCCCAACCCCTGTGGACGAGTTAAACAAACCTGACTTGACGCCTCTTCAAAATGCCTGTCGCGCTATAGGCCCTGTCATGAAGAAGGGATCGATTGTGGTCGTGGAAAGCACCGTGTATCCCGGTGTTACGGAAGATGTTTGCGGACCGATACTGGAAGAGATTTCAGGTTTTAAATCTGGCGTCGATTTTTACCTTGGATATTCACCGGAACGTATTAATCCGGGCGATAAAGTACATACGGTTGATAAAATTATCAAAGTCGTGGCCGGTCAAACGGAAAAAGTTACAGATATTTTACAAGATGTTTATGGGGCAGCCACCACAGGTGGAACGTTCCGTGCCCGAAACATCAAAACAGCCGAGGCGGCCAAAGTTATCGAAAACGCACAACGCGATATCAATATCGCCTTTGTAAATGAAGCCACCATGATCTTCCAGAAGTTAGGCATATCTGCCTATGATGTTTTGGA
>JBALXM010000032.1:22194-39939 GCA_036960695.1 Sneathiella sp.
ATGAAGCCACCATGATCTTCCAGAAGTTAGGCATATCTGCCTATGATGTTTTGGAAACGGCGGGTACTAAATGGAATTTTCTGAATTTCACGCCAGGCCTGGTAGGTGGGCATTGTATTGGCATTGATCCATTTTATTTAGCTCATAAAGCCAGTGAAGTCGGGCATTCTCCGGACTTGATCTTGACGGGACGCCGAATTAACGAATCTATGGGGAAATTCATCGCAGATAGCGTGGATGGTCAAATTGAGCGTAATAGCCGGGTGTTGCTCCTTGGACTAACTTTCAAAGAGAATGTACCTGATTTACGCAACACTAAGGTTCTGGATATCGTGAAGGTCTTAGAAGAGCTGGGTCATACAGTTGATATACACGACCCTCTTGCAGATAAAGCTGAGGCAAGCCAGTTCTATGATATTGAATTGAAGGAAAACTTGAAGAACCTGACGGGCTACAATGCGGTAATCGGGGCGGTCGCCCATTCGGTTTATAAAGACCTGTCTCAAACCGCATTGGAAGGGATGGTCAATTCCGGTGGCTTAATCGCCGATGTTAAAGGGATGTGGCGGGATCGGGAATTCTCCAGCACTCTCAAACGCTGGCAATTATAACGCGCCTTCACTATCACCGAGCATTTTAAGGGACCATTTTATGCTAAGGGGAGCATTTCCATTTAAGCGGCCCCGCAACACAATTTGCTGACTTTTTCGAGGCTTACCAGCTTCAGCGCAATAAATTCCCTCTTCCAAGGCAAGAACACCCAAGCTGCTGACGAATTGCCACCCATCCCCGCTTTTTGTCTTAATGAACAAATTCCGCCCGCTCATACTTTTGGATGTACTGAGATCGGGATGTAGGTGAAAGCGAATTTCGAAATCTGTCGTATCCCCTGCATCCTCATTTGCAATAACGACCTCTTCCCCTCGCAAATTCTGGCCTCCTGCTTCCAAATACAAGCGCCTTGTGTGAGTAATACCGTGGCTTGTTAAGTAACCAGGGTTAGTCAGATCAAGCCATAAATTCCCATGCTCTCCATGAGTTGAGACCTTTACAGGGTCCGTTTCTTTGTTTTTAACCGGCGCCGGAAAAGCGGCGTTTTGATCTGTCAGGCAAAGAGTGGAGTGGGCTGCGGTTGCGGCAAGTGCTTTTCCCCAATGGGATGTTGCGTCAGGGTGTGCGCCACAATTGACGAAAATCCTATCCCGTCCATAACTGAATTCCAGACTGCCGATGCCGTTATGGGATATAGCAGATTTGGCGCGACCTCCCTCTCCCGTCTCAAGAAGTAATAAACCGCGACCGGCCTTTAATCTCTCGAAACCGCCTTGGGGGCATCGATGGGGCGGCCTGCCAGGGGCATCCGCAATGGCGAGAAGGTGATCTACAGCGCCTTCTGATGCCATGACTGAGCCATTAAAAAGGGCAAGTGAGCCATCACCATGTTGAAAAAACCGAACAACCGGTGCCAGTCGATCAATACCGCCCATGAGGGCGCTGGGTATTTCTTCTTGTAAATTAATCAGTGTGTGTTTCAGGCCAATCAAGTCTGAGAGCAAGATCAGGTGGCGGGCAGGACTCCGAGAGATATGGCATCCGTCTGCAAGAACGGTACTGTCTATTTGACCGAGCAGTAGCTTTTTGTATTTTCTAGCCTGTTTTTCCGTATCTGGAAAACACGACGCACATAAATAAAGGGCAAGCGCTATATCAAATTTGTCATCTTCGCGGGCGACGAAGCGGTTGTATCTGCCTAAGTGGCTATATTGTTCCCTGAGCGATCTTAAGAACTTGTAATTAAAGTCCCCTTCATGGGGCGTCATCAGAAATTGGCTTTGTCGCGTCCAGTTAATTAGGCGGCGTGCCAAAATCGGGGCGTCCCAGATATAGGGTTGGTACGTGTCAAAATGCTTGATCCAAGAGAGCACCAATCCCCGCGCATGTCTGACGGAGGCATCGGAGCCATTAGCAGAAAAATCGCGAAGCCAGTCAAATTTATGCAGTTCATGATGCCAATGAAGAGGCATGTCTGCTGCGAACCAAGGCTCAATATTCGTAAGATTAGCCTCGACGCCGGATAACAGGAAATGACCTTGAAAAATGGCGTCAGCGCGCAACGCATCGCCAGGCATTGCCTCAACAGGGTCCGTAATTAGGCGCCTTGGTGTTCGCGCGCGCAGACTTGTCGCGTAGGAGGAGGTCGAGAAAATGTAATCGAGAAAAGATTTTCGCGGCGGAAGTGTCGCGTTTTTAACAGATGACCCTACCGCCGCAATACTCATGAGCGACCCAGGATTGCTTTAATGTTGGCGGCATAATGTTCAGGGCCGCCTTTGAAGGCTGCACTCCCCGCAACAAGCAAATCGGCTCCGGCTTCAATCACCAAGGGGGCCGTTTCAATATTAATACCGCCATCTACTTGAAGATCAATATCTCGCCCCGACTCGTCAATCATACCGCGTAGGGTGCGAATTTTATCAAGTTGGGAGTGGATGAACTTCTGCCCTCCAAAACCGGGATTCACTGACATAACAAGGAGAAGATCAACGTCGTCCATGACATACTCCAAAGTGGAGGCCGGTGTCGCTGGATTAAGGGAGACCCCTACTTTTTTGCCATAGGATTTAACCACCTGGATGCTGCGGTGAAGATGAGCACCGGCTTCCTGATGAAGGGTAATAATATCAGCGCCTGCATCGACAAACTCTGGAATGAAGGGGTCGACAGGAGCAATCATCAGGTGACAGTCAAAGACTTTGTCTGTGTAATTTCGCAATGATTTGGTGACGGATGGACCAAAGCTGATATTGGGGACGAAATGCCCGTCCATAATATCTAAATGAATATAGTCGGCGCCAGCTTCTGCAATGGCGGCAACTTCTTCGCCCAGTTTGGCAAAGTCAGCCGCGAGGATTGAGGGGGCAATTCTGACCGGTTTACGCATAATCTTCCTTATACTCTATCGTCGTGGCCCACTCTTTGAAGTGAGCCTAGTGTTTCATAAGGCGGCAGGCAAAAAAGCCGTCCATTCCGCCCGGTTTATCATCTTCTATCCCCACGGAATGGTGGGGTAGGCAACGGATCTCTCCATCCTCATTGAGGATATGTGAAAGGCCGCCAACTTCTTCAGACTTGATAGGAACCCGTTTCATTTCCGGGTACTTTTCAAGAAAATCCTTGATCTGCCATTCCCCTTCTTCAGATTGCAACGAGCAGGTGCTGTAAACCAATGTGCCGCCTGACTTTAGCTGTGCAATTGTGGCATCGAGAAGGCGAGATTGAAGATCAGCTAGTTTTTTCACATCGCCATCGCTTTTCAAAATAGCAACGTCTGGATGGCGCCGGATTGTTCCAGTGCTGGAGCAAGGGGCATCTAATAAAATAGCATCAAATGGCTCGTCAGGCACAAATTCAGTGGCGTCAGCGACCGTAACGGTTACAGATAAGCCAAGACGTTCCATATTTTCTTCAAGTTTTTTCAGGCGAGCTTTGGATCGATCAAGAGCGGTTACAAGGGCGCCTTTTGTCGCGAGTTGGGCCGTTTTTCCGCCGGGGGCCGCACACAGATCAAGAACCCGCTTGCCTTCGATATCGTTGAATAGCTGAGCAGGGAGGGCGGCTGCCGCATCCTGTATCCACCATTCACCGTCTTCAAATCCTGGGAAATCGATAATAGAGCCACCAGCCAAACGACGCAGGGACCCTGTTGGCAAAATAGTTGCTGAGAGTTTCTCGGCCCAGTTTTCCGCATCACCCTTAACGCTAATATCCAAAGCGGCTTCGTTAAGATGAGCGTTCCCAATCAGGGTCGCGACCTCTTCTCCATAGAAGTCTTTCCAACTGTTCCAAAGCCAAAGTGGGGTATTTCGGTATGGCTGGTTCATTTTCTCCAGCAAATTACGGCCCTGCCGATCTGTACGGCGAAGGAGGGCGTTGACGAGACCCTTATACTTGCTGTTGTCAGGAATAAGTTCAACAGTATCGTGAACCGCCGCGTGAGAGGGAATATTCAAAAAAAGTATTTGAGTTATTCCAAGGCGAATAATATGGCGCACACGTGTTGCTTTTACCGGCAAAGGCCGGTCGACCATTTTGTCAATCAGGTGGTCGATAATCCCAAGGTGGCGCAAGCAAGTAGATGCCATTGCCCTCGCTAGTGCGCGATCACGCCCAGGCAGGCCGTTTAGAGACCCCGTTAGGATTTCTTCCAGTAATTGATGTTTTGTCAGGACCTGGTCAAGGATCTGAACGGCGCGCGCGCGCGGGTTTGGCTGTTCCATTGTCATGAGGGTTTTGTAAGGTATAATCCGGTTGGGGTCTATAGCGGCGTACCCTACAATGTGATAGTTAGGGCAAGAAATTGCGTATAAGGATTGAGCGAATGAGTAAAACTTCAGATAAAAACGCGACGCCTACAGAAAATCTTGAGGTTGTAAAAAAACCAGAACAAGAGAATTCTGCCCTTAAAGTCAAGCAGGCAGAAGGTGAAATTGGCGGCCCAAAAGGGTTAGAGCCTACCCGTTACGGTGATTGGGAACGCAAAGGAATTGTCAGCGATTTCTAGTCGCCCGGCTGCTACTTTATGATGCTTTCTTGCCCCGTTCGGCAAGCCAAATGCCACCAAGGACTAAGAGCAAGGACAAGCCGTGATAGAGCTCAAACGGCTCATTGAGAAATATTACGGCCATGATGGATGCAAAAATCGGCACGAGATTCACAAAAACTCCGGCACGGCCGGGGCCGATTAATGTGACGCCGTTAATAAAACTCAGTTGCGCTAAAAAGGACGGGAAAATGGCAATGGCGGCAATTAAACCCCAGCCCTTAAGTGTTGGTGCTTGAAAATTACCGTAGAATATTTCGCCAGCAAGTAAGGGTAGGGTTGCCACAAAAGCAGCGCAGGCCAATATGGTGAAAAACGATAAGGCAGAGACATCTGGTTTGAACCGGAGGGCAATCGTATAACAGGCATATAACAAGCAGGCGATAATCATTAAGAGATCACCAAAATTAAAATCAAGTGCAGTCAGACGCTCTAAACTACCGCCAGAACCCACCACTATGACGCCGACAATTGTTAAAGCGACCCCCGCCATTTGGGAGGGGGAGATGGGTGTTTTAAATAATATGAGAGCCCCCAGAAATACGAAAACCGGGATTGACCCTTGAAGAATGCCAATATTGACGGCAGTGGTCGTGTGGGCTGCTACATAAAATAGGGCATTAAATCCGGTAAAACCAAAAGCGCCGAGCATGAAGAGAAAACCCAGACGGGGTTTTAAGGCATCCCAATCTCGTCGGACAGCTCCTCGGGCAAATATCAGCAAAATAACCATAACGCTTAGCCAGCGTAGGGCCACCAAAGTCATAGGGGAGACTTCGTCCACTGCTAGGCGACTGAAAATAGCATTCCCGCCCCAACAGAGTGTGGTGAATGTCAGAAAAAGGTAAGCCCGACCACTGCTATTTATGGCAGGGCTAGGTGCAGAGTTGCTGCTCATAATTGGAATGGCCGTTGAATAAGAAATGGTTCGCGAACACTAGCCGAAAATTGCGTGTACGCCAATAGTTGTCAAAGGGGAGACGCTAAACGCCCCCTTTATAACAAATCAAATGCCAAGATGCATCATCAATGGGAACAACAGAGAGCCTGCTTTGGCGGATGAGCGCCAGTTCGGACAATTGCGGTTCAGCCTTAATATCTGCCAGAGAGATAGGTGTTTTAAAAGCCTTTAAGGCACGAATATCTACCATGCCGAAGCGGCCTGTTTTGTCTGTGTGATCTGGGTAATATTCCTTGATCACTTCAACAATACCGACAATTGCCTTCTCAATAACTGAATGGTAGAAAAAACATTGGTCTCCGACCTTCATGGCCTTCATATTATTGGAAGCCTGAAAATTTCGAACGCCATCCCAATGCGTCCCCGCGTCCCCTGCCTTAATCTGATCTTCCCATGACCACGAACCGGGCTCCGTTTTCACCAACCAGAATGCCATGGTCAGACGCCATTCCCAATCGCGTGTTTCCAAATCTGCACTTCAACACGTTGGAATAGCCCTGCGGCGCCATAGGGGTCTTTTGAAATCCATGCTTTTGCAGCGTCCAAGGATGTATCTTCAAAAATGATAAGGCTTCCGTTTGGTGTCTCGCCATCTTCTAAAGTCGTGGGACCGGCAACTTTTAACGCATCTCCCTTAGCTTTTAGGAATTCCAGATGATCTGGGCGATTATCAAGGCGAACTGATAGGTGATCTTCTTTGTCCAGACAATGAGCAATAAACAACATAATACAATCCTAACTCCGGCCTAATTCTGGCCTAATTCCCGGTTACGTTAAAATCCCGCCAACTTTTCATCCCGAAAAGGGCGAGCGAGTAATTCTTCGACTACCTCCGTCACCGAGGCGCCTTCATTTAGTATCTTATTCACAGCTGCACAGATTGGCATATCAATTTTATGTTTTGCCGCTAGTTCACATATAGCGGCGGCCGTATGGACGCCTTCGGTTACAGAATGCCGTGTTTTTAAAAAATCTTCAAGGCGATTGCCTGCCCCCAACGCATTTCCCAGTGAGAAGTTCCGAGAAGCGGTGGAGGAGCATGTGAGCACAAGGTCTCCAAAACCTGAAAGGCCCATGAGGGTTTCAGCGCGCGCACCTAACCTCTCTCCCAATCTCAAAATCTCAGCCATACCGCGGGTAATGAGGGCAGCCCGGGCATTTTCACCCAATTTTGCACCCACAACGACGCCACATGCGATGGCTAAAACATTTTTTATGGCGCCGCCCATTTGCGCGCCAATGACATCATCGGTAAAATAGGGACGAAAGGTAGGGATGCCGATTGCGTCAACCAGAGAGCGGCCTAATGCTTTATCTGATGCCGCCAATGTTGTGGCAGAGGGTAGACCTTTTGCGACTTCATGAGCAAAATTTGGTCCCGATAAGATAGCATAGGGCTGCTCAGGCAGAATTTCTTCCACGACTTCGCTCATCATTTTACCCGAAGTTTTCTCTATGCCTTTTGAGCAAATCACAAGCGCTGTTTGAGGGGTGATGAGCGTTGATAAAGCGATCAAATTTGCCCGTAAATGTTGGGCGGGAACGACATTGAGTATAATCTCAGCGTTGATAATTTCTTGCAGGTTGGACGTGGCTTTGAGGCTCTTGGGAAATGAGATACCGGGAAGGTATTTTTTGTTCTCTTCCGCTAGGTTCAACGCCGTCGCTTGGCTCTCTTCTCTACACCAAAGACTAACATTTTGTCCTGAGCGCGCCATGGCAATTGCCAGTGATGTTCCCCAAGCTCCTGCCCCGATTACATTAATTTTTTCCATAAAACCCTCTGTTTTCTTGGCCTTCATTAGCATGAACGTCCCCTCCACAGAAGGTCTGAATGAAAGTTTATGTAGTTTATGGTTAAGTTTGTCGCCCTATGGGTTTGACTCCTGAAGAAGACGCTCAATATTAAGGGGAACAGGAGGGGACCATGAATATTTCGCAAACACGGATGCGTCTGGAAATACTGGAGGCTGCAAAAAATCGCTTTGTAAAACCAGGTTACGGAAAAACAACCATGGCGGAAATTGCGGCTGATGTGAACATCTCAGCACCGCATCTATACAATTTCTACAAGGGGAAGTTGGATTTGGCCGTTGCGATCGCCGACAGTGTGACACGTGATCATCGCGAAATACTGCGCCGTTCGTTGGAAACAAACACAGATAACGGATGTGAGCCTGCAGAAGTTCTACACAGCTATTTTCAATTAGAATTCGAAATAAATTTCAAATTACAGTCTGAACAACCGGGAATGAGAACCCTTCTCAGACTCGTGGCGACAAAACGTAAATTTTCATCAGAAGTATTTCGAATTCGGTTTTTAAAAGATTTAAGCGTGTATCTCAATCAGAGCATGGAGAAGAAAGAACTGGCCAAAATGGATCCTTTCTGGATGGCAGAGTTGTTACACGCTGCGACATTTTCTTATCGAGATTTGTCCTTCCCCTTGGAGCGGAAGTATCTTGATTTGGCGAAGGAGTTACGGGGCGTCTTGGACCTGCTTATGGGCGGCTTTGTAGTGGCGGTCCAAAAAAATGCCCCCTACCGGGAAGTAGAGGGCATAAGTCTGAGCTAGAGAGGATAAGCAAGGCTTATTCTCGAGACCAACAATAGCGATAGTTTTTAATATTGCAACTCATTATTAATTGCAAAACAAAGAAACATCACTATTCATAATTTATTCAATACATTTAGTGGGTTAAAAAAACCCTTTTCAACCTGCCTTGGCGGAAAAGGGCGGCGTTGGGTCAAGAGCGCGTAAAAACCTTCACGCCTTCATCACTTCCGATAAGCACAATATCAGCGTTATCGATAAACAAACCGTGCTCAACAACACCGGGCATGGTGCTTAACGTCAAAGCCAGCTCCTCTGGATCATTGATGACGTCAAAAGCGCAATCGATAATGAGATTACCTTCATCTGTTATAAAAGGAGCATCCTTTTGGGTGCGAATTTTTGCATCGGCACCGAGGGCTTCCATTTTGGGAAGCAAGGCAGAGGCCGCGAAGGGAATGACTTCTACGGGCAATTTAAAAGCCCCTAGTGTTTCCACCATTTTTTTGTTTTCTGCGATAACAATCATTCGATCAGACAAGGAGGCCACGATCTTTTCACGAAGATGAGCGCCGCCACCGCCTTTTATAAGGCGCATTTGCGGATCGACTTCGTCCGTACCATCAATGGTCAGGTCAATGATGGTAACCTCATCAAAGCCAACAACTTTTATACCCAGTGCTTCTGCTTGGTTTTTTGTAGCATCGGATGTGGGGACAGCGACAATATCAAGACCCGCTTTTACGCGCGCGCCAACCAAATCAACCATTTTGGCGGCAGTTGAGCCTGTACCAAGACCGACAACCATCCCATCCTCAATATAATCTACGGCGGCGGCGGCGGCGGCTAGTTTCTGTTCATCTTCTGTCATGGTTTTATCCTGATTTTAAGCTTTATATCCGGCGAAAGGCGCTGGTTCAGCATCGGGGTCAAGCGGCCATCTGGCTCGCGCGGTCATATCAAGTGAATCCGTTAGGCCTAATTTTAGGCGTTCAACACCGGCCCAGGCAATCATGGCACCGTTATCAGTACAAAGACTGGGCGGGGGCACAACAAGGCTATAGCCATGATCGTCTGCCATTTTATCTAGTTGGGTCCGCAAAGCCAGATTTGCGGCAACACCGCCTGCTATGACAATATTTTTGGCCTCAGGATAATCCGCTTTGTATATCTTTAAGGCTGGCGTCATGCGAGCGATGAGCGATTCGACCGCGGCGTTTTGAAAACTCGCTGCTAAATCTTGTTTGTCTTGCAGTGTAACGGGTTGGTTTAATTTATCCCGCGCCTGACGCACGGCTGTTTTTAATCCAGAGAAGGAAAAATTACAGCCGGGCCGCCCTTTCATGGGGCGGGGCAAAGAGAAACGCTGTGAATCGCCGCCTTTTGCGGCCTTCTCAACTGCCGGGCCGCCGGGAAATCCTAGATCGAGCATTTTGGCAGTTTTATCAAAAGCCTCCCCAACGGCATCATCAATGGTGGTACCAAGGCGTCGGTATTTTCCAACGCCTTCAACAACCAAAATTTGTGAATGCCCGCCGGACACCAAAAGAAGAAGATAGGGGAAAGAAATTTTGTCGGTCATTCGAACGGTTAAGGCATGACCTTCCAGATGATTAACACCGATAAGGGGCTTTTTTGTGACTGCTGCAATAGCTTTCGCCGTCATTAAGCCTACCAACACACCACCAATTAAACCCGGTCCAGCCGTAGCGGCTATACCGGACAAATCCGAAAAATCCTTTTTGGCAATGCTCATGGCTTCGGCCACAAGGCGATCCATTTGGGTGAGATGTGCACGGGCGGCAATCTCTGGTACCACGCCACCAAAAGGGGCATGTTCTTCTACCTGCGACAATACAACATTTGACAAAATCGTGCCTTCTGCCGTAACGACGGCAGCAGCAGTTTCATCGCAGCTACTCTCTAGACCGAGGACAATCATTTGTTTTCTGTTCAAAAGCGGTGCAAATTGGATATGGCTCTATCATTGAATGGGTATTCAAGCAACATGACGACCGTTAAAAAATACAGAATTGGTACAAGAGGCAGCCCTTTAGCACTCGCGCAAGCGTATGAGACGCGAGATCGGCTACTTGCGGCACACCCGAACAAATTGCGCGAGGAGGATTTGGAGATCGTTGTTATCAAAACAACGGGAGACCAAATTCAAGATCGACCTTTAAGCGAGGCGGGCGGAAAAGGTCTGTTTGTTAAAGAAATCGAAGAGGCCATGCTGCGCGGCGATATTGATATCGCGGTTCATTCCATGAAGGATATGGAAACGACGCTTCCCGATGGGTTGGTGATTGACTGTATTTTGCCGCGGGAAGATGCGCGTGATGTCTTTATCTCGGCAAGCGGTAAGTCTCTTGATGATTTACCTGCAGGCTCGTTAATTGGAACATCTAGTTTGCGCCGGCAAGCTCAGATTCTCAATCACCGTCCAGATTTGAAAGTAGGTTTGTTTCGCGGCAGCGTTCAAACACGCCTTCGCAAATTATCAGAGGGGGAGGCGGACGCAACCCTTCTGGCCTTTGCTGGATTAAAGCGTTTGAAAAACGAATCCGTTGTGACTCATCCCCTTGAAAAAGACGATGTTTTACCAGCCGTGGCGCAAGGCGCGATCGGTATTGAACATCGGGCCAGTGACACGGCAATGGGTGAGCTGCTCGCCAAAATCAACCACGCGGAAAGCCGTCTTCGGATAAATTGTGAGCGGGCTATGCTTGCCGAGCTGGACGGGTCTTGCCGAACCCCAATCGCCGGTCATGCAGTCCTTGTCGGCGCTGATGTCATTGAACTAAAGGCCAGTTTGTTTAGCCCTGACGGGGTTCAACGCTTTGATGTGCAGGGCCGAAGTGATTTTGCAGGCTCTATTGAACTTGGACACAAATTGGGTAGGGAACTTCGGGAAAAAGCGGGAGAAGATTTTCCAGCTTTTCAAATTTAAAAAAACGGATTTTTGACGAATAAATGAAACTGCTGATAACGCGCCCCGAAGAAACTGCAGACAAGCTGGCGGACAAGTTAATTCATGTTGGTCACGAGGTTCTCATCTCTCCCCTTATTCAGATTGAATACCGGGATGAGTATAGCTTGGACAATCCTGTATCCTTGGACGGGGTGCAGGCATTTGTTGTGACCAGTGCAAATGGGGTGCGGGGATTGCTTAAAGTAACCCAAAATCGCACATTGCCGCTTTTTGCCGTGGGGGATAAATCAGCAACGATTGCCCGGCAGGCAGGTTTTGAAAATGTGTTTTCCGCAGGCGGTGATGTCTCGGCGCTAGCAGCGTTGATTATTAGGCAAGGATCTGCGACCGCAGGGACATACTTACATGTTGGGGGCGCGCGCCTTGCAGGGGATTTAGAGATATTATTAACCCAAGCGGGGTTTAAATATCGCCGTGAAATCTTGTATGACGCAAAAGATGCGGCCCATTTGGACGAAGTTGCAAAATCAGCACTGGAAGATGGCTCGCTGGATGGTATACTTCTGTTCTCACCCCATACGGCGACCGTTTTCAAATCTGTTGTTGAACGAACTGGGCTTAAACCCCATTTACAAGGGGTTACTGCTTGGTGTCTAAGTAAAAATACAGCGACTGTAATTGTAGAACTACCCTTTGGAAATTGTTTCGTGGCGGCAAAACCCACAGAAACCAGCCTGTTGGAAGAAATCGCGATGAACGCGATTGAGATGGCGGATAAAGGGCAAGACAATTCTGATAAGGCGAGGGAGCAAATCGTGTCTGAGACACCAAAGAATGAAAATGCGGATCAAACCGATAAGAAGAAAACGAGTGCAAACACATTTTCTTCAAGCGAGTCCATAAACAAGCCTTTACCAGATTCTTTGACCGGAAATGGGCAAGTTGCTTCGGGAAAAGGGCTCCCACCGAAAAAATCCAATGCTGGAAAAATCAGTCTCGCTTTGTTCATCGTGTTTTGTTTGGGGCTTGCCGCATGGCCGATCATTTACCCAAAAGTTAGCCCCTATTTGCCAGAACAAACTCGGCAGATCATACAAGGGTATTTTGGCAACCCTGCGTCAGATAAAGTCCTCGAGCAGCGCCTTGCTGCGCTGGAGGGAAAGTCCCCTGTTGATTTAGGCTCGCTTCAATCAGAGTTGCAAAAAAGTCAGACTGAAATCGCCTCATTGCGCGGTGACGTCGCCACTTTTATGGAAAATTCTGATGTCAAGGTTACCCAATTGCAGGTGCGCATGCAGGGTCAAGAGACGGAGAATCAGTCAACAAAATCCTCTCTGGAGGCGTTGAAGAAATTTGCAGTGCAAGCACCCTCAACGACCAATAGAGTGGTTGCTAGTGCAGATACGGCACCAGAAATTCTCTCTTCAATCAATTTACTAAATAGTGCTGTTGAGGATTTGAGAAAAGAATTGAAAGATGCCCGACAAGATTTGAGTGCATCACAGACAGAAGCTGCGGCAAGTAACGATCAGATAGCGGCCCTTTCTTCTGCATTGACTGTACAAATAGAGAAAAGTGCTGGCAAAGGGGGCAATGAAGAAGAGGCCCTCACGTTGCTGGCGCTGGGACAATTACAGCGCGAAAGTCGAGATAATCAACCTTTTGATGGGGCTCTTCAACAAGCGATTGCAACGGCTCCCGCCTCGATGACATCGAGCCTTTCAGGTCTTGTAAATGTCGCGAAAACCGGGGTTCCCCTGCAACGGGATCTCGCGGCAGAATTTAATGACCTTGCGATAGATATCACTCAAGCCTCTCGTTTGCCCACAAGTCAGACATGGTATGGAAAGACCCTTCACAATATTGCATCCTTGGTGAAATTCCGCCGGATTGATGTGGTTGAGGGGGATAGCACTGATGCCATCGTATCTAGGACTGAGAAAAAGCTGAGTGCCAATGATCTGGCCGGGGCCACGCAAGAGCTTAAAGCACTTGGCGATGAGGCAACGGCTATTGCCGCTCTATGGATTAGTAAAGCGGAAAGCCGGGTCCTTGTAGACCAATCCATTCAAAAGTTGCTTAAAGTTGCCACGACGGCGGCTGTTCTTGAAAAGCAAACAGCAAATTAGGAGGCGATAATGATACGATCACTTTATTTATTTATCCTCTTTGCGATCATTGCTGTGGCTGGCGTGTGGCTTACAGATCATCCGGGACAAGTATCCATAAATTGGGATAGTTACGTTATCGAAACGAACATTGTTGTTTTGGTCGTAACGGCTCTTTTGGCAGGGGTTGCTATAACCCTTCTATATCGTCTTTTTTTGTGGCTAAAAAACAGCCCAGCCCGTCTTGGCGGTGCCCTTTCTGCCCGTAAGCGCAGTAAGGGGTTAGAGGCACTCAGCAGCGGTATGGTTGCCATTGCGGCCGGGGACGCGCGTGAAGCACGTCTTGCCGCAATAGAGGCCGAAAAGCACCTCAAAAACGAGCCGATGGCTCTTCTTTTAGCGGCGCAAGCGGCCGAATTGAATGAAGATGATCGGGCCGCGCGCATTTACTACGATAAATTGGCCGCGCGCTCGGACACGGAATTTTTAGGCATTCGCGGACTTATCGCGCGGGCAAAAGCCGATAATGATCTGGATCTAGCCTTAAAACACGCCACCCGTGCGGATGAATTAAAACCGGGAACTGAATGGGTCTTGAAAGATCTTTTTGAACTGTCTTTAAAGGCACGCCAGTTTGAGAAAGCAGATGCGCTGCTTGATCGCATGACACGGGGAAAAGCCTCTAAAAGTGCGAAGGTAAAAAGATTACATGCTGTAATTGGCTACGCTCGGGCAACAGGTAAAATCGCGCAAAATGACCAGAGTGAGGCCACGCGCCTTGCTCTTTTAGCCCATGCCTTCGATCCAACATTCGTACCCGCGTCAGTCTTGGCGATTGGTTTGATGGATGCGGGGCGTAAGCGCGATAAATTGATCCAAGAGGCGTGGGATCATGCGCCTCATCCGGATATTGCAGCGACTGTAAAAGGACTTGTGAAAGACGAGACACCGGCCGATTGGTATATACGAGCCAAAAAGATTTTTGCCGGTCTTCAGCCCAACCACCGGGAAACCGCATTGGTTCTGGCTAGGGCTTCTTTCGATGCGAGAGAATGGGGCAATACGCGCACCTATTTAGATCTGGCAATCAAGGCGGATCCGTCTGCCTCTGTGTATCTTCTTCGGGCTAATTTTGAAGAAAAAGCCAATGCAGATGCCGCGGCGGCCCGGAGCTGGATTTTGAAAAGCGCGGAAGCAGCCCCTGATCCTCATTGGATTTGCGATAGTTGCGGACGGCAGGAAACCCAGTGGTCTTCCCATTGCCCAGCCTGTGACAGCTTCGATTCTCAACAATGGCGTAAAGCGGATATTGGATTACAACACAGTCCTGTGCTGGAAGCTGAAATTGTCCCGGAGATTGCCGCGCCGGCTTAATTTTTTTTAAGCAGGGGAGGGTATTTATCTCTCTGCCCTGCCTCAGTGAGCTTATTATTGTGTCGGCCAAAAATATGCCGCTATAGCTCAGTTGGTAGAGCACCGCATTCGTAATGCGTAGGTCGGGTGTTCGAGTCACCTTGGCGGCACCATTAAATCAATGACTTAGCGAAAATCAGCCTGAACGGTTAGACACTTTTTCAGAAAAGTTAGACACTTTTGTTTTTGCTCTGTTCTAATTTACGCATTGCCACTTCCGCCTGTTTGTTATTGATTTTTTCACATACTTTTCTACAGAGGATATTGAGGCGTGACCGGTAATGGCTATTATTTCGTACGGTGTACATCCAGCGTCAGCCAGATTGGTTGCCATAGCGGACCTCAAACCGTGAAAGGTCAGATCAACAGGCAGTGTTCCTTCTGTTTTTAAGCGTTCCATCAATTTGTAAAACATAGTTTTAAACCCGCTTTTGTATATGGCTTCCCTTGATTTTTGCTGACGATCACTAGATGATTTTTTGGGGTAGCATCAAGAATTGCCCAAAGTTCCGGGTTTACTGGAATCTGTACTTTTTTCCCGGTCTTTGACTGTATTGTGCTGATCTTACCGTTCTTATAATTGGGCCAGGTAAGTGTTAAAACATCCACCCCTCGCAAACCCGTATAAGCACTGAGAGCTATCGCCATCCTAATAGAAGGCGTCTGTGCTTCCTTCAATAGGATACAGTTTCTTCATCCGTCCAGGCTCTGTTGGGCTCGGGCCGGTTTTTATCTCGTGTAATATGATTTATCTTTTCAACCGGGTTCGTTGAAGCAAGCCCTTTTTCGAATGCCAAATTTGAATGTCAAACGGCGCTGTCAGAGGAATATGAACTCGTCTCAGTGTGGCAGAGATAGACGGGTTTTATGCAGTGCAGAGTTGCCGCCACTCAACAAGAGCAGCTTCACGTTGAACCTTATATGTGTTTCTTGAAATTAAATGTCGTTCCTTGTTGAAATGGTTGAAAACCGAAGAATGGATTGAGACGAATTTTTGTAAACTTCGCATATGCCTGAAACATAGCATCGCATGTTCTCGTCGTCGAAATGGGAGATGAGAATTTTCACATCTGTTGTTTTTCCATCGCCCAACTTCCTGAGTATTCTCATTGCCTATAATTTTCATAGCGGCACGGTAAGATCGCAATCTATCTGTAACAATTGCTTGAGGTTGGCCATAACGCTTCATGATTTTCTTGAGAAAAATCAAGGCCGACTTACGATCGCGTCGCTTTGAAACATACGCTTCAAGAACTTCACCCTCATGATCAACTGCTCGCCAAAGGTAATGGGTTTCACCGTTAATTCTTACAAAGACCTCATCCAGGTGCCATCTCCAGTTTGAATAATTGGCTGAAGGATGGATCCGTTTCTTACGTATCTCACGAGCAAACATTGGACCAAACCGGTTCCACCAATAACGGATTGTCTCATGGCAAATATCGATACCACGTTCGTGAAGAATATCTTCCACATTACGCAGTGATAGGGGAAACCGAACATACATCATCACGGCCAGCCGGATAACCTCAGGGGATGTTTTGAAATAGCGAAACGGGTTAGGATTTTTCATTCCGGAACTTTAGGAAAATATCACGCTGCCGTCAAAACGAGTTTTCTTCTGACAGAGCCGTAGAGACTATTCCAGGTCGGTCACGACAGGAAAGGGTTAAGATAAACAATTTTTCTGACATTGAGGTTACTTTACGTTCTTCAAAAATCCGGTACCTAAAGGAGCTATCAAATTCTCGGCTATTTGTCTTTTAAAAAAAAATGCTTCACAGTGATCTTGGAAATGACCCTTTTTCAATGAAAGAAAACTCTGAAATGAAAAGAGCAACGCAAATACTTGATCAGGAATTCCCAACTTTCGTAACTCATCTTGAATGTGCGTATACCTCCAAGACCTACGAGGCGGATATTCCTCATGGACTTTCCCAGGCAGGAAAACCACTCGTTGTTCGGTATGATCTTGAGGCTCTTGCGAACTCAGTTTCCAAAGAGGAGATAATGGCTAGGTCTGGAGGATTTTGGAAATACAGAGAATTCTTGCCTGTCCGGAAAAGTGAAAATGTCGTCTCTCTTGGTGAAGTTATGACGCCTTTAGTCAGCTTGTCTCGTCTGAGTGCAAAGGGCGGCGAGCTCCTCATGAAAGATGAGGGGCGGTTGCCCACAGGTTCGTTTAAAGCGAGAGGGTTGGCCCTTGCTGTCTCAATGGCAAAGGAGTTTGGCTTAACGCACCTTGCGATGCCAACTAATGGGAATGCTGGGGCCGCTATGGCAGCTTACGGCTCGCGTGCCGGAATGAAGACAACAATATTTTGCCCCGACGACACGCCAGAGGTAAATGTGTCTGAAATTGAGCTGCAAGGAGGGACCGTTTATCGAGTGAACGGACTTATTAATGATTGCGGTAAGATTGTCGGAGACGGGAAAGAAACTGCGGGCTGGTTCGATGTCTCTACGTTAAAAGAGCCTTATCGAATTGAGGGAAAGAAAACCATGGGGCTTGAGCTTGTTGAGCAGCTTGGCTGGGACGTTCCTGACGTTGTTTTCTACCCAACCGGCGGCGGTACAGGACTTATTGGCATGTGGAAAGCTTTTGCCGAACTGGAGGCGATTGGTTGGATCGGGGCGAGAAGACCGAAGATGGTTGCGGTACAGTCCACTGGGTGCGCGCCTATTGTGAAAGCGTTTGATGAAGGACTGGAGCATGCCCCTTTATGGGAAGGGGCTTATACAATGGCGTCGGGTATTCGTGTGCCCGCAGCCGTCGGTGATTTCATGATCCTTCGGGCTATTCGCGAGAGCGGTGGATTTGCGATTGCTGTGAGTGACGATGAAATACAAACAGCACAGGAAGAAGTCGCGCGGGAAGAAGGTGTGCTCATGTGCCCAGAAGGAGCAGCAACCTACGCCGCCTATAAAAATTCACTTGCAGATGGTCGAATTGCCGAGACTGATCGCGCAGTCTTGTATAATTGCGCCACGGGTCTGAAATATCCAATGCCTAAAGTGGATAGAGTTCTAGATCGTAACGGGCCAATTGATTATGGGAAATTTTAAGAACTGAAAACCAGTTCCTATTAGTTGGTTTTTATTTTTCCGCATTCCTCGTCTTGTGCCGTCAAAACGAGTTTTCTTCTGACAGAGCCAAATCGATGAATAAGTTTTTAT
>JBALXM010000033.1:0-23025 GCA_036960695.1 Sneathiella sp.
CACTTGCTCCCTCCCGATATATCGGATCAATTCTCGGAGGCAGGCATAGACAAAAAACAAAACCAAAAGCCAAATTTGTGTGGACCAGAAGCGCGGCCAGATGACTTCGTGTAACAGGTGGTTATTGGCCGTGACTAAATTTCCAAATTCGCTGACAAACGGGATCAAATGCTCCACATATCGGACCAGAAAAGCAGCCACCACATAAATTACAGTCTTCCAGATCACGTTATACATCAGTGGTTTTTCTGGAAATTTGTTAATCAACGGCAACTTGTCGGCAACTAAAACGACTTTTCCGACCACCAAGGCCCCAAGTGCAGCGACACCGAAGCCCGCGAAATCAATTCCGTGCTCCCGCAGCATAAGTGCCTTGGTAAGGGTGATAACATTAAAGGCAACCAAGAAAAAAAGGGTTGGCGGCAACACAAGCATAAATTCATGCCGAATGAAGCGTAGGACTTTTGCCATCTGAGCTCTCCGTTTTGTGACCTGATTGTATGGAAGTCTCCCTCTTTACAATGTATATGTCAAAGAACTCAAATAGCAATCTGATCCTTTATTTAGTCAGCGTATCGTCCTTACATTTTACCATCCGAAGCGGTGTATAGATCACTGCAACAGTACCATCTTGTTTAACGATTTTATTGCGGGTACGGACAAGGCCGCGGCCGGGCTTACTGGTCAGGCGCGCCTCAATCACTTCGCATTCAACATGCAATGTATCGCCCGCAAATACGGGACCTTCCATATTCAATTCCATATTCAGGAAAGCGTATCCCGTATGCTGCATGGTCGATTGAATAAGCAATCCTTCGGCAAAACAATAGGCAAGGGCACCGGGGGCAACCCGCCCTTTGATGTCCGATGAATTCTTCAAAAACTCAAGATCCATGAACATGACTTCCTGCATGCCCGTGGCGTTGATGAAATTGACGATATCCGCTTCGGTCACCGTGCGACCAATTGTTTGGAACTGCCTGCCCAATGGTAAATCTTCGTAGAAAAACCCAAGTCCAACGATTTCCATGTTCATATTTCCCTGTTTTTATTATTGTTTATTGGTCCGCAAAGGCGAGCTTGCCAATGATGTTTCGTTGAATTTGGTTGGTCCCTTCAACAATCTTCAAGACTTTTGCATCTCGAAAATAACGGCCAATTGGATATTCTGATGAAATCCCGGCAGCGCCAAAAAGCTGCACCGCGTTCTCAGCCACATCCATAGCTGTGTCTGTTGCAAATAGTTTAGACATGGCGGCCATACTTGCCAGCTCATTCCCCCGAATTCCTGCATTGACCATCGACGCCGCTTTATAAACCATCAAACGAGATGCCTCCGTCTTGGTCTCCATGTCCGCCACCATCCAGCGCACTCCTTGAAAATCAGACACGGATTGCCCGAAAGCTTTCCGATCCTTGATGAAGGCTTTAGTATGATCAATCGCGCCTTGCGCAAGACCCACAGCCCGCGCACCGATATAAGGACGTGACTTGTTGAAAGCCTCCATAACGATTTTGAAGCCTTTACCTTCTGGTCCAAGCCGTGCGGATTCTGGCACATATACATCACTTAGGAAGAGAGCATTGGACGGCACGCCCCGCGCGCCCATTTTATCTTCCTTCTTTCCAACGTCAAAGCCGGGGGTGTCCCGATCAATAATAAACATGTTGATACTGCCTGTACCTTTTCCTTCCCCGACCTTTGCGGCCACAAGGATGAAATCGGCTTTTTCAGCGTTAGTGCACCATATTTTGGCACCATTAATCACATAACCATCCCCCGTACGGACAGCACGGGTTTTAATACCCGCCACATCAGATCCGCTTTGAGACTCCGTTGTAGAGAAAGCACCGCGTAAATCACCAGATGCCAAGCCCGGAAGGTATTTATCTTTTTGCTCGTCCGAGCCACCTGCTAGAATTGCGCCAAAAGGCAGCCATTGAACCAGAAGTAAATAGGCAGTGTTATAACAAACCCTCCCCAGTTCTTCGATCGCAATACAGCATGCGATGGAATCCTCCGTGCCCCCATATTTCTCGGGAAAAGGAAGGGTAAACAAGCCCAGACTTTTAAGAAGATCAAACATGTCTTGAGGATATTCAGCTGTCGCGTCGATTTCATTCGCACGGGGGGCCACTTTTTCATTAGCAACCCGCCGGACCAGATCCTGAACTGCCCGTTGATCTTCGTTAAACTCAAAATCCATGATTTTTATCTTCTCTTTTTAAGTGGACCGCTTGGCGCAAGGATAGCAGGTTGGAAATGTATAATCTCGTCCTGCTTTGTTATTGTTTTTCCATACTATGGCAAAGGCTTTTAAAAACATCCAATATATTATAACCTGTCTTTTAATATATTTTTTGTATTGTCAGGCATTCATGGATATTCGACAACTTCGGCAATTCATTGCAGTCGCGGAAGAGAAGAACTACCGCATTGCGGCAGAACGATTGCATATGAGCCAACCTCCCTTAAGCATTTCTATCAAAAAATTGGAGGAGAGTTTGGATGTGCGGCTTCTGAACCGGTCAAAAAAACATGTAGAACTGACGGCAGCTGGCGCAGTATTTTTGCAAGGCGCGTATGAGACCCTCTCCAAAATCGAACAGATATCCAATGACACCAAACGGGCTGAACAGGGCTTGGTTGGGCGTCTAGTCATCGGGTTTGCCGGATCTGCAATCTATGACACGCTCCCCTCCTCCATCCGCCGATTTAGCGCCAATTTTCCTGATGTGGAGTTGGAACTCGTTGAAATGGCGACCATTGATCAATTGGCCGCCTTATCGCGAGGGACAATTGACGCAGGGTTCCTGCGGCCGCCCCTCTCAGGGAGCACGCTTTACGAGCTGACGCCCATTCAAACGGAGAAGCTGGTTGCGGTTATGCCGGAGACGCATATTTTATCCAAAGCCTCCATCATTAATCTTGCAGATTTGGCGACGGATAGTTTCATTGTCTTTCCGCACAAAACATCTCCCAATTTATATGCTCTTGTTCTTTTAGCCTGCCGGGATGCAGGATTTACCCCCGACATCTGTCAAACGGCATCCCAAATACAAACCCAAATCAGCTTAGTATCGGCAGGACTAGGCGTTGCACTAGTTCCCGAATGTGCGATGAAAGCCCCGCATCATGGGGTTGTCTACAAGCCTTTGATGAGCCCCGCGGATGTCATTTCCACGCAGATGTCTTTAGCAACGGTCCTTGGCCAAAAGAGTAAATTGCTTCAAGCTTTCATGGAAAATTGCCAATATATTGGGGCCTCTCGAAACTCGGTATGATTTATAATGGTATTTGCCATTCCCCTCTCCTCTCGCTACCATCGACTATTAAAGGGGGAATAAATGACAAAAATAAAAACAACCATTTTAAACGCCGGCGGCAATGACATCCAATTTTTGGAAAAAGGCGACGGACCGCTTTTACTCTGCCTGCATGGCTTTCCCGATCATGCGTGGAGTTTCGAGCAGCAACTTCATTTCTTTGCCGATCAAGGCTATCGCGTAGTCGCCCCCTTCATGCGTGGATATGGCCCGAGTTTGGCGGAAGAAAACCCAACATTTACAGCTTTTGATACCGGGCAGGATGCCCTGTCTTTGATTGACGCACTGGGCTATGAGACCGCAACCCTAATCGGTCATGACTGGGGGGCAAGTGCCGCCTATGTCGCCGCTTTTTTAGCGCCGAAGAAAATCAATAAGCTTGTAACAGTCGCCGTGCCTTATGGTCGTCAGTTTATGGCGTCTTTGCTTCAGGATGCAGACCAGCAACGCAGATCCTGGTATATGTTTTACTTTCTCGCGCCTTTCGCGGAAAAGGCTGTATCGCTGAATAATTTTGCGTTCATTGATCGCTTGTGGTCCGATTGGTCCCCTAGCTGGAATACCGATAATGCCTATTTGGATAAACTAAAGGAAACCCTGTCAAAGCCCGGAGTTCTTGAATGCGCTCTCGCTTATTACCGGGATACCTTTAACCCAATGAAGCCAAGGCCTGTACCCCAAGATGATCGTGCTAATTTCGGAAAATCGCCTATAAAGGTACCGAGCCTTTACATTCACGGTCAGCAAGATGGCTGTATCAGTCCTGAACTTGGCATCGGCATGAATGCTCTATTTCCAGCTGGATTGCAGACAATTTTGATGCCCGATGCAGGTCATTTTCTACATCTGGAAAAACCGGATCTCTTCAATCAGTCTGTTTCAGACTTTCTACAAAACAAAAAGGGATAAGAAGCCATGACTTTATCTGCAAGTTTATACTGGTCCTTCCGCAGCCCCTATTCCTATCTTGGAACCAAGCAATACCGCCAACTTACCGAACAATATGATTTGGAAATTAAGGTAAAGCCAGTCTATCCCATCGCCATCCGAACACCAGAATTTTTTAGCGATGTTAGCCCCTTATGGATCCCTTACCTTCTTCGGGATTGCTATCGTGTTGCCCAGTATCGCGGATTGGATTTTAAGTGGCCTAAACCTGATCCTGTGGCTATGGATTTAGCGACGCGGACAATATCAGAAGATCAGCCCTACATCTTTCGCTTAACCCGCATGGGTATGCTGGCAACCCAGCAAGGACGCGGCATGGAATTTATTGATGCCGTATCCAGCGCGTTGTGGGGAGAGGCTGTGGAAAATTGGCATTTACCTGAAAATTTTGCACCAATAGTCGCCCGTGCAGGCTTGGATTTACCCACGATGGAGCGGGAGATTATTGAGCAGGAGGATGCTCTTGAAGCTGCCATTTCGGTCAATCATACCGAGCTGGAAGAAGCTGGTCATTGGGGTGTTCCGACACTAGTGTTTGACGATGAACCGTTTTTTGGTCAAGACAGGATCGATATGGCCGTTTGGCGCATGAAGCAAAATGGACTTAAGGAAAGATAAGTTAGAAATTTCTACAATATGCTCGCGCGTGGAAACTGTCTTAATTCTTTTAAATCAAAGGTATCGGCATAGATATCTTCAGTGGCTGCGCCCTGCATATAAGCTTGAATTTTAGCGGAATTAACAAGGGACGGCCCGCCACATAAATAGACCCGCCAATTCTTTAAATCCCTAAAATCACTGAAAGCACTTTGATCGGCGGCAGACTGCCGAAACCCTTCCATGAACCCATCTGAAGAGATGCATGGAAAATAGTACAAATTGCTGTGCATTTCCTCAAGTTTTTTAAGGTAAGAGTGAAGATACAAGCCTGAAATTTTCTCGCTTCCATGATATAAAGCTATCTTGCCCTTATGCCCTGAAGATAACGCACTTTTCAATATTCCAAGCAGGGGAGCGAGCCCGGTACCATTTCCCACAAGAAGCAAATTGCCTTTTTTTTGGTCAGGCATATAAAAACAATGCCCGTTTGGTCCTTGAAAATCAATGCGATCACCCGGTTTGGCATTTTCGTAGATCCAATTGCTCATCTCCCCAGTTGCATATTTTTCGATATGAAGTTCGAGCACATTATCCAAACCGGGAATACTGGCAAGAGAGTAACTTCGGACCACCCCATCAAACCGTCGCAAGCCGATAAACTGCCCCGCCTGATAATCAAAAGGCTCATCAGGTTCCAAAAAAACACGGCAAATAGAGGCAGAAAGCTTTTCTACACCTAAAATCGTTGCGGGCTGGTAAAAGGTCGGAGCATCTGGCGATGCTATCGTCAGGTCTTCCTGAAGCTCATTTTGGCAGGCAAGAAAATACCCTTCATACGCCAAACTTTTGCGCAACCCTTTTTGCGCTTTTGGTTGCACGTCCCCTTTGCTGCATTTCAGGAGGCAAGTATGACATCGTCCAAGCTTACAAGAATGTTGGACATCAGCTCCCGCGGACAAAAGAACATCCAGGACCGTGTCCCCCACAGCCCCTTCATATCCAATCCCATCAAATAACAAAGTTGGCATAGCTTAACCCTTGGTTCAAGCTTCAAGACATCAACTTTTTTACTGGAATTCTGCGAAAAACTACCCTCTCATACGTTGATCTTACTGAATTTTAATACATATTCAAATAGAAAATTAGAAAAGCTTAATATTAAACGGCAGCCGCCTCATAACTTGCCTGATTAATCGCCCTTTTGGCGTCCAACTCCCCCGCTTCAAAGGCGCCGCCAATCAGGCTGGCTTTGATGCCTTTTTCCTGTAATTGATTATAAAGGGCTCGAAAGGGAGTTTGGCCTGTACACAAGATGATCGTGTCCACATCTAGAATTTGAGGCTCGTTCCCGACCAGAAGATGCAAACCATCATCATCAATTTTCGAATACTCGCATCCGTTCACCATTTTCACGCCACGACGCGCGAGTGCAATACGATGGGTCCAGCCAGTGGTTTTGCCTAGCCCCCGTCCAACGGGCGTTGTTTTTCGTTGCAAGAGGTAGATTTCACGATCAGACGCCTCGACCTGAGGTTCAACCCCGGTTACGCCTCCCCTAGGATGGTTTTTAAAATCGATACCCCATTCTTTTGCAAAAACATCAATATCAAGGGCCCCTGATACTCCCTTGTGTCCGATCAGCTCGGCCACATCAAAGCCAATGCCACCCGCGCCCATGATAGCTACTTTTTTACCGACACTTTTATTGCCATTGATCACATCGATATAACTCACCACTTTATCATGATCAATTCCCTCTAAATCAGGGACTCGTGGCTCAATGCCAGTTGCGATGACCACCTCATCAAATTGCCCTTCAAGCACCATCTCTGCCGTCACTCTTGTGGAGAGGTTAAGATCTATTCCGCGAACTTCGATCATGCGCTTGAAATACCGTAGGGTCTCATAGAACTCTTCTTTTCCAGGGATTTTCTTTGCCAGATTAAACTGCCCCCCAATCTCATCAGCAGCATCAAACAATGTGACTTTATGGCCGCGCTTTGCGGCAACCTCTGAATAGGCAAGCCCTGCGGGCCCTGCCCCAACAACGGCAATGGATTTAGGCGTGTCCGTTGGGGTAAATTCAAGCAGAGTTTCATGACACGCGCGGGGATTGACAAGACAGCTCACTTCTCTGCCCGTGAAAGTATGGTCAAGACACGCTTGGTTACAGGCGATGCAGGTGTTTATTTCATCTTCCCGGCCCTCCATCGTTTTCTTGACGAGTTCAGGATCCGCTAGCATTGGTCGTGCCATAGAAACCAAATCCGCATCCCCTCTCTTCAACACAGCTTCCGCAACATCAGGCATGTTAATGCGGTTGCTGGTGATGGTTGGAATGGAAAGCTCTTTCCTCAAACGCCCAGTAACCCCTGCAAAGGCTGCACGGGGAACCATAGTCGCGATTGTCGGAACGGCCGCTTCATGCCATGTGAAATGGGTGCTCATAATGTTAGCACCGGCTTGTTCAACTTTCTTCCCAAGCTGGACAATCTCGTCCCACGACATGCCCCCTTCCATCATGTCCATCGCAGCAATTCTGAAAATTACGATGAAATTTTCCCCAACGGTTTCCCTTATACGCCGGACACATTCCACAGGAAAACGCATACGGTTCTCAAACGTTCCGCCCCATTTGTCTTGTCGTTGATTTGTTTTCTCGACTAAAAAAGTACTTAAAAGATATCCGGCCGACCCGATAATCTCGACACCATCATACCCGGCCTCTTTCGCTTTTTCCGCACAATTAGCCATGTCATAGAGTTGCTTCTCAATACCCTCTTCATCCAATTCATTGGGAACATGACGGGCAATTCGCGACCTTATAGCCGACGGCGCAACTGCTGTCTTCGTATGGGCCAATGATCCCATATGAAGGATTTGCATACAAATTTTGACA
This sequence comes from Sneathiella sp., assembly GCA_036960695.1. Taxonomy (GTDB): domain Bacteria; phylum Pseudomonadota; class Alphaproteobacteria; order Sneathiellales; family Sneathiellaceae; genus Sneathiella. The sequence continues at coordinate 7,775 of JBALXM010000033.1, forward strand.
TCAGGGTCAGCCTCATGCACCGCATCCGTCACCAGCTTATGTTTCAAAGCTTCTTCCGATGTAGCAAGTTTTGCACCAAGGCCGCCCTCCAGATTAGGAGATATACCGCCTGTAATAATCATGCCAACGCCACCGCGCGCGCGTTCGGCAAAATAGGCTGCCATTCTCTCGAAGCCGTTTTCAACTTCCTCAAGCCCTGTATGCATGGATCCCATAAGAACCCGGTTTTTGAGTCTTGTAAAACCTAGATCAAGCGGGGAGAAAAGGTGAGGGTATTTGTCCGTCCCAGTCATTGGATTTCTTTCTTTAAGCTCAAATTTTATTTATGCGGATTAAAACAATCCACTTATACTTTTTTTGAGCTTAAACTAACTGGGTAGCTTTCGGCAATGGTTCATACCGCCATTGCCGATCTTTTTTACATAAAATTTTAATTCGAGACATATTTCTCAATAATTTTGTCATATTCGCCGCTTGCCTTTATTTCTTTAAGGCCTGCGTTAAAATCATCTCGAATAGCCGCACTCCTAAAAGCAACTGAATAATCAGTGGGTGCGAATACTTTGTTAAAAACAACGTCTTTTATCTCAATTTTCCCCGCTATCTTTTTGGTGTAATATTGAAAAATTCTAAAATCACCGACAACCACTTCTGTTCGACCTGACATAAGAAGCTTATTTTGCGTGATCTGATCTGAAACTTCTCTATAGCTTTTGCTTGCCTGTGTCATCGCAGCAAACTCATCCCCGAGATATTTACTCGCGTTAGAAAAGGCAACGACATTAAGAGATGTCAAATCTCCGATAGTTTGAACAGTGACACCCCCCTCTTTTAATGTGGTTGCAACATTCTGGTAGGTGATATGACTATCTGAAAATTCTGCTTTCAAGCCGGAATTTGGGGACACAGTATTTGCAGCATCAATTTTTCCATCTGCAAAATCTTGCGAGACCCTGCCAAAGGGAACAAAGCGCACTGTAATCGTGTGTCCTTTTACTTTTAGCGCCGCTCGAACGATATCCACTTCGATACCCGAGGCACTCTCTTTTATTCCATAGGGAGGGAGAATGCCTTGCCCCACTTTTATCTCCGCGGCAATGGAGGAAGATATCGAGATTGATATCAAAGCGACTGCGGACAGCGCAAAAAAGGCTACTTTGGCATAAGTTTTTGACAAGACCATGTTTCATTCACTCCCTGAAATTTCTAGAATTCAGTTCGTGTATACTATCAAAACATTAACAAATATAAAAAAACTTGACCAACTAGTCAGGATTGTTTTCTATCTTCAGATCGGAGCTCCTTCACTTCAAAGGGGTCAGCATAGATATCAGCCAAACCAGCCCCTAATAAAAAGGCTTTTCGTTTTGCTCCGTTAACCATCGGTGGGCTGCCACAAAGGAACACCCGCCACCCTTGAAGATCCGACAGTGTTGTAAAAGCCAGATCATCGGCACGAGAAATTTTATATGGATAGGAGGCATCCTCTTTGGAAAGACAAGGGTAGTAGTAGAAATTCTTGTAAAGTCGGGCTAATTCCGTGATCTCTTTGTGAAGATACAAACCTTCTTTCTCCTGACTACCATGGAATAATAACAAATTCCCTTTATGCTCAGTAGCCAACGCATCACGCACGATCCCAAGTAAAGGGGCAAGACCCGTACCTGTTCCAATAAGCAAGATATCTTGGCTAGGGTTTCCCGGAAGGTAAAAGCAGTTCCCCATAGGCCCTGACATATCCAAGGTTTGACCGACCTCAAGACTATCGTGAAGCCAACTGCTCATGCTGCCATTTCGATACCTGGCCACATGGAATTCCAAACACTTGTCTAATTTCGGAACACTCGCCAAGGAGTAACTTCTAACCACACCTTGACTATTTCGCAAATTCACGAATTGTCCCGCATGATAATAAAGGGGAAGTGCAGATTCCACCAGAATTTGGCACACCTTCTCGCTCAAGAAATTCTTCCCACGAACTGTTACAGTGCTAAAAAGTTCCGTATCTGTTGAGGACTGCAAGAACAGATTTTCTGTTGGATGACAAAGGCAGGGAAGGAAATAACCTTGCTTTAACAACGTATCCTTAACTCCTGCCTTCGCATCTTCAGGAACACGACCGTAAACACATTTAAGCAGACACGTTTGACAGCTGCCAGCCTTACAAGAATAGGGGACAACGAAACTCTCCGCGAGCAATGCATCAAGAACCGTTTGCCCCTTATCGCAAGATATGGTGCGGCCACTATAAACTAGCTGGGGCACGAGAATATCTGCTTTAAATATTTAGAACATCGTCATGGGTACTGCCTGCAATCGCCATCACCTGATCGATAAGGTTTGACGGTACCTTTAACTCTTCCAAAGTACCTTGAAGGTGACCCGCCACCGCATTGAAATGCCGTGTGGCTAATCCCTTTTCCTTAAGATGTGCATGGGCTTTACGCATATCTGTGCCGGAATAATTGTTTGGTCCGCCAAATGCCATAGAAAGGAAAGCCTTTTGCTTAGAACGCTGCCGTTCCATATCCACGTCATCAAAAAAGTGACTGACGGCAGTATCAGAAAGAACTTTCCGATAAAAAATATCAACCGCAGCTTCTACCGCTGCGGCACCGCCAATTTCATCATAAAGACTATTGCCCATGCTCATCTCCCATTTGTAAGGTGATTAAATTAGGCCTATAGTCCTAGTCCATTTATATTAATTTTATCTAAAGTAGTAATATTATATTTTACTTATCGAATAAATATCCTGACAGCGTATAATTGATCTTCTTATTGCTTTGAATTGAATGACAGTTTCCAAAATTATGACAAAATTCGAAACACCCAAAACCGCAGATGTCAGCTCCGTCGTTGATTGGTTAATAGAGGGCGCTCCAGGGGCTCCCCTTTCCCAAGACATTTTATTACATTTAGTACGCCGTCTTTTAAGCTGCGGTCTCCCCCTGCATCGCGCAGCTGTTTTTGTCACAACTTTGCACCCCAACGTTATGGGACGCGCCTTTTACTGGCATGAAGCAAAGCCGGACATTGAGGTTGGCGAAGCGCCTTATGCCATTTTGGATTCGGAGGAATATAAACAAAGCCCTGTTGTAAAGGTAATTGAAAACGGTATTGAAATACACCGTCCCTTATTTAAATCGGACTGCCCAAACGACTTTGAAATGCTCCAAGGTTTCGTTGAAGAAGGGATTACAGACTATATTATTTTGCCTTTAAAATTTACCAGCGGTGAAGTCCATGCTGTCAGTTGGTCAACTTGCGCAGAAGAAGGGTTTAGCGAACAACATCTGTCTTTTTTGCGCAAAATTTGCCCAGCCCTTTCCCGCTTAGCTGAAATTATGGCTTTAAAGCGAGTTTCTATAAATTTATTGGATGCGTATCTGGGCCATCAATCGGGTGAGAAAGTTCTTTCTGGCAAAATAAAACGGGGCGATGGTGAGGATATTCTAGCCGTCATCTGGTTTTGCGACTTGCGAGGGTCCACAATTCTTGCCGATACACTTCCTAGAGAGGAGTATATGAACCTTCTTAATGACTATTTTGAATGTATGGCCGGAGCGATATTAGACTGCGGTGGCGAAGTCCTTAAATATATTGGAGATGCCGTCTTAGGTATTTTTCCAATCGACCGAAATTCTAAAAACTATAATCAAACTTGCACCCTCTCTGTGAATGCAGCGAGAGAAGCGATGAGCCGAATGGAAAAGTTAAACCAAGAAAGGGCAACTCAGGGCAACCCTGAACTCCATTACGGAATTGGATTGCATTTGGGAGAAGTGATGTATGGAAATATTGGCACTTCTGAGAGGATTGAATTTGGTGTTGTAGGGGCCGCAGTAAACGAGACATCACGAATAGAGGGGATGACCAAATTATTGGAGAAAAATATTCTTGTCTCTGGAGAGGTCGCCCGCCATCTGGACGAAGAATGGCATTCACTAGGTCAGCATTCGCTCCGCGGTGTAGATGAAAAAATTGAGCTTTTCATTCCTCCATCCGCTCTCAAATCACCCAAGAAACTGTCCGTTTAAAACACGTTTTTCTGGGAAGTAAAGCTCAACTCGTGTTCCCGCGCCCAGTTCACTTTTGATTGCGATTGTGCCCCCATGAAGTTCAATCATTTTTTTAGATAAAGGAAGACCTAGTCCTGTTCCCTTTTTACCTCTCTCATACGCATCATAAACCATACCAAAAGGTGTAAAAGCCGTTGCGACACCTTCCTCATCCATTCCAATCCCCGTATCTTCTACGATGAGGCAAAGCATTCCGTCATCAAGCATCTTTTTTGAAATGCGAACGACACCATTCTCATCCGTAAATTTGATAGCGTTGCTAAGCAGATTAACAATAATCTGAGTAATAAGCCTCTCATCAGCGAAAAGGCATATTTCTGTATCTTCCGCTTCATTCTTAATTGTAATTCCAGCGTCAGCAGCTTGAATTTTCACCATTTGAAGGGCTTCAGATAAACTGGTGGAAAGTTTAAACTCCTGATCATGAATTTCTAGCTTTTCTGCCTCGATTGAAGATATGTCCAGAATATCGTCGATAATATGAAGCAGGTGCTTCCCCGAAAGGTGAATGTCATCTGCATATTCCTCATATTTAGAATTTCCCAACTTACCAAAAGCCTTAATTTTCATCACTTCTGAAAATCCGATGATGGCATTCAAGGGCGTTCTCAATTCATGGCTCATTGAAGCCAGAAAATTACTTTTTGCCTTATTAGAAGCTTCTGCATCGCGCTTTAGGATGGCCAACGTGTCAACCTGCCTGGAAATGGCTTTGAACACATATCGGATCATGGCCAGGAATATTACGGCGCTGAACAAGCTGATAAGGAAAGCCAAAAACCATGTTTCCTGAAGCTCATCTCTCATATTTCTCGTAACTGCCTTTTGCTGACCTTGTACTAGCTGGGTATATTCAGTCCACGATAGCTCAAATTTTCGAGCTGTCTCTTCAAACTCGTTATATATGTCCCTTTTTTCCAACTTCAGAGCTAGGAAATTCCTCCGTATTGTATAAAAACCACCGTCACCTACATAGATCGTTTCGTGTTTTTCATCAGCCTTATACCCCCGTCCAAACAGCGCGACGTTTAAAACTTCAATTTCTTCAATCCCCTGTTGTCTTCCTTCTTCAGATACTGAATTGAGGGTCTGTATTTCCCGGTACATACGATCTAAAATTGGTTTTAATTTGTTGTCTTTAATATCTGGTAGTTGATCGAACCTGGTCTCCCCAGCTAACAATTCTACAAGCTTTTCAATGTCATGCAGATCATCCAGAAGATTATCTAAACCGCCCTGTATCATTTCAGTATGGATATCAGCTAACTCACTCGCAATTGCACCAGATTTTTCCGAACCGGCTTTCTCATATTCCAATATTTTCAGCGCGGATGATATACGCCGCTTCCCAACCACTATGTTGGTAACTTCATGAATATGCTGCAAATGCGAACGTACAATATTCAAACTTTTATGATCAGCTATGTCACTAGATACCCTTTTGAATACCTGTCGCCATTCCTTGATACGGACTAAAAGGTCAATAATCGCCAGGCTTTCCCGCTTCAAATTAGCGCTAATATCTATATCTCCCGCATCAACATCAAACGGTAAATCATTAACAGCTTGAACGAAACTGTCAGAAGAAAAACTAACCGAGCTCAACGAAGATACTTCGTCTGGATTTAAGGCGTTAAACACGTATGTTCGAACATTTCCCATAAGAAACCTAAATTTTGCGGTTTGCTCGCTTAGCTTATTTTGCTCAGTGGTAATATTGAGATATTGGTCTCTCTGATCCCTAATTCCCCAACCGATTGACAAATTGACAACAAGGAAGGTTATTAACGTTAGGCCAATCAAAGCCCAGAGCATCTTTATTATCCGCCTTGCCTCTTTATGAGATTTCATAGATACGCGACTTTCTTACCTTAACAGATGCTCAATTTCCGCCCAATTGAAGGACACAAACTTCCCCTTCTTTAAGAGCGTTGGCCATACCTTGTGACTTGCTTGATGGTTTTGAGCATCCAAATACAGCTCTTCCCCCATACCAATGTCAAAGCGACCGAGCCCTTCCAAGGCTTCAACAATATTTTCACGTGTCGGTTCCGATTGCAGGCTATTTAGAGCCAACATTAAAATTTCTGCAGATATATAGCCTTCAAAACTGCCAAAGGAAGGCTTGGATTGCGGATCGTATTCAAACAGCGATTTAGTATATTTCCGCACAAGAGGGAGCAATTCATCATCTGGATGGGGGACGACTTGCGTCACCATAACTCTTTCAGCCGCACTCCCCAATTCTCTAGCCAACGATGTGCTGCCAACAAAGGAGACATTGAGAAAAAGAGCATTAATTCCCACTTCACGCGCAAGTCTTATAAAATGTGCACTGGGGGCATATGCGCCTACCATAATAATAACTTTTGGAACGGGTTTTGCGAGCAAAATATCAGCAATCGAATTTTCAACTGCCAACGTGTTTCGGTCATAACGACTATGAGTAATTAAAGCTTCAGAAACCAGTCCATGCTTTAACAACGCCGTAATTCCGCCAAGATAGCCCGCATCTCCATAACCATCTCGTTGCGTAAAGAAGGCAATTTCGTCGAGGGCCACTTTTCCAGAGGACATAAGGGCATCTATCATTGCGGAAGTCTCCTCCGCATAACTCGCCCGGTAATTGATCACATATTTATCGGGTGGAGATTTTCTCAAAACCCCCGCACCAGTGAAAGGTGCAAAAAAGAGCGTTTGTTTTTCATTTATAATCGGGATGGCCGAAATAGCCGTCGGTGTCCCAACATTTCCGATAATTGTCAGTACTTTTTCGATTTCGATTAAATACCGAACATTTCGAGCCGCTCGGTCAGGTTCATATCCATCATCCCGAGTAATAAGATGTAATGGTCGTCCTTTTATTCCCCCGCGCCGATTTTCTTCAGCCAGCCTAGCCCTTACCCCAAGCAACATATTCCGCCCCAAATCCGAAGCGGGCCCGGTAAGAGCCGTGGACATTCCTAAAAATATTTTACCAAAAGGTAATTCGTCTCCAGCATTAACCGCCAACGCTGGAAAATTTAGGGCAAATAAGACCAGCAACGCCGAAAATAAAGATTTTGCATTAAGGGGCGTGTGTTTTCGTCGCACAAAAACTCCCATGTTGCAGTTGACCTTTTTATATTTTTTAACCACGATCCTATGTCAGTAGATTAATGCGCAATATTGATTAATATATTAATAATATTAGTAAATCCCCTTTTATATCCTCCATCTTTCAAAATAAAAAAATACTGCAAAGAAAGCAAAATGGTGTCCTAGAGGTTTGGTCCTCAGGTATGCGCACACGCCAAGCATCTAATTCCTGAAATTGACACCATTAGCGTTCAAATTGATGTAATGCTGGCATTATTTAGGAAAACCTAATTTCTCTTACATAAGTCCATTTTTTGTTTGGATATAGCACGACTTTCCAGAGGCCAAGAACGTATTGTTGCAGCTCACAACTTCTCTGTTGCATATGGAAATATTGGCGGGCCTGCAATATTGGTGCTAGGGATTGCAACTGTACAAACAGCCTACAAAATGTTCAATGACGGTCAATATCAAACCGCTATTGATCAAAAATAATAACTTAAACGTAACTGCACATGATCATCATCCCGCGCTGAATATAAAGGATCTGTTGCTGGCTGATTGGAAAACACTCTAAGTTCCCCTTCAAAAGTCATGCGATCAGTAAGTCTCTTACTCGCTTCAAGTGTAAAGCTTTGCGCCTGGGTTTCTGTATCCAAAATGACGCCGCCCAAGATGCTTGTATCATCCGCGTCATTAAACGCAGCCCGTAGGCCAAAGAAAACATCGTGGTCAAATATGGTCGCAGGCGCCGATCCATCTCGCCCATCATGATGATATTCGATCAAGACACCGAGATCGCCGACATCCTGTATTAAGCCAAAAAAAGTATATTCCAAGCCTGCAGACACGGCTTCGAAATCATCCCCTTGTCCTGTTCGATAAATCGCTTCAAATTTCCAAAGCCAAGCATCCAGTGTGGCTTGAACGTCCACGCTTGTCTGATTAATCAAGTCATAATGGGGAGCCAAGACAAGATCACCACTGTCATCTAGTTCCGCGACCAATCGAGGCTCCCGTCCCGTTCCATAGAAATGAGCGAGCCCCAGATCCCAATCTCCCAACACAGTTGCGTATCGAATTGCAAAATCTGGATGAAACTCTTCTAAATCAGAATCGTAATTTGTCCGATCGGTATCAACTTCCAGAGGAGCCCTGAGGCGGCCATCGCGGCCTGAAAATGTCCTTTCCCGAAAATAGGGAAGGACAAAGAAATTGATATCGCCAAATTCTTTTTGCAAGCCGACATTAATCATGGGTTGGCCAAGTTTGTCTTCTCCATCCACATCTTCAACATTATCTGTCTGATTGATTACATCCACTAGATGCCGGGCTTCCATAACGCCCCAGAACACTTTATCGAGCCCTATTGTTACATCCCAGCCATCATCGATGTGAAGGTAATTCAGCTCGCGAATATCAACATGTGTTCGGTCTTCATCTTGAGCATCCAAACGGACAAAAGGGATGAAATCAATGCTATCATCCCCATCATTCCACTCAGCACTCCATTCAGGTTGAACGACGATGGAGGGATTAAGACGCGCGTCACTTTGCCCTTCTTGAAGCCCATTTTCACTAAAAATTCGGAGATCTCCGGCGATAAAACCGGAGAACTCCACATCCATTTCAGCATAAGCCGACCGGGGCAAAAGCACCGTTAATATCAGGAGGGACAGACAAAATCTTTTACACAGAAACGAATGAAACATGGTCGCAATTATCTCACTTTTTTGAGTTTATTTTTCGTAAAATCCCGATCCTTTAAACCTGTCTTGAAATCATAATCTGCAAAAGTGAGGTGTGTTTTCTTACCCGTTTGATGGTTCACCATTTGCATATTGTGAGCCCGCCAATATTTACCCAGATACTGTTGATACTCCGTAAAAGTAAGGCTTTTTAAAAGAGCATCTTTGCGATCATAGAAATCTATTTTCTGGCGTCTGTATTCGGCTTGGTCATACCAAACAACCATCTTCGTATAGCCTGAATTTTCATATGTCGGGCGCTGTTCCAATACAAAACAAGTCATATCCCCACACGGCTCGTCCTTTAGCCATTTATAGGTATATTTTGCAAGTTCTTGCGCAGACATATCTTCATAGGAGAATTCGCTACCAACAAAGGGACCGGATTTATTTTTGGACGAAATACGTTTCACTCTTTTCAAAGCCGGTAGATATAACCATTGATCGTCAGGATCTTTAATATGCGCAAAGCTTAAAAAAGCCGTTCCTTTAATATCTCTGGGTTTTTTAAAAATTGTCAGGCTTTTATCACCTTCTGTCATATCCGGAATTTCAAGTGTTTTTATACGTAATTCTCTTGTGCTTTTCTCGCCATGACGGTTTTCCAGAACCATTTTAAGCGTCGCATTACTGTCCTCAAACCCCTCATCGCGCTTATCCCATTCCGTGGCAATAGTAGTTCCTTTTTCCACATTAACATCCGCTATTGCAGGCAAGGCGATAGATGATCCCATCAGGCTACCTAAAAGCACCATTTTCAACGTTTTTTTCAACATAATAAAATACCTCAAATTTCTATTCTGCGGCTTGCGCATTGTCTAATTCAGGGAGAGATGTTTGGGCTTTTCGCTCAAACAACATCAAAAGCGGTGGCAATAACAAGAAGTCCACAAAAAGGGCGATGGTAATCGTAATAGCCGTCAACATTCCCATGTCTGAATTAATTTGGAAGGAAGATTGAGACAGAACTGCAAAGCCCAATATCAGAACGGCAGTGGTCACAATCAATGCCTTGCCAACAGTTCTGAAACTGTATCGAACGGCTTCTTCTGGTGTGGCGTTTTTCTCTCGCCGCGCCCGAATGTATTTCGAGAGGAAATGGACCGACGCATCGACGATAAGGCCCAGAGTTGTTGCCGCTACCATAGAAGATGCAAGCCCAATTTGGCCGTAAATTAATCCCCACAATCCGAATGCCATGGCAGCTGGAACCATATTCGGGATTAAGCTGATCAAACCGATCTTAATGCTGCGGAGTGCCACGATCATTGCAAGAGAGATAAGAATGAAGGCCACAAATGTGCCGAGCAACATGGAGTCAATATTGCGTTTGGCGATGTGGGAAAACATGACTGACGCCCCACTTCCCTCAGCAACCATGTAAGCCGGAGCATTAGTCTTCAGCCACGTTTGCGACCGCGCTGCAATGTCCCGCATTTCACCGCTTGTCACGTTATCCATAGTCACAGTCACACGACTTGCAGATTTATCTACATTGATCTGACTATTAAGATCCAACCCGTAGGGCAAGGAAAGTTCGTATAACAATAGATATTGCGCTGCTAAATTTCGCTCGTCCGGTAGCAAATACCATTTATCATCGTCCCCATGCATGGATTTACTGAGACGTTTCATAATATCAGTAAGCGTATTTACATGAACGACACCCGGCTGATCCCGAAGCCACAGAACAAACTCTTCCAGTTTCGCCAGATAGAGCGGATCAGAAATTCCGCCGGATTCTTTGGCCCCAATTGAAAACTCAACTTGGTAAATACCTGATAAATTTTCCCGTGCGAAATCACTATCAACACGAAATGGAACAGATTTATCAAAATATTCAACAAATCGATCGTCCAATTCAATCCGGCTAATAAGCGATGACATACCAATGGCGAGAATACCCATCACCACCAACAATTTTGTCCGATTTTGAACAACAAACTTACCGATATGATCCATAACTTCGATCTTATCAGTTGTCTTCACTTTTACCCGCACAGGGATGATTGCCATAAAGGCAGGCAAGAACAGAATTGAGTATAACCAGGCAGCAGCAACGCCAATTGCAGCCATATTTCCTAAGTCATTAAAAGGGGGTGCATCTGAGAAATTCAGGCTCATAAAGCCGATAACAGTTGTCACACTCGTCAAAAATACCGGCTGCATATTGACCCTAAGGCTTTCAACAATAGCCTCATGCTTTGAACGTCCCGCCTTCATTTCATGGAACATGGACACAAGAATATGAACGCAGTCTGCAATCGCTATCGTCAATATAATTGTCGGGGCTATCGCTGAAGGTGGCGTCAACTTTATCCCCATGAAACCGGCAAATCCCATCGCTGTCATTGACGATAAAATTGTAACGATGAGGGTGACAGTCGTCCCTGAAAAGGATCGTAAAAAAGCGATAAGGGAGACAATGATAATCCCGAACATAATCGGGGTCAGTTTTTGCATATCCATCATAGACGAGCGCGGAAAAGAATTACTAAGCGGTGCAAGCCCCGTAACAGCAACGTCCAAATCCGGATATTGCGCTTTCAGCTCAGCCGCCATGCGCTCGGCATATTCAACAGAATTTTGCAGGGCAATCATATCATCGTGAGGTAATTGTAACGTTACCTGCACGCCCGTTGTCTTGTTATCGGGCGAAATAAGGCGATTTGCCAAGGCCGGTTCATTCTGCGCCGTATTAATGATTTTCGCGAGCTGGGCGTCAGTCAAGAGCGACGGGCTCTCAACAAGATCGGCAACCGTCAAATCATCTTCTACAGCTTCCGTATTTTGAAAATTGCTAATTGAATCAACACGGATTGAATACGGTATTTGCCAAGCATCTTTAGTAAGCGTCTGGACAACCCCCAGCCATTTACCAGTCATGACAACCCCATCTCGAGGCTTCAACACAAATAAGATGTTATCGGTTTTAGTATAAATGTCCTGAAGATCTTCATAAGCGTTTAGTTGAGGGTTTTCATCACTGAAGAACACTCGATAATCGCTTGTAAAGCTCAAAAACTGGCCACCGGAACCAACACCAAGTGCCAGCAAGACACTGAATATCACAGCAAACCATCGCCACCGAATAACCCAATTCGCATATCGCACGGATATGGTGCTAAAAAAATCCTTCATTTTCCCACTGCCCTTAATTAAATGTCTTTTAAAGGCTCAAGCCGCTGTATTTAATTCCCGAAGAGGCTTTCATAACGATCTTCATTAAGGTAAATTCAACGTATTGAGATTATTGTGGATTATGAAGTAAACTACTCAGTACAGTTTACAAGTTCTCAATGAAGAAAACTACACCGTACAGTTTATTTTCTGTAATTTTTGTAAGAAACATCACAGTTTTATGCTAGAAAAAGAAAAAAACACCTCACCTTTAAGTAGAAGTGAGCAAAAAAACAAAGCAATCACGGATGCCGCAAAGGCAACTTTCCTTGATGTTGGCTTTGACTTGGCAAGTATGGATAAAATTGCATCCGTTGCAAATGTGTCTAAACGAACCGTCTATAGCCATTTCATTTCTAAAGAAGCTCTATTTGAAGAGACCGTAAAAACCATATGCACTGGTAAAAAGGTGGCAATGGAAATTACAATGGACTTAACAAATCCCATTGACGTTGTGCTGCAAGATTTAGGCACGGAATTTCTAAGTCAAATTTTTGATAAAGAAACGACCGCAATGTTGCGCATTCTTGTGGCCCAAGCGGCTCAATTCCCCAAACTTGGAAAGATATTTCTTGAAAGTGGCCCTGAACCCGCAACCGACATACTTGCCGGCTATTTCCAAGAACAAGTTTCAAAGGGCATCATCACCATTGAAAACCCTAAAGAAGCAGCAGGTAGTTTTTTTGCGTCCCTGTTTGGTGCACATTTCATCGAAGTCCTTGTTGGTGCTAAAGCAGCACCAGATCCGTCTGACTATCCGAAAATGGTCAAGGATGTTGTGGACCGGTTTTTAAATGGTGCTCGCGTTCGAGTTTCTCAAGCAAACTGATCTTTACTTTCACACCATTTCTTGCAAACATTTCTTTAGAATATCGGTTATTTTGAATGTTAACTTTTCTTCTGATGATTTTTTCTTGTGTAAAATATACCAAGTAATTGGGGTGCCTGCCTGTGATATTGGTTTTATAGATAGCCCCATATGTCCAGCTTGAGACTTTACTGAAAAGCGGGGTAATATTGTTATTGCTTGCCCCGCTTTTACTAATTCCAACACAGCTTGTGTTCGCCCAGCACTTATAACCCGCTTGGGAATTATATTTGCTGGTTTGAAAATGCTTTCATATTCGCGACCAGTCTCAGGCAATGTGTGATGTGTTACGTAAGTTTCATCCGCAAAATCTTCTGGCGCAATCATTCTGGAATTACTAAGTCTATGAGAGGGGGACATAACAGCAACTAATTGATCCTGTGCCACTGGAATTGCTCTTATATCTGCTTGTTCTACGGGCCCGGCGGACAGAACAAAATCTGCAAGATTGTCTGTTAGGAGGGATGCAGGATTTGAGGATACTTCCGAGACGACTTCCAACGAGACATTTGGATATTCTTGTGACATCAAGTTTAAAAGCTTCGGATACCATTCAAAGCCCGCATAACAGGCAGCACCAATTCGGAGAATAACATTAAACCCTGACGACATACGTTCAAGGTCCCGTTCAGCCATAGCCGCTTCATCTAAAATAGTATGAGCAGATCTTGAGAGACGACGCCCCGCCTGGGTGAGTGAAATCCGATGACCATCTCGTTGGAACAAAGTCATACCAATGCGCCGTTCAGCTTCTTTCATTCGATGGCTGATAGCAGACTGAGTTACGCCAATCCCTCTCGCTGTGCCGGATACGCTTCCCGTTTGTCCGATACTTCTTATCACCAGCAAGTGATGAAATCCCAACTTAATCATATACTACCCTAATATTATCACTTTTTTTCATTATATCATGAAGATTTATGAAATGCATTCATCAAACCAATTTCGTACAGTGGCTTATCAATCCAACATAGGAGCAGAAAATGCCCACTAAACATCGGTCATTGGACAAAAGAAATATCGAAGATGAAAACATCCATTGGGATCAGGATTTAAGCTACGGTGGCTATTTGTCCTTGGATAAACTTTTGTCCTGCCAAAATCTGGCAACCGATGCCCATGATGAGATGATGTTTATGATAATTCATCAGGCATCTGAATTATGGATGAAATTATGCCTGCATGAAATCCACCGCGCCATGGTTGAAGTATCCAATGATCAATTAGGTGCTGCCTTTAAAATGCTCGCTCGCGTTTCCCGCATTCAAGCACAACTAAGGCAAAGTTGGGATGTCCTGTCTACTATGACCCCATCTGAATATCTAAGCTTTCGAGATGGACTTGGTCAAAGCTCTGGTTTCCAGTCTTTTCAATATAGAGAAATCGAATACGCACTGGGCAATAAGAATAAGGCCTTGATGGAAGTTCATCGGAAATATCCCGAGCGTTATAAGCAGTTAAAGAAAACGCTTAACCAACCAAGTTTTTATGACCTGTGCCTTATGAGCCTTGCGCGGGGCGGTTTTGATATTCCAGAAGATCATTTGAACAGAGACTGGTCGGCCTCCTATATCCCCAATACCCACGTTGAGGCGGCATGGGCAAAGATTTATAAAGATCCGACGCAATACTGGCAATATTATGAATTGGCAGAAAAACTTGTGGATTTGGAACATGAATTTCATATGTGGCGTTTTAGCCATATGAAAACTGTAGAACGAATAATTGGATATCGTACGGGAACTGGTGGTACCAGTGGGGTAGCCTTCCTTAAAAAAGCGCTCGATCTTCGGTTTTTCCCAGAATTATGGACTGTCCGGACAGAACTTTAAAGGAAGGACAAGAAATGCCATCGATCATCGATATTAGCCAAACATTGAGCGAAAATCTTCCCGTCTGGCCTGGCGACACGCCTTTCTCAGTGGACGCTCAATGGGAAATCGGCACCACCTGCCCCGTACGGGTCTCTCGGTTGATTTTATCTACTCATTCTGGAACCCATGCAGATGCTCCGTCCCATTACGACCCTTCGGGAATTCACATTGCCGATACAGATCTTCTACCTTATCTAGGCCCCTGCCATGTGGTCCATGCAACAACTGGTGACAATATTGTATCCACTGACAAGGTTTTAAGCGCGTTAAAAAATCTTGGCGGCATACCGAAGCGCGTCCTTATACGGACCTTCGATACGTTCCCTCATGCTCATTGGCCAACCCCCTTTAAATCAATTGACCCCGCGCTTATTCATGCCCTCGCAGAAGAAGGCTGCCTTTTGATCGGAACTGACACCCC
>JBALXM010000033.1:23125-39251 GCA_036960695.1 Sneathiella sp.
GGTCGTTGAGGATGAATGGGGAACACAATTAATTCGAGGCTGGAACACCGCAGGTTGGTATGAGATGCCGGCCCGAATTGGCGATAAGATTGCGACCCTCATCGGGGCTGCAAAAGGTGAAGTTGTTGTTTGTGATAGTACGTCAGTCAATCTGTATAAAGCTGTCTCTGGGGCACTATCTCTAAATCCGTCTCGCAAAAAAATTATCAGTGAGGCCGGCAACTTCCCAACGGATCTTTACATTCTTGATGGTATCAGTCGATTTGCCGCCAGCAACCCGACGATAGAGATACAACCGCGTGAGAATATCATTGAGGCCATTGATACAGACACAGCCGTTGTTGTCCTCACTCATGTTCATTATGTAAGCGGTGAAATTTTTCCCATGCAAGAAATTACGCGGAAAGCTCATGAAATGGGCGCCCTAATTGTTTGGGATTTAAGTCATTCGGTTGGGGCGGCTCATACGGACTTGAACGAAGCCCAAGCTGATTTCGCTGTTGGTTGCGGATACAAGCACCTAAATGGTGGCCCGGGAGCGCCTGCCTTCCTGTTCGCAGCCCAGCGACACCACCTGGGCTTACAGCAACCCTTAAGCGGCTGGTTCTCCCACAAAAACCCTTTTGAATTTGTCGATGACTATTTACCCGCGGATGGCATTGCTAAGATGCTAACGGGAACTACCGGTGTCCTCGGAGCCTCCGCCCTTGAAGCGAGTTTGGATGTAATGCTTGAGACAAAAACGACTGAGCGGCTTGCAAAAACATCAAAGCTCAGCACTATTTTTCAAGAGCTGGTGGAAGACCACTGCAGTGGTTTTGATCTTACTCTGGCCTCCCCCGCTCTTGCAAGTGAGCGTGGGGCTCATATCTCTTACCGCCACCCACACGCATACCCGATCATGCAAAACTTAATTAAACGGGGCGTCATTGGGGATTTCCGAAGCCCGGACTATATACGGCTTGGCTTCTCTCCCCTTTTTATGAGTTTTGAGAATTTGTTTGATGCGGTCCAAATACTCGCTGAAATCCTGACAACAAAATCCTATTTATCATCAGAATTCAAAACACAAAATGCAGTAACCTAGGACGACAAAGCGGCAGTTTATCTATGCTTCCGTGCACCCTAAAGCACGATGGAGATTTTCTGGTGAAATCGTACATCGGGCAAGATTTGCGCGCCATAAATCGGTGCCTTTAAGATTAGCGGCTGTTAAATCCGCGCCAATAAGATTAGCTTCCGCCATGCTCGCACTTGTAAGGTCACATTTTGACAAATTAGCACTGCTCAGGTCTGAACCGGTTAAATCAGCGCCAACCAATTTAGCGCTTCGAAAATTGGCGCCAGATAATGTCGCGTTCGCCATACTCACATGGCTTAAATTTCGCCCTGACAAATCAACCCCAGACAAATCCTCATTAGAAAAATCAGCTCTCACCCCGTCGCTGTCCCCTTGCAACCAATGATGATGCGCAGTCAGGGCTTTTAGCAGCCGCCGATTTCGCGCTGCATTCCATTGCCTCAGCTCTTCATCAATCACATTTTTTTCAATTATTTTCGTGTCGACTGGTAAATGTGTCACCCCTAAAACAAGGTGAAGCTGCCGCTGAGCATGCATAAGGTCAAACGCTTGTAATTCGCCGCGATTAAGATCACCGCCGGGGAAAAATCTTACTTCATATAAATAATCGATTAACAGGGGCTTCGTATTTTGGCTTGCTTCAGTGCTGGCTTCAGCCGCTTTTAATTCAGCTAATTCAGCAGCCAGTTCTTCGGGCGATATATCCCCGCGATTATGACCAACACCGGGTTGCCAACCAATGCCGTTATTTTGAGGTGTATCCTTAGGCTTTACCATTTTTAGTATCTCCAACTAAAGGACAGGCCAAAACACTACTGCCCAGGGAGTCACTGCATATGCAACAACTAGGACGCCATACTAATAATTCAAAGACTATAAGACAACAAATTCCTAAAGAAATAGACAATAGATAGCGATAAAAAATTTAGCTAAAATATGCATAAAATTAAGCGAAATATTGCCTTTAAAGCCCCTTATAAACCGCATCACGAAATTGAGCCCGTAATGGATAGGCTTGTGACGGCATATACTGCGTTAAAAGTAAGGCGCCCGTTTTCAATACCGGGTTCACAAAAAACATAGTTCCTGCAGCGCCTGTCCATCCATACTCTCCCGCAGGGCCTAAAAACCCTGCCTTCTCCGGGTCGTCAACAACGTTAAAACCGAGCCCGAAGCCGACGCCTTTCCAACTCACACCATTGAAATCAGCGGCACCCATATCATCCATATCGCCGCTTAGATGGTTTTGTGTCATCAACGTCAGTGTATCAGATTGAATAATCCGCACGCCTTTAAGTTCCCCGCAGTTAATCAGCATTTGCATGAACAGAAGATAATCACCCGCCGTAGAGACAAGCCCACCAGAGCCTGCGATATATTCAGGGGGAGATAAAAAACTACTTCCTTCAGGCGCGTCAATTACTGTTGAAAGTGTTCCATTTTCGGCGGCGTAATTTGTTGTAAAGCGATCGACATCAGCTTCCTTTACATGAAATGCAGTCTCGAGCATTCCGAGGGGCCGAAAAATCTCAGCTTGCAGAAAATCTTCAAAAGCCAGACCACTCCATATTTCCACAAGCCGCCCAACCACATCTGTTGACATACTATATGACCAGCGACTTCCGGGTTCGAAAAATACAGGCAACCGTCCCAACCGATCCACAACATCACTCAACCGCCCTTGGCTCCGCATGCCATCGATCTTCTGTTCTCTATACAGCGGCACTAAATGATTATCAGCAAAGGCGGGTAGCGTAATGCCTGCCGTATGGCACAAAAGATGACGGATCGTAATAGAATTTTGCGCAGGCCGCCGGGTCCCATCCTCCTCCAAAACAAGTGTATTTTCAAAAGAGGAAATATATTTGGATACGGGATCATCCAGCTGAAATGCTCCCCTCTCCCATAACATCATCGCCGCAAGGCTGGTAACTGGTTTTGTCATTGAATAAATACGAAAAATGGAGTTCCACGTCATCGGTGTTTCCAACGCTTTATCCTGAAACCCGCATGTTTTTTGGTAAGTGATTTCATCGTCGGCAATAACCGCCGACACAATTCCAGCCACACGCCCCGAATTTACATAGGATGAAAGAAGGTCGTCGAGAATTTTAAAATCGGGTGTTTTCATTTTTATTCTTTCCCAAATTTTGCCAAAACTAAGCTTGCCGTTATCAGAAATTGACATGGTTCTTGATCAGAAACCAAGCAAAATATTGCCTTCACCTGCCAAACAGTATATAACGATCACTATAAAAATTTTACTAAGCACTATTGGTAAGGCATCATGAGCGAACCACTCACAAAAAGAGAACGAACCCACCAGAGAATGCTTGTCGCCGCAGGAGAGAGTTTCAGAAGCAGTGGTTTTTCTGGCATCGGCGTCGATGGAATTGCAAAAGCCGCCGGTGTTACATCGGGGGCTCTCTATGCCCATTTCGGATCAAAAAAAGCTGCTTTTCATGAAGCGTTGAAAGCTGGCCTTGATGAGGTGATTGCCGCAATTCCTGTGTATCAAAGCGAACACGGTGCTAATTGGGTCGTTGCGTTTTCGGACTACTATCTTGGCAGGGCCCACCGCGAGGACCTTGCGGGTGGATGCGCCATGGCAAGCCTGACATCTGAAATCGTTCGCGCGGAACCCGACCTTCAGGCTGAATATGAAGGCAAAATGACGAAAATCGCGGAGCTCATTTGCCGTGGTCTTAAAGAGGGGCCCGGAACGGATAGGATTGCGCGCGCTTGGGCAATGCTAGGAACATTAATTGGTGGCTTGAATATTGTACGCGCAATGGAAAGCAATGATGCAGCAGAAAATATTGCCAAAGCAATTAAGATCGCCGCGATCACTGCCGCTGGTGAGGTTTCTTCGCCAAATTAGAAAATATCAACGGATAACCACCAGCTTCATCTTGTGAAGGCATTTTATTATGCCATCGACCGGATATCCTGAATGACTGTGTCTACTTCGCTTTGTAAGTTAGATGAAAACTCGGCAAGTTCTCCCACTGCAGTCAAAAGCTGCCCTGCGGCAGTTCCTGATACCGACGCCATAGAGGACACATCAGAGACGCTTTTGGAGACCTCTCCCGTACGTTCCGACGCCATCTGGACATTCTTGGTAATCTCCAGCGTTGCCGTATTTTGCTCTTGTACAGCTGTCGACATCACCTGAACTGTATCATTAATTTTGGTGATCATCGCCTTTATCCCCTGTACAGCAGAGACGGCGTTACCCGATGCCAGTTGCATCTGATCAATCTGTTTCGCTATTTCCTCAGTGGCTTTCGTGGTTTGAGATGCAAGTCCCTTGACCTCAGATGCCACGACAGCAAAGCCTTTACCAGCATCTCCGGCCCGCGCAGCTTCAATTGTCGCATTTAATGCAAGCAGATTTGTTTGAGCCGCAATATCATTAATCAGATTGACCACATTGCCAATTTCCCCAGCAGTTGCCGCCAAATCATTAACGACAGTATCGGTCGCCTCTGTCTCCTTAAGTGTTTCCTCAGTCAAATTACTGGAGACACTCACCTGCCGGCCGATCTCTTGCAACGATGCAGACAACTCTTCCGTTGCCGACGCCACGCCGCTGACATTATGAGCCGCTTGTTCAGAGGCTTGAGCAATAGCCGTAGAATGATGATCTGTGTTTTCAGCGCTATTCACCATTGTTTTGGCCTGTTGTTCCATGTCCGAGGCGGAACCTGAAATTTGTCTGGAAACGGCATTAACGCTGCTTTCAAGCTTGCTTGCCAGCTCCCCCATAAAGAGTGCCCGCTCTTCGGCTGATTTCTCATCCGCTAGCTTCTCACGTTTGGTTCTGTCCTGCAGCCTTTCTTCATCAGCTAGACGCTGCGTCGCTTCATTATTCGCTTTCTCTTCAGCTTCGCGTTGCCTCTCCGCTTGAAGAGTTAAAACCTCTTCTGCATTTTCCTTAAACACTTGAACGGAACGTGACATATCACCGATATCATCGCCTCGTTCAAGTCCTTTAATCTCAACACTATTGTCCCCCGATGCCAAAGAAACCATAGCATTCGTTAATTGTCTTAAAGGCGTTCCGATAAACTGATTGAGCAAGAAAGCGGTCAGGACGACTAAGCCTAATAAAACAACTGCCGCTAACATCAATTGGTCGTAAAGATTTGCTTGAAGCTGCTCATTTAAAGATCCAAGGCTCCAAGCAAATGCCGCACGCCCAACAAAATCACCCTTAGCAGTTATGACAGGGGCGATAATGATGTGATGGGTATCTGTTGCATAAGAAAAAATATCAACTTGATTGAGATCTGATGCATTCGCATCTAATACCTGCTGAACATCTGCATTGGACAATGTATCTGAATGATATTCAGTTACCAATTCCCCATTCTTATCAAACGTCAGAATATCGGCGAGGACGGAGCCTTCTTTTGCTCCAATTTCCTCGTAAACTTCTGCCACTTTCTTAGCTTTTTTCCACTTCAATCCACCCGACATTTGCACCGCCATTAGCTGCGAAATTGTCTGATTGTTTGAAATCGCCAACGCCTGAATATCAGACCGTTGATTTTGTGAACCGAAATAGACGAGTAAAGCCACACTTACTAAAAAGGTCGTAAACACCACTATTAGAATTTTTCGACTTACTGTTAGTTTTATTAACGTCCCTTTAGCCATAGCTTCGACTTCCTTGTACAATTACACGTATATATTCGGCGAGGTTTTATTCAAGTGCTTCGACATTTACGCCAATAGTGACAGCGCCAATTGCTTTTTTCGTTGCAGGATCCACAATCGAAACGCTCACTTGAGATTGATAGGTTTGAGATGAGTCATCAAACTCTACTTCATCAATAAGAAGGCCGTCCGGTCCAACGCCGTAGGTTTTTTTCCATTTGCCTTCATCACCCTGCCAGTAGTCAGAAGTAATATCACTTTGACCGACATTAAGACCCTTCATGTCCATAACAAAAATCTCGGTATACAAACCTTCTGATTTTTCCTTAATTTCCTTAAGGTACGAAGAAAGGTCGTTACTTAAAACAGAGTTTATGAGTGTTTTAGTGCCCGCTTTTGTTTCGGCACGCCATTTTTTATCAAGACTGTCAATACTCGCCTGATCAAGACTTCCATTCTTTACATTCTGCGCATTTACGGCAGATACAACGGACGCAGAGCTAGCCCACCCTTTAATATCGTTGTCGATAAGTTTCTGTATTGCTTCGGTATATTCATTTGCGTGTGCATTACTCAAAAAAGTCGAAGCAATCAAACCAGTGAGAAATAGACTAAATAGCGTCCTCATATTTACACCTTTTACTTGTATTCACATAAAGTTTATAATAATTAAAGTTAAATAGAACTAAATAACTAAATTCAAAATGACGACTTAAGGTTTACGAAAAGTAAATTGGGGAATTTTTTCTCATGTTTTCACAATATTCGCCTATTTTTATTTGATGGGCGGCGTTTCTTTATGGAAATTAGGAATCTAATTTCTCAAAATCGAAAATAAATGTGCAAAAACTATTATCTCCCTTAAGGAAAATATTTCCTCATATCAAATATGATCTAGCCTTAGAGTAGAAATAGATTGTCATCCGCAGATGCATTTGTGGGGATAAGGAACGCATTCCTTTATGCTACATTTGGAATCTGACAGAATACCAAATTGCAGACAAACAGGGAGTTTTCAGTGGCAGATAAAGTCACACCATAAAGGGGCTGGGTATTTTATTGGCGGGGCTTTGAGTGACAACTTTAATTTTAAAAAATAATGGGCAAACCTATACCCAAAATCGAATGCACTGGTGACCTCTGTAAGGATGATCAGAAATAAATCAACTATTCTAACTCACTTGCTTTTCTTTGTCCCGAGCTTCACGATTTACATATTGCCATAGAATGTTGGTTCTACGCATTTTGTAATAAACAGTCGCACGTTTTGATGAGTTATAGGTTTTGTTCAAACTCAAACCATTGAAAAACATCCGGTCAGCCCCGGAAAATTTTGCATTAACATCACTTTCCACTGACCAAAGATGAAGTTGGTCAGCGCAGGCAAGTTTATCAATAAGCAGTGTATTAGGATCAGCAAATCCGCCACTAGTACCCTTCATAATCCCGTTATTTGGGCCCGCTGAATGCCACTTATCAACGGTCAATTTCTTATTAGTCTCCTCGTCCACAAGCCATCGATAGGAATAGGCCCAGTCAACACCGACAACTGCTTTGAGCAACGTTTCAAGATGATTGGGATGGAAGAGATTATCATCATCCAGATAAGCCACATATCGGCTATTGGCGAGAAACGATAAAGTGGTTCGCAATGACCCGCCGTCACGCGCTTGGTGTATTCCCCCATGACGAGCTGAGGTCGAATATTGTGGATCAAAAAGGGTAATCGTTACCTTGTCTGGGATATTCTCGAAAAGCTTGTAAAGAATGTCCTGATCTCCAAGCACTTTATCGACACCTACCAATATTTGGATAGTGCCTGTAAATTTCTGTTCAAAAATTGACTGAACTGCCTCTAAAAGGCTCGGCCTAACAATAGTTGGGATAACGACAGCAACATCAAATGTCCCATTAATCTCTTT
The DNA here is from genome assembly GCA_036960695.1 of Sneathiella sp. Lineage (GTDB taxonomy): Bacteria > Pseudomonadota > Alphaproteobacteria > Sneathiellales > Sneathiellaceae > Sneathiella. The sequence goes on from JBALXM010000033.1 coordinate 30,791, forward strand.
ACTATTCTTAAGCATCTATTTCTCCCACCTCTTTCAAGCATAGTTTATATAGCAGAAACAGAGACAAGCCTCCACTCTGTGGTATTCATCTTATCGATCAAAAAGAGGCCGTAGTTTATCTGAGTTTCTGCCAGTATAAACAGGATGGATAAATCAGTGAAGAAGAGGGATCTTCACTAGGCTCGTTGTAACAATCCAAAGAGAGACAGCCAAAAGCACAAGATCTATAAGTAAAAATGCCCTGGGCACGACGGACAGTATTGGAAACCCACCTGCACTAGCTTCAAAAATACCGGGTGTTGTCACCATAAAACCTAAAGTCACGATAAAGGTTGCCGTAGCCATAAGCCCACCGAGAACACCAAGCCTCGCAGATAACGGATGTAGCGCAATTAGGAGGGCTGCAATGATTTCATTAATACCGATCAAATTGGAGCCCCCCTGAACCCCTAACAACTCATGTGCCCAAGCCAAAAATGGAGAATTGATGGCAAACCCAGAAATTGCGTTGGCTTCATATTCTGTAAATTTCAACAAACCGTACCAGGCGATGACAATGACCATTGCGTAATGAATTAACACCTCAGAAACTCTTTTTAAGTCTGGTTGAAACCGCCTCCTTCAGCCGGATTTTGCAGTAATCTATGTGTGTTCATATTCTAATTATCCACCAATTTTGAGGTTTCAATTTCGCTCGAATTTAGTAATCTCATCATCAAAAACAGAATGTGCGACACCCATTTTCTCTTCCAGTCCACCTATTAAGACAAACAGGACTAAGGTTCCTACGAAAAGTAGAAGCCCCTGACTAACGAGTGTTGAGAAATAATCTTTGAGCATCATTTTATCCGTTCATTCAGAAATTTGTGAATGTGAATATGCCGGATAAATGCTATAAACAAAAATACCGTTGCCCTATAAATTCAATGCCTGTTGGGTATAGGGATATACCTAATCCTTGAATATTCCATCACGGTGACAGGCTTGTTTGGTAGCCCCCTGGCAAAACCAAAGCTTGCCCAAACCGTTGAAATGGTCACCGTTTCCGGTCACCAACGATCCCCCTCAGTTGAGGCTTTCGTCAAGCACGCCACAAACAATGCTTGGAGCAGAATATCACAACACTAACATTTCACCTTCTTCATTTCCGGGTCATACAGCGGCTTCAAATGAAGGCTCGCGGGTATTCGCATTGTAGCAACATCCAATTCGTACTGAGCCGTCTTTAGATATTCGAGATCAACCCCTTTTGTGTTCCGGACATATCCAAAACCAATTGCTTTGCCTATCGTATGGCCAAAACCGGCTGATGTAAGCCATCCGACACGTTCCCCATTTCGATAAATTGTCTCTCGTCCTAAAAGAATGCATGCAGGGTCATCAATTGTGAAGCAAGCGAGGCGCTTTTTGACGCCTTCTGATTTCTGGGTGATCAATGCCGTGCGCCCTTTAAAATCAACATCTGCGTTGAGTTTTGTCGCCCAGCCAAGCCCTGCCTCTAACGGTGTGTGATCAGGTCCAATATCGCTGCCCCACGCACGATAGCCCTTTTCCAGTCGCAGAGTTTCAATCGTTCTGTATCCCCCATTATGAATATCGAAGGCAGCCCCTTCTTTCATTAATGCATCATAGACGCCCAACGCATATTCGGTAGGGATATGAAGCTCCCACCCCAACTCGCCCACATAAGTCAAACGCAGCGCCAAAACGGGCGCGCCGGATACTGTAATTTTTTGAGCACTCGCAAAGGGAAAGGCACTATCGGACACGTCGTCCGTAGTCAGTTTTTCTAACAGCTTTCTAGAATTGGGACCCATGAGAGACAACACGGCGGTCGAAGAGGTGACGTCAATTAAAGTTGCATCCAACCCCGCCGGTATATTCCGCCTGATCCAATCAAAATTATGAGTCGCAAAAGCAGTCCCTGTGACAATGTAAAAACGATCGACCGCTTCCCGAATAACGGTGAGATCACACTCAATACCTCCCCGATCATTCAACATCTGCGTATACACAACGCTGCCCACAGGTTTGTCAATGTCTCCGGCACAAATCCAACTCAAAGCGGCTTCTGCATCTCTACCCACCATTTTAAATTTGGCGAAAGAAGTTTGATCGAAAACGGTGACGGAATTACGCGTTGCTTTATGCTCTCGCGAATTGGCAAAAAACCAGTTTTGACGGCCAAAAGTATAAATATCTTTAGGTTTTTCTCCCACGTCCATTTCAGCAAACCAGTTTGGACGTTCCCATCCTGCTTTCTCACCAAAGCAGGCGCCGTTCTTTTTTAATCGATCATAAAGGGGGGATCGCCGCCGTCCCCGTCCTGTCAAATGCTCTTCGTGGGGCCAAGCAACCGTATAATGTTTACTATAAGCCTCCAGCGTGCGGGTCCGCACCCAATCCGTATCCCTGTGGCTGCTTCCGAAACGCCGAATATCAACAGGCCAAACATCAAAAGGCGGCTCCCCTTTATGGACCCATTCCGCAAGGACCATTCCAGCCCCCCCACCCGATGCAATCCCAAAAGCGTTAAATCCTGCCCCCACATAGAAATTATCGAGCTCCGGGGCCTCTCCCAATATAAAATTCCCATCCGGGGTGAAGCTTTCAGGACCATTAATAAGATCCTTAACCCCGACATTCTCCAATGCCGGGACCCGGATCAACGCTTGCGCCATCAGTTGTTCGAAATGATCATAATTTGAGCCCAGCAATGTGTAGTGAAAATCTTTTGGAATACCATCCACGGCCCATGGAATTGGATTAGGCTCATAGCCGCCCATCACAAGACCGCCAACCTCTTCCTTGTAATAGGTAAGCCTGTCTGGATCTCGCAAAGTTGGAAGATCACGGGTAATGCCTTTAATTGGCTCCGTCACCATATACTGGTGCTCCACAGACACTAACGGGATATTCACACCGACTGATTTTCCAAGCTCCCGGCTCCATTGTCCCGCGCAAACTATAACCTTCTCACAGGCAATCGTCCCTTTATTTGTCAGAACACCCTTTATGACGCCCTTCTCCAAAATGATGGACAGAACCTTTGTATCTTCCAGTAAAGTCGCCCCGGCATTGCGAGCCCCCTTTGCTAAGGCTTGCGTAATATCTGATGGATTTGCCTGACCGTCAGTGGGTAGGTATGCGGCCCCCACCAGATCCCCTATATCCATCAAAGGCCAAAGATCTTGCGCTTCCTTAGGGCTCAAAAGCTGCATATCCAAGCCGAAAGATTGTGCGGTTGTTGCCTGCCGTTTAACCTCGATCCAACGTTCCTTATTACAAGCAAGGCGAAGGCCACCGTTCATTTTCCAACCCGTACCGAGGCCCGTTTCCGCCTCTAGCTTATTATAAAGATCAACGGAGTACCCCAAAAGTTGGGTAATATTTGCGCTGGAGCGAAGCTGCCCCACCAAGCCCGCCGCATGAAATGTCGTCCCTGACGTTAATTTTTTACGTTCCAAAAGGACAGTATCGGTCCACCCTAACTTTGCCAAATGATAGGCCGTTGAGCATCCGATAATTCCCCCACCGATGATGACAGTCTTTGCCGTTTTAGGGAGTTCAGTCATGTTGGCTTTCCTTATCACATTTCCATAAAGTTAGTATAAGCAGCCCGAAAACTGGCCAAATTGTTGTTCGTATAAGTTGGGTAATCAAAATCCAGTTGGGAGTGTATCTCCGACACCATGGACCAAAGGCTTTCGCGCAACAGGGATGCACATTTCATAGCCCTGTATCTATGCCAAAGCTCATCTTTAAGCGGCGCTTCGAAATAATTCTCCAACAACCATTCTTCTTGGGTTTGAGATAAATTATTGTTTGAGGCCAGCCCGCCCAAGTCAAAAAGAGGGGAATTGAATCCCGCATAATCCCAATCGAATATCCATATTTTGGATCCATCATCTATAAAGTTGGATGAAAGCAGGTCATTATGCCCAAGAACGATATCGATAGGTCCAACGGCTTTCTCCAATATTCCAGCCATGTCCAACAACTCAGGTAGAAAATGGGCCAGACGCCCCTGTCCTTTCTGAATGGTAATGGCGTAATCGCGCACAATATGAAAGACCCAAAAAGATAGGATCGGGCCTTTTAAATAACTGGGAATTTCTTGGTGGCAGCGACGAATAACGGGAAGAATACGAGCCAAAATAGTTTGGTTTTGTACATCTTCAGTGGTCAGTGTTTTCCCGTCGATGAAGCGTAGAACTAATATACCGGGCTCAGTATGAAAGACCTCGGGGGATAAACCGGCATCAAAGGCAGCTTTGCTTGCAGCCAATTCGTTAAACCGCATAATTTGGTGTAAGGGAATATCCTCTCCGACCCGAACAACATATTTTTCACCGGCATCTTCAACAAGAAAATTAGTGTTTGTAATCCCTCCGGTAAGGGAGGTTGGGGCAACTGGTCCGTGCCAACATTTCAACCGCGCGACCCTTGATGTCAAATTCGGCAAGCAGCCCCCTTCAGTGCATTTTTCTACTTTAGAAAAGAATAGGCGCAAAAATGGGAACAGTGAACCTTATTTTTGAGAACAACATCTTGCTTGGAGATATCTAAAGGGATGTCGGTGTGAGGGAGCCGTGCTCCCCCACATTTCATCAAAGAGTTTAGCTAGCAGGTAATTGGCCAATTTCTTTATAGAATTTGACGGCCCCTGGATGAAGAGGAACTGGATTTTCACGCACCATATGATCAGGTTTGAAACGCTTGAATGCGCCAAAGGCATTCCCAAGGGCCTCTTTGTTCTCATGCATTGTTTTTGTCAGCTCATAGACGACATCATCCGCAACATGGGCACCAACAAGCACATAAAAATCAACTTCGATCATATGTGTAGGATCAGTCGTCACCCCTGTTTTCCCTTTATTGGGCGATACGCTGACAATACGGGCTGAAGGCAGATTTTTGGTAACGGCAGCTTGCGCTTCTGGTGAATTACCGAGCGACACATACCGCCAACCGTCTTTCATGGTCGCCATTGCTTTTTTACCCACACCAGCGTTCATGGGAACCAATGCAGCATCAACACGCCCTTGAGCCATGGCATTGATCGCTTTTACGAAGTTCGGCATGGGCACCTTTTGTGCGCCTTCAATATCCATTCCCCCTGTTGCTAAAGCGGCATTGGAATAGTAATGAAAAGTACGGCCAGAATTGTATCCAGAAGGCAGTTTGGCTCCCTTTAAATCAGCGATGGTTTTATGAGTGGAATTCAAAGGCACCGCAAAAGAAGTTTGCGTCGCAAAAGCCACTCCAACAAGGCGCAAGTTTTTATTTGGACGCTGATCAAAGCTCCCCGTGCCTTCATAAGCAAAAGTAGCCTCTCCACCATTTGCAAACCCAAAGGCCAGCCGACCCGCATTAATAAGCGGTATATAGGTTGATGATCCGGCATAAGGCGCTACCCTAAATTGCTTTCCGGTCTTCGACACCATCACTTTCGATAAAGCGGCTCCCATGGAATAGAAAAGCGATCCTTGCTGGTTCGCCCCCATAGAAAAAGTTTCAGCCTGTGCTGTCCAAAAAGTGGCGGTACATAGTGCGGCCCCTAAAATAATAGTTGAAAATCTTCTCATACGACATCTCCTCCTGTCATGGTAATTCTAGTTTTTTGTTTTATCTACTCACCGCTCTTCGGCGGCTTACATATTCCCAGCTCAACACCAATCCACCTGAAGTCAAGGCGATCACTGTTGCCATATTCCCGCCTGACTGAACCGCTGTTGAAATCAACGCCCCAAGTCCCGCCCCAAGCAGTAAAAATCTTTTAGATGGCCCATGTGCTTCCAGGAAATACCCAACAACGGCAACGGAGACCAGGTAAATGCCTCCCAAAACAAAGGCTAAGTTCAATAAAATTGTCGGCGTATCACCTTGAAGGAGCAGAGCCGGACTGAACACAAACAGGAAGGGGACCACGTAGGCCACCCAACCCATGCGCATCGCCTCCATTCCCGTTCGCATCGGACTTGCCCCACTTATGGTCGCCGCGGAAAAAGCTGCCAGCGCAATAGGAGGCGTAATCATGGACATCATGCCAAAGTAGAGAATAAACATATGAGCTGCGATGGGCTCAATTCCGGTCTCTACTAAAGACGGGGCCACGAGCGCCGCGAGCAAAACATAAACACCAGAGGTTGGCATCCCCATACCCAAAAGAATACAAATTCCAGCAGAAACGAGAAGTAGCGCTGCAATATGCGTCCCCCCAAGATCTATCAATGCAAGGGTCAGCACGAACCCGCCCCCTGATAAGTTCAACAAGCCGATGACAAATCCAGCCCCCGCAACAATCATGGTTAGCTCAACCAGTGATTTTCCCGTTTCGGGGAAACAGCTAATCAAGCCTTTTAAGGTGAGACGGTTTCCGGCATATCCTTTAAAAAAACCGCCAACAGCAATAGCAAGGGCTGCATAAAGGGCCGCCAATTCAGCAGGTTCGTTAAACTGGAACATGGCGACCATAAGAACGGCAAAAGGCAATAAAAGGTGCCATCCCTCTTTCAGGACATCCCTGACTGAGCGACTTTCTTTATCTGCCGTTGCAATCATGTCCCTAGCCGCGATTAAATCCACCTGAATAAAGACAGAAAAATAATAAAGGACTGCCGGCAACAGGGACGCGATGACCACATCCGAATAGGGAATATCCAATGATTGCGCCATTAAGAAAGCCGCGGCCCCCATAATAGGCGGCATCAACTGACCGCCGGTTGATGCAATTGACTCAATTGCCCCCGATTGGGCTCCCGAATATCCTGATCGCTTCATAAGGGGGATCGTCATTACCCCCGTCGTCACCACGTTAGAGATCGCACTGCCTGAAATAGAGCCGAACAATGCTGAGGCGACAATGGATATTTTTGCAGCCCCGCCGCGACTTTTCCCCATTACGGCCATAGCCAAATCAATAAAAAACTCACCGCACCCTGTTTTCACAAGTAATTTTCCAAAGAATATAAAAACAACCACGATGGACGCCACAACACTAAGGGGCGTCCCGAGTAAGGCATTCGGATCAAAGGTTAAATAGACAAGAATTTCGGCAAGAGTTGCAGGGGATGCCGTTAAAGGAGCGGGAAGCTGGTCGCCAAAGAGGGCGAACAGGAAAAACCCTCCAATAATCGTTAAAAGCACCCAGCCTCCCGTTCTGAAAATTGCCATCGTGACCAGCGCCACAGCAACAACAGATAAAGCCTGCATCTCGAAGGTAAGGTAGGGAAAATCGAACTGAAATCGCGTGTAATTAAAACCGATAAAGCCAAAAATCAGGATGGAAAGCGCCGCCAATGAATAAGCAAAGTAAGATCCCCATTTTCTCTTAGCGGCACCCATTAGGGCAAGAGAGATGGAGAGGCCTAAAATACTGACGAGAAACTGCTCTTTTGCAATTTCTAACCCCAAATATATGGGCGCTTGCGCAGCCCATAAAATACTGAGCAGCGGAATTGAAGTCGCAATCGCAAGAAAGGAGACCTTAAACACATTCTCGAACTTATTAGCCACCACCGGGGCCTCCCATTCTAATACATACTTTTCCTATTTTTCAGAATATATCGATCCTTTATGTAAAATCAATTTATTTTCGATATTTTATTGATAATATTTATTTTATCGAAAACAATTTCACAATCCCGCTTTTTGCCAATTCGCTGAAGGCACAGGGGGAGAGGAAATAAGTCCCGTCTTTTTAATCGCGGTAATTGAGCAATATTCGTCCTTATCAGAAGCATCTCCGCTAATCCCAACGGCACCGATCACATATCCCTCTTCATTACAAACGAGGACACCACCGGGAACTGGGACAAAGCGTCCTTGGGACGCTGCGGCAAGGGCGCTTTGAAAGGACGGGCGATCGGCAAGGCGATCCCGAATAGTACGACTAGCAATTCCCATCCCCAACGCACCCCATGCTTTGCCAATGGCAATATCACCGCGCATGATGCCGCATCCGTCTTCTCGCTTGAACGCCAGTAAATGCCCCCCGGTATCCAGAACGGCGACGGTCAAAGGTAATAATCCAGCTTCCCTTCCCGCATCCAGCGCAAAATCGACGATATTCGACGCCATTTCTAACGGCAAAAGAACAGCTAAGTTTTTCACATAATAATCAGACATTTCATTCCCTTTTACAGTAACAGCTCGTGGTGCGATGTTCTGTATTTCCAACGGTATTGCGAAAACAGTAAATCGATTTTTATTATTTTTAAAGAATAATTTCGATTTATTTTCCAACAAAACCAATTATGGACTTCTGCGTGGGAATATATTGAGGCCGAAGACTGGATAAAACAGGTATTTTCTACCCGAGCATTCTCTCCCCGTGAGGATCAAACAGGGCTTCAATAAACATTTTTGCAGGCAAACGTTTGCCTAGGATTTCTATTTCAACTTCTCTGCCATTTTCCACCAATGAGGTCGGTAGGAAACCATAAGCCACCGACTTATT
>JBALXM010000132.1:0-2875 GCA_036960695.1 Sneathiella sp.
AGATCATAAGAAATACTGAGATCAGTCCGCAGAGTTTCGCCCGTTATTGTAAACCCCGTTTCAAGGCTTGTTATGAAATCACTTTTTTCGTTAGACGTGGTTCCAAGTACATTGTCAGAGAACTGCTCACTCATCCCAACATAAGGGTCGATTGTCCATTCGTTAGCGGACACAGAAGTGGATAGAACGCACACTCCCACACTTGCCATCAACAATACTTTAACTGGTAAAGTACGAGGCCTGTGCCTTGCATATGTGTGACGGCTATTGACCGAGGTTTCTTTTCTCACAACCAGACCCGCTAACTAAAGTTTGAACTACAATAAATGAGTCTGTCCTAGAACCAGCTTTCAGGAATAATGATAATATCGCCTGGCAGCAAAGGAATATTTGCTGAAACATCGCCATCCAAAAGCAAATCATCCAGTCTTACCGTATAAGATTTCTCAACACCGTCTTCTACCCGGACAACAATGGACCGATTACCCGCTGCAAATTCCGTCATACCGCCAACAGCAATCATCGCATCGAGTAATGTCATTCTATCATTGAAAGCAATAGCCATCGGCTGCGCAGCTTGCCCAACAATACGAACTTGCCTGTCATAAGGGCCAGAAAACTCGATTACTGAGACAGTTACAACTGGATCCACAATGAATGTCTTAAGTTTTTCAGCAATATCTTCAGATAACTGGGTCGCTGTTTTTTCGGCGGCTTGCATGTCGCCGATCAATGGGGTCGAAACTTTCCCGTCAGGGCGAACAGGAACAGTTACGGAGAGATCAGGATTCTGCCAAACAAAAACACTTAACTCGTCACGCGCACCAATAATATACTCTGGCGCAGCCATAAGTTTGTCTGGCGCGGCGCCGGATAGCTCAGGTGGAGTGCTACAAGCTGAAACCACCAAGGCCCCAATAACCAATAGCACTTTCATGGTTAAACTCAATAGAGAATTACGACTTGTCACTTGCGCCTCCCGCGGCCATAAAAATTACAAATTCTACAGGCATCTTAAACAGATATTCATTTAAACAGTAATATATTTGATAAATTGGGTGCTGTAAAATCGCTTAGGGGACTTTTGATGCAAATGTTCCATCAACCGTTGTTTATTGGCAACGGTTTCCTATGTTGTTGGTAGCAGATACCTCACAAAAAGTATAAACTTATCGTCCTGTTAACTGAAAAGTTCAATTAGGTCGTTATTGCTTGAAGCCAGTAGATAGACAGGTAACATTGAGACAGAAAGAAAACACCTTACTAGCGGAGACGCTGAGTAAAGCAAAACAGGTATTTGTTATCATTTCGGTGTTTGGGCTTGGGATTAATTTGCTGATGCTCACAGCGCCGCTTTTTATGATGCAGGTTTTTGATCGCGTTATCACTAGCAGAAATACTGATACACTTTTAATGTTAATGCTAATTGCGATTGTTGCGCTTTTAACCATGTCTTCGCTGGAAGCTGTTCGGACCTATGTTCTTGTCCGCTTAAGTACCTGGCTCGAAAAACGGTTAGGTGGCGCCGCCTTAACCGCCAGCATCCTCTCCACCCTAAAGACAGCCCAGGATGCGAATATTCAAGGGTTACGGGATCTGGGAACCTTCCGAAATTTTTTAACAGGCCCCGGCGTCTTCCCTATACTAGACATCCCCTTTTCGCCAATTTTTCTCGGAATAATGTTCCTCCTTCATCCCCTCCTCGGTGCCATGGCCCTTATTGGCGCGGCTATTCTTTTTGGTATCGCCCTATTTAATGAAATTATGACCCGCCGCCTTTTGGGTGAAGCTGGACGTCATACCACAACCGCAATGCATCAAGCCGATGCCGCAGCTAGAAATGCAGATGTCATTGAAGCCATGGGAATGATGCCTAATCTCATTCAAAAATGGAACAAATCACAAGAAGGCGCACTGATAGAACAAGGGAAGGCAAGTGATCGCGGTGGCATTATCGCTGCGGTATCCAAGTTTTTTAGAATGGTGCTACAAATCGGCGTATCGAGTGCCGGCGCTTGGCTTGTGATTCAAGGTGATATGAGCCCCGGCTCAATGATTGCGGGCTCTATTATAATGGGGCGTGCTTTAGCGCCTGTTGAGCAAGCAATCGGAACCTGGAAGGGGTTTCTTGCTGCTCGCTCCGCGTATGCCCGCTTAAAAGCAAAACTCAATGCCGCCCCTGAGACCGATCAAGCCATGCCACTCCCGCGGCCAACTGGCGCGATCGATATCGAGGCTGTAAGTTATATACATCCTGGAAGTTCTGAGCCGGTCCTTCGAAATGTCAGTTTTAATTTAAAACCCGGCGAAACAGTAGGCCTTATTGGCCCAACGGCTTCCGGAAAATCAACATTGGCCAAACTGATTATCGGCAACTTAACCCCACGGTCGGGCCACGCACGGCTCGACAATATGGATATGTCAGAATGGCCATCAAATGATCGTGGAAAATATGTTGGATATTTACCCCAAGACATAGAACTCTTTTCAGGCACGATACGAGAAAACATCGCCAGAATGGGGGAAGGTGCCCCCGATGACGTGATAGCTGCTGCGACAAAAGCGGGCGTTCATGAGATGATCCTTCGTATGGAAAAAGGATATGAGACCCAGATTGGCGATGGTGGCGCATCCCTTTCAGGTGGTCAAAGACAGCGCATCGCCCTCGCCAGAGCCATATTTGGCAATCCTTGTCTTCTGGTTTTGGATGAGCCCAACGCAAGTCTCGACAGTCTTGGCGAGGCCGCATTGATGCAGGCCATGACTACATTACGTGCAGAGGGCATGACAATTGTCGTCATTGCTCATCGCCCCAATGTCTTAAAGCAAGTGGACAAGGTTGTGGTTTTGCGGAACGGAATGGTGGACGATTTCG
>JBALXM010000133.1:0-2814 GCA_036960695.1 Sneathiella sp.
CCAACCAAAGGCTATGTAAATCGGTAAGCTTAACATCCGTCAAAACCAGATTTTGCCTGTGGGTCGAGCGTAATTGGCCGAGGCTGTATTTATCGGCCAAGTCCGCAATTGCATCCATCTGATCTGCTGTCACGTCACCAGGAGGGCGGTTTCGAGATTTCAGGGATAAATAAACAACTCTGTACCCATCGTTTTTATGGAGCTCGATGTTTTTGTCGGCCCATCGCGCAAATTCAGTATCCGAGAGGAGCTCTTTATCAAATGCTTCATCAAAATCAGAAAGCGCCTCATAGGAAGGATCAGCAAAATGGGCTTTGATGTTGGTTACATCCTGCTCACTTAAACGCAAACCTGAATCCTTGATTTTCTGCCATTCGGCTTCAACCAATTCTCTGAATTTCTCTTCACCGGTTTCGTGAACAAGGATTTTAATCCGTGCTTTATACAGATTGTCCCGTCGGCCTAATTGATTATAAACCCGCAAAATTGCTTCCAGATAAGTGAGCATGTCCAGAGGCGGCAAGAATTTTCGGATCAATTTACCGATCATTGGTGTGCGTCCAAGCCCACCACCAACATAAACTTCCATTCCAAGCTCGCCCGCATCGTTTTTCACAAGGCGAAGCCCAACATCGTGAACCGCAACGGCGGCCCGGTCGTGCATAGCACCACTGACAGCGATTTTGAATTTACGGGGAAGAAAGTTAAATTCTGGATGGAATGTGGACCATTGACGGATTAGCTCGCAATATGGGCGAGGGTCTTCGATCTCGTCGCGGGCAACGCCGGCAAGAGGATCGGATGTTGTATTGCGTATGCAGTTACCGCTTGTTTGAATGGCGTGCATTTCAACGGCAGCCAAATCATCAAGAATTGCGGGTACATCTTCGAGCTGCGGCCAGTTATATTGAATGTTTTGGCGCGTGCTGAAATGCCCATACCCTTTGTCATACTTACGAGCAATATGCGCTAAAGTCCGCATTTGATCGGCTGACAAAAGGCCGTAAGGAACCGCAACACGCAACATATAGGCATGCAATTGCAGGTAAAGGCCATTACGCAGGCGCTGCTGTTTAAACTCGTCTTCTGAGAGATCACCCTTTAAGCGGCGCTGAACTTGTCCTCGAAATTGTGAGACGCGTTCAAGCAGCAGTTGGTGATCCTGCTGGGAATATTGATACATTTTCTAGCTCAAGTTTTCTTTTCTGGTTTATTCAGGCTGCGTAGGAATTTTGGATATTGTCCTGAAACTGCACAGAGACGGGGATTGCAACCGTAGGACCGCTCGCACGGATTTTTTCCCGTTTTGTTACGGGGATGATTTCAGAATTTTCCAATTCAACATCGACAGCATAAGGCGCGATTATCATATTCTCACGCTCTGAACGGTCAGCGGCTATTTGTAATTGTTCAAGAGTTACCTGATTAGAAGTCGTTGCCTTAACCAGATCCGTTGACCAAGAGGCTGCGTTGCCTTCCAGGCATAGATACACCACGTGACCTTCTTTGAGTAAAGATGCTGTGAATATTTGCAAAGCCATAATTTCGCTCCTGATCAATACAATTCGTAATACCGTTAAATAAATTCTTCACTATTTAATATAGGAAACATTTTAAATAACGCAAGAAAAATGTAGTATAAATTTAAATAACTGTATTTTTGTGTGAATTAAAAATTTAAGAGGCTTGGCTTAACTCGCGCGGTACATGAATGCCGCATTCGGTCTTCCCCCGACCAGACCAGCGGCCAGAGCGGGCGTCGCCGCCTTCTTGCGTGCGTTCGGTGCAAGGCATGCAGCCAATGGACAAAAAACCATCCGCTACTAAAGGATGGGGGGGGAGGTTTTTTGCGAGATAGGCAGTTTTTATGTCCGCATTACTCCACCGAGCCAGGGGATTGATTTTTAAAAAATCCTCTGAGGCTTCAATCGAATCGAGTGTTCCCCGAGTATCTGATTGATATCTTTTGCGGCCCGTAATCCACGAGGTAAAGCCTTCTTTCCGTAATGATTTCAGCGCATTACTGAGTGGTTCGACTTTTCGAACGTTACAGCATGCGTCAGTATCAGTGGTGAAAAGCATATCATCGGAATCAATACGTTCAAGAGCCCCGCTGTCGGGACGAATGATGCGGATATCTTCCAGTCCGAATAGATCTGTGAGTGTTTTTTGATATCTTAAGGTTTCCCCGAAAAGGCGCTTGGTATCAAGAAAAACAACAGGGATTGATTGATCTACTTTAGCGACTAAGTCCAGCAGGACAGCGGATTCTGCGCCAAAGGAAGAAGTTACCATAATTCGACCGTTGAGCTCTTTTGCTACGAGTGCTTCAAGGAGCTCAGCACCATCTAAATGACCATATTCGCCTCTTAGGCGGGCAGCCTCTGACTCTAGATTCATAAAATCAACCTGTTTTATCATTTTGTCCTGCTTGTCTTCCATACTGACTAACCCAAAGATATTCAGTATTTAAGAAATATCAATAGAAAATGTTATTTATTTAATTTTACAAAATAAAATGTAAATAAAATGCGTTATTCTTAAGTAGTATGGTTTTTGGAGATATTATATTAAGCATAGAGTACAATTTTGCTAATTGGGGAATCTGGGCTTTGAAAATTATACGTCTTTACTTGCTCATCTTCTTAACCTTTTTTCTCATTTATCCTGCAAATTCAACCAAGAGTGTTGATGCTTGGTCTGAAACTAGCACTTTTGACGTGATAAATTCAAGTCCGTATATCCTCACAACTTCGGGAAATCAATTCATTGACATGGAAGGGCTAACTTGGGTCGGCGGCGGCGTGCCTTGGA
>JBALXM010000034.1:0-37227 GCA_036960695.1 Sneathiella sp.
AGCGGACTGAAAATCCGCGTGTCGGTGGTTCGAATCCGCCTCTGGGCACCACTTTTTCCCAAACCATAAGTATCCGCGGACTGCTGATTTGAGTTAACAGCCTTGCCTATACCGGCACCTCTAAATCGTCAGTCAGCTTTCTCCTCAACAACAAACATTTATTTTCCCTGTAAGGAGGCAGTTCGATGTTCTGCTTTGTGTTGCGTTGACCGGTTGAACCCGCAGCCAAAAGCGGAATAAATTGACGATCCTGATTTGGTCTCAAATGCGCCAGAAAAGAACAAAAGTCTGTCATCGGAAGTAATGGCGTTGAGGCGTGGGTGTCAAGAGATTGGCAGGTATGGTAATTCCCCCATTTTTAATGGGGTCTGCTTGTAGAATTATGCGGCTAATTTCAGTTTCATAGCGGGTGTAATCTCGCCTAACGTCAGCCCCATCGTGAACACCACCACCGATAAAACGATCGGTAAAATCACGTTAAGCAGTACATCATCCATCGACTAACACTCCGAACTATTTTAGTTGGATGGCATTTTAGTGAGCTTTTGCCAATTGGTACGATAGTGATTTGGTTGGGTTTAGTTTTCCGTAAAAGACGTGGAGAAATCCGCTTCAGACTGACCGCTATGCTTATGGAAAATCTGGTCCCGTTCTGCCGCACTGAGCCTCGAAAGATTGTCATCAATCATTTCGCGAACTTCTTCCAGACCGTAAGTGAAGCCGAGGCGATTGGCCTCCACCACAATCGACGGCATGAGGACCTTTAGATCAAGCTGGTTATCCTTGATAAGTTCGCGCCCCCAATAACTATCTTCAAAGAAGACATGGGCACGTCCCGCTTCCAGCATGCGAAAAGGCCGGAGGTAATCCTCGTCTTTCTCTTTACCATAATTGACAGCGATGACTTGGTTGCTGGTCTTGATCCATTGCCCGAGGACGCCGGGATAGGCATAGCCATCAATCACAAGAAGGGATTTACCATTCAGATCCGCACTTGCTGAAAATCGGCTCAGAGGGTCATTTTTGTGAACAATAGCCGCCACGGACCAGTAGGCAAATACACTTTTGCTCTCCAGCACATCCAGTGAGCCAGGTGAGAGGAACATTACCACATCTTTGCGGCCACGCATCACTTCATCGGAGCATCTCTTATAAGGCATGGATTCATAAACGGCTTCATATTCCGTTCCGGTCAGCGCAATGGTGATCAGATCAACGGCAACGCCTTCTACCTGTCCCTGATCGTTTTCGAAGATAAACGGCTCCCAGTTTCCATAGCAAAATCGAAGCGGTTTTTTCTCATTGGCAAAAGCAGGGGTTTGGCTGATCAAAATAAACAAAACGGCTAGGAGTAATCCGGCCAATGATTGATTTCTGGGGCTAAACATTCTTATTCCAAATTAATATGCACACGTGAATAGTATGCATTATATTAGAATACACATAACATTACACTAAATGGAAATAGTATTATTCGCAGTATGCAATTTCAGTATCCGTTGATTGGCGGGATGCATGGTGGACAGTCTGCTCTAGCTGGTTGCGTTAGCCAACATATGTGCCCCTATATCCTGTAAGTTTTATGGAACTTAAATTATCTGATCTTATTGGTTCACTCTGACATATTGCGCCAGAAATGATCGCAAAGATAGGATGTTATTCCATAGCTTGGGTGTCGACAGTGGCCCATAGAGACAGTTTCATGCATTGGTCCGCTCTACAATTAATAACGGACCCTCAACTTGCGTAAACGCCTCCAAGTTGGAGAGCATTTCCTATAGGGAGCAGTGTCAGACTAGGTAATAGTGATTAGTTTCCCTCCACCAGTATATACGCTGGTCTGAAAATCCACGTGTCGGTGGTTCGAATCCACCTCTGGGCACCACTTTCCCCTTACTGCCCGATATTGTTTTTCAGAAAATCTCGAACCTTTATCATCGAGTCCTCGTGAGCGTTCTTATCGTAATGATTAGTCGCAAAATATATGGGAAGAGAGGCCTTTGCACGGGTCTGCGTTGGATCTTTACGGTAATTGGGATTATCAAAGAAATGTGTAGCACCTGAATATAGGACAAGTGATATTTCATTTTCATGTTTTGGCGCTTCTTTGAGAGCGGCTTTGCAACTCCCAACGGACATTATGTTGTCTTTTTCCCCAGCAAAGACCAAAAAAGGGACCTGCAATGCCATGTCAGCAAAGCAGTTGGGATAAAACGCGACGCCAAACTTGAATGTTCCGTTATTGGATTTGTTTTCACCCGACTTTCCCAAAATTGAAAATAACCGGCTCCCTCCCATGGAAAACCCCAAAAGACCAATCCGGTTACTATCTACAAATTCCAGCGTCTTCATGTAGCGAGCGCCGTTCAAGGCGTCTGCGGGCATACCAACGGAAGGGGTATCTCTAGAGTCAGTACCTCCTCTTGACCTAAAGCTATCTATAACGAGAGCCACATACCCCCATTCAGCCATTAGTTTGGCCCAGCTTAGATGTGACGGCTGCAATCCATCCCCACTGACCAATATTATGACTGCCGGTCGGCTACCGCCAACACTGGGGCGAAACAAGTGCCCGGTCAGCGTGATCCCAGGTTCTGCTGTTAAGATCACTCCGTTAGCTTTTGCTTTCTTAAGCTTAAAGGGTGAAATGGGAGTAGGAGCAGAGGGAAAAGTTACAATCTCTTGAGCCTGAAGCGACTCAGTTTGAAATAGTACAAATGATATAAACGACATCACAGCGAGAACAACGAACGACTTTTTCTTTATTCCGGTGTTTGATTTTCTAAAAATTTTCACAATATCGCCCCCAACAATAATGTACTTAAGAAAACCATAACAATACAGCCTGAAATAGCCACTACTATTGCGGATAATACTTCCAGCCAATAGTTAAAACATTCACAATGAATTATTTTTAATTTTGGCTCTTATGCATGAGGCACATTAGTTTTCATCAAGAATTCCTGTTGGCATATTATCGATAGTTAAAGAATTTTTTCTACGCCAATAATTTTTGACGCCCTCTGGTCCCATATTTTCATAATAGGGAACTAGCTCCTTTTCTCCCCGGCTCTCAACAAAATTCATATACGGAACACCCGTGCCGCAAGACGTTTGAACAAGATCAATGGTCAATTCAAAGACTTGCCGGCTCCCAGCGATTACAGGAAAATCAGTCAAAGCAGACTGCCACGCAGCATCTTTCTGATGAATAATTTTGGCCTGACCGTAGACACGGAGAATCTGAGCATCGCCTTCAAACGCACAGAACATTAGCGTCATGCGATTTATATCAACCAGATGCGCCGCCGTCTCATTCCCACTTCCCGTCAAATTAAGCCAAACAATCCGGTTGTTATCGACAATTTTGAGTGTGTTCATTCCTTTTGGCGAGACATTCACACGCCCATCACGACCAGCCGTCGCAACGAAAAATAGGGGTTGGGCCTCGATGAATTCTCGCTGAATTTTGTTCAGTTGGGTAGATTTTCCCATAAATAAATTCTCCAATTATCTCTGCGAAAAGAACATAACAGGAACGAATAAGTCGTTTTTGTCAACACCATTATCTGATTTGAACCGCGTGTCGGCGGCTTGGGTTCGCCTCTATCACATCATTTTTTATGATATTTCAGAAACTTATGGTAAAAAAAAATTTGTTCAATCATTTTTCTCTTTAAATTAACTCGCTGACAAAACATGACATAAAGTATATCTGTTGAATGGGACGGAGCAGATAATGATCTCAGAGCGCCGAAAACTTCTCAAGTTGACTCATAGCAGTCATTGGACAGTTTAAACTTTTCTCCTGTTAGATGGTCCATACGACTCATTCAGGAATTACTAATTGTTCCGGACACCCAGATATTTTTCAGCGATTTTTGAAATAACGCCACTTTGCCGGAGCTCAATTGTAGCCTTTTTTAGTTTTTCCTCAACCTCAAGAGAAGGGTCATCCTGGCGGCAAACAAGCCAAATAGGAATTTTTTTAAAGATAAGAGGTGTTCCAAATATTTTATCCGCCTGATAGCCCAATGCACGTGCATTGAAAAGATAACTGCCAAGCACACCTACTATGGCATCAACCCTGCCTTTTTCAAGCATCTTTACAGCTTGCCGATAGTTGTAAATTGAGAGTTTTTTGAGAGTTTCATCCTGGTCAAAACGATCATCAAAGCTCACACCTCGTGGAATCCCAATTGACAACCCGTGTAAATCTTCATACCGATTTAGATCGATGCCAGCCTTGGGGACAATTGCCGGAGACAGAAATAATCCAGTTGGCTCTATTAGGCGATAATGGGAACGCGTGAAAGGGCTAGCGGCAAGCAAGGTGCAATCAACTGTTTTATACTCCAAATGTTTAAAAAGGCGCTTCATAGGAAGCAACTTTACAGTCTCTGGCATGTTTGCCTTTTTAAGGATGGCATTTCCAATATCAAAAAGATAACCGGACGCCTGTCCTTTTTCGTCAAGAAAGCCGTAGGGAGGTTGTTCCATGATAGCAATATGGTCAGTTTCTTTCTGTGCAGAAACCTCTCCCGCCGAAAATAAAGTACCAATGAGAATGGCGGTTATATAGGGCCAGTTTTTTAACATACGATGCATAAAGCTTATTATAACCATTCGGTAAAACGTTGAAAAGCGTTAATAAAATTGTACAAAATCAAAATCTCCCCAATTATAGTGAAGAAGTAAAATTCAGCGCATCACTGATAGCGGATAATTATAACTGCATGGCGCAAGAAGACCAAAACACCTCGCTTAGGTAAAGCCTATCCTTTTTTATAGCCTAGCCAATTTATACCGCCCACACGATTCCTTAAACCACGTATTCTAGTATAGGCTTCGCCAAACACCACCTCCCCGGAAAAACGCGTAGAGTTAATGCGCGCCGAACCTATCAAGACCAAGTCCTAAATCATAAAAATACCATTGAACTTTGAATATCTTCGCCAAATTATCGATCAGACAGAGATGTATAAACTTTCAGCAAGTCCGCTTGCCCCCAACCGACACATCAGATAGAAGTGCACTAAATGCGGCATCAGGAAATATGAGCGTAAAGTGATTATCCGCAGCAGAACTCTCAGATGGTAGGGGTAAGACCTCTCCCAAAAATAGGACAGACATCATGCAAATTTTTAAACTCACGCCCAAGCCTCAGAGCGATTATCGGCTGGACATCAATGAGATTAAGAAAAAATGCACCGTTGAGAAGCATGGATATCGGCATGACAAAATCATTTTTGGATTCTGTGATGAATTGCCTGACATCACAGAACTTCAATCTCTTGGCTTGAAAATTGAAGAGGTTGCCTTTGATAAAGCCCGAGTGAGCCTCATGAGTGATTTGGTTGAACGGGGCCGCACGAAATCAAAGATCGATCATCTTAAACATGAGCAAACAGAAAACGGTGAGAAGAACGAGCCGGAAGAAGCCCTCGCCCAGAAGAAGCTGGCGGGTTTAAACGACAACATCCAAGCTACTAAAGAAGCCCTCGGCATCACAGGTACGCTTAAAGTATTGAAATTGTAGCCTGCCTGAGAATTGATTTCGTTAAACCCCGACGCGATGCTTAACGCGCGCGCCTCTTTCATTACTGGAACCGACATGAAACTCATTATCCTCAACCTGCCCTTTGATTTTGACGAACAAGATTTAGAAAAACTCTTCAAAGCCCACGGCACTGTGACAGCCTTCAACCTTGTCTCCGATGACGAGACGGGGGCCTCAAAAGGCTTTGGTTTTGTCGAAATGGCGGTCGAAGAAGAAGCAATGATTGCTATTGAAAAATTGCATGGTACGAAAATTAAAAAGAGGAAAATTCGCGTTAAACCTGCGAATTAAAACTCAAACATTCAAATCAGCTTATAAAAAGCCTCTTAAGTCTGCCATAAACTGATCAAACTGGTCATGGTGCAACCAATGGCCAGCGTTATCGTAGTTTTTCACGATAGCGTTTTTGAAATATTTTAGACGCCCATCCTCGGCCGGATTTGATGCCCAACTGTCATTGCCATAACACAGCATAGTAGGGCAGGTAATCTCTCCCCAAAGTTTCTGGGTTTCTTCCTGGCTTATGTCAAAAGGCGCCCAAACGCGCATATAATGATCAAATTTCCAACTAAAAGTACCATCTTCATTCTGGTTTACCGCGTGGGTCGTCAGATGGAGTGCTTGTTCATCAGACAAATGGCCGTTTTCGGCTTTCATGCGCGCAAGAGCATCTTCAAATGTTTCATATCGGCGATGTGTACGAGCACTGGCAGCGCGTTTTTTGTCAATCCAATCGCGCCAACGATCGGATATTGGAACGGCTTGTGCTTCTTTGATCATCTTGGGTGAAGAACCAAGACCTTCAATAGCAACAAGTTTTTTGACGTTCTGCGGATAAAGCCCGGCATAACGCAAAGCAATATTACCGCCCATTGAATGCGAGACGATGGTTACTGGGTCTAATTCCTTTTGATGAATAAGCTGGGCAATATCATAAACATAACCTTGGATATTGTAATTGCCATCTGTTGACCACCCACTGTCTCCGTGTCCACGCATGTCAGGCGCAATAACATGCCAGTCACGACGCAGCTCTTCGGCAACCCAGTCCCAGTTCCTACAATGGTCACGGCCACCGTGTATTAACAATAATGGTGGCGCTTCTGGGTTACCCCAATCCACATAGTGAAGTTTAATGCGTTGCGAAATATAGCTATTTGAAGTTGGGCCCATGGGTTGCTCCCCGTGCGATTAGACTGATTTATTGTACTATATGACGAATTGTCAACCAAGGTCCATACCGGGTAATTCATCGACGTTGAAGATGTTCCCGGTCCGCCTATCTAGCGAACCTATAATTCAAATTGATAGAGTGCCTAACTTAAGTGCAATCACAAAAATGACGTTGGGATTGCTCCACTAGTCAGATGCGTCTTGAATTATATGTGGCGTAATAAATGTTATCAGATTTCGATGTTCGTCTCTCTTGGCCTCTGACTTAAACAGGGCACCCAACATTGGTATATCCCCGAGCAACGGAACTGTTGTCACCGGGTCTTTATCGGGCAGACTGATATGGTTGGTCAGCCGCACGGGGCAAGCCCCATTTATCACTTCAGAGGGCAGATCATATTCTGTTACCAGATGCCGGACGCCTTTTGTCGCAGTACCAAATCCCAAGCGGTTCCAAATAGCGTTCTCTTGACCTTCCTTGCCACTAAAGTTTAGGCGTATACTGCCGATGTTATCGCGTCCACTTTCTGACCAGCCACCTTCTTGATGTTCAACATGCTCTCCATCCACATAACGGTCGTAGGTCCACCGGACAGTCAAACTCCAATCATTATACAGAGTTATGATGATATATTTCACAGGCAGATGATAGTTTCCCTTAAAGTCACGTAGCCACTGGCTGTGGAAAGTGCCATCACCCGGGACATCTTTCAGATCAAGACTGACAGTCAATTTGTTTCCTGGACCTATGTTCGGGCGCAAGGAATAATTAACGCCATCGGAGCTTCCACTAACAAAGCTTCCAATAGTCGGGTCATCCCCAGTCTTAGGTCCGGTATCAGCTGAGTTGCTACTCCCAAACAGGCTGCTTCCCCCAGAACTTCCGCTGGAGCCGAAACCGCCGCTGGATGAGCCACCAAGAATACTTCCCAATGCTTGGCTTTTGGCTTGGCTAGTCGCTCTATTTCCTAGTTCAGCGCCGCTACCGACATCAAAATTAGCCCCTATAGTCAGCGGATCAGCAGTAGCCTCGATGAGCTTACAATCAATCGTGACTTGGCGAACCGGGGTGTCTGCAAAGACAAGATTACTCGCGATCCCACCGCATAAACTCACAAGTCCAACAAATGCGAGTGTCCGATATTTAGCCATATCCGCCTCTTATGTTGTTGATTTAGATAATTCTAACATATCAAAACAAACACAGGAAGCGTTTGAGTGACTGGTCTGCTCTACTTTCGACAACCGACGCTCTTCAAGTTTTTGCAGGACTCTTTGTTCAGCAGCACTTTTCCCACCGCAGTATTTTCCCGGATGTACGGAATATTACTAACTTACGCTGGTGACTTAATAAGAAACCTCAAAGAGAAAATCAGTAACTCTCAATACAAATGCAAACTGCATTCAGCTCCTATCAAGCCATTCAGCAGCATCCCCGCCGAGGGCAGGCGATGGGCACGACCATTTTGGGGTTGTTTCCGAAAATTTAACGACCGGTCCTAAATGACGCAGTTGGCCGTATGTTGTGTCACTATCAATCTGCAAAGGAGCTACTTCTTCGCCTGTAAGGCCCATTCCCTCTTGCGGGTAGGCAACGCGCCCTTGGCGTTGAAGGAACATGGCTGATTGGCACAGGGAGACCTTCACATGATAGCTGCCTCCCTCCTTCGCCCGCTTGGCTAATGCCAACATCGTACCGTAAGCGCCAAGATAGCCGGTCATATAATCACAAACAAAAACGGGTAATAGCGCGGGCGGGTTGCTAACTTCATGACTTATACCTGTCACGGATTGCGCAACCTGCTCCCACCCTCCGCGATCACTAAAGGGGCCCCCTGAGCCGTAGCAGTTTATAGACGTATAGACCAACCCCGGACGGAGGGCTGCAAGCTCTTCAGGACCGAAACCTCGCGCGTCCAACACTCCCGGACGGTAACCTTGAGAGAAAACATCTGCATCC
Source organism: Sneathiella sp. (assembly GCA_036960695.1). Taxonomy (GTDB): domain Bacteria; phylum Pseudomonadota; class Alphaproteobacteria; order Sneathiellales; family Sneathiellaceae; genus Sneathiella. The sequence goes on from JBALXM010000034.1 coordinate 8,694, forward strand.
TTCACAAGCTCTTTCAAGCGCGCGGCTTCCTCCGCCATATTGAGGTCCAAAAAACAGCTGCGTTTGCCGTGAGAAAGATCAATAACAAATTTTTTCAGCTGCGGAATTCCTTTCGCCGCCACCATCAAAACATCGGCACCATGTTCGCTTAATGTCCGCGCCGCTACTGGTCCCGCAAGAATGCGCGTGAGATCCAAAGCACGGATACCGTGAAGCGCCGGGCCGCCTTCTGAAAAAGGTTCTGGATCACTATCGCCAATCTTTTCTATCTCTACGACCGCTTGGGCCGCCAAAGCCTGACCGTGAGGATGGTTCAGCCATTCTTCTTCGCTCCGAATTATGCCACCGCATGTATTTGCTGCAGCAAGCGCGTCATCTAGTGCCTCAGCATCCCATTTCGCCACTGCCGCCGCGACACTGTCCATTGACATCTCACAGTCAAGAATACCAAGGACCCGCTCTTTCAAATGCTTAATTCCAAAATGGGGCAAATACCAACGCCCATCCTTAGTCGGATAAGCCTTCACAATATCATAAGCCATTTGCGCCATAGGGGAATCTTCCTTGGGCACATAACTTCCGTCAGGTTGGCGGTAAGACAAGTAGCTATGACTGTTGATTGCCGCTGCCGCATGCCGAATATCCACCGATACATTTTGCCGGCGCCCAGTTTTCATCTCCCATATGTCTGATACAGCGACACCTGTGGCCGCAAGAACCCCCGCAGCGGTCTCCGTGACTTTAAAGTTAGTGGAATAAACTGGATCATTGCCTGATATTTCAACAGACCCATCATCAGCGCGATTTCGTATCTGCAGTAATTCTCTTAATGCCGCATTCATAATTCTGTTCTCCAGATATTTTTATTTTTGTTTAGCTTATAACCTACAGTGACAGTATCACATTAGGTGGTTCAAATGTGATATAACCGTAATCCAAATAAAACCAATGTAAAAGTATTCTCAATGGCCACTCCCCTGATGGGCAGTCGCTGATTGGGTCGTGACTTCCCCAAACATGTGTTTTAGGATGGTAAAAAATTCGCTGCAGCAGCATCGATAAAAAAATAAGCTCATGCTAAATGAGATTGCGCCAGAGAGGACACATCTTGACCGAAATTTTTAAGTTCATTACTTACGAAATCGCTGATGGAATTGCAGAGATTAAGTTGAACCGACCTCCGTTAAATTTGATCGATCGCGACATTACATTGGAATATTTTCGAGCGTTAGAGCTGTCCGATAAAGACGAAGATGTCAGAGTCATTGTGTTGTCTGGTGAAGGCAAAGGCTTATCCGCCGGGGTTGATCTTAAATGGATGGAACAATTTGACGCCGCCGAAATGAAAGCCTTTCTGCGCCTCTTCTACGTCGAGAGCATTAAGCGAACGCGCGCCTTATCAAAACCAATTATTGCTATGGTGCAAGGATACGCCCGCGAAGGGGCTTGCACCTTGGCGTTTGGGTGCGACATGGTTATTGCATCCGACGATGCCACATTTGGCTATCCCGGCGTTCCGAACTTAGCCGCACCGCCAGGCATGCATACTTGGTTCTTACAAAAATTAATGGGCCGCATGAAGGCCGCAGAACTGATCTTTACTGGTAAAGCGATCTCAGCAGCGGAGGCCGAACGATCCGGTCTTATCACTAGAACTGTTCCCCGCGCGAACCTTAGAGAAGAGACAATGAAGCTTGCTAAAGAAATAGCCGTAATGTCTCCCCTTGCCTTAAGCCGAACTCGGGAATTTATGTATCGCTTAGAAGATATGGATTTTGCTGACGTGCCAGAAGCAGCGCTCGAAGCTGTATCCAGTGCATTCGATAGCGCCGACAGCTTAGAGGCCCGCCAATCCTATAACGAAAAGCGCGCGCCCGTTTGGACGGGGAGGTAATATTCTGCGCGTCATTTCCAACGGGTGCGGGCATAATCTAGCGCTTCTTTTACATCCAATTTTCGGGTAGAGTTTCCTGCACGTACGTATAAGATCTGGTTGTTACCTTCCTGAAGGTAGACAGCGCGGGTGGCAGGTTCCACCGATATCATACAGACTTCTTTTTTCGACATTGGCGCAAAAGTGAAATGAAGTTTTGGACTGAGATCACCGCCAAGTTTTTTAGTTACGATATCAGTTACAGCTCGCTCAAACCCATCCGCATTTTCGTGCTTTAACGTGCTATAATCAGCAGACAAGCCTATGATAGTCCCATCATCAGCAACCCCGATTAGTAGATCTCCTCCACGAGAATTGAAAAAACCAGCTAAAGCTTTTGCGATAACAGTTTCAAGCGACTTATTTACACAATTCTCTCTCATGTCCCAACGCAATGAAGACTTAAATTCAATGTTCTCGGTTTCACCCGATTGGATTATCTGAGGAATAAATTTTTGTCGCTCATTTAACAAGAATTTCAAACTCCGAGACTGCCTAGCAAAAGAATACGTCGCGGCAGCAAAACACAAGCCTATAAAACCACCTAAAATTGAAAATAGGGCGATCATTTCCGCATATTCAAACTTAGGCAAAAAGCCGAATAAGAAACGGCTTGTCATAAAATCAGCCAATGCCGGGTTATTCGCGGCCTTATGGGAAAATTCCAACCAGACAATCATCATCGTCAAAGGATAGATGACGAATATGCCTGAGAACACGCCGAACGCTACGTATACGGAAGCGATTTTTGTGAATGGTATTGACGTTAAAGGTAGTTTCATAAAATTACTGATTTCTGTTAAGTCCTATAAATAGATACCCCGTCCGTCCGTTTTCGACAATCCTCTTTGCCATTTAAAATTGCATTCACGTTGAGGGCCACTTTTATAAAAGAGAACATGCCCTTCGATGAGTTTCTACGGCATACTGGAAAATGGGACCCAGTACTTTCGCGACAGAGGACGAAAACATGACGGTTGAAACCATTCCCATCAGCAACTTGCTACTGGCGTTTATTCCTGTTGTACTACTGACTCTGTTGATGTGGCGATGGGAATTGGATTATCGAAATATTATCTATGCCATGGCTCGGATGCTTATTCAGTTGCTGACCGTCGGCTACGTGTTGATTTATATTTTTGATACGGAATCCAGTCTGGTTGTCCTCGGCACCTTAATCATTATGATCCTGATATCTAGCTGGATCGCCCTGAATACAATCAAACGCCACAGCGTCTCACTTTACATCATAGCTCTCATCTCCATTGGCTTGGGGGGCGGCATAACGCTCCTTTTAATCAGCCAGTTTGTTTTAGCAATCGATCCGTGGTTTTCGCCGCGGTTTATGATCCCTTTAGCTGGGATGGTTTTTGCCAATGCCATGACCAGCTTAAGTTTAGCCGCTGACCGCCTTAATTCAGAAATTGATAATGGCGTCAGCTACAATAAAGCGAGAGGCACGGCCTTTCAAACAGCGCTGATCCCAATTACGAATTCATTATTTGCTGTAGGGCTGGTATCCCTGCCTGGCATGATGACAGGGCAGATTTTATCCGGTATCTCTCCCTTTATCGCCGCGCGTTATCAGATTTTGGTAATGTGTATGATATTCAGTTCAAACGGCATTTCTACCGCTTGCTTTTTGATCCTCTTAAAGCGGGATGCGTATTTTAAGAAAAAATTAGAACAATCTAACAAAATAGAATAAGTGAGCACCGTCATTTGACTTAATCTGCACTCTTTTTATATTAAAATTAGCCCTATAGTGGATGAGATAAGAATACCTTAGGTGACCAAGGAAGGGAATCTACGATCATTATGAAGTCATTCAAACACGCCCTCGTCATTCCTCTGCTAATGACCCTATCGCTAAACGCCCCCCTTGCAATCGCCGCGGAGGCCTGCTCCTCCTTCACGGCCAATGGCATTAAGAATTGGTACCCTTTTGTCTATCGAGACAAAAAGAATGAACTAACAGGGAGTCTGCCGGACGCTGCAAAATTGGCATTAGACCGCATTGGCCTAACGATGGATATTCAACAAGATCTGCCGTGGAAACGAATTTTACATCAGCTAGAAACTGGAGAGCTTGATCTGGTTCTTGGTGCTTATTGGAATAAAGAACGCGCCAAAAATTTCCACTATTCTGAATTACTCGGGAAGGACGAAATACGCGTTTTCGTCAAAAAGGGAAACGAGTTTCCCTTAAATTCATTTGAAGATCTTATTGGTCGAATTGGACTAAAATTGCTCGGCGGCTCCTATGGAGATGAATTTGATGAATTCGCGGCTGATCGCTTGGATTTTAATGAAATCCCTAAAAGCGACCAAATGATCAGAATGTTAGATCGAGGACGCTCCGATTACGGTATTCTCGGATATGTTGAAGGATTAAAACATATCAAAAATCTTGGTATTGAAGGTCATATTGTTGCGCTCCCGTGGCCAATCCTATCAAACGGAATTTACATTTTAATGAGCCGCACCGCGGCATGCGCTCATAGAATAGATGACTTAAACGCTGCTTTTCGCGACTTACAAAAAGAAGGCCTTCTGGAAAAATTAAACGCAAAGCATATTACTCGGAGCACGAACGGTCAGCTAGAATAAGCCACTCTTGGATAAGAGCGGCTTATTTGAGAAGCAATTAGTCACCGAAGCCAACGAAAGTGGCAACTTCTTCCACTGGACGGCGCGCCGACACAACATTGTTTGCCGGAAAATCAAAGTCTGGATATCCCATTGCAACAGACGTCTGGATCACATGATTATCGGGGATCCCTGCATGTTCTCTCACCACAGGGGATTGCATAATTCCCTGACTATTGATGACGGATCCAATCCCCCGGCTCCAGGCCGCGAGTGCCAAACCATATGTTACAGCACCAAGATCAAAATGACGGATATCGCCTTCCAATTCTTTATCATACGCAATAATGACGGAGACAGGTGCGTCAAACTGACGAAAGCCTCTCAGCACCCAATCTTGGCGTCGCTCAGCGTCAGTCCGCTCAATCCCCATAGCCTCGAACAACTGCACGGCAACCTTCACCTGACGGTCCCGATGAACGCCCTCATACTTGTTTTCAACCCTGAATTCCCGTGAAGGCGGAACCCCGGCTAGGTTTCTTTCTGTATTTCCAGCCCGAATACGATCAAGTGGCTCTCCGCTAATAACATGCAGGTGCCATGGTTGTGTATTCATGGACGAGGGCGCACGGGTGGCAATCTCTATAATTTCTTTTAGAACGTCCTTTGGGATTGGGTCCGGCTTGTACCCACGAATAGAACGTCGGCCCTGTACAATTTCATCAAAGTCCATTTATTTTTCCTGTAATCAATAAGCGTTCGACAACGCGCGTTAAGGTTTCAACGCGCAGTCTAACTGAGATCGTTATTTTTTCAAGAAATTGAAACGTTAAAGAGGGAAGAGCTAGAATAGGCTCGTCACCTGTATCGATAAACCCGGTGCATTTCCATAGAAACGCCGAGATCTATTTGGCCGGATAGTTCTTCGTATAATTTTTGCTCACTGAATATCGGTGTGGCGAGTTCCCAGTCTGGAGGAATAGAGATCACAAGTCCCGTCTCCGTTAAGAAAACAGAGACAGGTAATTTACTTGCTTCATCGGCCAGCTCGTTCCAAATTCACGAAACGGTTATGTGTGTTTTCAGGTTTCTATCGAATAACGCAAACATTCTCTCCCAATGACGCTCCGCAGCCGGTTTATTGTAAGCGGGGCGCTGAGGGAAAGCGAAACCATGAACGGTGCCGGGATAGACTTCCACGCGACAGTTGACGCCCGCCTTCGTCATTTCTTGCGGAATACTCTCCAGCAACGCGGGAGGCACATAGATATCTTCTTCAGCAAACGCCAAATAAAGCTCACCTTTTATTTTACTGGCGCTTAAATGCGGAGAGTCTGCTTCTTCTGTCTGAATTCCCACACCATAAAAAGAAGCGATAGCAGCAAATTCATCTGCATATGTCGCCCCGATCTGCACAACATATTTACCACTCATGCAATAACCGACACAGCCGATGGGGCCCGCTTTCGCTTGCGCATCACTTTCGATAAATTTCAGCATTGATCCTGTATCTGCAACAACCTTCGCGGTCGTTGTATCATTCATCAGGTCAAACATTTTTTGAAGTTCGCGCTCATCTTCACGAATACGCGCAAGTTCAAATCCGTAATTTCCTTCTAGGCCTCGGCGATAATAAAGGTTGGGTAAAACCACATAATATCCAGCAGTTCCAATGCGGCGCGCCATGTCACGCAATTCCTCCCGAATTCCCGGCGCATCCATATACATTATGATCGCGGGATGGGGGCCACCCTCTTCTGGATGGCAAACGAATGTGTCCATATCACCGTCTTCAGTCCGGATTATTGTGTCAAATTCTTTCATTTTCGCCCTTATCCCGTTAGTGTAATGCGCCAGACATCACACTAACGGGATGATTGGGAAGGTCAACTGGTTCCTCTAAGCTCATCGTTATCCCCTTTAAAAAAGGCTTATTCGCATAGATAAAAAGGGCGTCGCGATCTGGTATAAGATCAATGGCAACGCTGCCAGGACGGGGCTGCAGGCCATCGGATTTCCTGACCATAAGAAACAGCTTTATGATGCTCATAATAGCACCAAATTTGCCTGGCCTGCTTGCTGCAGAAAAGGTCTATCTCGTGGAAATTTTTGAAAAATTGCGCAAGCTGCATGGCGCTTGCCATCCCATGAAACATCAATTCTAACTAATGCTTATATAATTTTAGAACTCTAAAACCCACTTAAAGAAGGCCATCTGCAGATTTTATTAAACCGATGGCGTCAGGGGCAATATGCGCCAGATACTCCAACGTCTCATCATTATTGTCACTTGTATGGACAAAATTTGCGCTATTATCCTTACCGACAAGGTCATTAACGCGAGACCGCCACTCAGTTTTAAATAATATACGGGCGTTTTGAAGTGTTGGACGCGCTTTCTTTATTTTTCTTGAAATAGGCAATGGATTACTGTCTTGCACCACCAAAATAGTACATGGGCGCCCTCCTGAGACAGGCCAAGGACCCGCGCTCCAGTTCCCGCCTCTTAAGTGCCCCGCGAGTGTATCCCGGTTTTCCACTTCAATTTCGCGGCGAAGCATGATCTCAAAACCTGCATTTTGAATATCCTTGATCATCTCTTCCTTATTGTCCCATTGCTCGACGATTTCACGCAACACCAAGACAAAATAGCTACCTTTTAAGCCAGCCGAGTAATCAACCGTTTTCAACAGAACATCTTTAATCCACTGATTATTCGATGATTGCCGTGAAATCATATCGGCAGGCGGCACCCATCCTTTTTTATCTAGGCATTGAAGCAAAGATTCCATATCCAGTAGAGTTTCAACACCAGCGATTTCTTGAAGCCTCCTCAGCTCTTCAAAAATCTTACCAGAGGCCTTCGGTAAACCTCTGGAATCAATCGGTAAATTTGCTTCGTAACCTTTGCGAAATAAAGCGTGATAGGCAAGTGATAAGAACTGATCTTCAATATTCGGCAAAAAGCCTGGATGCGGTGTAGCCGATATCCGGTGCTTCAAAATCTGCGTACCAATTTTTGGAGGAAAATATGCCATTTTGTCAACGCCACCAGTCTCCCCGCCACTTAACGCGAACAAGTCCACCGCCCTTGTTCCCAGAAATTGGGATAAGCCGGTACGAACAACGCTAATGTCTTTGTCATCGATGAGAATATCGATATCATTTACATCCTGCTCTTGTATGACTTGATTATACCAGCGTAGAACGACGTAATTTACTTTCCGCTCATCCATCCAAATCAAAAATTCTTTATTTGTCCAGTGGGTTGGAAAATAGGCCCGTTCTGTCAAACGTTGCTTTTTACTCGCAACTTTCAAGTCCAAGTACAATCTGCTCTCATTATTCTTATTTCGCAATCTCAGGATCTTAAGTGGCTTAAGTCTTCCTCGGATAAGATAGCGAAACGCGAATATCAGACAAAACCCAAGGCTGATCGGGTCAAAATGAACCAATAACTGATCTGCCTGCCGGAAATTTTTCTCTTTTTTCAACCCTTTAACTGAGCGACCTTCTAAAATCAGCACGTTTGCATTATTCGAGCTTAATGCCTTTGCGGAAATATCATTACTAACTTCCAAAGACGAAAAAAATCCGTCTAAACCTTCGCTGAAGAAACTCAAGATCTTGCGTGAAAATACTATTGCTTTCATAGGAACTAAAACCGCTTACTAATTGTGATAGTGTCGCCTGTAATAGATTTTTTGAACCTAATCATATTTTTCACTTTCTTCATCGCGCCTTTCAGTGGCTGAAACAAATAGGCAGGGAACTGGTTTAAAACTAAATGCCGCATTTGCTTAACACGTAGCTTGTTATGTGACATCTTATGATAGTCGGCTAGGCTAAACCCGAGAATTTGGCGCCAATGATTGTCAAATGTTACGATATCGCCAGCAGCCGTTTTTCGTTCTTGCCCCACACCTGTCACATCGGGAGAAATAGTGAATTTTGCCGATGAACTATGTTTATATAAATACTCGAAATCAACCATTTTGATAGCATTATTATTATATCGAAAACTCTCCAAATTCCAATCTACCAAGCAATATCCCTTTGCGTATACCTCTTCAACAAACGCATAAATTTTATCAAAAATCTCTATGGGAAATCTCCGTGGAAATGCACTCTTAAAATATGGATTTTCATCAGGTATATATGGCATAGAAAACCAACGGGCGCCTTTATCTATGATGGGCGTTATCGCTGATAGGGGCTTCAGAAGGTCTCTAGCTTCAATTTCATTCTCAAAATACAGATCCGCTTTGATGAAGTGTTTTTCGACAATCGATCCATTTCTGAATAAATATGATCGCGTAGACGATCCTGAGCCCAATCGATCAATATTCCGGAAGAAATCTTCGAATTTTTGTGCGCTGGACGCAGAGAAACTGATTTTGGTAACGCCAAATTTTCGGTATAGCTGCCTAAATAACTTAAAAAAACTCGCATCATCCAATGGACGGCACCTAGCCACCAAAAATTTACTTTTGTCTTGGAAATATTCATGGGACAGAATAGAAAAGCCACTTAAAGTAAAAAGCTCTGCTATCTCTATGTTTTCAGGAGTCTCCACGCGAGAGCAAGTGATGCGCAAACTGGGTAATTCGGTCATCCTAAGCCCTTAAAATCCTATAAAGAAAATTACTCTTACACTCCGTAATTTGACCACAGCAATACCATTTTACTTGCACTGAATCTACACTTCATCGGTCACATTAAGGAAAGTATATAAGATTTCAAATTTATGGCAGTCCTATTTCAGACGTCACCCAGGAACAGCCGCTATGTCTCGACGTAGATCTGGCTCATCATGAATGAACGTGACATTCAAAGTCGTTTTGAGGTCGACGCTATCTTGGGCGTATGTTGTTATCGCCTGATCGAGCTCCGCTTTGCTATCTTCCTGCAGAGCCACTTTTGATAGGGTCAGGCTTTCCTTAAAATCACCAATGCCCTCTCCCGGCAGCTCGAACTGCAAGGTAATGGCAATATTCGAGAAAAGAGTATGATCAATTATCCAGCCGCCAGCGCTAGAGATCGCTGCATTAATTTCTGCAATAACTTGATTGCGATCCCGTCTGGTAGTCCCCGACAGCTGGAGAATTTTTGGTCTCACTTGATCATACTTTTTTAGTCCACTTCCTTACAGATATGGCATCGCCTCTGCGGCAATTTCAAAAGCACGCAAACGAGCTTTATGGTCAAAAATCTGGGCGGTGAGAATAATTTCATCTGCGTCAGTCGCAGTCTTGAATTCCACAAGCTTATCTTTAACTTGATCGGCATCACCGATCGCAGAATAGGTCATAAACCTTGAGATAGCGGCTTTTTCTTGCATTCCCAATTGCTCAGCAAACCCTTCTAGAGGCGGGGGCAGTTGGACAGGGTTCCCTCTCGCTAAATGCAAAACCCCTTGCATCAGAGAAGTAGACATCAAATCCGCTTCTTCTGTCGTATCCGCCGCTTGCAAATTCATTGCGACCATTACATAAGGTTTTTGCAATTGTTCCGATGGTTTGAAATTCTGACGATAAACTTTTAGAGCGCCGTGAAGATCTGTCGGTGCAAAATGGGAGGCAAAGGCATAGGGAAGACCAAGATAGGCGGCTAGTTCCGCACCATAAAGACTGGATCCTAAAATCCACAAAGGAACATTCAGCCCTGCGCCGGGAACCGCCCGAAGCTGCTGATTTGGCTCAGCCTCTTTAAAATAGCTTTGAAGTTCGACAACATCATTTGGAAATCGGTCCACGTCCCCTGTCAATGTACGCCGAAGGGCTTGCGCCGTCATACCATCAGTACCCGGTGCCCGACCAAGCCCCAGGTCAATCCGATCTGGATAAAGGGAGGCCAAGGTGCCAAATTGCTCAGCAATCACCAAAGGTGCATGGTTGGGGAGCATAACGCCGCCAGACCCTAAGCGGATAGTTTTTGTGTGCGCCCCCACATGAGCCAATAATACTGCCGTTGCAGCACTGGCAATTCCAGGAATATTGTGATGCTCAGCCAACCAAAAACGGTGATAACCGTTTCTTTCGGCTAATTGAGCCACATCGACAGAATTGCGAAAAGACTGCGCTGCGGTACTTCCCTGCGTGATCGGCGCTAAATCTAGGACAGATAATTTGGTCATTTTTCTAATCGTACCTTCTTGTATGGGCGTTGTTTATTCATGTCGGCATTAGGCCGCTTTTGTCAAGTCACTACCACGCCATCATCTTCCGCATTCAGACCGTCAATTGCCTCCAAGCCTGCGAAACTGGCAAATCGCTGAAGCTCCGATTTCAACTTCTGAGATCTTTGGGCCGTCCAGTTTATCGTAGGCTCCACCCAAAATTTCTCTACAATAAGACAGTTCCTTTTTCGGTCGGCCTTTAAGTCGATGCGCCCGACAAATTTATCCCCTTCAAGAATAGGATATACATAATATCCCCATTGTCTCTTCGCAGCTGGGACAAACATTTCATTGCGATAATTAAAACCAAACAATCTTTGCAGTCGTGTTCTGTCCCGAATGGCTGGATCAAAAGGATTTAAAATTCGCAATCGAGAAGACGGGGTCAGTGTTTTTGATAGCCTGTCTTCGATATCCGCTGCAGCCACCGCCTCCACCCAATCCCCATTTGCCGCTTCAACCTTAACAGGAACTAGTTTCGCTTCCGAACTGATCGACCAAGTCTTTACGTCCGCCCTATCCATCGCAGCCCAGAATTTTTGAATTTCACCTAATGTGCCAAAATTCAGACGATCAAGCGCTGCCCGACAAAGCCATTCAATCTGGTTTTCATCGGCAAGAATTTTTTCATAAATTTCAGGCGGTATTATCCGTTCGGCGAGATCATAATATTTCCGAAAACTTTCTCGATGGGATGTCGTTAGCTCCCCCGAATACCACATGTGATCCAGCGCAAGCTTGTGCGGAGGACGCGACCACATTTTCTTCTCGCCAACTATTTTTGTATCGAACGCTTGCGTGGATAGCGGTCCCTCTTCTCGGATGCGATTTTTAATCGCGTTCATATCGGCTTTGCTCACCTTGTTGCGGTAATAATTTGACTGGCTGACCTTATCTCCCAGGCGCTTAAATTGTCGCCTCCACATAGGATAAAAATCCATGGGTATAATCGACGCATCATGCGTAAAATGCTCAAATAGTGTCCGATCTTTTTTGAGCAGTTCATCTAGAATAGGCTCTCTGTATTTTTGATTTCGGCTCCATAAAATATGGTGATGGGCACGAACAACATTCTGGATGGTATCCAATTGCACAAAACCCAGCTGTTTGATGGTATGAAGAACATCAAGGGGACCGGTCGGCGCTGCTATCAACCCATGTGAATTCAGCCAAAGACGACGGGCAGTTTTATTATTTATTTCCAGCACCATTTACACGGACCCTTTATCGTTTTTATTTTTAAGCATTAAGAATTTGGCGCCGTAGTTTTTTATATTTTCTCATCAGCCCTTCTCTTTTAATTCGGGACAGGTGATCCAAGAAAATACGTCCATCCAGGTAATCTCTTTCATGTTGAATGACCGTTGCCAGAAACCCGTTAGCCCCAAGTTCTTGTGCCTGTCCGTTTTCGTCTAGATATCGGACTGTAATTTCCTTTGGCCTGCTAATATCAGCCTCAATCCCCGGATAGCTAAGGGATGCTTCACTAAAGGTTTGATGTTCTTCGGATACGTTAATAATCTCTGGATTGATCATCGCTATTGGGCTTTTATTCCCGTTTTCTTGCAGATCGATCACAATCACACGCTTTAAAACCCCAACCATATTGGCCCCAATCCCAAGGCCTTTTTCAGCATACAAAGTAAGGAACATATCAGCGACTAATTGCTTAATTTCAGCGTCAACCACTAGCACTGGTTCTGCCACTTTTCGAAATACCGGATCAAGTGCGATTACCAATGGCAAAGCAGGCATAATTGTTCCTTTTACAAAAATTACTTCGATTTTTCATTAGAAAACCTAGCGACGAAGGTTAACCAAATTATAGGAATATGGCGAGACAAAGAGCGACCATGCTATCCGTTTCCAAAATAATAATATATTTAGGAGTCATCTAGTAAATAGTGAAAGCAATATACTCGTGCGACTGAAAGATGAAAATAAACGCAAAGCAATCCGGAATGCCGCTGTTGCAGAAGTGATAGAAGGCGGCCTCGCCGGTGCTTCCGTCGGTAAAATCGCCAAACGTGCTGGCGTGTCTGCGGGGACAATTTATTTATACTTTCCCAACAAGGACGAATTGCTTCAGCAAATTTATCTCGAAATCAAAACTGAGCTTCATGATCACATGATGTCGGTTTTCGATGGTTCAAAAAATTCTTCAACCAACATCCGAAATATGTGGTTTTCTTTATTTGAATATGCCCTTGAGCACGCGAACGATTTCATTTTTTCCGAATACGCGTCTGCCACGCAATTGCTTGATGAGGCGCGAAAACCCGCTGTTGAAGCAATGGCCGTAGAGATCGGGCAAATTCTCAATACGGCCATCAAGGATGGAACCCTCAGGCAAGTCCCCATCGGGGCCTTAAACGCAATCCTTATTGCGCCGGCTATCCAATTAGGGCGTCATGCCATTATGGCAAAAGGGGCTTTCGATCGGCAGATTGTGAAAGAAACGTTCGACATGATTTGGAAAGGCATCGCTTCTGATTGACGAATGAACGTTCATTCATTATAGTTTTGTTTTTCACAATCAAAACGGGAGTAATGAATGTCCTTTATCTCAACACTGAAACGTGCAGCGGCAGCATTTTCTATCCTGCTCTTATCCTCTCAAATCCCTGCACTGGCAGCAGGGAAATCCATGACTGATAATTTATCTGCCGCAAAAGCTGAAACATTCATGCGCACATGGCTGAACATGATCGACACCAACGCCTCTCCTGACGAATACTTGAAATTTCTACCCGATGGCGATTTTGAACAATGGTCCTATCCGAATGCTGAAATTAAGGATGTGGCTCACCTTAAAGCGTATTTTCAACAGACTTGGGGTATGATCAAACAAAACACAAACAAGGTGCAAAACCTTGATGTGGACACGCTCGAAAACGGTCGTTTCAAGATCGTAACAAATGTCGCTTGGACTGCTATAACGGCCGCGAAGAAAACCCTCGCAAGCAATTTGCAGTATATTGTCACCGTCGGATCAGGGACTTCTGCCGCGGATCCAAAAGGAGAATATCCTAAGATTTTCCGCTATAAAATTACGCCGCAAAAATAAATTTCAAGAATCTATGGATCCCGCATGTATCTCAACGACAGTGCGGGACCTTATTGCACTCTACTTGGATGTCGGGTTGTTTATTTTCCCCAACAAAGTTCGTAGTTGCTCTCTTTCCTCAAGGCTCAAAGCTGCGAGCATCGCCTCTTCCGCGTTTACGTGAGAGACGACAAGATTTTCAGCGAGAATAAAACCCTCATCCGACAAAATCACACGCAAGCCACGACGATCATTGGGATCTACTTGGCGTTCGATAAGGCCCCGTTTTTCTAATCGGTCCAATCGATTGGTCATGGCGGACGTGGACAACATCCGATCCTTCGCAAGCTCAGACGGAGATAAGGTTTTTCCGCGGCCTTGACGGCGCAGGGTTAAAATCACATCGAAGGCCGGAAAATCAAGACCACTGCCCGATAGATTAGCCAACACCCCTTGCTTTAGTTTCTCACTCGTCCGCCAGATATCGCCACACACTGCCATTGGGGCGGGATCGATGTCTGGTCGCTCCCGTCGCCATTGCGTCAAAATATTTTCCATCACGCCTTCCGCAGGCTCAAGGCTTTTGGTCCCTTCCTTTTTATCTTGACTCATCGCATTACTCATTCTATTTAGTACGACATCGAATTATTCGATATCAAATTATATTATATGGTATTATCCCAAATAGAATTATACCACAATCGTGCAAAAGTAAAGGGACGACAATGTCTACAATTAGAAAAAGCGCCTACCCAATTGATCCTATCTTCCTTAACCGTTGGTCCCCAAGGTCCTTTGACGCCACAACAATGCCCGAAGAAAATCTCTTCACTATATTAGAGGCCGCCCGGTGGGCACCATCAGCCTTTAACATTCAGCCGTGGCGGTTCCTTTATTCCCACCGCGATGATGGAAACTGGCAGCATTACTTGTCGTTATTGGACGAATTTAATGAAGGCTGGGCACGGCATGCCTCCGCTCTAATTATTGTTATCTCCGACACTCTTGCGCCAAGTGACGATCCCACTTCCCAAAAAACATCCCATTATAACAGTTTTGACTCTGGCGCAGCTTGGGCACAGCTTGCACTTCAAGCAACGACACTTGGATATAAAGCCCATGCGATGGCAGGTATTCACCACAAAGTGATCAAGGAAAGCCTGTCTATTCCAGAACAATTTCGCGTCGAAATCGCCATTGCCATTGGCAAGCAAGCAGCTCCAATCCAATTATCAACCGACCTTCAAGAACGCGAACAGCCCAGCCTGCGACTCCCAATGAATGAAATCGCTTATGCCGGATCGTTCCCGCGCTAACCGAAGGGACGGGACTACGCCTTCAGACACCCTTTAGGAGAATTTCCATGGCACAACTTTTCGCAAATAATAGAGTATCCGTCGCAGGCTCAGGTTTAATGCGTAACCCTGCCTTTTTATTGATAATGACCGGGACTTTAATCGGCTTTAATTTCCCCCTTGGGAAAATTGCCGGAGATGCCCACATTTCCCCTTTACTATGGGCCATGCTGGTATCACTAGGGGCCGCGGGTATGCTCCTCCCAGCTCTCGCAATCAAAAGACGTTTAGCCAGACCGAAGGGAAAAACCCTACGCTACATTGCAGTTTCAGCCATACTATCCTTTGTCATTCCAAATATTCTATTATTCAGTGTCATCCCACATGCGGGGGCCGGATATACAGGGTTGATGTTTGCGCTCTCCCCTGTTTTTACGCTCTCCTTATCCCTTATATTTAGGATGAAGCCACCTAATAGACTGGGAATAATCGGCATAGGTGTCGGTCTAGTCGGTGCAATGATTGTTAGCATCACACGGGGAATGACACCGGAAGCCCCAGCCTTTATGTGGATTTTAGCAGCCCTATTGATCCCCATGACATTGGCATGCGGAAATGTGTATCGTTCCTTAGATTGGCCTGAAGGTGCCTCCCCAGATACTTTGTCCTTTTGGAGCCACAGCTTTTCCATTGCTGTATTTTTGTGCCTGATGTTTGTACAGGACGGCACTATTCCCTTCCATGAACTCCAATTAGCGCCTTGGGCTGCAACGACTCAAATGGTTATCGCAGGTCTTACATTTCCTATCTATTTCCGCCTACAAAAACAAGGCGGCCCCGTTCTATTAAGTCAGATTGGCTATGTGGCAGCAGCAGTTGGCCTTGTGACGGCAACCTTCCTATTAGGGGAGCATTATTCTCCGATGACATGGGCTGGATCGGGCGTTATAGCGTTTGGCATAACCATCACAATTGCCGCACAGATGAAAGCGTAATCCGAAGATATATTTGCCGGAAGAAAAGGAGCCCCCTTATCCGGTGAATATGTCAAACTGATAGGTGGGAGACCAAAAACTCCACAGCGACTTTGATCCTGTTCACACTATATTTGGGGCGGTTATAAAGAAGAAAAATACCACTTTCCGATGCTCTGGTTACTGATATGTTGGCATCGCTTAGGGTAATTTCTACTAACCTCTTATTCTCTATCTCTTTGGAAATCCCCCATTCAGGTAACAATGCGACACCTTGCCCTGCAACAACGGCCTCCAACAAAGCACTCCCATCGTTACTTATAAAGGCTGGGGACATTTGTAATTCTTGCCATATATGATCAACTTGCGCCTGCCAGTGTAATATACCATTGGGGCCGCGATAAAGAAGGGCTCGGTGGCTTAACAATTCTATCAAAGTCGATGGCATCCCATGCATTTTCAAATAATTGGGGGATGCCAGTAATACAAATCTATTACCCGACAAGCGCCGCGCCACCGAGCGTTCTGGCAGGTTAGCAGAAGCCCGAATGGCAATGTCCGTCTCACTTTGCGCCAAATCAGCCACTTGATCGGTCAATTCCACATCCAGGATAATTTGAGGATAAATATCCCTGAACGTCTCCAGCACAGGCAACAGTCGTACTTTTCCATATCCTGGCATGGCGGTTATTCTAAGGGTTCCCGTCGGTATTTTTGACTTTTGACTTACGATCTCATCCCCATGATCAATAGCTGCCACGGCTGTTTGCACATGATCATGATAAACCTGGCCAAGAGCCGTAAGCCGCACAACGCGCGTGGAACGAAAAAATAGCTCGACCCCTAGCTCTGTCTCGAGATCCTGAATACGGCGTGATACTGAGGAGGCGGGGACACCAAAACTTTTGGCTGCACTCGTGAAGTTTGATGTTTGCGCAACCTTCAAAAAATAACGTAATGCCCGTAGCTTATCCATTTCACCATCCATTATTGTCTTTATGACAACATAAATACGCTATTTTGACTAATTTTAATAAGTAATAATCTCGCTATATTGAGCATCAACAGGACAAATAGGACTTTTTTGTCTCGAAATTGAAGCTTCACTCTTTATTGCTAACCGAAATGGAATTGACCTATGAAACAAGTTGTTCATAACGAAATTGGAAACCCAGCTGACGTCCTTCATATTGAAGACGTGCCTCAAGTAAAACTTGTTGCAGGAGAGGTTCGCGTCAATGTTCTCGCGACCCCTATTCATCCCTCCAATCTTCTACAAATCTCTGGTCACTATGGCGTAGCCCCTACTTTACCAGCCATCCCCGGTGCCGAAGGCGTTGGTGAAGTTGTTGAAGTTGCGGCTGATGTGTCCCATTTATCAATTGGACAAACTGTAATGCTTCCCGGCGGTAATGGTACATGGAAACAAGAAATCACAGGACCTGCAGCTGGTTTTATTCCATTGCCCGCTGGTGCTGATATACAGCAGCTTTCCATGCTGACGGTTAATCCCATTACAGCATTATTACTGCTCACGACTTTTGCTGACTTGAAAGAAGGGGATTGGATTCTTCAAAGTGCGGCCAATTCCGCTGTTGGCGGATATTTGGTTCAGCTTGCAAAGAAACGCGGCATTAAGACAGTAAATGTTGTTCGCCGCGAAAGCGCAGCGGATGAAGTTAGGGCACTTGGCGGGGATGTAGTTCTCATCGATGGACCCGATTTAAATGCCCAAATCAAAGAAGCCACTGGTGATGCCAAAATAATGTTGGCAATTGATGCCGTGGCCGGAGAGACCTTCCCACGTCTAGTGGATGCCTTATCCTATGGCGGCACGATTGTATCCTACGGCGCCCTTTCTATGGAAGGTCCTGTTTTATCCTCAATTGCTGTCATTTTTAATGATATTCGAGTTCGGGGTTTCTGGCTTTCCCAATGGTTTAATGTTGCAAGCACCGAAGAAAAACAAGCAGCTTTTGGAGAAATTATTCAACTGATCGCCAGTGGCGCCGTTCGAGCAAATGTTGATGCGACATTTAATCTTGATCAAATCACAGAGGCTGTTACTTATGCTGCAAAAGAAGGCCGGACCGGAAAAGTTCTTCTAACGCCTAATGCCGCGTAAAACTTGATCCGTTCAAATTTTACAGGCTCTATTGGTGGGGTGTCCGCCAATAGAGCCCTCTTTCTCACTTTTTATACACTTGTCCCGTGCAGCGGTTATAATGATCTCAAATTATAATCAATGGGGCTAACACCATGACGATAACCGCCAAAAAAGAAGCGGAGACCCTTAAGCGGGTTGAAGAATTCGCAAAAACCGAAATTGCTCCAAACCGCCAATCCTTAATTACATCACAAGAATTCCCAAAGGCTTTATGGGACGCTTTTGCAAAGAGCGGTCTTGCCGGTCTCTCTGTCCCTAAAGAATTTGGGGGGGAGGGCGCGAGCTATCATACCGTCGCAAAAGCCGCCAAAATTTTAAGCCAAACTGGTGGTGTGCCCGGTGCGACAATGGTTTTCTCTGCCCACTGGCTGATGACTAAAATTCATATTGTGAATGATGCAAACAATGAGATACGACAGACGTTACTTCCTTTGCTTTCCCGCGGGGATGCGACGCTATCTGTTGCCATTTCGGAACCCGGCGCCGGCGCTCACCCCAAGCATCTAACAACTACTGCGAGGCGCGAGGGAGGAGATTTCATTCTGAACGGTGAGAAAACCTACCTGACCAATGCGCCCCTAGCAGACTATTTCGTTACCTTGGCCATTACTGACGAGGCACACGGTAAAAAGAGTTTCAGTGCAATCTTGATCCCGACTTCAGCACCAGGATTTCAGCGGACAGATGGCGTTAAAATTGACTTCCTTCACCCCTGTCCCCACGGTGGTATTCGGTTGGAGGAATGCCGGGTGCCGTTACAAAACCTTATTGGCGTTGAAGGGGATGCTTTCGAGCGAACTTCCCTGCGAATGCGGGCCATTGAGGATGCCGCTGGCGCCCTTAGCCATGTAGGGTCCATGCAGTGCTTAATCCAACAGATTGCTATTCAAGCAACCATAAAGCAGGCAACAGCCATCGGCGAAATCACCACACAATTACAAGCGCTGGAAGTCCTTGCAAACCAGTTGGCACAGCTTGCCGACCAGACCGAGGATAATGTTCAGCCCTTACTTGAAATGCAACTGGGCTTCAAACAATTCAGCCATCTGTGCAGTGAAGCGCTTGAAAAATTAGTCAAAGAAACATCCCTTTCCAGCAAGATCGAGACCGATCTTTTAGCGCGCGACATAGGCAAACTCCATAACATTGCACGCTCCGCTCACGCAGCACGGCATACTAAAATTGGAAAAGCGTATATCCAAAAAACATCAAGGTCAGAATGACACTATTGCTTTTGCAATGGGGTTTTTCTGAATTTCTATCGTGCCCGTCAAAACCCGTCCCATGCGAAGCATCCTAAACGTCCTCTCTACTGTATGACCTTATGCCAAACTGACACTACCGTGGGTTTGAGCTGCCTTATCTGCAATTTAAACATATGTTTCGGATACGAAATATTTACACATGGAGGCTACGAGACGGGCAAGTCCCGCATAATTTTGCGCTTCCCTTGAAGATGCAAGCCTTCTACTCTCACGGCTCAAGTTCTGGCTAAACAAGGAACAGAAAAGGGAGCGAGATGAATAATAAAACACTTGTTCAACAAGATGGTACGGTCCCGTTTGGATTTCTTGAAAATCCAGTTGGCACCGTAAATTACTTGGATTTTCCTCTGCGTTCACCCTTTCGCGAGCTTCTTCCCAGTGCACAACGCGAAAGGCAATTTGTTCACTTCCATTTCCTAGGCTTTGCCTCTCCCACATTCATTGCGGGGTGTTCCTTATCCCGCGCGAATGGTGCAACGACCGTTTTCTTTTATCTATTCGACAGGCAGTCAAAGCATATGATCAAACGGGGGTGCAAATCTAGAGACGGGGATATCGCGACTATCAATCTAAACCCAGATGACGGTACTTCTCATATTTCAGGTAAGGGCATGGATGCCCAGTTTATCTCCATCAAGGAGACACAAACAAAACGGCTCACAGTAGATTTTGATGGAACGAATGTCCTTACTATGGAATTTTCGGAAGCATCACCCTCTTTCAATACCTTACGCTTATGCACACCAACAGGACCGAATGGGTGGACTTATTGCCAAAAAATTGCGGGTATTCCAGCGATTGGGAGTCTTACCTTCGACGGTCAAAAATATGATCTGGAAGAAATAGGGGCCTTTGCTCATCACGACTTTACGGCTGGTTTTTTACGCCAAGATACCTTTTGGAATTGGGCTTGCGTTACAGGGCAAGACACCGCCGGGCGCTCTATTGGGCTCAATTTATCAAACGGCGTGAATGAAACCGGATTTTCAGAAAATGTTATTTGGGTTGACGGAGAACGTGAGCCCGCGGGCTTGATACTCTTTGATTATGATCTTGAGGATCTCTCGCGTCCTTGGGCCATCACTTCTGATCGCCTAGGCCTGACCTTCCATCCGGAAGGCCAATACAGTGCTTTTGACAAAGCATCTTCAACGCCCACGGATTTCACTCAGCTCTTTGGATATTTTGAAGGATTTATCACCCTGTCCGATGGATCGAAAATTCATCTGGAAAAAATCACAGGGTTTTGCGAGAGACAATATTCAGTATGGTGGTAGAAGACAGCCTTTAAGCATTGATGGAATAACATGCCCTAGAATTATATGGACAGACCCTACGTTAAGGCAGATCATCTACAGTCAATACATAAAAGGAACCTGAGTGTCTCCAATAAAAATAATACGGGAAAACCGTAATGTGCAAGGCGTCTGCTGGATGATCGCCTCTAGTTTCTTGTTTGTCTCTATGACAGGAATTGTTCGCCATCTCGGATCAAGTATTCCAGCAATTGAAGCGGCTTTCATCCGCTATGCATTCGGCCTCCTGCTTATTTTACCGTTACTTATCCGTCATTGGCCGAAACATACGTCCAAAAAAATATATGGCTTATATTCAGTAAGGGCTCTCGTTCATGGCGTCGGCGTTATGCTGTGGTTTTTTGCTATGGCTCGCATTCCTATCGCAGAAGTCACGGCCATCGGATATATCTCTCCTGTATTCGTCACAATTGGCGCGGCTCTCTTCCTTGGTGAAAAGTTACGCGCTCGCAGAATAGTCGGTGTTTTCATCGGTTTATTGGGTACTGCCATCATTTTACGTCCGGGATTTCAAGAACTCAATTTAGGGCAACTCGCCCAACTTTGTGCAGCCCCCTTATTTGCAATTTCATTTCTCGTTGCTAAAAAGCTCACTGATACGGAAAATACCTATGTCATCGTAGGCATGCTATCGCTCGGCTGTACAATTGTGCTGTTACCGGGTGCCATTTTACAATGGCGAGCACCAACTATAGAAGAGTTGAGTTGGCTTATGCTTACGGCAGTCTTCGCAACCCTTGGACATTTCACGTTGACAAAAGCCTTCACAGCAGCGCCGATAACACTCACCCAGCCGCTTGGGTTTCTACAACTTGTGTGGGCCGCGATCCTTGGCATGGTCGTCTTCAACGAACCTGTGGATCCGTTTGTTATTACAGGAGGCATTATTATTATTACAGCCACCACTTACATCTCCCACCGAGAATTGAAAGCGAACCGGAAGCCGCCTAAGCAAGCCCGCGTCTGATTACACTCTAATCTCTTCACAAATGACTTAAACAGATGACTCGAGTGTTACAATGTGAGATGAATAATTTTTGAAAGATGGATAAGTCAGAGGATCTATGGCGGCTGTGATTGAAGATCAAAAAGTCTCGGAAAAATGGGGTAAAATCACTCCTATTTTGAAGGCTTTGTGTCAATTCGAGCGTCGTAGAAACGTAAGCAAAATTGATCCACCTTATTTTTCGATCCATAAAACTTGGTTAGCAAGTTACACCTTCCACCCCCGGATGCTAGCAAGCTTGATAAGCTTTACAACACCACCCATCCCCGGTCTGTTTCGAAAACATATGTTGGGATTGTTAGCCAGTCATTTGTCCCCGTCTAAAACATATGGAAAACTCTCAGCGCAAGCAACGGCTATTCAATTCAAACCTGATGGAAATCGGCTTCGTGCCTTTTACTTACCCAGTAAAGAATTCAAAAACGGCTTATCGCTTAAAATCGTCCCGAAGAAAGACCGCATCTTAACCTCCACTCGGAAAGAGATCTCCTTTCGCAAAAAGCTTGAAGATCTGGGAACCATTAGGGTTCCCCGCCTTTATGACACAGAAGAAGACGATGATTTCCTCTATATCACTGAGGAGTTAATACAAGGGCACCGCTTTCGTCATTGGCGTCATAAAAAACTATATCGTGAGCAAGGAATACCTGCTTTGTGCAACACGTATAAAGCTATTGGCTTTCACAAGGCACCATTGAATAGCTACTATGAACCAGGCTTAGTTGATCAGCTTTCAAAAATTATCGGGAAAACTGCGCTAGAAGCGTCATTTTTAAAGGCTGTTCAGCAAGCCTTTTCCGAAAATCCAGAAATAGAAATTGGGATGTGCCACAATGACTTACTTCCCTCAAATCTTGGGATTTCAAATAATATTCTGTATTTCTTTGACTGGGAATTAGTGGGCACAGGGCCATTGTTGCCTGACCTTCTAAAACTTCCCTTTAAATACAATAATTCTTATGGTTTGGTCAAAGCTGTTGCAAACCAAATGGCAACTGAATTTTTTGCCAAAGAAAACACCCACTACCATCATTTCGCCATTTTCATTGCAAATAAGTTAATAAAAGCACCCGAAAAATCTAAAAAACTACTCAACTATTGGCGAAATTGCCATCATCATTTTCGGTCAAAGTTGCAATAATTTTTCTTTGGAATATCAGTAACATGATATAAAAGCAGTTCGATATCGTCGAAATCAGGAATTTAAATGTCAACAAAATCTCGTAATTGCCCAATTTGCCAAAGCATTGAAACAAGCTTTTTTGTTGAGCTAAACGGATATCCGTTTTCAAAATGTGCGGCATGCGACCTTGTTTATATTGACCCTGAACTACCGCCAGTATCGTTAGAGCCCCTCTATAACGAGCAAGGAGCTCCAGAGATTGGGGAACGTTACCCTTATAATAAAATTGATCAACGCCGTCGGCGCGCAAAAATTCGCGCCTTTCGGATTGCTAAATATTTCAAAGGGATGGACGCAATCGATGTTGGATGTGGCGGCGGCTACATGGTTGACGCCATGCAAAATGCCGGAGCCAATGCAACGGGAATAGATCTAGACCCAGAAGCGATTGCCTTTGCAAAGGCAAACCACAATCCAAATGCGGCATATTTCTGTGAAACCATCGAAGATTTTCTAAAACGCGGAAAAACCTTCGATTTTGGCCATTCCTCTCAAGTCATCGAACATGTTGGAAATTTCAATGAGTTTGTTGCAGGCTGGGCAAGTTTGATCAAGCCCGGCGGGCATTTTTTCTTGAAGACACCTGACCGTAATCACTGGCGGAAGGGCGAGCATCCTGAAACATGGCCAACGCCTCCTCATTACACACAGTATTTCAGTAAAAAGAACATCCAGATCTTACTAGAAAAACACGGTTTTGAAGTTGTGAAATTTCACTTTAATTTCAAACCTGCAATGGAAATACTGGCGCGCCGTCGCTAAAATTTTTGTATCCAGCCCCATCGCCTTCGCCGGTGATCGGGCCTTTTCATTAAAGATTGGGATACGCTAGCTTCGTCCCATTAGATTTTGTATGATTTGCATCCCAACACATAAATGCAGTACCCTTTTGTAAAGAATAAAACAAAAACAAGGGAGACCTGCCATGGCTCAGTATCAACATATCCAAGTAGACCCTATTTCTGGAGCAATTGGTGCAGAAATTTCTAATGTCGACCTTCGCTCCCTAAATGCTGAAATAGTGGGTGAAATTCGCAGGGCATTTCTGGAACATGTGGTCATTTTTTTTCGGGATCAACCCCTTGAGATTACACAATTAAAATCGTTTGCCTCGAATTTTGGCCCGTTCGGTATTGAACCTTTCGTGAAAACCATGAAAGATCACCCGGAAGTCATCGCAGTCACACGAGAAGTAGAAGAAGCTAAAACAATCAACTTTGGGGGCCAATGGCATTCAGATTGGTCTTTTCAGGAAGCCCCTCCCCTTGCAACAATTTTACTAGGAAAAGATATCCCGCCTTTTGGGGGAGATACACTTTTTGCCAACAGCTACCTTGCCTACGATACATTATCTGACGGCATGAAGAAGATTATCGACCCGCTGATTGCTATACACTCTGCCCGCAGACCATACGGTGTTGGGAAAAGTATTCTTGGGGATACTTCAAAAAAATCCATGACTATAATTCAAAGTGAAGATGCTCATGCTGAAATCGAACATCCCCTCGTTCGAATACATCCTGAAACAGGCAAAAAAATATTATTCGTGAACCCTGTTTATACAACAAGATTAAAAGGGATGACCGAAAAAGATAGCCGTCCAATTTTAGAAAAACTGTTCGCTCACTCCCTCACGCCCGAATTTAACTGCCGTTTTCGTTGGCGCAAAAATTCAATCGCCATGTGGGATAATCGGTGCGCCATGCATTTGGCCCTTAATGACTATGATGGCTTTAGGCGAGAAATGCACAGGATTACAATTGCCGGCGACCGCCCCTTTGGGGATGCCATGCCATTACCTGAAATAAAATCTCAAAAGCAATATGGCTAATTGATATCAATTAGTAGACCGTTGCCCCTCATATAGAGGAACGTTTTTTAAAATTGCTTTTGTAAGATGCTCTCTGAAAGCCCTTAACCGCGCTGTTTCTCTCAAATCAGGGTGTGAAAGTATCCACATATCAAAATACGGACGGTTAATACTATCTGGTAATCGGACTAGATCGGGCTCCAGATCTGCGGCAAAACAAGGAAGCGAGGCGACCCCCAACCCGGCTTTCGCAGCTTGAACTTGCATCATTCCATTAGCGAGACTGTTTCGTCCGGGAATATGCGGATGTAAACTTTCTTTTATCCAGTCAGGGAAGCGATCACTGTCATCCCAACGGGTCCAACTCGATGTTGGGTCAAAGGTTTCCAGATTATGTTCTGCCAAATAGGTTTTTGACGCGTAATGAGCATAATGGACCGACGTTAGCTTTCTGCCGATTAAATGTGGAGGGGGTGAGCTATTGGTACGCAACAACCGCAATGCGATATCAGCCTCCCTTTTTGACAAATCAAAAACGCGATAAGATAAAACCAATTCCAAATCAATGCCCGGATAGGCTTTGGTGAATGCAACAATATCTGGCATCAGAATTTTCGACGTTAAAGAGTCTGGAAAAGTAACGCAAACTTGTCCTTCAAGTTTCTTATCTTGCCCCAAAAGCCTGCGTTCTAACGCAGCCATGTCAATTTCAGTTCTTTTGGCTGTCTCAACCATATCCTCCCCAGCTAAGGTCAGGACATACCCTGAAGGAGTTCGGTCAAACAGACGCACGCCAATCTTTTGCTCAAACTGGTCCATCCGTCGTGCAACCGTAGAATGACTTACACCTAAAGATGCGCCTGCAGATCGTGCAGATCCTGCACGAGAAAGTGCCAAGAAGAAGCGTACATCATCCCAATCCATATCAAATCTCCTGCGACCCGTTTTTCGACCAACCAGTCTTAATTATAGGGCATAGCGTCCTGAAAATGTAACACTATATAGTCATTAAACCAAATAGATGGAATCAAGACAGGCGCGCAGCCGAGGGGAAAAATTCGATGAGTAGAACCGCACTTAGGAATTTTCATGACTTTGAGCCGGCACAGGAAGATTTTCGATCTTCTGTGCTAAACGGCCTCTCTAAACCGCAAAAAACTATCGCCAGTAAATTTTTCTATGATGCCAACGGCTCCGCACTTTTTGATCAAATCTGCGACCTGCCAGAATACTACCCCACCAGAACAGAATTATATTTACTTCAAGAACATAGCGAAGAGATTGCAGGGCATTTAGGGACGAGCAACCATCTTATAGAATTTGGAAGTGGCTCGAGTGTTAAAATATCGACCCTTCTAAACGCTTTGCATGCCCCCCTCAGCTATGTCCCGATGGATATCTCAAAAAGCCACCTCCTATCTTCAGCTAAACGACTATCACAGTCCTTTCCAGATCTTCCCATAATCCCTATTTGTGCCGACTATACGACTAATTTTGATTTTCCCGACATTGGACACGGGAAGAGAACTGGATTTTTTCCGGGCTCAACCATTGGTAATTTCACACCAGATGAAGCCTGTTCCTTTTTAATTCAGGCGAGATCCCTCCTTCAAGGAGGAGGCATGTTGATTGGCGTCGATTTATTAAAAGAAGAAACAATTTTGAACGCAGCCTATAACGACGCACCTGGTGTTACCGCTGATTTCAATAAAAACCTACTTTTACGATGTAATTCTGAACTATCGGCCAATTTTAATCTGGACCATTTTCACCATTCCGCGTTTCTAAATAAACGAGAAAGCAGAATTGAAATGCATCTTGTCAGTGCCATTGACCAACTGGTCCGCATCGACGATCACAGTTTTATTTTTGCAGAAGGAGAAAGTATTCACACCGAAAACTCCTACAAATACACGCCAGAAGATTTTCAAAGCCTAGCTGTAAAAGCGGGTTTCAAACCCGAAAAAACCTGGATTGATAAAAATAATCTGTTCAGCATTCACTATCTGGCTGCCTAAGGGGTGGAATAATCATGACAACGAACATTCAAACGACTTCTGACATTTCGGCGCGGCGTGATGAGATAGGCACATTATACAAAAACACGCGTGACCGTAGTTTATCGCTAACGTCCAGTCTATCTGATGCTGACACTACGGTGCAATCCATGCCCGATGCAAGCCCCGCAAAATGGCATTTAGGCCATACAACCTGGTTCTTTGAGACACTTGTCCTTATTCCTTACTTTCCAAGCTATGTCCCCTTCGACAACAGCTACCATTTTCTATTTAATTCCTACTATGAATCTCTGGGACCAAGACAACCCAGACCCAAGCGCGGAATGTTGACACGGCCTGATTTAAGTAAAATATGCGACTATCGCCGTTATGTAGATCAACATTTAGACCAGCTCACCTCTCAGGATACGTGTCCGTCAGCGGCTATTCCTCTTATTGAGTTGGGTATCCATCACGAATTGCAGCATCAAGAGCTACTTCTCACTGATATTTTGCATCTGTTTTCACAGAACCCAATACGCCCGGCATACCAGTCTCCTGAACCTCTTGCCGTCTCTAACTCCCCTCTCTCTCCCACTAATTGGGTCGAATTTGAAGGCGGTATTTTGGACATTGGACATGCAGGAAACACATTCTCTTTTGATTGTGAGACCCCAGAACATAAACAGATTATTCGCCCCTTCAAGCTCGCCAGTAAGCCTGTAACAAACCGGGAGTGGCTCTCTTTCATGGAAGAGGACGGCTATAAAAACCCTCTTTATTGGCTATCAGATGGATGGGCGACAGTGCAAAAGGAAGAATGGCAATCTCCCCTATACTGGGAGCAAGAAGACGAAATCTGGAATGCCATGACCCTTAGAGGCTTCCAGCCTGTGGATCTTGACGCGCCCGTTAGTCATATAAGTTATTTCGAAGCCGATGCTTTTGCCCGTTGGTCAGGGAAAAGACTTCCAACAGAATTCGAATGGGAAATTGCTTCTCAAGCTGTAGAACTGACCGGAAACTTATCAGAAAGGCAGCATCTAAAGCCAAAAGCAGCAACTGGTAAGGACGATGGGTTACAACAAATGTTTGGTGATGTTTGGGAGTGGACCTCTAGTCCCTATATTTCATATCCCGGTTTTAAACCCGCAACAGGTGCCATTTCAGAATATAATGGGAAGTTCATGAGCGGCCAATTTGTCTTAAAAGGCGGCGCTTGCACGACACCGCAAGCACAAATGCGCAAGTCCTACCGGAATTTCTTTTACCCACACCAAAAATGGCAGTTTACTGGACTTCGTCTTGCTGAAGATATGTAGCATGAAACTACGAGAGGAGAGTATTGTGCTCTCCTCAAGCTCTATTCAGCGGCGAGCGCCCGCTCGTCTTCATCCTGTAGCAACTTAAGTTTGTGGCCAACATTTGCTATGGCTTCAATTGCAGGAAGAAGTTCTTCGCCATTCGTCGTTAGTGAATATTCGACCGAGGGAGGTGATGTTGGTTTCACCTCTCTAACAAGAATGCGTTTCTCTTCAAGTGACCGCAAGCGTACCGTAAGCATCTTGGCAGAAACACCCGGTATATCCAAACGAAGCTCACTGAACCGCCGCGGGCCGCCTTTAAGATACCACAGTATATTTGGTGTCCAAGCGCCACCAAGAACTTCCATACATTTGCTTAATGGGCAGTTATTCGGAGTTGCCGGGCTTTTATTTTTTCTAACTTTAAGAGCCATGAGTACCTTTGGTTACCAAATGGAAACTAGATAATAG
>JBALXM010000035.1:0-37100 GCA_036960695.1 Sneathiella sp.
TGTCCGTGGCAGAGGAGATGGCGGCCAATTCCAGTCCTTCCCTGCGTATGATCAAGGATCTATTGACCCGCAACGGCACCTGCGATGACCTTGACGCCGTTGGTCATCGCGAACATGAAGCACTAGCCGCCGCCTATCGCACACCGGAGCATCGCGAAGCCGTCTCAGCCTTCATGGAAAAACGCCAACCGGAGTTTCGGACGCTGGCAAAGAACGATAAGTAGTTGGCGTTATCAGATTTCGTCCTTTGTAGTGCGTTTATATGAGTTTCATCGGGAGGTTAGCTGTCTTTGTGATGACCGTTTTTCGCCTCTTGGTCTGGCGATGGCGCAATTTAACTTTTTTGTCTCCATTGTCGCCTTTTGGGAGGTTGCGCATAAGCGGTTGGTGGAGACCTTGTCGTTAGAGAAATCGCCCGATAAGTCTTAATAGTTGACACAAACTGAATTTATTCACACTATTCAGTTGCTATGAAACAATTGTATACACTCGCTTTTCCCAAACTAAATCAACACGATCAGATTTGGGTCGACAGGACGCGCGAACAAAATGATCCAGATTTTCAGAAAGTCCGGCCTCATTTTACACTCTTGTTCGGCTGTGGGGATGTTTCAGCAGAAGTGTATGCTCGGCATGTAAAAAACACGGCAAAAGTTACTCCTTCATTCGAATTTCATGCCCGGCGGGTATCCCTCGGGATCGACCACTTTGGTACTGGAGGTTATGTATTCTTGGTCCCCGATGAGGGGCATAGCTCAATATTGGCATTACATGATCGGATTTATTCGGGGCCTCTTTCTGCTCATTTGAATTTGAAATTGTCGTTTATACCGCATATCACACTTGGAAAGCTCGACAGCCTTGAAGAGGCTAAAAAAATTACCAATGAGTTGAATTGTAAGGCTATCTCTGTCTCTGGGCTAATTGATAGTATAACTGTCGTTGAGGAAAAGGACGGGGTTGTAACGATACAAGAAGAGTTCACACTTTCAACTGATGACTAGACATCACTTCGGGCTTTAATCGCTTCAATATTCTTCTCAGATTTTTTTTGCAATAAGGATAATCGTTTGTTTTTTAAATAATCCTTGAAATTATTATATATTAGTTGCATATACATCTAATGATAATTTGGAGACGACTATGACAGCGCAATCAAAGAAGCAGGCACTCGATATCGCCAAAGACTGTTTTGCTGTGCGTTTGCGTAAGCTTAACCGGGAAGTTAGCAGTCTTTATGATGATCAGTTTCGGCCCTTTGGCCTAACGATAGCGCAGTTTAATCTTTTGGTGTCCATTGCAGCCCATGGGGAGGTTGCGCCGAAACGGTTGGTGGAGACTTTGTCCCTCGAGAAATCGACAGTCAGTCGTAATATTGAGAAGATGCAGAAAAATGGGTGGGTGACGACCGTGCCCCATGAGGATAAACGGCGGCACTTGCTAACTTTGACCAATGCGGGGGCTGATTTATTGGAAGAGGTCACACCTGCGTGGGAGCAAGCACAGAAGGTTGCAGCCTCCACTTATCACTCTCTCAAAGGAATGATTGAAGATATCCCTTTAGCCTAATTTGGTTTTTTTTGACCATATAGTTGTATATACATCAAATAGGAAGTTTTATGAATACAAAATATTCTGGACAGTGTCTTTGTGGGGAAATTAGCTATTCAGCCAGTGTTGAACCAGTTTTTTCTGGGAATTGTCATTGTAAAGACTGTCAAAGATCATCAGGCAGTGCTTTCATTCCGGCTATGATTTTCCCTGAAAAAAATGTTGTTGTTACGGGTGATGTAAAATATTTCGAGTCTAAGGCAGATAGTGGAGAAATCCACAATAGAGGCTTCTGTTCGAATTGTGGTTCTCAACTGTTCTCTCAGTTCAGCAATATGTCAGGAATGCTGGGTATAAAAGTTGGAACTTTAATTGATTCAACAAGTTATTTGCCACTGTTTGATATTTTTGTGGGTAGTGCTGCACCTTGGGACTTTATGAATCCAGAGCTACCTAAAAAGCAAGGGGCAGCGCAAAGCTAAAGGCGTTGCATAACTGATAAGGATAAGGTGCGCGCAGCTGCCACTTATCACTCTCTCAAAGGAATGATTGAAGATATCCCTTTAACCTAAATTGGTTTTTTTTGACCATATAGTTGTATATACATCAAAAAGGAAAATCACATGACCGATATACTTGAACTCGCTCGAACAAAGGTTGAAGGGCAGGGCCCCCTCAATAGAGATTGGCTACGTCAACTCTGTCTTGAATGTGGGGCGGATGATGTTGGGTTTGTGGAATTCTCCAACCCTGAACTGGATGAGCAACGAGCTGATTTGATCGAAACATTCCCCAAAACCAAAGCCTTGATTTCTTTTGTTGTAAAAATGAATAAGGAAAATATCAGAACCCCTAAACGGTCCGTTGCCAACGCAGACTTTCATCACACGGGGGATGACGTGTTACACACGGCGCGGCAAATCGTCAAAAAACTGGATTCATACGGTATCGCAGGGCTTTATCCATCAATGGGGTTCCCGATGGAGATGGACAATTTTCCGGGGAAAACTTGGGTTGTTGCCCACAAACCGGTGGCGGTTGCGGCAGGGTTGGGACGTATGGGAATTCACCGCAACATTATCCATCCAAAATTTGGCAACTTTATCCTTCTGGGAACCATCCTCATCGATCGGGAGATTGAAACCTATGGAGAGGTCTTGGACTACAATCCCTGCCTAGAATGTAAACTCTGTGTGGCGGCCTGTCCGGTTGGTGCCATCGGTCCCGATGGGCATTTTGATTTTGCCGCCTGTTATAACCATAATTACAATGAATTTATGGGGGGCTTCACGTCTCTTACAGAAACTATCGCGGATGCAAAAAACGCCAAGGATTTACGGTCCAAAATTGACGATAACGAAAGTGCGTCTTGGTGGCAGAGCTTATCCTTTGGTGCCAACTATAAGGCGGCATATTGTTTGGCCGTATGCCCTGCGGGAGATGACGTCATCGGGCCGTATCTTGATGATAAATCCAAATTTAAAAAAGAAGTTTTGAGGCCCCTTACCCAAAAGGAAGAGGCAATTTATGTGGTGCCCGGATCAGACGCCCAAGCCCATGTTGAAAAGCGATTTAAGCATAAGCGGGTTCGGCTTATGAAATCCAATTTACGCCCCACATCCATTGAAGGCTTTATTAGAAGCATGCCTCTTGTCTTTAACAGGCATAAATCAGCGGGGTTGGATCTCACCTATCACATGGATTTCAGCGGAGCGGAGACAATCAAGGCGACCGTCATTATTAAAGACAAGACCCTGACCATATTAGAGGGTCTTCACGGCCACGCAAATTTTACCCTAAAGGCAGACAGCAAGGCATGGTTAAGTTATTTGCGGAAAGATCGCTCCTTGCCCATTTTGCTTCTCACCCGAAAAATCAAACCAAGCGGGCCGATTGCCCATTTGAAATCATTTGCTCGCTGCTTTAGATAAGTGTTCTTATTTTAACCGGTTAAATAATAAATAAAGGGTGAGTGGCGTGGGTATTCAGAAATAAACAGCCGCTCACCAAGTTATTAGGTCAATTTTTTGACAGTCCAGACAATTTTCTCTTCGTTAATTTGCTGCATATCCAAGGTCATCATCTGTTGGTGGGACCGTATGGCACCGAGCCATAATTCCTTCCAACTACCCAGAACAAGTTTTCTCTCATCAGCGGTCATGCCGCGAACAATACGAAGGCCTGTATGCTCAAAGCTTACCTGTTCGTCATTACTGCCGGGGAGCATTTCGGCACCATCGCCCATACCCTGCATCATTTTCATCAAATAATCTGCGGCATCCCCGATATCACCGTCTTTGGCATTCAGGATTTCAGCGGTTTTCGCATAATATTGCAAGCCGATCAGGCGGGCCGCGAGGCCGGCAAGCTCTGCTGTCTCGCTTTTGCCAATAACGCCATTAAGCTCTAACAAGCCATTGCGGATATATTCCATGGCGTAATTGCGGTTGGCTTTCTCAAGGCGCTCAGGGTTCCATTCACCGGGCGGGGGCGACGGTTGATCTTCTGCTTTAAAGGCCGGGGGTAATTCGCCCTTAGCAAATTGCAACCGTTCGTCATCCCGAAGTTCGTGATCATATTCTTTAAAATAACCACAAAATCCAAACTCGCCCGTCATATCTTCTGAAACGCAAACATAGCCAAGGCGCGGGTTTTTTAAGGACACCCCATTATGAGCATACCATCCGCGCAGAAAGCCGCGACTTACACCAACCGGAACGCCGCAAATTGTTGCCCCATGATACATCCAACGAGGATAACGAAAACGAACCCATGCTTTCTTGTCGTTTTCAGCCATGAACTCGACGGGGACGCCGCCAATTGAATTGGAAAGCACATGATATTTAGCGCAAGCGACCGCATCGGGCTCGTTCTGAAGCCCTAATTTGGCGAAACTGCTTAAGAATTTGTCCAGATGTTGACGACGGAATAGACGAAACATCCATTCCTCCATCACTTCAGGCCCCTTGCGGGTGGAGATCATAAGCTGAAGGCCCAGCAGATATGCGTGATGCATCTCTGCTTGGGCTTTGATGGGTGTAATCGTATCTGCCATTTTATTGCCTTCCATTATTTGGAATGTTTTTATTATATTGGCATAGTGTAGCGGTTAGCGAATTAGTTTCGCAAGCGTCGACTGGTTACTTAATCAATGTCCCGTTTTGAGTGAAGTCAGCACTCAAAGCGTTCAGGAACATTTCGGCCTTGTCGTCAGCCGTTGGAAGGGTTGACTGATCCTCTCCCGGATAAGCTGATAATCTTAATTTTGTGGCCGTCGGTCCCGGATCAATCAAATTTACATTCAGATTGGTTTTTGCGACTTCGGCGGCATACGTGAGCACCATTTGCTCCATTGCAGCTTTGGAGGATGAATATCCACCCCAGTATAGCTTCTTAAGGCGGGCAGGCTCAGCCGTTACGAACAACGCACGCCCAGCATCGCTATGCCGAAGCAAAGGATCGAGAGCACGGATCAAGCGCCAGTTGGCATGAACGTTTAGTTTGAACACGTCTTCCCATAATTTTGGATCATATTGGGCTGTTGGCGTAAGTTTGCCGAGAGTTCCTGCGGCACTAACCAGAATATCCAGTTTTTTCCAGCGATCCAGAATAGGAGCCGCCAAACCGTCAATTGCGTCTGTTTTTAGCAGATCCAGCGGTACAAGTGTGGCTGATCCACCAAGGGTGTTGATGGCGTCATCCACTTCTTCCAGCCCGCCGACAGAACGGGCAACCAAAATCACGTGGGCCCCTTCAGCGGCTAAAGCTTTTGCAACGGCGGCACCAATACCACGAGAGGCACCGGTGACAAGTGCAGTCTTGTCTTGAAATCTTTTAGACATATTCGTTCCTGAAATCTTCTTAGCTTTCTTGAAGCAAGGTCAGTTCGTCATCCAACCCACTATCATGATCAACAAGGTCAATGGGGTAATCACCTGTAAAACAGGCATCACAAAATTGAGGTTGAGCGTTGTTCCGGCCTTCTTCACCCATGGCGACATACAGGCCGTCGAGAGAGATAAAGTTTAGGCTGTCCGCACCAATGAATTTGCACATTTCATCCAAATCATACTGGGCGGCGAGCAACTTTTGGCGGGTTGGTGTGTCAACGCCATAAAAGCATGAATGATTTGTGGGAGGACTGGCAATCCGCATGTGAACTTCTGTCGCCCCAGCATCCCGAACCATCTGCACAATTTTTGTGGATGTTGTTCCGCGAACAATACTATCGTCCACCAAAATTACGCGCTTACCCTTAATCAAGGCACGATTGGCGTTATGCTTGAGCTTAACCCCTAGATTTCTGATTTGATCTGTTGGTTCAATAAAGGTCCGCCCCACATAATGGTTGCGAATAATCCCCAGCTCAAACGGCAGTCCAGATTGCTCCGCATAGCCGATGGCTGCAGGTGTTCCTGAATCTGGAACCGGGATTACCGCGTCGGCATCAACGGGATTTTCCATGGCAAGTTGCCGGCCAATATCTTTACGAACGTTATAGACAGAGCGGCCATCAACAACACTGTCGGGGCGCGCAAAATAGATATGTTCAAAAATGCAGAACCGATTTTGCGGATTGGAGAATGGCTTGACGCTGGTAAGGCCACTTTCGTCCACAACAATGACTTCACCTGGCTCCACATCACGGACAAATTGGGCACCGATAATATCGAGAGCACATGTCTCTGATGTGAGAATATAGGCGCCATCCAACATGCCTAAAACAAGTGGGCGAACACCAAAGGGGTCGCGCATACCAACCATTTTCTTGCTGGTAAGGGCCACAAGGGAATAGGCACCGACAATTTTGTTCATGGCATCAATGATGCTGTCGACGATTTTGGTTTTCTTACTATTGGCAACCAGATGGATAATAACTTCTGTATCCATGGTCGATTGGAAGATGCTTCCCTCGGCCACTAGTTGTTTGCGAAGGACAGATGCGTTTGTCAGATTTCCGTTATGGGCAACCGCAAGGCCGCCGTTCGCCAAATCCGCAAAAATGGGCTGAACATTTCGGATAACAGTTCCGCCTGTTGTGGCATAGCGATTATGCCCGACGGCTGCGAGACCTTTAAGGCTGTCGATTACCTCGCTGGAGGAGAAATTATCGCCCACTTTACCCATAGCCTTATGACTATGAAAACGCTTGCCATCAAGGCTTACAATTCCGGCAGCTTCCTGACCGCGATGCTGCAAGGCATGGAGGCCGAGAGCTGTCAATGCACCGGCTTCTTCATGGCCATAAATACTAAAGACACCACATTCTTCATGTAGTTTGTCATCATCAAAGGGGTCGCAGAGGGCGTCTAGCGGATTATGATCGGTCATTGCTTTACCTGAGTACCTTTAGTGAGATTTTCCATTTGTTTACGAGACTTGGAATCATACCCTTTATCGAGATTTTCCAGGGCGTCTTTGACGGTCTTCTCTACATCATCCCGAACAGCTTCGGGAATTGATTCATAGCCTTTTTTCAAGGCGCCGCCTGAACCTTCGGCGCTATCCTTGGCAATCTGTAAATTTTTCTGCATGTCAATCGGGGTCAAAGCCGCGACAAATTCTCCGCTTGCCGCGATAACAGGAAGCATCTTCGCCTCCCTGATTGTTTGCGGCTGGTCTTCTTCCGGTATGAACTGGACAAAGAATATCCAGACGATGCCAACAAGCACGATGGCGCGAGCCAGCCCAAAAAATATTCCGAGCGTCCGATCTAATGCACCGAGGGCTGAGGCTTTGACCTTTGCCGATATGCCGTGGGTGATATAGGACAAGATAACAAGACAGAGAATGAAAATAACGGAGCCGGTTACGATATCTGCCAAAAGAAGGCTGGGGATATAGGTTTGAGCAAAGGGTTGTGCAATTGGAAAAAGATAAAGGCTGATGAAAGTTGCCCCTACCCATCCTGTGATGGATAAAACTTCTTTCACAAATCCTCTGGCAAATCCGAAAATTGCGGAAATGAGTAGGATCACCAAAATGCCAGCATCAGTAATATTGATCGGCAACTCTTCCATTGGGCAGATTATCCCTTCGTTTGTGCGTTTTGCACGGGCGGCTTTTCTTGCGTGAACAGGCTGACTATTTCCGAGAGATGCGCAACCTCAATGATTTTAATAGTCGGCTCCTTAATCTTACTTCCAAGCGGTACAATCGCAGTCGTAAAACCAAGTTTCGCTGCTTCTTTTAACCGCGCATCAGTCTGACCTACCGCACGGATTTCTCCAGATAAGCCAATCTCACCAAAAATGATACTATTTTCCGGCACCGGGATGTCAGAAATTGAAGAAACAAGAGCGGCGGCGACAGCAAGATCAGCCGCAGGCTCATTTACCCGCAAGCCACCTGCCACATTTAGATAAACCTCATTGCCTGCTAAAGACAACCCACAACGGGCATCAAGGACAGCTAAAATCATCGACAGCCTGCTTGAATCCCAGCCCACAACGGCCCGTCTTGGGGTCGGTTGTTGTGAGGGTGCGACAAGTCCTTGAATTTCCACAAGAAGAGGGCGTGTTCCCTCCATCCCGGCGAAAATGGACGCGCCACTGATCTCTTTATCCTGATTGCTGATGAAAAGGGCAGAGGGGTTTGTGACCTCTTGCAGACCCTTATCGGTCATCTCAAAAACGCCAATTTCGTCCGTCGCGCCAAAGCGATTCTTAACGGCCCGCAAAATTCGGAACTGATGACCTCGATCGCCTTCAAAATAAAGAACCGTATCGACCATATGCTCAAGCACGCGAGGGCCTGCGATTTGCCCATCCTTCGTCACATGCCCCACCAGCATCAGCGCGCAATTAACTTTCTTAGCGAGCCGGATCAATTCCTGAGAGCAGGCGCGAACTTGAGAGACGGAACCGGGGGCACTCTCAATATTGTCCGCATACATAGTTTGGATAGAATCAATGATCAATAAATGGGGCGGCTTGCCCTTTTCAATACTGGTTACAATGTCCCGAACTGAATTGGATGCCGCTAATCTTACAGGGCTGTCTTTCAAACCCAATCGTTGTGCGCGCATGGAGATTTGCTGTGTTGCTTCCTCTCCAGAGATATAGGTGCAGTCATACCCGCTTTTCGCCATTCTTCCAACGGCTTGTAGGACGATTGTTGATTTACCGATGCCAGGATCGCCGCCAATTAAA
The DNA here is from genome assembly GCA_036960695.1 of Sneathiella sp. GTDB lineage: Bacteria > Pseudomonadota > Alphaproteobacteria > Sneathiellales > Sneathiellaceae > Sneathiella. The sequence continues at coordinate 8,703 of JBALXM010000035.1, forward strand.
ATAGAAGATCCTGGGACGAAACCGCCCCCTATAACTCGGTCAAGCTCGGATAAACCACAGCAATGTCTTTTATATTCAGTATGTTCCGTATTGAGCGTGGTAAACTCAACTTCCCTGCCTTTTCCAAGTGAAAGGCCTTTCGGCACGGCTTCACTGACGGCCTCTTCCACAAGAGTGCCCCATTCCTTGCACGTATCACATTGCCCTTGCCACTTACCATAATTGGCACCGCAAGATTGGCAGGAATGTTGTTTTGTCGCGCGTGCCATATTGGCCCTAACTGTCAGGGTTTCAAAATATCGAGTTCAATGGGACCGTTGATATCGCCCCGGACAAATTGCTCAACATACGGATTACCGCAATGATCGATGTCGTCAGCGGGGCCTATCCAAACAACACTGCCTTTATAGATCAGGGCAATCTTGTCGGCAATTTTCCGAGCACTTTCCATATCATGAGAAATGGTCAATGTGGAGGCCCCTAATTGCTTTGTACAATCACGGATCAGGTTATCGATCACATCTCCCATAATGGGATCAAGGCCGGTGGTTGGTTCATCAAAAAAGATAATTTCCGGGTTTGTTGCAATGGCGCGAGCAAGACCCACTCTTTTTTGCATGCCAATAGATAAGTCAGCAGGACTGTGATGAGCCATGTCAGCTCCCAGCCCAACAAGGGCAAGCTTTTCAATGGCAACCTGTTTTGCGGCGGCGCGTTCCATGCCATGGGCTTGAATTAGACCAAAAGCAACATTTTCCCAAACGGGGAGACTGTCAAAGAGGGCGGCATATTGAAATAGCATTCCGGTTTTTCGCAAAGCTTTTTCGCGAACAGAGGGAGACGCGCCAACCAGCTGTTGGCCTTCTATAAAGATCTCTCCCTGCTCAGGTTCTAACAGTCCCAAAATGCATTTCAGCATCACAGACTTTCCGGTGCCCGATCCACCAATAACAACAACAGACTCACCTTCGGCAATGTCAAGGCTGAGACCGTTCAGCACATGCTTGTTGCCAAAAGATTTACAGACATTTTTAAGGCTTATTTTTGGAGAGGTATTCATCGCCATCAATTCAGCAATAAGACGGTTAGGAAGTAATCGCTGATCAAAATCAGAATGAAGGAAGAGACGACTGCATTTGTTGTGGCGCGTCCAACTCCTTGTGCACCACCGGAGGAATTAAAGCCGTGATAACAGCCCATAAGGGTGATGATGCCACCAAAAACAGACGCTTTTACCAATCCAGAGATGACGTCTCTGACTTCCAGATAATCAAACGTGTTCTTGATATAACCGCTTGCGTTAAAACCCAGAGATTCAGTGGCGACAAGATATCCGCCGGAGACACCAATAATATCACCGATGAGAACGAGCAGAGGGAGCGTGATAATGCCAGCAAGAACACGAGGGGCAACCAAGTATTTGTAGGGGTTCGTGGACAAGGTCACAAGCGCGTCAATCTGCTCCGTCACCCGCATAGTTCCAATTTCAGCGGCAATGGCAGCACCAACGCGACCCGCAACCATCAGACCACTTAAAACCGGGGCAAGCTCGCGGGTAAGGCCAATGACCACAATGGTCGCCACAGCACTTTCCGCATTAAAGCGCGAAGATCCCACGTAAATTTGAAGGGCAAGTACCATGCCGGTAAAGAGCGCAGTCATACCAACCACGGGGAGGGAGTAATAGCCGATAAACATCAATTGCTTTAAAAACAATCGAAGATAAAACGGCGGGAGCACAATATGCTTGAAGCTTTGCACAGTGAAGAGAGACAGATGTCCCACTGATCGCATAAAGCGAAGTGCAACACGGCCAATTGCCGCCAGAAAATTCCATTCCATTCAGGTTGGCCTTATAAATTTACATCGAGATAGTGGCGATGGTATCTGGGTCCCAAAGATGTCAGGATTTCATAAGATATAGTGCCCGCATCGGCCGCAAGCCTATTGATATCAATAGGGCCACCAATCAAGCTTACTAAATCACCTCGTTTGCACTTATCGACTGCAACATCCGTGACATCAATTGAAATCATATCCATGGATACTCGCCCCACCACAGGAACCTTTTTATTGTTAATGGCACATTCGGCCTGATTTCCCAAGCATCGAAAATAACCATCTGCATATCCGACGGAAACCGTTGCTATTCTAGCCTTCCCCGACGTGCGATAGGTGGCACCATAACCAATGGGTTTTTGACTGTCAACGTCATGGATTTGTAGGATTTTCCCTTGCAAATGAACAACCGGCTTCATGGGGTTTGGAGCGCCGGGAGTTGGATTGCCACCATAGAGGGCTATTCCTGGGCGGGCTAAATCAAAAAGATAGTCTTTTCCCAAAAACATTCCACTAGAATTAGCAAAGGATAAAGGCGTGTTTTGCAGCGCTTCAGGCAAAAGTTCTTTCAGGGAAATTAGGGTATCAAGCTGGTCTTGGTTTTGGGGATTGTCTGGCTCGTCCGCACACGCCAAATGGCTCATAATATATTCAATTTCCAAGCCGTCTAACCATTGAGGTGTGGCCGCTAGTAACCGAATGTCCCGCTCCATCAACCCTAGGCGAGTGATCCCGGTGTCTAAATGCAAAATGGCGGGCAGTGGCCCGTGGGTCGCGGTCATAGCCGACCAGGTTTTGATCTCATCTAAGGTGTTGAGGACTGGTGTTAGGCGTTCTTGCACATATATCGTTGCGCAGTCATCAAACAGACCACCCAAAACGAATATCTCCACTTGCGGGAGTATCTTTCGTAGATGAATGGCCTCATCAGGCAGGGCCACAAAAAACTTATTACATCCGGCAGCGGCAAGGGCCGGGGCTACTCGGCTGGCCCCGAGGCCGTAGCCGTCGGCTTTTACAACAGCGGCGCATTCTGTGTTTCCACCGATTTGTGTGAGTATCTTATAATTGCTCTGAAGGGCTGCGAGGTCGATGGTCAAATATGCGCCAGCCAAACGCGGATCCATTAATGCTGCTCCGGCATATATTGGTCGAGTGCCAAATCACCAAAACGCGTGAATTCAGGCTGGAATTGCAGTTTGATTGTACCGATGGGACCGTGACGCTGCTTACCCAGAATAACTTCCGCCATATTATGGACGCGCTGCATCCGTTCCTGCCATTCCATATGTTCTGGCGTGTCTGGCGTCGGTTCTTTCCGGCCTTCATAATATTCTTCGCGATACACGAACATAACCACGTCGGCGTCCTGCTCAATGGAGCCAGACTCGCGAAGATCAGAAAGCTGCGGCCGCTTGTCATCCCGATTTTCAACCTGACGGCTGAGCTGGGACAGGGCAATCACGGGAATATCAAGCTCTTTGGCAATGGCTTTCAAGCCCTGGGTTACCTCAGAAATTTCCTGCACGCGGCTGTCGGTCCGCCCCGATCCCTTCATCAATTGCAAATAATCGACGATGATCAGGTCAAGACCGTTGCTCCGTTTCAGGCGACGTGCCCGTGTTCTCATAGCAGCAATAGAGAGGGCCGGTGTGTCGTCAATATAGAGCGGTAATTCAGAGAGCATGGCACTTTGTGGCACAAGCTTATTTGCAAATTCTTCGTCGGTTATATCGCCGCGGCGAAGCTTTTCAGAGCTAATTTCGGTGGCTTCTGCCAAAATACGAGCAACCAGCTGTTCGGCGGACATTTCCAAGGAAAAGAAGCCAACGGACGCGCCTTCGGTGCCCCCTGATCTGTGATGAGCTTTCGCAGCATTATAAGCAATATTCGTTGCAAGAGATGTTTTACCCATTGAAGGACGTCCTGCAAGAATCAGAAGGTCTGATTTATGCAGCCCTCCTAATTTGCCGTCCATATCACGCAGGCCAGTGGTGACACCCACAAGATTTCCGTCTCTATGGAAGGCTTCTTCGATAGATTTAACAGCCTCACCAACGGAAACTCTGATTGGGATTAGCGCGCCTTCATGGCTTCCATTCTCGGCCAATGCGAAAAGCTGCTTTTCCGCATTTTCGATCTGGAGTGTCGCCGTTTCACTCAAATCAGAATCGTAGGCCGTATTTACAATTTCTTCACCAAGGTCGATCAGTTCGCGCCGCATTGCCAAATCATAGACAAGACGACCGTAATTCACTGCATTGATAATTGTCGTAGCAGAGGCAGCCAGACGTGCCAGATATTGAGCCCCCCCAATATCGGCTAGAGCCTCGTCATTTTCGAAATAGGATTTAAGAGTAACTGGATCGGCGATTTCTCCCCGTTCGATTAATATAACTGCGGCGTCGTAAATCCGTGAATGAACTGGCTCAAAGAAATGCTCTGCTTTTAAGAAGCCGCTTACTTTTGCGCTTGCTTCATTATTGACCAGAACAGCACCAAGTAGATCGCGTTCCGCATCAAGATTATGCGGTGATGATCTATAGGCGGGGGAAGCGATGTCTTCCATTGATGGCATTTCTGGGTTCAAAGCGGAGCCTTTCTGCGCGAATAGTACCACAAGTCAGGGACTAAATTCAGTTGGATGTCTGTACTATAGCACGAAAGCTGTGGATGAAAATAATGCACAGGCTGTGGATTACGTGAATAAGGTTTCTATTACCCTAAATGACTTGAGGTTTTTTGTGTGCTTAGTGCTGTGGATAAAAAAAACGGCGCCAGAGACTCTGACACCGTTTTATTTTTTTTATAGCGAGAGTGGAAGCTTACGCGTCGTCTCCGCCATGTTCTTTTTCAGCAGTTGATTCAAAAACACCGCCAACAGCTTCGTCGCGATCATCAAGAGCTGCTTCAGCAGCATCTTCAACAGACTCGCCGCGGGCCTGAATGTTAGCTTCGTCTTCTGAACGTGCAATATTCACGGTAATCTTAGATTCTACTTCAGGATGCAAACGAACGCGAACTTCATGCAGACCGAGTGTTTTTAGAACTTTATCCAAGATAACCTGTTTGCGGTTAACTTTGAAACCAGCATCTGTAATCGCGCGGGATAAATCCTGCGTGCTTACTGAACCGTAAAGGTGCTGGTTTTCACTTGCTGCGCGAATAAGAACAACAGTTTCGCCGTTAAGTTTTTCGGCAACGCTTGCTGCTTCGTCTTTGCGTGCAAGATTATCAGCTTCAAGCTGAATCCGCTGCGTTTCAAAAATTTCTAGGTTACTCTTGTTGGCACGCAGAGCTTTTCCGTGTGGCAACAGGAAGTTGCGAGCGTAGCCGTTCTTTACAGTTACGACATCGCCCATTTGACCGAGTCTTTCAACGCGCTCTAGCAATACAATTTCCATCAATCTTCCTCCTGGTTGGGGGTGGCCAAAGCGCGACCTCTAAACCCAATCCAACTATCTGTTAATCCAAGCAATGTTATTACAAGGACCGGCCAGAACATTAAAATCATTATCAAATATACCGCCGTTAATAAAAGCGGACGGTAATTCCAACTTCTCGATACTCTATGGATAACCGCCATTCCCTGTAAGAAAAAGACGATCCCTAACGTAATCACGACCATACCAAGGAAGAGGCTGAGACTTTCATTGATCATACTTAATGTAATCACAACAATTGTCAGTGCCGCCAACCACTTTGGCATTTGTAACCCAGAGAATTCTGGGCTAGGACGAATATTCTTTTTAAATCTTGCCAGAACACCTTGTGCCAGGCAGCCACTAATCAGAACATTAATTCCCCAAATCGGTCCAAAAATCTGCGGTAAATACCAAATCAGTTTTTCAGGCGTCATCGTGTCAAATGCATTGCCTTGTTTCTGAATTTGCGAAATGAGTTTGCCAAATTCAATCAGCAAGCCCTCTCTCAATTCATCATTCATGTAGAGCAATAAAGCTGCCATACAAGAAAAGGCGATACTTACAAGGACCCAACAAACCATCAAGCGGTGAATTGGATACCAGAATATCTTTTCATCCTGTTCGCGCCATAAAAGTGCTTGGCGAACAATCACCAAGACCGGTAGGCCGCAAGTCAGAACGTAGGTAACACTCAATAAAGGACTTATAAAAATTCCAGTAATAACGGCACCTGCTGCTACTGAAACTAATCCACCTTTTAATCCCCACCCTAAACCTGAAAGGAATAGAGGGGTAATAGACAAGATGGTCAAGGACAAGGCTTGAAGTGCGTTTCCAGGCGTTGCACTGTCCCCAGCTCCCATTAACGACAGGGAGAGGAAAAGCGTACTGGCAATGCCTAAAGCGACATTAAAACTTAAATCCTTGATCATAAATCTCTTACCAAAAAAAGTGATAAATCACTTTCTCAGTATTATCCTATTTTACAATAAACGGAAGCAACGCAAGGTTACGTGACCGTTTGATTGCTGTTGCAAGCTCACGCTGTTTTTTCGCAGAAACGGCAGTGATTCGGCTTGGCATGATCTTACCGCGTTCAGATACAAAACGTTGCAGAAGCTTTACGTCTTTGTAATCGATTTTCGGTGCGCCATCGCCTGAGAAAGGGCAAGTTTTACGGCGGCGGAAAAATGGGCGACGTGTATCTGACATTATGCTTCCCCTTCAGCTGCAACTACTGGTGTTTCTTCAGCGACAACTACTGGTGTTTCTTCAGATGCAACTGGTGTTGTTGCTTCGGCAGTTTCTTCAGTGGTTGTTTCTTTTGCAGTAACTTCTTCGTCACGATCACGACGTGGTGGACGAGTAGTTTTGTTCTGCATCATCACTGAATCGCCTTCTTCAAGCTCATCAACGCGCAAAGTCATATAGCGCAGCACATCTTCATTAAGAAGAAGGTTACGTTCCATTTCTTTAACCGCAGGAATAGGCGCGTCAATGTTCATAAGAACATAGTGACCTTTGCGGTTTTTCTTAACTTTGTAAGCGAGATTCCGGAGTCCCCAATTTTCAACTTTAGCAACGGTACCGTCGCCTTCAGTGATAAATGCGGACATTTGCTCTGTCAAATCTTCTACCTGTTGGGTAGATATGTCCTGACGAGCGATAAAAACTGTCTCATATAGAGGCATATGTAAAAGCTCCTTATGGCTTTAAACATTTGGCGTGAAACAAAAGTGCTCACGACCCAAATTAATCCGACCTCCGCCGGAAAGGAGTATTGAGGCGGCGGACTATATAGAATTGTGTGCTTTATGCAAGTAGGCTTGACAGGAAAAACTGAGGCAATAAAACTGTGGTTAATTATGGGCAATTAAATCGGACAAATTTATGAAACGAGCATTCGTATTTCCAGGGCAAGGAAGCCAGTCAGTTGGTATGGGCAAAGAACTAGCCGAAGCTTACCCACTGGCCGCGCAAGTATTCGAAGAAGTGAATGACGCATTGGGGCAGAATTTATCAAAACTCATGTTCGAGGGCCCGATTGAAGATATAACACTGACAGAAAATACGCAGCCTGCCTTAATGGCGGTAAGCGTCGCGGTTGCTCGTGTCCTTGAAGCTGAAGGCGGGTTCAAGCTTTCGGATGTGGCAAGTTATGTGGGCGGTCATTCACTTGGTGAATATTCAGCCCTTACAGCTGTAGGCTCTCTTCAATTAACGGATGCTGCGCGGTTATTGAAAATACGCGGACAAGCGATGCAGCGGGCCGTACCTGTTGGCGTCGGTGCAATGGCGGCTCTCCTTGGAATGAATATCGGACCTGCGGAAGAGATTGCCAAACAAGCGACAGAAGAGACAGATGGCGTTTGCGTTGCGGCAAATGATAATGCGGATGGGCAGGTTGTCCTGAGCGGAAACAAGCTTGCGGTAGAGCGCGCGATTGAATTGGCCAAAGAGCAAGGAGTTCGCAAAGCGATGCTTCTTCCCGTTAGCGCGCCGTTCCATTGTCCGCTCATGCAGCCAGCCGCCGATGAAATGCAAGCACAACTCGCCGATATTACTATCGCACCACCTACAGTTCCGTTGGTCGCAAACGTGACAGCGGGCGAGGTAAGTGATCCGGAAACAATTCGGAAGTTGCTTGTGGAACAGGTAACGGGCCGGGTTCGCTGGCGCGAGTCAGTTTTGTTTCTGGGAGAGCAAGAAGTGGAAAGCCTATTTGAAGTAGGGACCGGCAAAATATTGTCGGGCATGGTTCGCCGTATTAACAAAGCGATGACGGGAAGTGCGATCCAATCGCCTGCCGACATCGATACTTTTTTGAAATCACTTTAAAGATCACTTGAAGATCGTGGAGAAAAACATGTTCGACCTTACAGGTAAATGCGCATTGGTTACGGGCGCCTCAGGTGGCCTTGGTGCTGTCATCGCAAAAGATTTATATGCCGCTGGTGCAACGGTTGCTTTGTCCGGCACGCGAGAAGATGCCTTGCAGGCAGTGGCCGACGAGCTGGGTGAGCGGGCACATGTGGTTCCGTGTAATCTTTCTGATATGGAAGCGGTTGACGGTCTTATTAAAGCTGCTGAAGCTGCTATGGGGCAGGTTGATATTCTGGTCAATAATGCGGGCCTTACCCGTGACGGTTTGGCAATGCGCATGAAAGATGCCGATTGGGATCTGGTTCTGGATGTAAATTTGAAGGCAGCGTTCAAGCTTTCAAAAAACTGTTTGCGGGGAATGATGAAGCGCCGGAACGGTCGGATTATCGGAATTACATCCATTGTTGGTGTCACCGGAAATCCAGGGCAAGTGAATTATGCTGCCTCAAAAGCCGGGATGATTGGTATGTCAAAAGCGTTGGCGCAAGAAGTCGCCAGTCGGGGTATCACAGTAAATTGTGTGGCACCGGGATTTATTAAAACAGCGATGACAGACGAATTATCTGATGATCAAAAAGCTAATTTGTTAAAGTCAGTGCCGCTAGGCGCGCTGGGCGATCCAAAGGATATTTCTGCGGCCGTCCGGTATCTTGCGTCCGATGAAGCGGGTTATGTCACTGGACAAACTCTCCATGTAAATGGTGGGATGGCCATGATTTAACCATATTTGGTTGTCATTTGAGTTCACAAATGAATGATGCTTACGGGTTTTCTTTGCAATGCTCATAAAGTATGTTAGGAACGCCACGAAATTTAGCCTTCGGTTGTTGCTTGTAATTTGAGCGCACTGAGGGTAAGGAATAAACTATTAATTAACTGCCGGAATATCTGAGGAAAAAGATAATGAGTGATACAGCAGAACGCGTTAAGAAGATTGTCATCGAACATCTCGGTGTTGAAGAAGCAAAAGTAACCGAAGGTGCAAGCATCATCGACGATCTTGGCGCAGACAGCCTGGACACAGTTGAGTTGGTTATGGCTTTCGAAGAAGAATTCGGTATCGAAATTCCTGAAGAAGCTGCAGAAAGCATTCTGACAGTTAAAGACGCTATCACCTTTATCGACGCCGCTGCTTAAGGCTCGTTAAAAGGTTTACTGGTTTCTATTATTTCTTTCTGTGATAGGTGTTGTATGCGACGTGTAGTTGTCACTGGACTAGGTCTCGTTACCCCATTGGCTAATGGGGTGAAACCAAGCTGGAAAAGACTGATTAATTCAGAATCTGGCGCTGGTATGATTGCTAAATTTGATACTACAGGCTTGGCGGTTAAGTATGGCTGCGAAGTTCCTATTGATGAAAGTCAACCAGATGCCTTTCGGGTCAACGAATTGTTGACCCCGAAAGAGCAGCGGAAAATAGATTCTTTTATTATCTACGGCATCGCTGCTGCAGAAGAAGCAATCTTGGATTCCGGTTGGAAGCCAGAGACAGATGAGCAACAATGCCGGACCGGGGTTTCTATCGGATCGGGTATTGGTGGCCTTCCGTCCATCGAAGCCAATTCTATCAAAATGCACGAGCATGGGCTCGAAAAAGGGGCTAGAAAAATTAGTCCTTTCTTTATTCCCGGCGCTTTGATTAATTTGATCTCTGGTCAGGTTTCAATCCGTCATGGATATAAAGGCCCAAATCACGCAGTGGTTACAGCTTGCTCAACAGGCGCCCATTCAATTGGGGATGCAGCCCGTATGATCGTCGAAGACGATGCCGACGTTATGGTTGCAGGTGGCGCTGAAGCTGCCATGTGCCGTATCGGGTTTGCAGGATTTTCGTCTGCTAAAGCGCTTTCCAAAAACTTCCATGATGCGCCAGAGACTGCATCGCGCCCTTACGATAAAGACCGTGACGGATTTGTTATGGGTGAAGGTGCTGGCGTGGTGGTTCTGGAAGAATATGAACATGCCAAAAAACGGGGCGCGCACATCTATGCAGAAGTTGTGGGCTACGGATTGTCTGGCGATGCGCATCACATAACAGCCCCTGCCAGTGATGGTAATGGTGGTTATCGCGCTATGCAGATGGCGCTTAAAAAATCAGGTCTAAATGTTGAAGACATTGGGTATATTAATGCTCATGGTACGTCGACACCGTTGGGTGATGAAATCGAAGTAAACGCTGTAAAGCGTCTGTTCGGTGATGCATCTTCCAGTTTAGCCATGTCATCCACTAAATCTGCTACGGGCCATTTGCTTGGTGCTGCTGGTGGTGTCGAGGCTGTTTTCTCTATTCTTGCTCTTAACGAAGGCATTCTTCCGCCAACGATTAATCTGGAAAACCCCTCTGAAGGTCTGGATTTAAATCTTGTACCAAAAGTGGCTCAAGAGAAAAAACTGAATGCAGTTTTGTCTAACTCGTTCGGTTTTGGCGGAACAAATGCCAGCTTGGTTATGAAGCGCGTTTAACGTCGAATTTTTGAGGTCAAAATGAAGCGATACCTAGTCTTCCTTTTGGCCTTTTTTCTTTTATTTAATACGGCCATCGGCGGAACGCTCTATTACGGGTGGTATCTGTTTAATAATTCGGCGGGACCTGCCGGAGATACGACCCTTGTTCTCAAGCGAGGGACGGGCCTTCGAGCCATCGCCCGAGAACTGCAAAATGCAGGCGTGATCGAGAATGATCTAGCCTTTGTTCTTGGTGTTCGGATTAGTGATAAGGCCACGGCCCTAAAGGCTGGAGAATATGCTTTTACAAAAGGCATGACCGGCGCGGATGTCATGGCGGTTCTTGTATCGGGAAAGACAGTCCCTCATTTCATTACCATCCCTGAAGGCCTACAAAGCCGGGAGATACGAACTCTTCTAGAATTATCTCCCAATTTAAGCGGTAAATTGACAGAATCCCTGCCAGAGGGGTCGGTATTACCGGAAACGTATCATTTCAGTCTGAGGGATAGCCGGAATTCGGTTGCCCTTAAAATGAAAAAGGACATGAAAAGAGCTCTTGATACGCTATGGAATAATGAGATTTCAAAGGGTCTGATAAAAAGTAAACAAGAACTGCTTATTTTGGCCTCTATCGTTGAAAAAGAGACAGGGCTTGCATCAGAACGAGCCCATGTGGCCGGCGTTTTCTTAAACAGAATGAAAAAGAAAATGCGGCTTCAATCTGATCCCACTGTTGTTTATGGCGTTACGCAAGGGAAGTCGGAGTTGGGACGTCCCATCTCCCGAAAAGATCTCGCGGCGGTCAATGACTATAATACGTATACCCTTAAAGGTCTGCCGATTGGTCCAATCTGTAATCCTGGACTAGACAGCCTGAAAGCAGTTTTATCTGCAAAAAAAACTAAAGATATTTATTTCGTCGCGGACGGAAAAGGTGGCCATGTCTTTGCTAGAACACTGGCAGAGCATAATCGTAATGTCAGAAATTGGCGTAAACTACAGAAAAAGAAATAGGTTCTGTATTAGCCCTATCTTTAATATCCCAGCCTAAATCACAAGAGTATTCAGTCTTTCTGGAATATGCCTCCAGAATTACATATGCCCGCATTATTTTAACTCCTTAAACAAGTTTTTGGGAAAACTGTCGACACAAACGCGCCTCTCCCACGTCTAAATGTGCAGAAAATGCAATTGGATTCAATTTGAGGAGACAAGTGATGAGTGATGTTGCTGAACGCGTTAAACAAATAGTTGCCAAGCATTTCGATCTTAAAGAAACCGATGTTGTCGAAGGCACAAAAATTAATGAAGATCTCGAAGCTGACAGTCTCGATCGAGTTGAATTAATGATGGCTTTCGAAGAGGAATTTGAGATTGAAATCCTAGAAGAGCCTGCAGATTTCGTGGAAACCATAGGGGATTTAGTCAAACTGATTGAGGAAAACCTCAAAAAATAGGGGATGAATTAGTTTGTTGGAAACTCATTTTTTGTAGGTGCCATATGAGACGTGTCGTTGTTACTGGTCTTGGTCTTGTCACGCCCCTTGCAAGTGGCGTGAACGCAAGTTGGCAGAAACTGATTAATTCAGAATCTGGGGCGAATGTTATTGCAAAGTTTGATACGACAGGGCTCGCGGCCTCCTACGGCTGCGAAGTTCCTGTGTCTAAAGATCAAATGGATCATTTTTGTGCGGATCATATTCTGTCTAAAAGCGCACAAAAACGAGTGGATAATTTTATCCTGTTTGGCATGGTGGCGGCAGAAGAAGCGATTGTGAATTCGGGGTGGATCCCAACAACTGAAGAGCAGTCCTGCAGAACCGGTGTATCCATTGGCTCTGGTATTGGTGGTCTTTCGTTCATAGAAAAAAACTCAATCAAACTGGAAGTGAATAATCCAAAGCGCGTAAGTCCCTTTTTCCTACCGGGATCTCTTATAAATTTAATCTCCGGGCAGGTTGCTATCCGATATGGCTATAGGGGCCCAAATTATGCAATTTCAACGGCTTGTTCAAGCGGAGCACATTCTATTGGGGAAGCGGCCCGTATTATCGCCGTTGATGATGCGGATGTAATGGTTGCTGGTGGTGCCGAAGCTGCTATGTGCCGGATAAGTATTCTAGGATTTTCTTCTGCGAGGGCCTTGTCGACAAAATTTTCCGATGCGCCGCAGCGTGCATCACGCCCTTATGACAAGGATCGGGATGGTTTTGTCATGGGCGAGGGGGCCGGGGTTGTTGTGTTGGAAGAATATGACCATGCCAAAAAACGAGGAGCCCCCATTTACGCAGAAATTGCGGGTTATGGGTTATCGGCAGATGCCCACCATATCACGGCCCCGCCTGAAGATGGTGATGGGGCATATCGTTCCATGCAGATGGCGTTTAAAAAATCAGGCTTAACTGTTGATGACATTGGATACATAAATTCCCATGGCACATCAACACCCCTTGGGGATGCAGTTGAGGTCCGGGCGGTCAAAAAAATGTTCGGTCCAGCATCAAAGTCGCTGGCTATGTCGTCAACAAAATCAGCAATAGGACATCTTCTGGGTGCTGCTGGTGGGGTGGAAGCAATCTTTGCAATTAAGGCCCTTAATGAAGGGATCATGCCACCGACCCTTAACCTTGATGAGCCTTCAGAAGGTCTGGATTTGAACTTTGTGCCAAAGATTGCACAAGAGAAGAAAAATATGAAAGCTGTGCTCTCCAATTCCTTCGGTTTTGGTGGGACAAATGCCAGTTTGCTAATGACCCGGGTGTAGTTTTTCAAAAAGGCATCGCGTTGAGACGGCACAAATCTATCTCTCAGACGTCTAATGGTGAGCCCCTTAAAAAGAGAGATATACATCATGGCGGAACATACGGATTCAATCCAAACCTTGTTAAAGCAACGCCGTGAACTGCGTGATTGTTTGTCTGAGCTGAGAAACGAGATTTCAGCATTAAATCTGAAAGCCGATACGATTGTCTCTAAATCGGAGTCTGGTGCCTTTGGTGACGGACATCGGGGCCGAGAGCGGGAAGGTAGCCCGGTGTCCGGTGGGAAAGAAGCATGGCTGCCTGATCAAACAATTCCGCCCTTAGGTGACGCATCGATTGAGCCAAATACTGTCTCACCGGCATCCAACGCTGATAGCACGACCGGAAGTCGGTCCGAAATAAAGGCTCCCCTGGGCGATGGAATGACACTTCAGGCAAAGAGGCCCAATTTGTCAGAACGGGGCGATAAAATTATACATACTTTGGGGAGTGATGCCGCTAGGGACATTGAGCAGATAGGTCCGGTCTTATCCGCATCAAAAGCTGAGCCATTAGCAACAAAAGACGCACCGGACCGAGAATCCACGGGTAAAAGGGCGACAAAGAAAGCGCCAGTTGAGATACTTTCAAAGGAAGGTATGAAGGAATTCGACGATATTGATGACGAAAGTCTCTATTGCCGAGCAAAACTACTTTCAGACTATTTCTCCAACCATCCATCGCCAGTGGCGAATGACGTTCTTGTCCGGTTGGACACTGCCATCAAGTCCCTAAATAAAGCTGAAGCATCTGTGGGTAATAAGGCAGATGTTTCCGAATTACGCGACGCTTATCGGGATGTCTCGTCAAAAAGTTTTGAGAAACTTGGGATAAATGGCGAGACACTTGTTGATAGCCGCGGTGATATAGGGCTCTTATGGGGGGTTCCTTTGTTTATTGCAGGCTTGGTGCTTGTCCTCTTTCCCCTTATTTTACTCCTTCGCTCGCTGGCAGAACGAATGTTCATCGCAAATTTTGCCGCAGAGTTATCCTATACTTTGACGGCCTCCGCTGGGTTTCTATGGGGGTGTGTGGGCGCACTTTCCTATGTTACGTGGTGTGTTGGCATTCGGGCTAAAAAGGGCAGTTACAGCAAGAGGAATTCCAAGGATCTGGCTTTAAGGGCCGCTCTGGGAGGCGTGCTTGGCGTTGTCATGTTCCTTTGCGTTGTACCGTTTATGCAGCTGGATGGTATCCTCCCGGATATGAGCATCGGTCTTCTTTCGTTTTTTATTGGAACCGTATCGTCAATTTTGTTTGTTATTTTATACCGACTGATAACCAGCATATCCAGAAAAGTAAGATAATAGCTGAACTACAGATCTAACCGAGAGAAATTATTGCTGCTTTCTTGTTCCACAAGCAAATTGACGATATACACTATGTCCTGACTTGGAAAAGAGGGTATCGTGACACTTCAAAGCATGACGGGCTTCGCCCGAACAAACGGCACATTTTCAGAAAGCTCCTGGGTGTGGGAAGTGAAAAGTGTTAATGGGCGCGGCCTAGAGGTTCGCAGCCGTATCCCCGGTGGTTTCGATCGCGTAGAAGATTATGCTCGTAAATATGTGAAACAGAAGTTTCAAAGAGGGACGTTTAACCTCAATCTGCAAATCGCGCGACAAGACAATAAAACCAATTATCAGATAAACCATGACTTTCTGAATGAGCTTCTGTCACTTGGGGCATCGCTGGTAAAAGACGGACATGCAAAAACAGCGCGGATTGATGGCATGTTTGCCCTTAAAGGGGTGATTGAGCAGGGCGAGGCTGCTGCTGCAAGCGATGAAGAGCAGGGAGCTTTTGAGAAAGCGATCATTGTCGATTTGAATCTTCTAATCGAAAAGTTGGCAGCTGCACGGCTTGAAGAAGGGCAATTGTTAGAAGATGTGCTTGTCGCTCAATTAGATGAAATTGAAGACCTTGTTGGAAAAGCAACGCGCTCCGCCTCTTTGCGACCTGAAAACGTGAAAGAGCGTCTAAAGGCCCAGATGGAGAGTATTCTATCAACAAGCGTGTCTTTTGATGAGGGACGGTTGGAGCAGGAACTCGCATTACTTGCGACAAAGGCCGATGTTTCTGAAGAGCTCGATCGTTTGGGAGCCCATATATCGACAGTAAGGGATTTATTGAAGTCACCTGAGGGCGGGATCGGCCGGCGGCTTGATTTTATGTGCCAAGAATTTAACCGTGAAGCCAATACGCTTTGCTCTAAAGCAAATGACAAGGAACTGACCCAGATCGGTTTAGATATGAAGGTCGTTGTCGATCGTCTGCGCGAACAAGTACAAAATATAGAATAAGGACCTATCGTGTCACAAGTAGATGTAAAAACCGTAGATATTGAACGCCGTGGGTTGATGTTGGTGTTATCGTCCCCCTCTGGGGCTGGAAAAACCACACTAACGCGTTCAATTCTTGCCGATGACGATAAACTTTCGATGTCTGTCTCGGCAACCACACGCCCGCCACGTCCGGGGGAACAGGAAGGGCGCGATTATCACTTTATGAAGCCAGTGGATTTTAACCTGCTCATAAATCAGGATGAGTTGTTAGAACACGCAAAAGTCTTTGATAATTATTATGGAACGCCGCGCAAACCAGTTGAAAAAGCCTTGTCTGCGGGTATGGATATTCTGTTCGATATTGACTGGCAAGGGACGCAGCAACTCGCTCAAAAAGCTGGGGATGATCTGGTCAGTATCTTCGTTTTACCACCCTCAACACACGAGCTGGAAAAACGGTTGAAGACCCGCGCACTCGATAGCGATGAGGTCGTTGCCCGCCGGATGTCCAAGGCATCAGAAGAAATAAGCCATTGGGCTGAATATGACTATGTGGTGGTAAATGATGATTTGGAACGCTGCCAAGCTGAGGTTGCCGCAATCTTGCGCGCTGAACGGGTTCGGCGTTTCAGGCGTTCTGGTTTGATATCTTTCGTGGAACAATTACGCGAAGGATATTAAGAGCGGTTACGCTTGGCGGTATATCTCTGCCAAGCGACAAAATTCTTCAACCGTTAATTCTTCTGCGCGCTGGGTAGGTTTAATCCCCGCTGCGATTAAATAATCTTCTGTTGGACCGCCAAGGCTTTTTAAGCTGGCGCGCAACATCTTGCGCCGTTGACCAAAGGCAGTTGCAACAACTTTTTCCAGTATAGCCAAATCCGCAGGATAGAGTAGCTCTGTCCTAGGGACCAGTTTGACAACAGTACTGACAACTTTCGGTGGCGGTGTAAACGCTCTGGGGGAGATATCAAATTGCGGCGATACCTCGCAGAGCCACTGGCTGATTATAGAGAGCCTTCCATATGCTTTCGTGCGCGGTTTTGCCGTTATGCGATCCCCAACTTCCTTTTGAAACATCAAGGTCATGGATTTGAATAAATGGCGAGATTTTAGCCATTTAATAAGAAGAGGGGTGGCAATATTATAGGGAAGGTTCGCAATAATATGGGCAGGCCCATCCAAAATATCCGCTTCGTTAATAGCCAAAGCATCTCCGCTTATTACCTGCAATCGCTGGTCAAAAGCATCGGTAATATCCTGCAAAGGAGCAAGGCACCGTGTATCTTTCTCAATTGCGATAAGTTTCTTTGCGCCAGCCGCCAAAATAGCACGGGTCAGTCCGCCGGGGCCGGGACCAATTTCAAGTACAAGCTCGCCCGTCAAATTACCAGGGCACCGGGCAATGCGTCCGGTCAGATTTAAGTCCAATAAGAAATTTTGCCCAAGTGATTTCTCGGCGCGCAATCCATACGCATTAATCACATCCCGTAGTGGGGGAAGGGTGGTGTTATCAGACATCAATATTCTCCGGAGAATTGGTCGCCATTATGTCAGCCATCTGAATAGCTGCGATTAAGCTGGACGGATTGGCAATCCCTTTCCCTGCTATGTCTTCAGCCGTGCCGTGGTCTGGGGATGTTCTGATAATGGGAAGTCCCAAGGTGACATTGACGCCATTGTCAAAATCAATTGTCTTTATGGGGATCAAGGCCTGGTCATGATACATGCAGATTGCGGCATCGTATTTTAATCGTGCGGCGGCATGGAATAAACTGTCCGCAGGGAAGGGACCAGATACATCAATACCCTCTTTTTTAAGATCACTAATGAGAGGAGCTATCATTTGAAGCTCTTCAGATCCAATGCTGCCCTCCTCCCCTGCATGGGGATTTAAACCAGCGACAACTATCTTGGGGGCCGATTTTGCAAATCTTAGTTTCAAATCGGCGTGGGTGGTTCGGATCACCTGCTCCAAATGGGATTTAGTCAATGTGGCTGATACTTGCGATAGGGGAATATGGATGGTCGCGGGAACCACTTTAAGGGCAGGACAGGCAAACATCATAACGGCTTTTCCGGGTCTTCCAGTCAAATCGGCTAAAAATTCAGTATGTCCGGGATGGGCAAAACCAGCATCATAAAGGCGTTTTTTTTGTATAGGGTTTGTAACGACAGCTGAGACTTGCGCCTTTTGGCAAAGGCTAACCGCAGTCTCAATCGCTGAGATGGTCTGCGCCGAAGTATCTCCTGTCGAGCCCGGATCAAAAATCGGTAAAAATGAAGGAAACAAGGCCGCTGTATCGGCCACATTTGAAATCGGCCTTGTAGGGAGGGTTTCAAATACCTTTTTTAAGGCTTTCTCAATAATGTTGGCGTTTCCCACCAGACAAAAAGGCGGAAGCTGTATCTCGTCGCGCATCAGCCAAGCTTTTGCCGTGATTTCTATCCCAATACCTGCGGGGTCGCCCATGGTAATCGCGAGTGGTAACGAGCGTTTCATGCTTGTCATTCTATAAAATCGGTCGTTCTTTACCGTGTTTCGATTGTTGCGTCGCGGCGTAAATCACTGAGATATCTGTCTGCCCGAGCCTGAATTCTTCGTGCTCCAATTTCCTGACGAACAGCTTCTTCACTATCTTGGCGGACTTGTTGGTCTTTCCGATTACAGACAATGAAAATACGATAGATGTCTTTATCAAGATATGGTTTGCTTGCTTGGCCCGGCTTAAGGTCGCTTATCAAAGTTTGAAATTTGAGAGGCAGATTATTGAGCTCAATATTCCCCATTTTACCACTTCCAGAAGTTGCCATTTCTGAGATCAAGTTAGGGACGTAGGAGCAACTGTCGATAAATTTACTTAAGGAATTGATTAGTTTTATCTGGCTACTTCCAGACCCGTTCTTTTTAGCGTCTTTGACGGGGATAACTAATTGGCTCAATTCAATAAGGGCATTTGGTTTTTCATCGCTCAAAATTTTTCGAACATTTTTAACCGCGACAATATAGTAGCCGTCTGCAGTGCGAATAGGCTCTGAAACATTGCCCTTTTTTGATTTATGAACAGCAGCGGCAATTTCGGGCTCTAAATCCTCGATCATTGTCCATCCGATGTCGCCCCCTTTTGTCGCTGTTATACCACGACTGAACTGAGAGGCGATGCGTCTGAAATTCCCGCCTTCTTTAAGTTGGGCTTTCAAATCTCTCATCAGTTTTCGAACCGTAACTTCGTTCGCTTGCTTATCAACCGGGATATAAATTTCGCTTAGGAAATACTCTGTTTTCCCTTTGTTAGACTGCATCTTGGCTTTTAAACTTGCCACTTCTTCATCCGTAACATTGATACGCGGCATAACTTTTCGTCTGATAACTTTATCCCACGCAATTCCTGCGCGGATTTGTTCAAGTAAGGTATCTATGCTGATTTTGCGTCGTTCAAGGATACTGTCGAGTTGACCTTGCGGGACTTTGTTTCGTTTTTCCAGATTGTCGACAGCCTTGTTCATTTCAGCATCTGAGACGCTAATGTTAAAACGGGCAGCTTCTTGCAGGCGAAGGCGATCATCGACAAGGCGAGCAAGAGAAGGTTTTACAAGTTGCTGTCTTGTCTTCGAATTATCAGGAAAACCAGACATCAAGATAGTTAAGGAGATGCGTTGTACGAGATCGTACCCTGAAATGACTTCCTCATTCACCACAGCGACAATCTTTTGCACGTCTTGGGCGGAGGCTTGCAATGCCCCAAAGATCGAGAGAAATGCAACAAGCATTCCGCAAATTAGTTTATGAATAGCCATCATTGTCAGGATCTCAATACATACATATTTGATGCGAGCAAAATTTTTAAATAAAGGATGCACAGAATAACATTATCAAGGTGCTTTTGTGAACTCATCAGTTAAAGGGAAGCAATCTTATTTTGAATGCGACGCTTGTATTGGGTTCAATATCACGATCTCGGGTGTAGCTGCGTTTGGCTTCAATTGCAAATCCGAAGCATTCATCAAGATATTCAAGCCCAAATTTTGCATCGATAGAGGACCCATCCCCTTCAAGGTCACGGCGGTAGCCTCCATAACTGCTCCAAAATTCAGAAAGGGCAACTTTTCCTTCAAGGGAGATTTCATCCCGTTTTTGTAAGTCAGTCTGTAAACTTTCTTCCCGAAGATTGAGGTACCCCAAGCTGATCCAATTTCGATCATCTCCGAAAGTCAAATCAATTTCATTTCGGGCCAGTTTGTAATCTTTTTGATCGAAGCGAATACGTTGAGTGTATTTAAGCAATTCTGTTGGTTGTATTTCCAGTCGAGCAACAAAATCTGACCATTGGTCTTCAAGGCCAGTGCCTTCTGCAAAACTGGTATCATCATCTTCATGTAGGCTTTGGCCTAACAATAGCGAAGTATATCCGCCGCTTTCTCCATAAAAGCCGAAATTCACTCCGTAATTCAGTCTAGCGCCTTCTTCAACCTCATCCAACCCAGCATTCCGGTTAGAGCCAAAGAGGTTGGTGTCATCAAATTCAAAACTCAAAGAGTCTTCGTTGGGAGTGTCGCCGCTATCAAAGGATTTTGACCATACGCCCTCTACAATAGGCTCAATTACCTGACGTACGGAACCTGATTGTCGGGCAAAGGGGAAGCTCCATTTCAAAGAGACTGACGGAATGGCACGTGCAGATAATTCGTTAGAGGAATCACTGGTCAAATCATAGGGGTCTTCAAGTAGATCGCTGGTGTAATAAGTATCCCCGCGGATTGAGGCGTTGAGTGTGTACACTTCACCTATGGAGGAAGTGTAGGGAAGATGCCACCCCCCTTCCATCGATACCCGTGTTGTATCCTGCCCATCGGTTCGAACAAGGGCGAGGGCGTCTACATTTGCGTTGAACCGCGCACCGTACTTGTCCGGCTCGCCAACATAAGAATATTCAAACCAGGCAGGAACAAGCGGGGTTGTGCCGGATTCATCCTCGGCCTCTAGTCCCTGGAACGTATAAGCGCTGAGTTTGGAGTAGTTGCGGCCGCGAAGTCCTTGAATATAGGCAGTGGAGGTCAGTGTGTCCTCACCACTGATATCGTATTTATCAAGAAATGTATCGGTGGTGGTGGCGAAGAAATCAAAACCCCATGACCAGGTTCTATCGATATCAAATTCCCCTAATCCCCGAATATGGCCCTGAAATTCTTGATCACCTGTCTTAGTGTCTGTTGACGTTCGCTCATCCACGTAGGTCAGGGAGCCGTCAAGAGAAAGATCACCGGATTTAAAAGCTTGCCGATATTCGCCCGCCATCAACACACCTTCTTCCGTAGTAACGGTCGGGGTGATGGTGGCATCTTTATCTTCCGATATGACGTAATAATAGGGAACAGATAGTCCATATCCCAATTCTGTTGTGTTGAAGGTAGTGGGGGCTAGAAACCCACTTTTTCGATTAACCGTCGGGTCGGGGTGGCTAAAATAAGGGGTGTAGAGAACAGGAACACCATAAAATTCCATAACGGCGTGTTTATAAGTAATTGATTTATCGGCTTTGTCATGAATGACCTTTGACGATTTGACCTGCCATAAAGGGGCTGCGTTCCGATCCGTCTCGCACAGGCGGCACGTACTGTATACGGCACCGTTCATTTCAGTCGTGTTTTCGTCAATTCTAACAGCGCTTCGTGCCGCAAGCCTTGAATTGTCCGTAAACAAGACGCGCAAATCTCGAATAGCCCCTGTCTTGAGCTCGTTAAAGAGCTCCATATTATCTGCGAACAGAACTTCTCCTGAAGGTTCCAGAAGGACAATATTACCATCAGCACTTATCTTGTCCTGACGAATATCATAGACAATTTTGTCAGCTTTTAGAACCCGACCGCCCTGAACAACCTCGACATTTCCAGACGCGGTGACCAGCTCTCCTTGTCTGTCATACCGAATTTCATCGGCACTAAAAAGGGATTCTCCTTGTAAGGATAGGGATTTATCCACAGAACCCGGTGAAATCTCTCCAGCCGCAGTCGCCATGTGCAAAGGGGCCGCAGTCAGTATAGTTGACGCGAGTAGGGGGAACAGAAAACGCTTCATAAATTAACCATCCTCTAAATGAAACATCATCGAAAGCCCAAAAAGTGTAATTGTTCCAGCCGGTGTCCAGGCGGCAAGTGCTATTGGAAGGCCGCCTGACATTCCAAGAGCATAGATAATATCGGTGAAAAAATAAAAGACAAATCCAGTGGAAATTCCCGCCATGACCAACAACCCTGTGCGACCTTGTCTTGTGGCCCTCAAGCTGAATGTTGCCGCAACAAGCACCATAGCAAGGAGTATAAAAGGACCTGCGAGTAAGCTTTGCCAATATAGTCTGTGACTGGTGGCCGAAAAGCCTGCTTGCTCTAGCGTATCAATGAAAGCGGGAAGTTCCCAGAAGGGTAGGGATTGAGGGGATGCGAAACTTTCCTGAATTTGCGCATTTGTAAGGGACGTTTCCAATTTCAGGTAATCAAGTGTGACGCCCGGCTGGTCCGGGCTTGTCATCAAGACATCATCCAAATCCCAGTATCCGCGACGTAACCGGGCACGTCCAGCTTCAATGCGTCCAGTAAATTTTTCACTGCGATCATATTGAAAAATAATGACATCTTTCAAATCAATTCCCTGATTAATAGCGCTTCTTGCGTGGATCACTGACAAGCCATTATCATCCACCTGACGCAGCCATAGGTCTTTAGATGAGATCATGAGTAAGTTGGATCTCTTTTTAAAGTATTTAGCCTCCATCTGCGTGTACTGACTTTCCATTGTAGCGGAAATTGGATTGAACACGGTGACAACAAAAATGCCAAAGATGAAGGCGATGAGAAGGGACGGAGTTAAAAATTGCCAGACGGAAACCCCTGCTGCCCGAATTACGGTTAATTCACTGCTTCTTGAAAGACGGAAAAATGTAAGCATACCACCAAATAGCGCAATGAACGGGAGCAGCTTTTGGGTAAGTTCAGGCAAGCGCAATAACGACATTTGTAGCAGAACAAGGATGGTTATATTTTCCTTGCCGCTGGCGCGCCTTAGCATTTCGATGAAATCCACGAGGAAGATTATGGACACAAGAACGCCGAGAATAATACTCACATTTTTAATGAATTGTTTCCCTAAATATAGGGAAAGGTTACTCCAAATATTCATGTCTTAGTGCCCTCAGGTCTCAGCATCAACGAGAGAGATTTATAGGGGTTTTTGAATTTTCCGCCTGATGCCAAATGCGCTGCGGCACCCGTTGACAATACAGGAAGAATATAAAGGATAGGAACAAACAAGCTATTTGAATTCGCTAAGTTAAAAAGTGCCATTGCAACGATGATCAACCCAATGCCAGAGGCACCGGACACCACTAGTTTCTGCACGCGCCCGCGCCGCGTAAATTCTCCGCTCATGACGCCTGCCATAGCAATATAGACAAGAGCAATTGCATAAAGGGGAAGGACAAGGCGCTGGTGCAATTCGGATATCAGGGCTGGGGCTTTCTGTCGTGTATAGTCGCTGTCTTCTGGCCAAACCAGCTCGCTAAAATAACGCGCCGATGGTTTTAAAGAGCTAACACCACTTTTCTTCTCAAACTGACTTACGTCCAAGGCATAGTCGTCAAAATAGAGGATACTCAACTTCGCCTCATCTTTTACAACTTCCTGCAAATTACCGTTTTTCATGAAGAAACGGGGGCCTTCATCGGTTTTAATAAACGCCCCTTGTTCTGCCATGTAAGTGACGGGTTTCTCAGGAGAGCGCTCGTCGTGAACCAAAATGCCTAAAAGCTCTCCTGAAGGGCTTTTCTCGCGGATATACACAGTCACGCCAGAGGCTAGTGTATTAAAAACACCTTCGCGCAAAACTACGGAGGCTAAACTGTCCCGCCACTCCACTCGAAGTTCCTTCACGGTTCTAAGGCCATATGGGGCCAAGTAGAAACCAAGCACATAGAGAATAATTGTGACAGAAAGGGCGAGATACAGTGCCGGTTTAGTGAGCGCCCATTTACTCAAACCAGATGCCCACATGACAACAAGTTCAGATTCAGAATATAACTTGTTAAAGGCAAATAAGGTTCCGAAAAATAATCCTAGAAGAAGTGTGTATTTCAATATTCCTGGCAACAACAATACTGATAGATACATAAAGGTTGTGACCGGCAGTCCATTGACCAGTTTGTCAACAAATTGCAGCGCTTGAGATAGCCATATGACGCCAGTCATAGCAAAGGTGATAAACACCAGTGGGGCCACTAACTGGCGGATAATATACACATTAATATTCTTCATGGCCGGATTATAACGAATGAATTTATATTCGCTATAAAGAAGCTATAAAAACGGCTTAATAATGACCATTCGAGCGATTATTAGGGACAAATTTGAAAAATAAACCCATATTTTGGAGTAATCTGTTGCGATGAGCATACTATTGCTTGTTGATACTCGACGTTGCGTAAGGTAATTAGAACCATAAACAATTCTAGTCTTCAGGGCTCCGCCTCCTTAAATTCAGGTATATTAAATGAAATTCGCATTTTCCGAAATCACTCTCCCTAAGCGCAGATCATTGGCCGTTGCCCTCTATGCTGACAATAGCTTATCTCCAACGGCAAAAGAAGTTGACGATTTAACGGACGGCATTGTGTCCCGGGCGTTGGAGACAAGCCGGTTTAAAGGACAAAAAGGGGACGTTCTTGAGATTTTATCTCCCCACGGTCTTGATGTCTCGCGTATCATCTTGTTTGGGATGGGGGATGCGGATAGCGTTGGCCAAACCGATTTAGAAGATTTGGGCGGAACGCTCGTTAAGAAATTGAATAGCTCTGGTGCTCGTAACGTGACTGTTATTCTGGATGGTCTTGGCGAGTGTGGGGTTAAGGATAGTGATGCTGCTGCTCGTGTTGCATTTGGAGCAAAACTCGCCAGTTTTTCTTTTACAAAATATAAAACCGACGACGATATTTCCGCGGAACCTTCTTTGCTCAGCATGACGGTCGCGAGTAAAAACTCCTCTGGCGCGCGGAAAGCCTTCATTGATTTAGAAGCAATTGCGGAAGGCGTTGCCTTGACCCGTGAATTGGTGAGCGAGCCTGCAAACACATTATATCCGGAAAGCTTTGCTGATCGTTGTAAGGAATTGACGAGCCTCGGTGTCGAGGTTGAAATCCTTGATGAAGATAAAATGAGACATCTGGGTATGGGCGCCCTTTTGGGTGTGGGACAAGGGTCCCGCAAGGAAAGCCGCATGGTTGTCATGCGCTGGACAGGCGCACCGAACAAGAAAAGTGTGAAAAACCCCATCGCATTTGTCGGCAAAGGCGTGTGCTTCGATACGGGCGGTATTTCTTTGAAACCGGGCCCCGGTATGGAAGAAATGAAATGGGATATGGGCGGCGCTGGAACTGTGACCGGCTTGATGAAGGCACTGGCGGGACGAAAAGCAAAAGTGAACGTTGTTGGCGTTATCGGTCTTGTTGAAAATATGCCTGATGGTGATGCGCAGCGTCCCGGCGATATTGTGACGTCCATGTCAGGACAGACAATTGAAATTCTCAATACCGATGCAGAAGGCCGTTTGGTTTTGGCTGACGCTCTTTGGTATACGCAAGAGCGTTTCCAACCTGAAATTATGATTGACCTTGCCACATTGACAGGGGCGATCATCATTGCCCTTGGTCACGAGAATGCAGGGCTATTCTCTAATAACGATGTGTTGGCTGGTCAAATCCATGATGCAGGTCAAGCTGTTGGTGAAGGCGTCTGGCGTCTTCCCATGTCAAAAGAATATGCCAAGCAAACTAAATCCCCAATTGCCGATCTTCAAAATATTGGCACGGGCGGACGGGGTGCCGGGTCCATTGTGGCGGCGGAATTCTTGCAGAAATTTGTCAATGACACGCCTTGGGCGCATCTTGATATTGCAGGGATGGCATGGTCCAAAAAAGATACCGCGACTGTTCCAAAAGGCGGAACTGGTTATGGCGTGCGTTTGCTTGACCGGTTTGTTCGGGATTATTACGAAGGTAAATAAGTGTCCCTATGACGGAAGTCAGTTTTTATCATTTGCAGGTAGAACCGCTTGAACGTGCCTTGCCTCGATTGCTTGAAAAAGTGGTTGAGCGGGGCATGACGTCCCTTGTTCGTATGAAGGAAGAAGGGTTGAGGGAGCAGCTGGATCTGGCCCTTTGGACTTTCTCTCCCGACAGCTTTATCGCCCACGGGATTGGAGAGGATGACAAAGCCGCAGAAAATCCGGTGCTTCTTACCCTTGAAGGGACCGCCAATCTAAATAATGCAAATGTTCTGGTCTTGTTGCAGGATTCTGATGGGGCAGACGTAAAAGACTTTGACCGTTGCCTTTACATGTTCGA
Source organism: Sneathiella sp. (assembly GCA_036960695.1). Lineage (GTDB taxonomy): Bacteria > Pseudomonadota > Alphaproteobacteria > Sneathiellales > Sneathiellaceae > Sneathiella. Next base: position 34,772 of record JBALXM010000035.1, read on the forward strand.
TGGCGGGGACGAGGATGCGCTACAAGCCGCCAGAGGCCGTTGGAAATCTTTAAAAGCCGATGGTCTAGATGTCACTTATTGGCAGCAAAGCGCGACCGGGTGGAAGAAAAAAGCCTGAACATTAGGGATGGTTTGATGGACGGTGAACTCGAGCGCCCGCTGTATACGGCCTTTGAGTATATCATCAATAACGTTGATAAATTGCCGATAGAGGCTCAGCTGCGGGCGAATATATCGCTCGCAATGCTTCAGGGGCTATCGTTGCTCAATCAGCCTCTTATCAAGGACAAATTATCATCGCTTCTGTGTCCGCCATACCGCTTCCCTTAGGGCTGCCTCTCTTTGCTGACGGCCTCGGGGTTTTAGGGTTAATGAGATGGAACAAGAAACGGAAAGCCGGTGCCTTTGCCTAACGCGAATAGGCGAGGGTTAAGATTTTCTTTTTAAATAAAGCCAAGTAGTGACGCTGGGCTTTAAAATTTATTCTTGTGATGTATGGCTTTCAACAAATTGATAACCCAATTTAGGATAGCATCTTCATTGTAGCGGGGATGCCAAGCCGCAATCACGTCGAAATTATCAGGGGATTTATCAAGCTTTACTTCCACTAAATCTTTGCTCACATTTGCGCGGGAGGGCAAGAAGGCGATTGAGTCTGTCGTCTCCAGATATAACGGAACCACTGAAAAGCATGGAGCTGTAATCACAATGTTTCGTTTTAATCCAAATTGCTTGAACCAATCATCAATTGCTCCTTTAAAATTTGGCCGCGCTGGGGAAGCACTAATATTGGGGTAGCCAGCAATGTCTGCTAAGGACGGCTTATGTTTCAAGATAGAAGCGTTTGGGGATGTTACGCACATATGCCGCTCTTCAAATAATTTAACAAGCGGGTAATTTTCGGGAATAAAATCAGGGAAGGCGATGGCCATATTTACCTGGCCGGATTCCATCTGTTCATGCAGTTTATCGATTTCAAAATCTCTCACCACAAGTTTTAAACTTGGAGCCTGCTGTCTTAAGCTCGAAATTAAGGAGGGAAGAACCACCTGCTGCGCGTAATCGGTGGCGGAGATAATAAACGTACCTTCTAGGGTTGCCGGATCAAAAATCTCTGGGGTTAAAAGTACCTGAAAGTCAGTTAACAACTTATCGATCTTAACGGACAGTTTTTCGGCGAAGGGTGTTGGAATAAAGCCGTTTGCCTTTCGTAGAAACAATCGATCTTCAAACGTATAGCGTAACTTCTTGAGATGCTCACTGACCGCCTGCTGCGTCAATCCCACTTGATTGGCAGCTTTTGATGCATTCTTCTCCCGCATCAAGGCTTGGAAAATACGCAGCTGTTTGATGTCTAGCCGGTCTAGTTTATTCAAGGCGCATTCCTCCAGTATGGTCGCATTTTTATAATCATTTCCATCATACCATAAAACCAATTTTTCTTGTATCACTCACAAAAAATGTTTGTTTCAAATTGTTTGACGAGATTTCTATGATGTCCCCATTGAGTAGGATTTCATCGTTAGGAGTTAAGAGATGAAAACAATTATTTTGATTGGTGCAAAAGGTAAAATGGGTCAGGCAGCATTATCTGGCCTTGGTAATCATAAGGTCCTTACCGCCGGTCGGTCTGGTGATGATGTTGATTACAATGTGGACATTACAGATGAGAAATCTATTCGCAAGTTGTATGAGAGGGTCGGGCATTTCGATGCGGTCGTGAACACGGTTGGCTCTTGTGAATATGCCAATTTTACCGAAATGACGGAAGCACAATGGATGAGCACTGTCATGAGTAAGATGATGGGGCAGATTAACCTTGTGCGTATCGGTCAGGAATATATTGCCGATGCGGGATCCTTCACGCTTATTAGCGGAATTTTGAACATAAAACCTATCCCCTTTGCCATCGCGGATGCGACCACAAGCGGGGCAATTGATACCTTCGTTAAATGCGTCGCCTATGAGATGCCAAAAGACATTCGTATCAATGTGGTCAACCCAACTGTGCTCGTTGAGGCTTGGGATGTGTACGGCGAAATGATGCCAGGGTTTGAACCTGTTCCCGGCGCACTTGTTGGCAAGGCATTTGAGCGCTCCGTCGATGGATTTTTAACCGGCGAAGTGATTTATGTGGATGCTTAATCTACTGTTAAAGACAGATCAGTCTTACTAAATTTGTGGAGGGGCTTATGTCTTCAGCTCCTCCCACTTCGATTAAAGCGGTTTTGAAACTGACGTGACACTCGAAGTTTGAACAGTAACGGCTAATTCAGACGCCGCGAATTCGAAAGACAATGTCGTTCGATATGTTGCTTGATTTCTCATG
>JBALXM010000036.1:0-37075 GCA_036960695.1 Sneathiella sp.
AAGGGTGCTAAAATGGTAATTTGATCTCTGGCGTCAATTCTGGCCGCAACAGCCGTTGGTGTTTCTAGCCAATATAGCATGGCATCTTCTGTATTTAGGGCCGCTTTTGTTTCGTTTCGAATATGCATTCGGGCTTGATTTTTTACCGACCAGGGAACCTCAGGTCTCATTTTTATCAGTTGTTGTTCTAATTTCTTCTCAGTATTTTCAGATAGGTCCATTGGATCAAAAAACAGAACATCGACATCGTCCAATTGTGTCGGTTCTTGGTGACTTAGATGGTCCCAGACCAAAGCCCTAATAAAACCAGCACCAATAGCCCAGTCGGGCAGTTGAAGCGCATTCACTGTTCGTAAAATACCCATGGACTGAACATCCTCGGACAACAATTTTATCAGCTCTGTTTCATGAGTCGCATTTTGAGATGAAGTCGTCATTCGAAGTTGGGCGGTTTTATTTCTGCGGGTGCGGGCATCTCACGAAAGCCAAGAACAGCTGTTATTGTGGCGCCGAGGAGAACAATGCTCCAACAAATATAGAGCCAGACGAGAAATAGCGGCAAAATTGCGAGTGCCCCATAGAGCGCCTGATAACTTGGAAAAGAGAGAATGTAGAGTTTGAATACATATTTGCTGAGAACAAAAAGAGCCGCAGCAATGGCCGCGCCAACCGTAGCGTGTCGCCATTCGATTTTGCCCGATGGCACCAACTGATATAATAGAAACAAGGCCACAAACGTGACAAGAAAAGGGATTAGAAAACCAAAGTAAGAAAGAGAGGCAGTAAGGCTTATGCCGCTTGTATCTTCCGTTAGTTTTGCGAACCATTTTACCAGTGTGAGACTGGTGGAGAGGGCGATAGGCCCTAAAAGGATGATCAGTATGTAAGCCAAAAGCCGTTTGAGCGGGTTTCGGGTTGTTTTTGCAAGCCAAATTTGCCTGAAAACGGTTTCAATACTGGATAAAAGGAGAAGGGCCGTTATGGCGAGGCCAATCATACCAAAGTAAGTCAGCTTTTCTGCATTTAGAACTAGATCCTGCAACAACTCGTGTACTTGTGAGATCGTGCTGGGTAGGAAATTGTTGAACAAGAACAGAACAAGATCTTCTTGCAGGCTATAAAATGCATCGATATAGGTAATCAAGGCTATGACGAGAGCAATTGTGGGGACGATAGCAAGGAGGGTTTGATAGCTCAACGCTGTTGCCATTCGCAAACAGTTTTGGGATGTGAAATGGCGCCAAATATGGCGAATAAGATCTACCAACCTTTGTATCATTTATCAGATCTTTCCTTAGTCCGGGAATTTTGTGCTGGCAAGTTCGCCGCCCAAACCCCAGTCTTCTTTTGCAATATTTGTAATCACAACATTAACGCTGGCAGCTGTGGTGTTTACCAACATATTGAGATTTCAATACCCCTGTGGTCAAGCTCTTATAAGGGAGACTTCAATGCCTGTTGTGTTTTTCTAGTTGTTCTTTGTTTGAGATTTCGCTAGAAAATTTAGTCATTGATACAGGGATAGTATGATTGGTGTTTGGACGGCATGAATGATACCTATTATAATAAATACTCGTTTTATTCGAAGCATTGTTAGTTCAACGCTGGCGTAGAAAAAATGGCTGAAGGTGTGATGAATAAGAGTGTGATTGGCAAATCCCTTCCGATTATTATTATTAATCGTGCCAAGGATACGGCTCGGCGTCAGGTTATGTCGCAGCGGCTCGATCTGTTAGGGCTTAAATACCAGTTTTTTGAAGCTGTGGATGGTCATTCCTTTGATGCTCATAATGTGCCTGAATATGACGGTAATCGTCGGCGGCAGTATTTTGGGCGTGATTTGACGGCTGGCGAGATTGGGTGTTTGTTGTCCCATAGAGCCATTTATAAAATGATGGTTGGTGAGAATATGGAACGTGCCCTTATTCTTGAAGATGATACTATTTTCCAACCTGAATTTCCTGAGGTTCTGTCCGCCCTTTTAGAAGGGGACCTGCAATGGGATATTCTAAGGTTCTTGAACGCGGCTAAAATTCTGAAAAGCCCACATAGACTGCTTAAATCGCTCTCAACTGGACATAATCTATACACAATTCAAGCGACGCCTGGTGGTGCCTATGCTTATATTCTAACCAAACATGCCGCAAAGCGATTGTTAGACCATACAGAAAAAAATTGGCTGCCGATTGATATGATGCACGGCTGGTGTTGGAAAACAAAATTGCAAGTAGTCGCCATGCTTCCGTCCCCCGTTGTCGCTGATTATGATGTGAAATCAACGATTGGGGATCAGCGGTTTGATAAAACACTTCACATATCTGGTATCGTGCGGGCCCTTTTCCCGCTCTACAGAATGTGGTTCAAGTTTAGCTCAGGAATAGGTAAGCGATATGCTTTCCGCATCTTGGCAAAAAAATAAACTGCCAAATTCAGACTACATTGATTTCGGATAGTGGTTTTTTATCCAGCATGCGTTGGAACGAAAATCTTTGCAGATTAAGAGTTTGATAGGAGCCGCTCAAAATAGTCTCGGCGAGGGCGCGTCCAACTGCGGGCGATTGTTGAAGGCCATGTCCCGAAAATCCGTTAGCGAAGTAGAAATTCTTAATGTCAGGATGAGGCCCTAAAACAGCATTTTGATCCAGCAAGTTATAGGCGTAATGACCGGCCCATGCATTTTCCATTTTGATGGCTTCAAAGGCCGGGACTCGGTTCGCTAAAATGGGCCAGATATGTTCTTCAAACCAGCTGTAATCTACATCAAAATCATTGCAATCGGGATCGTTGGAAGCCTCTGGCGAGCAGCCGGTAATAAACTGTCCGCCCTCTGGTCTGAAATAAACCCCGCTAGGGTCAACCGTTAAAGGGCAGCCTTTTATTTCAGTACGGCAGGTGAAGGAATAGACAAATCGTTTTTTCGGTCGTACTGCTAAATCAATCCCAGCCCACCCAGCAACTTCAGCGGCGGCAACGCCAGCGGCGTTCACAAGCGCGCCGCAACCAATTCTGCCCTTGTCCCGTAATAGAACTGCATTGATCCGAGAGCCGGTAGCCTCTAGCCCGTAAGCTTCATCTTTGATGTATGTCACGCCTTGAGATATCGCCTTTTTCCGAAAAGCTTGATTAAGCCCGTAAGCATCGAGCCAACCCTCCCCCTCAAGGCCTAACGAGCCGCCAGCAAGGTCTGCAATATTCATCCAAGGGTAGCTATGGGCGAGATCTTCAGGATCCAGCAGAGCAACTGGGACATTCTCCTGTTTTTGAATTGCATTATTGTTATACAAGATCGGAATTTGAGCTTGTTGGGCCAAAAAGAGATACCCTTTTTCTTCGAAGCTGACATGTACAGCGTCGCCATCAACGCTTAGATGTTTCGTGATATTTCGAATAAAATCTCCACCAAATTGGGAGATTCGAATATTTTCAGGAGTCGAGAATTGTTGTCTGATTCCGCCAGCAGAGCGAGCCGTGGAGCCATTTTGATAGCTTGGATCCTTTTCAATAACGGCTATTTTTAAAGTGCCCTTTGATTGAGCGGATAGAAAATAGGCAATCGCGGAACCAATAACACCGCCGCCAATGATAACACTATCAAAATTCATTCTTAAATCCGCTTCTCTAAATACTATGCAGTGTTGGCGCTATGCTCAAAATATGCTATTCGAAATTTATGTTTAATTATCTCATTAGTGCAGCATTGGCTGCAACCATTGTCGTCGTTGTCGTCGGTGTTCTTACCATGGCAAAGGGGGGAGACTTCAATCGAAAATATGGCAATAAGTTAATGCGACTACGTCTCGTGATGCAGGCTATCGTTGTGATTTTGATACTGGCCGGTTTCTGGTTCGAAGCATCAGGCAATTTGTGAGAAAAATATGGTAAAACTGACAAAGATTTATACCCGGGGGGGAGACAAAGGCAAGACTTCTCTTGGGGACGGTAATCGCGTGCAAAAAGACGACCGCCGTGTTGATGCCTATGGGGATGTGGATGAAGTGAACGCTGTTATCGGAATGGCGCGGCTTCATGCCGACGGGGATGCTGATGCCATGCTTGGGCGGATACAAAATGATCTGTTCGACTTGGGGGCCGACTTATGTACGCCCGAAGTGGAGAACCCGAAATATCCACCTTTACGGATGGTACAAGAACAGGTGGACTGGCTTGAAACATCAATTGATTCGCTGAATTTGGAACTCAAACCCCTAAATTCGTTTATTTTGCCGGGCGGGGCGCCTGTATCAGCGCATTTGCACCATGCCCGGACAGTTTGTCGCAGGGCGGAGAGGCGAATGGTTTCCCTCGCTGAGATCGAAAATATAAACGATATTTCAATACGTTACGTGAACCGTCTATCAGATTTTCTGTTTGTGCTTGGTCGGTATTTAAACGAAAAGGGTGCTGGAGATGTCCTTTGGGTACCTGGGGCAAATAGATAGCCTTTACACGCCTGATATGTTGTTTAAAACAACGGGTGGGGTCAACGAAGTAAGTTGCGCTGCATGATGTTTGACAGAATGTCATTTGATATTTATTGTGCACTGCCGAAATAACTAATTATTACGCCCTCCCTTAACGGATGCAGGATCGCTATTTTTGCTGCAGGACTGAAGGGTCAATTTGGCTTGGAGATAACCGATCCATGAAAGTTCTCGTCGCTGTTAAGCGTGTCGTAGATTACAATGTTAAAATTCGTGTTAAAGCGGACAAAACAGGTGTAGATCTCGCAAACGTAAAAATGTCTATGAATCCCTTCGATGAAATTGCTGTCGAAGAAGCCCTTCGCCTTAGAGAAGCTGGAAAAGCAACAGAAGTTGTTGTGGCCTCTGTCGGCCCTCAGGCGGCTCAAGAAACTATCCGTACTGCCCTTGCTATGGGCGCTGATCGCGGTATTCTTGTGAAGGTGGACGATGAAGTCGAACCTTTAGGTGTTGCCAAAATCCTAAAAGCAATTGCTGAAGAAGAAAAGCCTGACTTGATCATCGTGGGCAAGCAAGCCATTGATGATGATAGTAACCAAACTGGCCAAATGCTCAGTGCATTGCTCGGTTGGTCGCAGGGAACATTTGCGTCTGAAGTTGATCTTGGTGAAGGTACAGCGAAAATCACCCGTGAAATCGATGGTGGCCTTCAGACAGTAGATCTGAAAATGCCTGCTGTTGTTACAACCGACCTCCGTTTGAACGAGCCTCGCTACGCATCACTGCCAAACATCATGAAAGCGAAGAAAAAGCCGATTGTTGAAAAATCAGTTGCGGATCTTGGCGTCGATGTTACTCCTCGTTTGTCCACGTTGACGGTTGAAGAGCCTGCTAAACGGGAAGCTGGCGTTATGGTTGCCTCTGTAGCTGAGCTGGTTGATAAGCTGAAAAACGAAGCGGGAGTTATCTAATGACTGTTCTTGTATATTCTGATCATGATAACGCGACTTTAGGCGCGTCAACTCTGAACACAGTTACTGCGGCTGCTGAATTGGGTGGGGACGTGCATGTTCTTGTTGCGGGCTCTGGCTGTTCTGCTGTTGCTGATGAAGCTTCGAAAGTCGCTGGTGTTGCCAAAGTTATTCTGGTTGACGATGCAGCATACGCAAATGCTCTTGCTGAAAACGTATCGAAGTTGATCGTTGAGTTGGCGGGCAGTTATGACGCGATTTTAGCGCCTGCAACGTCATCGGGTAAAAACGTATTACCACGTGTTGCTGCTGTTCTTGATGTTGCTCAGATTTCTGAAATCACAAAAATTGTGTCAGCTGATACATTCGTTCGCCCGATTTATGCGGGTAACGCAATGGCCACTGTCCAGTCAAAAGACGCAAAGAAAGTTATTACAGTACGGACGACTGCATTTGCTGCGGCTGAGACTGAAGGCGGATCTGCCGCGATTGAAAATGGTGCTGTATCGGGTGATGCCGGTCTCTCTACCTTCGTTGGTGCCGAACTTTCTAAATCAGAGCGCCCAGAACTTGCTTCTGCAAAAATCGTCGTTTCAGGCGGTCGTGGTATGCAATCTGGTGATAATTTCCCATTGATTGAGGCTGTTGCCGATAAATTGGGTGCTGCTGTCGGTGCAAGTCGTGCGGCCGTTGATGCAGGCTTCGTGCCGAATGATTATCAGGTCGGTCAAACAGGTAAAGTTGTTGCTCCTGATCTTTATATTGCTGTTGGTATCTCAGGTGCTATTCAGCATTTGGCCGGTATGAAAGACAGTAAAGTGATCGTTGCGATTAACAAGGACGAAGACGCACCAATCTTCCAGGTGGCTGATTATGGCCTTGTTGCAGATCTGTTTAAGGCTTTGCCTGAATTGGCAGACGCTCTTTAATGAGTTATGCTTGCGATATTTTGAGTGGTAAAGTCGTTCGACAGGACAACAAGCAATGATTAAAAAAGTAGGTATTATTGGCGCAGGCCAAATGGGCAATGGTATTGCTCATGTTATGGCTGTGGCTGGGCTCGATGTGTTTTTGAAAGATGTGAGCCAGGAAAGTTTGGATCGCGCTTTCTCTACAATTGAGGGTAATATGACCCGGCAGGTTGGCCGTGGTAAGCTTGAAGTAGCCGATATGAGTGCGGCCATGAGCCGTATTACATTTGTTCTGGATGATGACTATCTTGGTGATGTTGATCTCGTTATTGAGGCGGCAACTGAGAATGAAGTGATAAAGAAAGCTATTATCACGCCACTCGGGCCTCAGTTGAAGCCTGAAGCAATTATCGCAACTAACACATCCTCTATTTCTGTGACCCGGCTTGCCGCGGTCACAGATCGCCCCGACCAGTTTGTCGGCATGCATTTCATGAACCCTGTTCCTGTTATGAAGCTAGTCGAGCTAATTCGGGGTATCGCGACAAGTGAAGAGACCTTTCAGGCCGTCAAAGAATTGACGCTCCGCCTGGATAAAACACCAACACCCTCTGAAGATTTTCCAGCCTTTATAGTGAACCGTATTCTTCTTCCTATGATTAATGAGGCGGTCTACACCCTTTACGAAGGGGTTGGGTCCGTACAGGCAATCGATACAGCTATGCGCCTTGGTGCAAATCATCCAATGGGGCCCTTGCAACTAGCCGATTTTATCGGGCTGGATGTGTGCCTTGCTATTATGCAGGTGTTGTATGAAGGCCTTGCTGATACGAAGTATCGGCCTTGTCCGCTGCTTGTTAAATATGTGGAAGCGGGATGGCTTGGCCGTAAAACCGGGCGTGGCTTCTATGATTATAGCACTGACGAGCCGACACCAACACGGTAAGCGCTTTAGAATAAGACAAAAAGGCTCCGGTATTTCGGAGCCTTTTTTGTTGGTATAGAGCTATTTTGATCGACTGAAGGCCGCTGTCAAGATAATGCCGGGGGTTAAAATGGCGATACTTAGCCATCCCGTCATTGCAAAGCTCTCCCCGAGGATTTGAGAGCCTAAAAGAGCCGATATGGCCGGGACCGCGGACATCACGGCAGCTGTCGCGGCGGCTCCGATATTCCGCGAAGCATACGCCACTAGAACCATTCCGAACAATGTCGCTAATACCCCTTGATACAGTGCTTGCAAACCAATTTCCGCGTACGTGGCTTCATACATACCGGTTGGCAGAAAGGCGAGCCAGAGGGGTACGAAAATGGCGCCGTTGATAACGGAAGAGCAAAAAAGGACCTGCATTGAGGTCACACCCCAGTGCCTGGCGGTAATCATATATAGGGCAAAGGATAGGCCGGCGAGTATGAAGAGAATATCGCCAATCCAGGCTGTACCTGATGCGGTGTCAGAGCCATCCATTGCTGCAATGGCACATCCCAAAAGAATGAGGATGGTGCCTACCATCTGGTATTTTTGAGGTTTTTCTTTTATCCAAATCCACATAAGGGCGAGAGTGAGTACGGGAAGTATGCCGTTCATAAAAACGCCGCCATGAGATGCCGGGGCATATGTGAATGCTGCATATACTACCAGAATATAGGGAATGCCTGGCAGTTGAGAGACAATGATCATTCTCTTTAAACTCATGTTCCGCCATGGCTTAAAATAGAGAACAATAGGCAAGGCTATCAATCCAGAGATGCCGTATCGTAAGGCCGCCATATCATAAATCGTGAGAGGGGATTGAGCGCCAGAGCGGCTGGTTACTATCCAACCTGACCAAAGAACAACGACTGCAAGGGCAGCTAGAAAACCAAGTGGCTTGTTGACATTGGTTTGCTGCATTGGATTGCTTTCTATACCACTGGGACTTCCGTACTTTTGAATTCATTTTGGAGTAAGAATGAATTGCACAACAGCAGTAGATTAAAGAATTCAGTGTGTACAGGTAATTCCAAAAACCTATAGGGACGCAGAGTTAGCTTGGAAGTTTAGGGAGGTAGAGAATGTAAGAGATCGTGTTCGCAACGAATATGGAAGCAATCATAACAATAAGCAGAACGTATCTGTGAATGTTAGCATCGCGCCTTTGTTTTATCTGGCGGATAAGAGTGAAGTAGTTTGACAGGAAGACCGATATTTTTTGTAGTTTTAGTTTTTCAGTATGCTGCCAGATTTGATAAATGATTAAAATGCAAATTGCCATTGAACTAATTAGAAAGCTCAAGATGACAAGTGTTTGAAGGTAATAGGGCTCCAGAATGAATAAATAGGCGGCAGCGACAAGTATAATATGAGCAAAGCACACAGCGCCCAATGTCCGCCACTGGCGGTTTTTGGCAAACAGAATAGTGCGCGCACTTTCTGCGTATAAGGCCAGCATTTCCGCATGCGTTTTATCATCAAGATTTGATTCAATGCATTCTGGCTCTGTCTCTTCTGATTCATCAGTCCTGTCTGTCATGGGTTTAATGCTACGCATGGATGTATGAAGTTTTCCTAAATTTTGCCAAATATTGATGTTTTTCAAGCGAATATAAATATTAATGAACTATTTGGTTGACTGTTTGAGTTTATTAGTAAACACTCAACTTCATGGTTGAATATATTGATACACGACTGGATTACATTTTCTCTGCTCTGGGAGACCCCACACGGCGTGCCATTTTGGTAGATTTGCTGGAAGGGGAGTCTAAGCTTAGCGATTTGGAAATTCCCTACCCGATGAGCCTTACGGCAGTTTCAAAACATGTAAAAGTTTTAGCAAAAGCAGGGCTTATTACTCATGAGAAAAGAGGGCGGGAGAGATACTGTAAACTGGATCCAAGGGCAATGGAGCGTGCCCGAACATGGCTCCACCATTACCACAGATATTGGGAGCGTAAGTTAGATCAACTGGATTCCTACTTGACCGCGTCGAAGATCGAAGAGGCGCTGAAAAAGCACCGGGAATCAAAGGGTTGATCTTTCAGAACTTGATGAAAAGAGGAGCGACTAAATGACTATGCTACATTCACAGACATTTCCTCAAGAAAGTACTGAATATCGTGCGGCGAGAAATCAATTGCTGGAAGAGGAAATTGAGTTACGCCAGCGTATCGAGCAGATCGCAGAGAAAAGGCGGACACTGCCCTTGGGGGGCAAAGTGCCTGAAAATTATGCCTTCCATAAGCCCGGTAGCGAGGAAGTTGTTCTTTTAAGTGATTTGTTTCAGGGGGGTAAGGATGTCTTGGCCATTTACACATTGATGTATGGGCCCAATTCGCAAAAAGCCTGTCCCATGTGTGTTGCCTTGCTGGATGGGTTGAACGGTGAGGCCGCTCATATCAGCCAGAATATCAATTTGGCCGTCGTTGCGAAAGCACCGGGACAAAAGTTAGAGAATTTTCTACCCTCAAGAAACTGGGATGGGCTTAATATTCTATCATCGTTTGAGACCAATTTTCAGTCAGATTATAATTCTGAATCTGAAGACGGTGATCAATGGCCTCTTCTCCATATTTTTAAAAAAATAGAGGGAGATGTGTTCCATTGTTACACTACCGAAATGTTATATTGCAATACGGGCTGGGAACATGAACCTCGCCATGTGGATATGCTTTGGGGACTATGGAACATGCTGGATTTAACGCCTGCAGGCCGTGATTTAAATTGGCATCCCGAGTTGCAAGACTAATTACTGTCAAGCCGGTTTCGGATTGCATTGGCTAATTCGGACCGGTTATAGGGCTTCCCTAGTATGTTAGCGGTTAGATTCTTAATTAATCCGCTACCATCATGGACCATTTTTTCGCGATGACTGGTGAACCCGCTTGTCAGTAGAAATTTTAGATCTTTGTTTATTTTGCAGGCTTTTAGGACAAGTTGATATCCGTCAAATTCACCTGGCATTACGACGTCACTAAACAGAAGATTTATCTCACGGTGTTCTTGCAATAAATGAAGGGCTTGTTTTCCGTTGGTCGCTTTGAAGGTTGTGTAGCCTAGCTGCTCTAAATGAGAAATGGCTAAATCAGCAAGGGAGCTTTCATCATCGACAACCAATATTGTCTCATTGCCTTTTGGGAGTGGGGCAGCAATTTTGTATTCTGAACGCAGTATTTCTTCGCTGGATTTCGATCTGGGCAAGTAAATATGGACTGTTGTTCCAATATCGGCTTCAGAATAATGGATGATGTGACCGTTTGATCTTTGAACAAACCCAAAAACCATACTCAATCCCAAACCTGTTCCCTTTCCAGCCTTTTTGGTCGTGAAGAAAGGTTCATACAGTTTGTCTTGGATTTCTTTGGACATACCCGTGCCACTATCGCTGACGGATATCAGGACAAATTCACCTTTTTTGTTGGCTGGTGTTAATTTGAGGTAATCATCATCTAATGTCTTGTTTCGTGTTTCAATGACCAGCGAGCCGCCGCTTGGCATTGCGTCTTTCGCATTCAATGCAAGATTAAGAATGGTGTCTTCAAGATCTCCCGTATCGACATCTGTTAGCCATAAATTGTCTTCCAGAACAAGATTAACCGTAATAGATACGGTCAATGATTTTGTGATTAAGTCTTGCATATTCTTGATGACAGTATTTACCTGAGAGGTCACTGCACCTGTTGCTTTTTTTCCAGAAAAAGACAGAAGTTTATTGGTAAGTTTTGCGCCTCGTTCCAGTGCGTGAAGCGCTGGTTTCACTAATCTTGATGTTTCGGAGCCTTTAGCCGCACCGTCTTCAATGAGTTCAAGATGGCCCATGGCAATGCCTAATAGATTGTTAAAATCATGAGCGATACCACCGGTCAATTGACCGACGGCATCCATTTTTTGCGACTGTCTTATTTGCTCTTCTAGTAGGGCGCTATCGGTCACATCCCAATTGACACCCAGCATTTTCACAGCTCTTCCATCGGGGCCGCGGGTCGCAATCGCCTTGGCCCTTAAAATGCGAACGTCTCCTGTCGGCCAAACTACTCTGAATTTAGTATTAAGATCTTCGGCGCCAATTACGGCTCTGTTTAGCGCTTCTAAAATGGCTTCTTTATCTTCAGGGTGGAGGGCGGTTTCCCATTTTCCTATATCGGTCGAATTTTCATTGGGATCCACGCCATAGAGTTTAAGCGTGGACTTGTCCCGAAATAGCGTTTGCTTTTCAAGGTCCCATTCCCAAATACCAACGCCTGAACTCTCAGTCGCTAAAGTCAGGCGTTGTTGCCATTTCTCCAACCTGCTTTGGGTTTCTTTGTATTCTGTAACGTCTCGAATGTAGGATACAAAATATAGAACATCTCCGTTGGGGTCGCGGATTACATAAGTAGATACGGCTCCCCAGACCACGTGGCCTTTCTGATGAGTATATCGTTTTTCAAAGGATATTGTTTTGCGCTGTCCATCATAGAGTTCTTTGCGGAGAGAGAGGCTGCTTTTAAGGTCATCTGGGTGAGTGAGCTTGTCATAGGAATCGTGTAATAATTGCTCTCTTGTAAAACCAACCAGATCGCAGAAGGCGTCATTGACCCGGACGCGGGTGTTCCCATCTGGGGCGTGTAACACGATGCCAATGGTGGCATCTTCAAAAATGCTGGTCAGTATGGCGTCATTCTGTGTTTTTTCTGTATCGTCAATGGCGACAACACCAATACCTGTAATTTCATCCTTCGAGTTTTTAATGGGAAAGCGGACTGTTCTTAGGGTTAAAGAAGCATTGTCGGTTTTGATTAATTGTGTTTCAATTGTTGGAATCCCCGTCTCTAGAACCTTTTCGTCATTAGACTTGGATTTGTTCGCTATTTTTACTTTTATAATGTCATGAGAGGTTAGTCCGCGTGCTTCTTCATTGGACAGGCTGTAATTGGTTTGCCATTGCTTATTAACCCATTGATATCTTCGTTGGGTGTCTTTTGCATAAATTTCAACTGGAGCATAATCAAAGATAGCTTTAATATTATTTCTTTGATGCTCAAGTGCCTCTTCTGCAGATCTAAGGTCACGAAGGGTTTTTTGCCTTGCAAGTAAGTTGGTTACAAAACTGGATATCTGAGAGATATAAAGGTCCGCAGCGTCCACAATTAGGTAGCTACACAGCTCAATCGATAAAATCTTTGGAATAAGCGAAACTTGTTCTTCAGATATAAGGATCAAAGTCGCAGTTTCTGGATAGAGGCTCGAGATTTTTTGTACGCATTCCAATCCGGACATATCATCAAGAGTTTGAGTGATAAAGGCCAGGTCAACGGGCTCGTTTTCAATTTCCTTAATTGCATTAATTCCGGAAATTGTTGTGCGAAGCGTATGGGGCATCTCTTTGAGAGCCAGCAGAGCTTGTGGATAAGGGTTCTTAGTCCCTTCAATATATATTAACCGTGCGATTGTTAGGTCATCCATGTTCAGGCATTAAACCAAACTATAATGATTTACTTGTTAGCTTATAAGTATATAGGAAACTATTCTAACTAATTTTAGTCATCTTCAATATTTAATTTTGGCACAAAAAAACTCGGCCGCGAGAAACGCGACCGAGGAATTCGTGAAATATGAGTTCTTTTAGTTGACTTCGAACAAGCCCGCTGCACCCATACCGCCACCAATACACATGGTGACGACGACATATTTGGCACCGCGGCGTTTACCTTCGATCAATGCGTGACCGGCAAGGCGTGCGCCTGACATACCATATGGATGACCAACGGAAATTGCACCGCCATCAACGTTTAGAAGATCGTTAGGAATGCCTAATTTATCGCGACAGTAAAGAACCTGAACAGCGAAAGCTTCGTTCAATTCCCAAAGGCCAATATCGTCCATTTTCAGGCCGTGGCGCTTTAGAAGTTTTGGAATTGCGTAAACGGGTCCGATGCCCATTTCGTCAGGCTCACACCCTGCGACAACTAAACCGCGGTATGTACCAAGCGGCTCAATATTGCGTTTTTGCGCAAGATCGCTGTTCATAACAACACAAGCAGAGGCACCGTCAGATAGCTGGCTCGCGTTCCCTGCTGTAATGAAGCAGTCTTCACCCAAAACTGGCTTCAGGTTGGAAAGGCCTTCCAACGTCGTTGTGGGACGATTGCACTCGTCTTTTGTAAGGGTTACTTGTTCTTCAAGCGTCGCCCCAGTCTCTTTGTTCTGGATCAGCTTGGTCACTGTCATTGGGACAATTTCGTTATCGAAACGACCTGCTTCTTGCGCGGCCGCTGTACGCTGCTGGCTTTGCAGTGAATATTCGTCCATTGCTTCCCGTGTGATACCGTAGCGTGTTGCGACTGTTTCCGCCGTTTTCAGCATTGGATCATAAATAGCAGGCTTGTTTTCAAGCAGCCAATCATTGCGGAAACGGTGTGTGTTCATATGCTCATTTTGAACAAGGCTGATGCTGTCCATGCCGCCGGCTACCATGACAGGAACCTGATCGACAATAACACGTTGAGCTGCCATTGAGATTGTTTGCAGGCCTGAAGAGCAGAAGCGGTTCACTGTGGCGCCTGCTGTTGTGATCGGCAATCCAGCGCGAAGGGCTGCTTGGCGTGCAATGTTGCCGCCTGTTGCGCCTTCGGGGTTTGCGACACCAAATAGAACGTCCTCAACTTCACCCGCTTCAATGCCAGCTTTTCGAACGGCATGTTCGATTGCATGTCCGCCCAAGTCTGCGCCATGGGTGTTGTTAAATGCACCACGATAGGCTTTACCAATAGGGGTTCTTGCGGTGGATACAATGACGGCTTCTGCCATGAGACTTCTCCTGTTATGTTTTGTTTTTTTATAATTTAGGGTTTGCGCCCAAGCGTGGGCCTCAGCTTATATAGTGTGCAGTGCAATGAAAAGACGGAATTTACTTATTTTTAGAACGATCCTTCTATATTACGGATGAGAGGCGAGCGCTAACACCGCTATCGCTGCTTCTTCAAAGCTGATTTCACCCCGTAAAAGCTTCTCGGCAATCGCATCAAAGTCTTGATTGTCGGGATCATCAAGACGTTTTGCGAGATATTCCAGTGTTGTCGTCTTAAGAAGCTTGCGTGGTCTTTCTTTGTCTTTACCGGAACTGTTCGCAAGACGTGCAATGGTTTCGATTTTTTCCGCAAGTGCGTCGAGCCCTTCTCCCTCAGTGGCAATGGTTTTCAGTACGGGCACTGTTTTCGCCGCATTCCCCATAGTCCGGGATTCAAGCTGTTTTGCTGTTCTCTCTGCCAATGGATTGTCGGCTTTGTTGACAACCAAAATATCGGCAATCTCCAATATGCCCGCTTTGATCGCCTGCACGTCATCTCCAAGGCCGGGCGCGCAGACAACAACCTTTACATCTGCAATGTCAGCAACCTCCACCTCGGATTGACCGGCACCCACAGTCTCCAGAATAATCATGTCTTTGCCAAAAGCATCCATAACGTCGATCACATGACTTGCCGATCGGCTTAATCCGCCAAGATGACCGCGGGATGCCAAGCTACGGATGAAAACTTTATCATCACATGCATGTTCTGACATGCGAATGCGGTCGCCAAGAACCGCGCCGCCGCTTATCGGGCTGGACGGATCAACGGCAATCACCCCCACGGTCTTGCCGCGTGCCCGGAGGGCTCTTACATAAGCTCCGACCAAAGTGGATTTCCCAGCACCGGGCGCACCCGTAAAACCGATTACTATGGCCGACCCTAAGGAGGGGGCGATTTGTTTTAGAATTGCACCGGTTTGCGGCCCATTATTTTCGACAATTGTGATCGCTTGTGCCAAAGAGGCTCTGTTTCCAGCACGAAGCCCAATTATTAGGTCATCAATTGATTTAGTCACAATTCAGACAATCTCGAGAACGGATTCTGGAGGGCGCCCAATGCGCGCTTTCCCATTGGCAATAACGATCGGGCGCTCGATTAATTTTGGGTGCTCCAACATGGCGTCAATAAGCTGCTGATCGCTTAAAGTGGGATCACTCAGATTATTGTCTTTGAATTCGGCCTCGCCTTTTCGCATAAGATCGCGAGGAGACAAATCCAGTTTATCCAGAATATCCATTAGCGCCTCGCGGCTGGGAGGTGTTTTTAGATATTCAATAATGTCAGGTTTTACTCCGTTCTCTTCAAGAAGTGACAATGTTTGACGTGATTTGCTGCATCTTGGATTGTGGTAAATCGTAACTGACATAAATTTCTCCCGCTCAAAGGCGCTGTTTTTCGGGTAATTGACCTAATTGAGGCAATTTATTGGCAACTTGTGATAAGGATGACTTGCGCGTCAGCCCTTGAAGGAATATTTAAAGGCCCATGAGCATCCATACAACAGAAAATCAATCACCCATCGTCGCCGCAACACCAAACACAATCATGAATACCGGATTTGTGAACTGGTTGGGCCTTTATACTTTGCTTGAAAAAGAAATTAAACGCTTTCTCAAAGTACCGCTCCAGACCATTCTTGCACCAATGATGACGACCCTTCTATTCTTGGCCATCTTCACGTTGGCCTTTGGAAAAGGGGGGCGGTATAACGGTGATATAAGTTTTTCCACTTTTCTGGCCCCCGGCTTGATTATGATGGCTGTTATTCAAAACTCCTTTGCCAATACATCTTCCTCCCTCGTCATTGCAAAAGTGCAGGGAAATATTGTGGATGTGTTGATGCCGCCGCTTTCAGCGATGGAACTCACTGTGGCCTATGCTCTGTCTGGTTTGGCACGGGGATTGGTGGTTGCCGCCGCCGTTGGCGTCTGTATGTGGTTTTTTATCGATTTAACCGTTCATTCCTGGGCAGCTGTTCTATACTTCGTCATTGCGGCGGGCACGATGTTGTCTCTTTTGGGCATTGTCGGTGGTATTATCTCAGATAAATTTGATCATATCGCGGCCGTTACAAATTTCATTGTCATGCCTTTATCCTTTCTGTCGGGGACATTCTACTCGGTCGATCGGCTGACCGGGATTTGGTATGATCTAAGCCATGTGAACCCTTTCTTCTATATGATCGACGGCTTCCGATATGGTTTTATTGGAACGTCTGATAGTTCTCTGACGCAAGGCGCATTGATTGTCGGGGGAATTGTAGTGGTGCTTTTCCTTATCGTTTGGCTGCTTTTTAAGCGCGGATACAAGCTAAAAGCCTAGAAAAACTCCTTTTATTGCAGACTTTGATTGACAGGCAAGGGCGACCTGTCAATAATTCGCCGCTTTCTTAGGTCGCGGAAACTCTTTTTGTTGAGATTCGTTGACTTAATCACTTATCGACAAATGGTCGTATTTATTGTGGAGAAGGCGCATGATTCCCCCGCTATTATCAAACTATGCCCCAGCTGAACTTTCCTTTGAAAAAGGAGAGGGCGCGTACTTGATTGGGAATGATGATCGACGATATCTCGATTTCGCCACCGGTATCGCTGTAACGTCTCTTGGGCATGGTCATCCGAAAGTTTTGGAGGCCATCACAGAGCAGGCCTCTAAGCTGCTGCATGTGTCCAATATTTTTACTATACCGGGCCAAGCGGAACTTGCCGCGAAACTTGTGGATGCAACATTCGCTGATGCCGTCTATTTTTGCAATTCAGGTGCGGAAGCGAATGAGTGCGGATTGAAGATGATTCGCAAATACCATTCGGTGAATGGTGCGCCTGAGCGGTATCGGGTCATTGCCTTTGAAGGCTCTTTCCATGGTAGAACGTTGGCAACTATTGCGGCTGCCGGCCAAGAAAAACTACTCGATGGATTCGGCCCTGCAATGGATGGCTTTGATCAAGTGCCGGTTGGCGACATTGAGGCTGTTAAAGCTGCAATCACGAGCGAAACTGCCGGTATTATCATTGAGCCTATAATGGGTGAAGGCGGCATTCTGGTTATTGATCCGGTTTTCCTTCGTGCGTTGCGGGCGTTATGTGATGAAGAAGACTTAGTGTTGATGTTTGATGAAATTCAAACGGGCATGGGCCGTACAGGTAAACTTTTTGCCTATGAGCATTTAGGAATGACCCCGGATATCATGAGTTCTGCAAAGGCGCTGGGAAATGGGTTTCCTGTTGGAGCCTGCCTGGCTGTTGAAAAAGTCGCTAAATGCATGACTGTTGGTAGTCACGGATCTACGTATGGCGGCAATCCTCTTGCTATGGCTGCTGCGGGTGCTGTTGTTGATGTGATGACTGAAGACGGGTTCATGGACCAAGTCGCGCAGAAAGCGGGACATCTGAAACAGTCTCTAAACGGTGTTGTGGATCGGTATCCGTCAGTCCTTGAAGAACTGCGTGGGGTTGGATTTCATCTGGGCCTTAAATGTAAGGTGGAGAATACACTTGTGCTGAATGCTTTGCAAAAACACGGTGTTTTGACTGTAAAAGGCGGAGATAACGTGGTTCGCTTATTGCCGCCGTTGATTATTGAAGAAGAGCAAATTAATGAAATGGTTTCCGCTTTGGAAGCTGCGTGTGAGGAATTGGCCCAATGACATCAGTGAAGCATTTTCTTGACCTCCATCAAGTGCCCAAAGAAGACTTGCGGGTAATGATTGATGATGCTCTAGCGGTTAAATCTGCCCGAGCTGGGCGTCCAAAGGGCACAAAAGATGATGATTTGTCGTTGCAGGGTCATACGCTTGCAACGATTTTCGAATTCCCATCAACCCGCACGCGAGTTTCTTTTGATATGGCAATGCGACAAATGGGCTGCGATACCATGATCCTTAACAGTAATGATATGCAGCTTGGTCGCGGCGAATCCGTGGCTGATACGGCGCGTGTTTTGTCGCGTTTTGTCGATGCCATCATGCTTCGGACCGATGATCATAACAAGTTGCTCGACCTTTCTAAATACGCGACAATTCCTGTTATCAATGGGTTGACCAACGACAGTCACCCCTGCCAGCTTATGGCTGATATCATGACTTTTGAAGAGAAAAAGGGTCCTGTCAAAAACAAGATCATTGCATGGAGCGGGGACGGCAATAATATGGTTTCTTCCTATATTCATGCAGCCGGACAATTTGATTTTGAACTGCGTATTGCCTGCCCGAAAGAGCTGGCGCCAGATCCGCGTGCTCTGGATTGGGCGAAAAATACTGGGGCAAATGTTCATGTGACCGAAGATGCAGCAGAGGCTGCGGCCGGTGCTGATTGCCTTGTGACAGACACATGGGTTTCCATGGGCGATGACGCAGGCGATCGCCATAATTTGCTGGCTCCTTTTCAAATTGATGAAAAATTGATGGAAAAAGCGGCAAGCGACGCCATATTTATGCATTGCCTCCCAGCTCACCGTGATGAGGAGGCAACTGCGGCCGTTATGGATGGGGCGCAGTCTGTTATTTTTGACGAAGCTGAGAACCGGCTGCATGCCCAAAAAGCGGTGCTGCGTTGGTGTCTTAGGAATAGTTGATAGAAGTATTGAAGTGAAGGTGCCTTATGTCTGATGGCTTAACTAAAAAAATTATTACGGATGATCTAATCCAGCCATTTCAGATGGCTGAAGCGGGTGTGCGAGGACGCATGGTTCGATTAGGATCTTCCGTTGATGCTATTTTGAATAGACATGATTATCCCGATACCGTCACCCGTTTATTGGGGGAGGCACTTGTCCTCGCCTCGATCCTGGGTGGTGCCCTTAAGTTTGATGGAATTTTTACCGTACAAACCAAAGGGGATGGCGCGGTCAGTATGCTGGCTGCGGATATGTCCACGCCGGGCAATTTACGGGGATATGCGGCGTTTGACTCTGATAAGCTCGCTGAAGCGGAAGCACGAACTGGCCTAGGACATGTGGAAAATTTCTTGGGTAAAGGATATGCGGCCTTCACTATCGACGGACGGGACACGGATCAGCGCTATCAAGGGATTGTGGCGCTGGAGGGGGATAGTCTTGCACAATGTATGGAAGACTATTTCGCAAAATCTGAACAACTGAAAACTAAACTGCTTGTGGCTGTTGAAAAGCGCGATGGTAAGTGGCGTGCGGGCGGTGCGATGATACAGCGATTGCCTCCAAAAAGTGGCGTGGTTATCCCGGATGAAGAGTATGAAGAAGGGTGGCGAAAAGCCGAAGCCTTAATTGGAACTGTTAAGGCCGAAGAGCTGACCGATCCTAGATTGCGCTCCTCTGAACTTCTTTATAATTTGTTCCATGAAGAAGGTGTCTGGCTTTTTGATCCTCAAGAACTTGAAGATAAGTGTAGCTGTAGTGGCGAGCGGGTGTTGTCCACATTGGTAACTTTTGGCGGAACTGATTTGGATTATATGGCCGATGATGGTGTCATTGTGACCGATTGCCAATTCTGTGGATCGCAATATAGTTACACTATGGCTGACGTTGAAGCAGCGAAATAACAGCTTCATAAATTCGCCCTTATTTAGGGTGAGGGTATATCTCGGATTTTGTGTGAATTTCACTGAATAAGGCTTGTTATGACGCTCTTTTACTCCTTTTTAAAAATTGCCCCCGTTGCCGCTGTTCTTTTTATTGCAGGTTGCGTGGCGACACCGGAACAGCCGGAATATGCCGATATTACTTTTCGGCATTTAGCCCCAATCAAATTGAATGTTGGTGAAATAAGAGTGGTCAATGAATTTAGGCCCTCCTTGAAACCTCCCCATATTGAGCATGAACTGCCAGTGAAGATTGATCAATCAGTTCTTCGGTGGGCTGCCGATCGCTTGCAAGCAGTTGGAAACTCTTCGGCTTATGCGGTCTTGACAATCAAGGATGCAAGCGCTGTTGAGAAAGAACTGACGAAGAGTTCGGGTGTCACAGGACTCTTTACCAATGATCAATCAGAACTTTATGAGTTTCATGTGAGTGCTGAGCTGAAAATAGTGGATGTGAACGGTTCCACTGGGTTTGTGACCGCAGACGCCTTGCGGGCAAAGTCCGTGGATGAAGAAATTACCCTAAATGACCGGGAAAGACTTTACTATCAGCAAACAGAAGCCGTACTACAGGATTTCGATGTTGAGATGGAGTCGAATATTCGGAAGTTTTTGCCAAGCTTCCTTCGGTAGTGATTTATCCAGGTTTATTTTCAAATACATTAGGTTTTTTTAAGCGTCCTTTGAAATAAAGGGGCGCTTTTTTCTTGTAATTTTAGATACGATATCTTACTTGATAAAAATGGATCAAACGATTGACCTAAAATTTCAAAGACCAAAAAAACGTTCTGCATCAGATCAACTGATTGCGGCTGCGGGTCCTCTGTTCGCCGATAAGCCTTTTGATGCCGTCTCAACCAGAGAGCTTGCAAATGCGGCTCAGGTAAACCTGTCTGCTATTTCATATCATTTTGGTAGTAAAGAGGGCTTGTATGAAGCTGTCTTTAAGAATTTGCTGAATGAACTGCAACCTGTAAGGCAAGGGATGGCTACATTTCTGGGGGCTGCGATTGAGCCTGCCAGAGGAAATCGGGCGATGCAGCGGAATATCGTTGAATCCCTTGTTGCCATGTTTATGGATTCTTTGACGTCGAGCCTCCATCCCCATTGGCATATGCGGTTGATGCTACGGGAAATACAACAGCCGGGGCGGTGTTTCACTCTTGTGATGAATGAGCATATTAATGTCGTCCACGACCTGATAGGTGGATTGGTTTCCAGCATTACAGGAGATGCCGAAAATAGCTCATCTGTCATAATTACCAGTCACACTCTTATCGGTATATGTCTGCAATATCGTTTGAACGAGACAATTTTGGCCCACCGGTTGGGTTGGAGTGAGTATGGCGCAAAAGAGATTGCGACCATCAAGGACGAAACATCAAAGACGATCATTGCCATGCTTGGGCTTACAGAACCAGCAATCTCAATTGAAAGCGAGTAATCGTTGTGACTTTAATTTTTAAAATTGTGCTGCCACTGGTCATTTTAGCGATTGGCGGATCTGGTATGGCTTACCTGAAAGCGACCAAGTCTGTGGAGATACCGGTTGTTGTGGAAGAGCGTGTTTGGAACGTGGCCGCAGAGAAAGTTCAATTGGGGGATTTGGCACCTGAAGTGCAGTTATTCGGCACCCTTATTGCGGCCCGCGACGTTGAACTAAGATCGCTTGTTGCGGGTGAGGTGATTGGTGTTGCAAAGGAATTTAAGGAAGGCGCGCGCATTGAGAAAGGCGAGCTGCTAGTAGAAATTGATCCCTTTGATTTTGAAGCGATCTTATCGGAACGAAAAGCAAGTGCTCTTGAGGCAGCGTCAAGATTGATTGAATTGAAAGCTTTAAAAAGATCTGAACAAGCTTCATTAGCGCGGGACAGGGAAATTCTAGCGCTTGATGTTCGGAGTGTTAAACGGTCCGAAAAATTGTCTAAACGAGGTAATATTTCAGAGAAAGCACTGGATGATGCCCGAAGTGCATTAAGCCGGCAAATGCAGCAAGTGGAACAGCGGGATGCCCAGCTGGATATCCAACGCGCTAGAATTGGACAACAGGAAGCCGTTCTGGACAGATTGAAGGTTGGTATTAAAAGAGCCGAGCGCGATTTACTCCATACGCGCCTGACGGCCCCTTTTACAGGTTATATTTCAGACGTTGGTGTCGAGCTTGGAAAACGTATTGACGCGAAAGACAAGGTCGCACGGCTGATCGATGCGGGCCAATTGGAAGTAGAGTTCCATTTATCAGACAAGCAATATGGTTTGCTGATTTCCAGTAAGGGGGGCGTCTTTGGCAGGCCGGTGAAGGTGAGCTGGAGAACGGGTAATCTCGTTCATGATTTTGATGGAAAAATAGCGCGTATCGGATCTGAAATGAAGGCGGAGACGGGCGGCGTTGACATCTATGCCGTTCTGGACGCCAAAACCGTTATTGCGGAAGCTCGGCCCGGTGCCTTTGTCGATGTGACCCTAACGGGAGAGACCTATAGCCAAGCGGTGCAGATACCAGAGCAATCGGTTTATACTAAAAACACCGTTTACGTGGTTGAAGAAGGCCGTCTTGAAGCGAGAGACGTGAAAATCCTTTTTGATAATGGAACCAGTGTGTTGGTGACCGGTGATTTAAAAGAGGGGGATCTTCTTGTTACGACCCGCTTCTCTGAAATCGGACCTGGAATCCGCGTGGAGATACGCTGATGGATTTACCTCGCCTAGTCTCCATGTTTGTGCGGCACCGCAACGCTGCAAACCTCTTGATGATTATGATGATTGTTGTGGGCGGTTTTTCTCTATTGCGCATGAATACGCAATTTTTTCCGGATTTTGGGACAGAAATAGTTTCCGTAACCATCGTATGGCCCGGCGCTAGCGCCGAAGATGTCGATAGTAATATAACGACAGCTTTATTGCCTGAGGTTCGGTTTCTCAATGGCGTGAAAAAAGTGCAGTCCTTCTCGGTGGAGGGGAGCAGCACTGTGGTTGTCGAGTTTGAAGCGGGCACAAACATGCAAGAGGCCCTCTCCGACATAGAGCAGGGCGTGTCGCAAATTACAACCTTTCCTGAAACCATCGAAACCCCGATCACCAAAAGGATTGTGCTTTACGATCCTATATCGAGAATTTCTCTGTCAGGACCGTATTCCGAGCAAGCTTTAAAGGCGATTGCAAAGACAATTCGAGATGATCTTCTGGAGCTAGGGATTGATAAGATCAGCCTTTTTGGTGCGCGCGATGAAGAGTTGTGGGTGGATGTGGATGATCGAGCACTTCGCCGTTATGACTTGACTTTGAATGACATCGCTTCGGTTATTAGCAGTAATTCTAAAGATGTTCCCTTAGGCACTATGGGGGGGCAATACGAACGCCAGCTTCGATCCCTCGAGCAGAAAGAGGATGCAAATTCCCTACGTCAATTGGAAGTGAAATCTTTGCCTGGCGGCGAGAAGATCTACCTGCGTGACATTGCTGTTTTGAAAGATGGTTTTTCTGAAAAGGGCAAAAACGGCGTTAAAGATGGGGAGTTGGCTGTTGAAATTCTAATTCAACGTTCCCAATCTACAGATGCGCTTGAAGCGGCTAAAATTGTAGATGATTATATTGCAAAAGAACGGGGTCGTTGGCCATCAGAATTAAAAATTGAACAATTCGATGTCACTGCAAGCTTGATTGAGGACCGTATTCGCCTGCTTCTCAATAATGGACTCGGCGGCCTTGCCCTCGTGCTGATCGTTCTTTTCATTTTCCTGAATATTCGAGTTGCTTTCTGGGTTGCTGCAGGCGTACCCGTTGCGATTTTGGCGACGGCCGGCGTTATGTTGCTGACAGGTCAATCGATCAATATGATCAGCCTTTTTGCCATAATCATGAGCCTTGGGGTCATTGTCGATGATGCCATTGTTGTGGGAGAGCATAGTAGTTATCTGAAATCCAAAGGATACCGCCCGTTGGAAGCTGCCGAGAAGGGGGCGCTTCGGATGCTGGCGCCGGTCTTCGCGTCCAGCTTAACGACAATCGCCGCCTTCCTGCCGATCTTTATGATCGGGGATATCATTGGACAGATTATCGGGGCAATCCCGGCTGTTGTCGTTGCTGTCCTAGTCGCCAGCTTGATCGAATGTTTCTTTGTTCTGCCGGGTCATATGCGCGTGGCGCTCCGTCATCAAGGGGTGGATAGCGCGGCAAGGCAATGGTTCGATGGAAAATTCCATTATTTTCAGACTCATTTGTTTAGGCGGTCAGTGATGGTGGCCGTTGAATGGCGATATGCAACCCTGTCTGTTGCTGTCGCAGTTCTTATCTTGTCCTTTGGCCTGATGGCTGGCGGACGCCTTGCCTTTAATTTTTTCCCAACACCTGAAGCGGACATTGTGAACGCAAATATAGTTTTTGCACCTGGAACGCAGCGTGTCGCTACCGAAAAAATGATGGTTGAGATGCAACGCTCTCTTCGTCAAACAGAGGCGGATCTCACTAATGGTCAGGGCGGCTTAATCAAGGCCACTTTCGGTAAAGTGGGTGTGAGCATCGGCGGTCAATTCAGTGCCGTTTCCGGTGATCATCGGGGCGGAATTCTGGTGGAGTTGGTATCAGCAGATCATAGGCATGTCAGGACAGCACAGTTTATTGATGCATGGCGCGCCGAGATAATACCTCAAGCTGGATTAGAGAGAATTGCCATTACGGAGAGAATTGGTGGGCCACCCGGACGTGAATTGGATATCCGGTTAAAGGGCCCTAATGTTCAAGATCTTAAAAGTGCCGCCGTTGAAATGAAAGCCTTATTGAAACGCTTTAAAGGCGTCTCTGGTATTGAGGATGATCTGCCGAACGGAAAACAAGAAGTAATCCTGAAGCTAACACCAAGAGGACGCGCCCTTGGCTTTACGTCAGAAGATATATCGTCTCAAGTACGGGCAGCCTTTGAAGGGGTCATTGCCCGAAAATTTGCCCGTGGGGATGAAGAGGTAACAATTCGTGTTCAATATCCGCGAGACAAGGTAGCTGCCGATGCCTTGCAGAATTTCTATTTACGAAGCCGCGGCGGAGCCGAAGTGCCTTTATCTGAAGTCGTTAATACTCATACGGAGCAAGGATATGCGCGTATCAAACGAGAAGATGGTGTGCGTGAAGTGGCAATAACGGCTGAAATCGATGAAAATGTCACCTCTGCGGCAACCATAATACAGGCTCTACCAGAGGGCGGTTTGGCCGAAATTTCAGCGAAATATGGACTGAAGTTTCGTTTCGCCGGAAAATCGGAAGAGCAGGCAGATACCTTGGCTGACATGAAGCTTGGCGCGATGATCGGGCTTACGGCAATTTATCTGATTTTAGCCTGGGTTTTTGCCTCATACTGGCGGCCGCTTGTGGTTATGTCCATTATCCCCTTCGGCGTTGTTGGGGCTATCTTGGGCCACTACATTTTGGGCTTCAATTTGACGATCTTGTCCTTGATTGCCTTGTTGGGCTTATCTGGCATTTTGGTGAACAATTCAATTATTCTTGTGAGTGTGGTGAATGAGAGAATTAGTCACGGCGAGAAATACATAAATGCCGTCATCGATGGAACCTGCGATCGATTGCGTGCTGTCTTGCTGACCTCTTTAACCACCATCGGTGGCCTGACACCGCTTTTGTTCGAAACTAGCCTTCAGGCGCAATTTCTGATCCCAATGGCAATCACATTGGTGTTTGGATTGATGGTATCGACTTTTCTGGTTTTATATTTGGTCCCGTCGCTTCTTTTGGTTCAAGAAGATTTTGGGCGCATGAGGAATGCGGTTAAAAGAACGTTGGGCTGGGCCCCATAAAAAAAGCCATCCTGCATGAAGGCAAGGATGGCTTTTTGGTTAACTTTATAGGGCTCTACTTTTTCCCAAGGAAAGACAATAGCTCGTTCCTAGTATCACCAGAACTGCGGAAACATCCGAGCATGGTGCTGGTAATCATGGTCACGCCATCTTTGCGGACACCCCGTGTTGTCATGCACTGATGAGCGCTTTCAATAATGACGGCGACCCCTTCTGGTTGCAGGGAATCGTTGATTGCATCCGCTATTTGCTTCGTCAGTTTTTCTTGGATTTGCAGGCGTTTGGAGAAAGCTTCTACAACACGAACAAGCTTGGAAATGCCAACAACACGATCATTGGGCATGTAGGCCACGTGGGCAACCCCGATAATCGGTACCATGTGATGCTCGCAATAACTTTCCATCCGGATATCTTTGAGAATAATCATCTCATCATATCCATGTACTTCTTCGAACGTGCGTTTTAGATATTCAGCTGGGTCGTCGTCATATCCGGCAAAGAATTCCAGATAGGAGCGGGTGACCCGGTCAGGGGTGCCGATAAGTCCTTCGCGGGTCGGATCATCCCCGGCCCAGCGAATAAGGGTCCTGACGGCCTCTTCTGCTTCTTGCTTTGTTGGCTTGGCTTCAACCATATCAAGGCTTGCTGTTTTTTCCATATTTTGAAATCTCACTTCGGCAAAAGCCGTAATAATCTAGTTCATTGGAGAGGATTCGTGAGGGCTATCAAGTGAGAATGCCGGTACATCTACCGCCAACCAATTTCCACCTTCTACTTCCATATCGTAGGAACCGACCATAATCCCTGACGGCGTTGGAAGCGGAGTCCCGCTTGTATATTCAAAAGACTGCCCAGGATCAAGTATGGGTTGTTCGCCAACCACGCCTTCTCCCCGCACAATTTCAGTATGACCGGAGGCATCGGTAATGTGCCAACATCTTTGCCGCAGCGTTACCCGTCTGCTCCCCGAATTTTTAATACGCACCTTATAGGCCCATACATATAGCCCGTCGCGAGGCTCAGACCGTTCACTTAAATAAATTGGTTGAACAGCGACTTCAATATCATTTGTCGTCTTCCGGTACGCGGATTCCCAGTTCATAGCGGCCCTCTACCCAGTATGTCAGATAGGATGTTAAATCATTTCTATTTAAACGATCCTTAGTTTTAATACATATACATATATTTGCATCGGGTCAAAATGCCAGTGCTTGCACATATTAAAATTTCAGTATCTCGACTCTTCTGTTACTTAACCCCCCTTTTTGGTCTCCTAATTCAGTGCGAGGACGGGTTTCCCCCCACAGCTCGGTTTGTATTGCAACCTCTTGTATCCCAAAGGCAATCAAGCTTTCTTTCACTGCCGCGGTCCGCTTTTTGGCAAGCGCGTAGTTATAGGTGAGGCTGCCTGATCGGTCTGTGTGTCCTTGAAGTAGTATAAATTTACCGGGATAGTTGTGCCAGTCAAGAGCAATTTCTCGTAAGGTGTCTTTATTTCCAATATCTACAGTTGCTTTATCGATAGGGAAAAATACGCTTCGCATCATTGGAAGGGCTTTGGACATACTGTTTTTGCAGGCTTCAATATGGTCCGTTTGCCAATTTTCTTCTTTTTGTTCTACCCAGCAGTCAAAGCTGACCTGCGCCTTTGCTGATTGCTGGGGGCTTGTATGCCGTGCATCCGTATTGAGCCAATGGATAAGATTTGCGCGGGCATCGGAAAAGTTTGATCTGTCGACGGCTTTAATGTGCCAATTGACGGGCTCCTCTGGAAGGGGTTGTTTTCCGTTAACAGCCAACAGCCCTTTTTTTGCAATATATTGCTGATCTGGCCAGTCATATTGCTCGATTTCGGATTTCGCAAAGGCTTGATATTCCTTTGCCAGAGAATTCGAAAATTCACCAGCCTTGGGATCAGCGTGAGAGAGTTCTTCATACTCTGTAATGCCGCACCCTGCGATGAGAGGCAGTAAGGCGAGTAAACTAGTAATTTTTCGCATATATAAGTCTCCTACTTTCTAGAAGACTAAATCGCAAATATGCGCATTATATGCCAAAATCGAGGCCAATATGGGGAGAAATGCGGCAAAAAGGGGGTGGCCGTGCGACCACCCCGATGGATTAGCTGAGGGCATTACCAAGATCATCAATAAGATCATCAACTGTCTCAAGCCCGACAGAGAGGCGAAGAAGCCCGCCGCTGATGCCTAGATGTGCTTTCATTTCATCCGAAACACTGGAATGGGTTGTTGTTGTTGGATGGGTGATCAAGCTTTTGGAATCTCCCAGATTATTACTGATATCGATCAATTCTAATCGGTTGAGGAGTTGGAATGCCTTGTCTTGTCCCCCTTCAACTTCAAATGCAATCAACGTACTGCCTCGGCTCATTTGCCGGCTGGCAAGGGCCGATTGGGGATGATCATCTCGACCCGGATAAATAACCCGCTTGATACCGTTGCTTGTTGCCAGGAAATCAGCCAGTTTTTCCGCATTATCTGTTTGTTTATGCACCCGTAATTCCAGTGTCTCTAACCCCTTCAAAATAGTCCAGGCATTAAAGGGACTGAGGGCGGGGCCTGTATGTTTTAGATACGGTGATAAAGTCTCTTCGATAAATTCTTCATCACTTAAAATAACGCCGCCAAGGCACCGGCCCTGACCATCCATATGTTTAGTTGCTGAATAGACAACTATATCTGCCCCTAGTGTAAGAGGTTTTTGGAAAATCGGCGTTGCAAATACATTATCTACGATGACCTTGGCGCCCACTTTGTGGGCAAGTTCTGCAACGGCCGCGATATCCACAATCTCCAATGTCGGATTGGATGGGGTTTCAAGGAAAACAGCTGCGGTCTCTGGGCGTATAGCTTTTACCCATTGGTCAAGGTCTGTCCCATCAACCAATGTTATTCCCACACCGAAACGAGGCAGAATTTGTTCGATGATATAAATGATAGAGCCAAACAGCGCTTTAGGGGCAACCACATGATCCCCCGCTTTCAGCATACTCATTAAAGCAGCGTTCACGGCAGCCATGCCGCTAGCTGTCCCGCGCGCGCTGCCTGCGCCTTCGAGCAAGGTAACGCGCTCTTCAAACATGCTTAATGTAGGATTGGCATAGCGCGAATATATATATCCGTCATTTTCCCCTTTAAAACGCCCGGCGGCTTCTTCGGCTGTGTCATAAACAAAACCGGAATTCATGAAAAGGGCTTCAGATGTTTCTTTGAAATGAGATCGTTTGGTCCCACCGCGTACAAGGTTCGTGGCTATTCCTAGGGAATTAGGGGAGTCTGATTTTGTACTATCTGTCATAATGTCCTCGAGGTATAAAAAAACCCCAACCATCAGTCAGGGTTCTCTCGAGCCCAGACCTTTTAGCGTTTAATTTAACGTGGCCGCAAGCCGGTCGGCACAAATCACCACATAGATTTATTACCAAAGACTAAACTTCTCTGTCAAGTGCTGAAGGTGCTTAGTCGCCTTAAATAAATTAGTTGAGGTTATCCAGCGCATTGGGTACATGTGTGATGCGCAGCGGGCGTAGCTCAATGGCAGAGCAGAAGCTTCCCAAGCTTACGACGAGGGTTCGATTCCCTTCGCCCGCTCCAAAAAGTTATCACTCTTCGAAAATCTATCCCTTAAAATCCATAGAAAAGCACGGCTTGCAAAGCAAGATAGATGGCGATGGAGAGGATGCACAGATTTAGTGTGCGGTCTGCGACTTTTCCCAATTCCTTCATTTTTTTGGCAAAGAGTAAGCGCCCGATGAAAAGGGCTACAAATACCAACAGCATAATTTTCAACAACATTAAGTATGACCAGTTTTAAGCAACAATTGTTTTGTTGTCGGCTGAATGGATTGAGAAATCATTTTTCCCGGCATACTTTGCTAGATACATCTGTTCATCAGCCAAATCAATAAGATCAGACCATTGCTCAGGCTCCGACGTTAGTAATTCAGCGACGCCCATGCTTGCGGTAAGGGGGTGCCCATCAGGTTTGATCCCCAGACCATGTGCCTGCATCCGTCTGATAGCCTTTGCCGCCCCTTGGGAATCCGTATGAGGGAGGATCATAACAAATTCCTCACCGCCCCAGCGGATAAGCACATCTGATTCCCTTAAAATATGACGGAGATTCTCAGCAGCGCAGGCTAAAACTTTATCGCCCGCATCATGGCCAAATTTGTCGTTTACAACCTTGAAGTCGTCTAAATCCAAGAAGATGACGGATAAATGGCTTTTCTGACGGCGGGCAATTCGGAATTGTATATCCAGAATTTCCTCGCCACTATTGCGGCTGTAGCAGTCTGTCAGCGCATCAATGGAGGCTTGTTCCACAAGGGAGACCATATAACTTAATTGACTGACCGCGGAGAAGGAGCAAAGGGCACTGGCGCATATTAAGGACAAGAGAATGCCAAGCCCAGGTTCAGGGTTTGCCTGATCGGGCATAAGGGCAAGAATAAGCAGCTCGGC
The DNA here is from genome assembly GCA_036960695.1 of Sneathiella sp. Taxonomy (GTDB): domain Bacteria; phylum Pseudomonadota; class Alphaproteobacteria; order Sneathiellales; family Sneathiellaceae; genus Sneathiella. The sequence continues at coordinate 29,956 of JBALXM010000036.1, forward strand.
TGTAAAAAATAGAACCGAAAGCAGAAAGGCTTCTTTGGCGGTTAAAGGGAAAACTGATATGCAAACAACAATCAAGAAGGGAAATATAGCATATCCTGCCGTTGCAAGATCGTGAATGGACTGCATATATTGGGGCAGGATTAGGGGCTGGAATAATCCTTGGAAAATGATGCTAATGGCAAAGAATATAGCCAATGCCCGATAGGCAGCATTAAGGGTTTCCCCTTTTCGGATCGCAAAAACCAGCAATAGCAGCAAGAGTGCTGCTGTGCTGCGGAAGGCGAGCATGGATGTGACTGTTGCACTGTTAAAATTGAAATAGTCGATGCCAGAACCCAGTATGTAAAGGGTAGCACCCACAAGCGCCATGAGACGGATGCGCGACAATATCACAAGGGCTCGCCGCCGTTCGAGCAGGGAGGTGTGGCCCTTGGCTGTCAGAAGGCTTCCAATTTTTTCAGAGGTGAGCTTCTCGCCGTGGCCGCCTGTTATGGCATTTAATAAAAAGACTGGAAGAGGCACAACAATTCCTCAATGTGTACGAATACGTACAATTAACCGCAAAACTTACTCTAATCTTAGCAACCTTTCCGCTAAAGGTGAATCAGTTTTTAAAAGGCGTTTAAATTCTAGGTTAAGTATATTAAACGCCTTATTAAATATTATCGCTTTCGGTTCACAAATTCACCGAGCATCCGGGTTGGCTCGTCCGTTTCGAACGCCTTTGCAAAGGCATCAATACCCAGCTGAACACCATGGGCTACAGATACATTTTCCCATGCGTTGCAAAGCTCTTTTTGTAATTTGATGGCTACGCGCCCGCTTGCCAAAATGTCTGACACGACTGAGCCGACAATTGCGTCCAGCTCTCCTTCTTTTGCAAGCCTTTGAACAAAACCAACTCTATAGGCTTCGTCGCAATACATTGTCCGACCTGTCAGAAGGAGATCCCGAGCGAGCCCAACGCCTAAAATTTGAGGAAGGACAGCGGCTTCAATGACGGACGGGATGCCGACACGGACCTCCGGCATTGAAAATTGTGCAGTCTCCGTTGCAACGATAATGTCACATATCGACGCGATTTCCATACCTGCACCAAGGCAATATCCGTTTACCCGCGCGATTACCGGGAAGGGGGTGTCACGAATAGCGGCGCAAAGTAAATGCAAGTTGGTGATAAAAGTTCGGGCCGTATCAACATCTAAACCGGCCATTTCATTTATGTTAGCACCGCCGATAAAGGACTTGTCACCGGCACCAGTCAGGATGACTACCGCAATCTCTTTTTCTTCCTTTAGGGCGATAAAGCAGTCTTTCAATTCTTTGATTATTTGCGAATTGAGCGTGTTGAGTTTCTTTTGATTGTCGATACTGACATGGCAAACAATGCCATTTTCTGTCTTGTCCCTGATAGTCGTCACAAATTTTGTCATTGCGTTCTCTTTTTTTGTTATTATTTATTATATAACTCAGGTGGACATATTAAACTGCGACGCAGATGTTCGCCATACCCTAACTTGCCGTAACGGAATCGAGAAAAGTTAATGTTTATACAAACCAAAGCTGGAGACGCTGCAACCGAGTTGGAATTTTACCCCGGTTGTGAAGTTTTTACCAAGGGCCCTTTGACGGTAAGTTTTGAGGATGCTGAGGCGCAATCTCCTTTAGCCGCAAGATTGTATACAGTAGAAGGTGTGCAGTCCGTTACGCTTTTGGATGAGAGCATTTTGATCTCGCGAACTGATGGGCGGGATTGGGACGCGTTGAGGACTGAGATCTTTGGCGCTATTATGGCTCATTTCCAAAGCGGGGAGTCTGCTGTCATTCTGGAGGTTGAGGTCGGTGAGTTCGATGCAGAAATTATCGATCAGGTAAAAGATTTGCTTAAAACCCGGATCGTCCCTGCTGTTACCCAGTCGGGCGGCGATATTTCCTTTCACAGTTATAAAGCCGGCACGCTTTATTTGAAAATGCAAGGCTCCGCGTTTTCAATGTTGACCGGTATCACGAATATGTTGAAGCATTATATTCCTGAAATTAAGGGTATTGCGGATCACCGCGAAGCGCTTGAACGCATGGGATTGCAGTCAACGGACGGCCTTGCTATTCGCCAATTGCTTCAGGATAAGGTAAATCCGTCTATTGCCTCTCATGGGGGCCACATTACGTTGGTTGATGTGCAGGACAGTAAAGTTTATGTGCGCCTTGAAGGGGGCTGCCAAGGATGTGGCATGGCTGACGTCACTTTAAAACAAGGAGTCGCAAAAGAAATTATGGACCTTGTTCCAAGTATTGTAGAAGTGCTGGATGTGACCGATCATGCGGGTGGCAATAACCCTTATTACCAACCAAGCTAGGCTTGAATGATATCGTATATACAAGCTCAGACTTAGTTTAGCTTGTATATACGAAGTGCCGTATTTTTACCTTTGACGAAATGCTCACCAACATCTTCAAGCTTGCTGTTTTCTTCAGATTCGTCGAACGTAGCCTGAGACATGAGGGTTATAACTTCAATTTGTTTTTCCACGTCAAATGCTTTGCCCAGCTGTTCTATTCGCTGCGCGACATTCACCGTATCGCCAACAACCGTGTAGTTGATGCGACCAGAAGATCCAATATTACCCACAACTAATCGGCCCGTATGGATACCAACTCGAATGCGCACGGGTTCTTTACCTTCCTTTGCACGCATTCTGTTGTCTTCAGAAATTACGCGTTGGATGGCGACCGCAGCGCGGCAGGCACGGGCGGCATGATCGGTTTGATATTCTGGGGCGCCCCAAAAGGCCATAACGGAATCACCGATAAATTTATCAACTGTGCCGCCTTCGGCCTCTATGCAGCTTGTCAGAAGCTCAAAATGGCTGTTCAGTAAATTTGCAACTTCTTCAGATGACATACTTTCGGCCAAAGGAGTGAAGCCGATGATATCCGTAAACATAACCGTAACCGACCGTGTCTCTGAATGAGCGGTTCCAGTTTCCATTAATTTTCGAACAAGGCTTTTGGGGACATAGTTTTCGAACCAACCAAGTCCTCGAAGCATTGTATTATAGGCTTCGCTTGCGTCGCTTAATTCCTTTAGCCGGCTGGTAGGCAATTCTTCCGCGAGATTAAAGTTCAAACTGGATATTTGTTGAGACGCGCGAGACAGTGATACAATGGGGCGTGATATTTTTCGGCCAATAATAAAGGCGATAAGAATACTTATGAGCAGAATGACAATGCCTGTTATTCCAGCGTAAGCCAGCCTGCGAATTTCTCGTGTAGCATCCTCATATCGAACGCGATACCCGATGATGAGGGGGCGATCTGTGTAGCCATCCAAGGAGGAATAGTAAAATTTATACCGCTCTCCATCCACTTCGGTTGTATGCCCTTCAAAATCTATCTTGTTTCGAAGCAGGCCAATAGAGGATCTCGGAGCTGTCCAGATTGTTGATAAAATTGGATCGTTGATTTCTGAAAGTTTCGGAACAACCCCATCGTAAGTAAGCTCCTCGGAATCTACATGGAAGCCCTGTTGAGTGAGGACGTGATCTTTACCATAAAGAATAAAGCGCCCTTCATCAGTAGATAGGCCATCAGTTTTTACCGCCTTGTTTACGGTAGATATCGGGATGCCGGCAACGATCAAACCCAGAAATTTGCCGTCACGAGTGATTGGCTGCCTGAAACTTAAAATTGTTTCTTTTGCATCTGGCGAATAAATAAGGCGAGACCAAGTGCCTGCCGTAACATCGCTTAATGTTTGCAAATTTCTCATAGCAATACGGCTGCGGGCGTTGTTCGAATTCAGTATTGTACCACTTTCCCGTTCAGCAAGTTTTGTACGTAAATCTGGATAGACGAAAACCAAGCCTTTAATCCGACTGCTGCCGGCAAGGGCCGCGAGCAGTCCCTCGTTCAAGCTTTCTTCATCGTCCACATTGATCTTGTTTTCATAAATTAGATTGGCGATATAGCGAACCTGATCTTCTGCGGGATCAAGAAGACTTGTCAGGTTTCGGCGAACGGTCTTCATCTCTGTCGTTGCTTTCTCTAGCAACAGATCTCGAGTGTTGGTCAAGCCAGTTATAATACTGACACCTAAGACGGCTAAAACTGCAACGCAAACAAGGGTACCAAAACTCATCGCTAGTGCAGACGCGATAGTGATTTTGCGGCTAATCTGCTTTGCTTCTATAGTGATGATTTTATCTCCCAAGGATTGTGGCGTGTTCAGCTCGCCATACCTTAAATACTACTAACTTCTACATAATATGTGCCGCATATTATACAACAGGATAGGGCGATCGGCAGCAAGAAATCCTTATTATCGAAGGTTTTAATCGAAGTGAGCTAAAAAAACCATAGATTAGAAATTTTTTTGAGGACGGTGGAAATAGTTTTTCTGATTTCTTAGCTTTGTTGGACAATTTGTTTCTTTGCCGGTATGAGTATCTTCCATGAATTCAATGGTAATTTTTGAGATTGTTCTCGTCGTAAGTGCCCTCGTCTCGCTTGTCTTGATGCGCCGTACTTATTTCCCTATGAACCTGTTTTGGGCTGTCGGTGTCGTATCGATTGGCGTTGCGGCGCTTTTGGGTGCCCTCGTCTATAGTGGTTTCAATGAAATCAAACCGTATCACAGCTTGGCCTCTGCCTACGCAGGATCCGTTGGAATAGTGAGTTTCGCTATTGCGGCTCTGGGGGGAGTGTTCGCGCGCCAATTTCACGCCGCAGGATGGTGGATTGTTTTAGCGGCAATATCGGCACTGTCAGCGGTTTTGTTATTTGGTACATGGCGGCTGTCTGAAGAGGGACGATATGGCGTCGTTGCCGTTTTGGCACTAGCCGCACTTTACCGGCTTTATAGGGAAGTCTCCAGTGGCATTTTCCTTGTGGGAGGTGTTGTGGCGCTCGTTGCCGCGGGTCTTGCGAATGAGTGGATTGCCAATCAATTTGGGATAAATTCCATGAATGTTTATCATAGTCTGCTGTCTGTATCGGTGCTTTTATTCGGTGTTTTTGCAACGAAAGAGTAAGGGTCTTTTAGAGTGTCAGGGTCTTAATCATATTTTTAGAAAAAATGTTTATTTACAGAGGTGCGGGTTCTGCAAAGTCAGCTCTACGCTAAATATTTGACGTTAAATTGATAAGTGAGTTTGAATAATGGCTGAACAAATGCCAGCGACGGATGCGAAAAAAGAACTTTTTATTGTTTTTGGTGGCAAGGTTTTAGACACCAGAGGACGGGATTTCGTCGATCCAAAAAAAGTTGATGTCCGTGGTTTTTATGAAAAATATGATGATGCTGTCGGTGCTTGGCGCGCTGCCAGTCAAATGAATGTAGATGATGCTTTTACCAAATACGTAATTGTGCGCCTATGGTAAATCAACAACAACTGAGCGTTGCTTGGTGTTATTGATTTGTGAAAAGTTGTTTTGCAGTTCAGAGCTGACCGCTGTAGTGTCTGGCCATCTATTTGTAATTAAAAGGTGGGTTTGAATTGCGTAATTTTGTATATCCAGGGCGTTCCGTAAGCTATGGCGTGAACGGTGCCGCGGCAACTTCAAACCAGTATGCCACTCATGTCGCTTTATCGATCCTGAAAGCTGGTGGTAACGCAATGGATGCGGCCATCGCCGCATGTGCCGTACAATGCGTTATTGATCCAATGCAAACAGGGATCGGCGGCGATTGTTTTGCCCTTGTAGCCCCCGGCGGATCCGACAAAATCGAAGGATTAAACGGATCAGGACGTGCGCCTTCCAAGCTTGATGCTGATACTTTGCTTGAACAGGGTATCAACGAAATTTCATTGACCAGTCCGCATTCTGTAACGCTACCCGGGTCTATCGATGCCTGGATTACGTTGCACGAGCAATATGGTTCTATGGAGTTTGCAGATATCCTGGCTCCTGCCATTAATTGTGCAGAAAACGGGTTTGTTGTGTCGCAACGAACGTCTGTTGACTGGCAGATGACGGAAGAAAAACTTAAAGCGGATAAGGCAGCTACTGAGCTTTTCTTAAAGGGCGGAAAAGCCCCGAAAGCGGGAACGCTTTGGCATTTGCCAAAATTAGCAAAAACTTTGAAGGCTATTGCTGCAAAAGGACGATCTGCCTTTTATGAAGGCGAGATTGCTGAGAAAATGGTCGCAAGCTTAAATGCTGCGGGCGGCCTTCACTCCATGGAAGATTTCTCCGGCACGTCAGCGGATTTTGTGGATCTTGTCACTGCGGATTATAAAGGGAATAAAGTTCATCAAATCCCGCCCAATGGGCAAGGTATTACAGCGCTTATCATGCTTAATATCCTCAAAGGTTTCGATGTGGAGGGCTTGGATCCCGTTGGTACGCAGCGATTACACCTTCAGGCCGAGGCTGCACGCCTTGCCTATTTAGCGCGCGATCATTATGTGGCAGACCCAAGCCAAGTGGACGTTCCTGTGGAAATGATGCTTTCAGACAAATTTGCAGATCATTTACGCTCCCACATTGAGATTGGAAAAGCGGGCGACCCTACGGGCGCCGGCGCCTTTGATAAGCATAAAGATACAGTATATTTATGTGTCGTTGATCGGGACGGAACCGCAGTCTCTTTCATTAATTCTGTGTTTCACCCCTTTGGGTCGGGCATTGCTTGTGCCGATACCGGGGTTATTTTTCAAAACCGTGGCGCTGGCTTTGTGTTGGATAAAAATCACCCAAATTGTGTTGCACCAAACAAGCGCCCAATGCATACAATTATTCCTGGCATGGCTACTAAAAATGGTAAGGCTAGTGTCTGTTACGGCGTTATGGGCGGCGGATATCAACCCGTTGGTCACGCCCATGTGCTCTCAAATATTTATGATTTTGGCATGGATGCTCAAGAAGCAATCGATTGTCCTCGCGCCTTTTATGATGCCGGCGTTTTGGAACTTGAAGAAAGCATCGCCCCAAAGGTTCGCCAAGAATTGTCTGATATGGGATATGATGTGCAAACACCAGTCATGCCACACGGTGGCGGGCAAATGATCATAATTGATGAAGAAACCGGTGTGCTATCCGCAGGCTCCGAGCCTAGAAAAGATGGCTTGGCGCTGGCGTACTAATAAAAAAGGGCTCATCTCATTATCTGGATGAGCCC
>JBALXM010000037.1:0-4777 GCA_036960695.1 Sneathiella sp.
TCCGCTATTACGACAGAACTTGGGACTGGTCATGAAATTTGGATCCGTCATGGGAGCCTTGCAAAAGCGATAAATGCTTCTTACGCCTTACCCGGGCTTTTTTCCCCTCAGAAAATTGACGGTCGTTGGCTCATAGATGGCGCTTTAACAAATCCCGTCCCCGTATCAGTGTGTAGGGCTTTGGGCGCACGGCTCGTTATTGCCGTTAATTTAAACGCAGATGTGTTCGGGATGACGAATGTCGATGAGGATACCGGCTCTTCTGTATTTGAAAAAGAGCATCAGCCAAGGAGCTTTCTATCCTCCCCCTCACCTCTTAACTTAATGAAACATCGCTTTTTTGACAGGACCGGATCTGACCCCAGCGTCTTCAGCGTGATGATGTCTGCACTTAATATCGTTCAAGATAGATTGAGCCGCTCTCGCCTTGCAGGCGACCCACCAGATGTAAACATAGCGCCGCGACTTGCTCACTTGGGATTACTTGAATTTAACAAAGCAGAAGAAATGATTCGTGAAGGAGAGAATGCGGTAGAGCGTGCCCTACCGTTTCTAAATCATGCATTGAAGGTTCTGTCTTAGCCGGTAGCGATGTAATCACGCATTGCTGCAGCTTCACGTTCGACCTCATCCATCCGATGCTTAACCACATCACCGATTGAGATAAAGCCTGCGAGTTTTCCGCTTTCCATTACTGGGAGATGGCGAATACGCTTAGCCGTCATTAAGGCCATCACTTCATCAATTGTGTCTGAAGGCTCGCAAGTGATCACATTTGACGTCATTAGATCTTGAGCCAATTTACTCAAGCAGCCATTTCCGCTTTGCGAAAGGCCCCGAACGATATCCCTTTCAGAAATAACGCCGAGAACTTTTCCCGGCTCATCAACAACTAAAACAGCACCGATTTTGTTGTCGCCTAGAATCTTAGCAACGGTCGCAATCTCATCTGCAACGCCAACCGTTATAATATCGGCCCCCTTACCTCGAAGGATACTTGCAACATTCATGTGGATTCTCCTGAATTGAAATCAGTCTTTTACATGTAAGAGTTACTATTCCTTAAACTAGCACTTTTTCTAATGTTGCTCAAATGCTCAGTTAATTTTAGTTTTTACAGCCTATCGTCTTCTTTTTTCTTATCTTTTTCCTTAGGCGCGATGACAATAGTCACCTCACCCTTAATTTTTTTGTCTGTAAAATGGTCCACCAATTCCCCTAATGATCCGCGATGTATATTTTCAAATTTCTTTGTAAGTTCAATACACACCGCCGCCTGTCGCTCCCCCAAGCATTCCAAGGCGATTGCCAGAATTTTGGCAACACGAAAGGGAGATTCAAAAAACACAAGAGCAGAAGGCGTCTCGCCAAAAGCATTAAACACTTTACGTTGCCGTCCGGGCCTCCTCGGCAGAAATCCTAAAAAACTGAAGGCTGGAATAGGGAGTCCCGAAACTGTTAAAGCTGTAATCACGGCACTTGGTCCCGGCAATGCCTCCACCCGATAGCCATTTTCAATTGCAGCGGCGGCGGCTCGCTGGCCTGGATCACTAATTCCAGGGGCACCCGCATCTGACGTAAGCCCAACAGATTTACCATCCCGCAGCAAAGACAGAATTCGCCCGACAGCCCGATCTTCATTATGAGCATGACATGCAAAGATAATGGGAGGACTATTCAGCTCATACCGTTCAAAAATTTTCCGGGTATGTCGCGTATCTTCGCAAGCCAGAGCGTCAACCTGCTGTAAAATCCGAATTATTCGATACGAAATATCTTCCAAATTCCCGATGGGAGTAGGAATAAGAAATAAGGTTGGTTCATCGTTGGGTTCGTTTTTTTCCATCAATCGGAATAAGCATATTCAGCCATCAGACGCAAGAAGAACCAAGTGTTGCTTCCTGCAATTTGGCGCGAACCCAGTTATTGACGCCAGAACGTTCCGTCGATTTGTGCCAATATAGACTCAGATCAAGATTAGGGGTTACAAAAGGCAATTCGAATGATTTGCAGGGATAAAGGCCCGCAAGAGATTTGGGAGCCGTTAACAGCAAATTGGAATTCTCCAAAAGCGCAAATGCAGCTTGGTAATGTTGAAGCCGTACAAGAATGTTACGAGATACCCCCAATTTTCCCAACCCTAAGTCAGCGACACCGCCGCCTTTTTTCCGAGACGATACGTGAATATGGTTACAGGCAAGGTAATCCTCCAATGATAGTTCTAAATTCGAGGCAAGAGCATGATTGGGGGCCACCACACAGACCTGCTGATCTGACGTCAGACTAACCTGCATCAATTGTCCTTCAACCGTAGTGGGAATATCGATAGCGAAATCGATCTCATTTGCCGCAAGTTTTTTGCCGATCAACTTTCGTTCCACCTGGTACACACTGATCTTCATTTGTGGTGCTTCCACTTGGAGAATTTGAGCAAACCGAGGCAGAATGATAGCCTCCCCAACATCCCCAATACTCAAGCGGATAACCTTCTTAGACTCGCTCGGCTCGAAAAGCGGCTCTCGATCAACTGTGCCTTGAAGAAGCCTCAGCGCTTGGCGGACTGGTCCTATAAGTTCATCCGCCGTGGCCGTGGGGTTCATTCTCTTACCGGAATGAACGAAAAGCGGATCCCCAACCTGCGCCCTTAATCGCGCGAGAGCATTACTGACAGCGGGTTGGGTAACATTCAGAATATGGGAGGCTTGCGTTAAATTCCCAGCATCATAGATCACTTCAAACAACACAAAAAGATTGAGGTCAATATTTTTGAGGCTCATTTTACTATAACTTTCATGAATACTATTCTATCAGAATTATAAATTTTTATGATCGAAGTTAAAAGCTTATAATTTCGGTAATTCAAATCAAGGTTATAAAGGATCAAGCAAATGACGCTGAACACATCCACAAAAGCGGAAGAGCTCAAATCACGCGTAGAAGCATTTATGAACGAGCACGTTTATGCCGCAGAAGAAGTGTATAATGACTTTGTAGAAAACGCTGAAAACAGATGGACAATTCCCCCCATCATGGAAGAGCTGAAAGCAAAGGCCAAAGCTGCGGGACTGTGGAACCTTTTTCTAGCAGAATTCAACGAGTATGGCTCTGGCCTCACAAACCTTGAATATGCACCAATCTGCGAAATTATGGGCCGCTCACTCATCGGCGCTGAAGTTTTCAATTGCAGCGCCCCTGACACAGGTAACATGGAAGTGCTGGCGCGCTATGCAACGACGGAGCAAAAGGACGAATGGCTTATTCCGCTTCTTGAAGGGAAAATCAGGTCCGCATTTGCAATGACAGAACCGGCAGTAGCCTCCTCAGATGCCACAAATATTCAATGTTCGATTACAAGAGATGGCGACGACTATGTTATAAATGGTCGGAAATGGTGGATAAGTGGTGCCCCTGACCCTCGATGTGAGATTTTTATTGTGATGGGAAAAACAGATCCCAGCGCAGCCCGTCATCAACAGCAATCTCAAATTTTAGTACCGCGAAACACTCCTGGCGTCCAAATCGTCCGCGCTATGAAGGTTTTCGGATCAGACGATGCCCCCCATGGTCATGCTGAAATCCTGTTTGACAATGTTCGCGTTCCGGCTTCCAACCTCATTGGTGAAGAAGGATCCGGCTTTGCAATTGCTCAAGGTCGACTTGGACCCGGTAGAATTCATCATTGCATGCGGTTGATTGGATGTGCGCAACGGGCATTGGAGCTCATGTGCGCTCGCGTTGATAGCCGTGTTGCTTTTGGCAAGAAAATCAGCGAGCAAGGCTCAATCAGAGAAGATATAGCAAAATCAATCTGCGAAATTGAACAAGCGCGTTTATTGACGATGAAGGCCGCTGATAAAATGGATAAAGGGTCCTATAAAGAGGCAAAAGACATCATTGCCATGATCAAAATTGTTGCCCCGAACATGGCGCAGACGGTTATTGATCGGGCGATGCAAGCACATGGTGCCATGGGCCTTAGCCAAGATACTTTTCTGCCAGAAGCCTTTGCCTATGCGCGAACAGTCCGCTTTGCAGACGGCCCAGATCAGGTCCATATGAATTCTTTGGGAAAACAAATCATTCAGCGTTACGCCGGATAATACTATAAATCACTGACTAAAAAAGAAAGCACCCCCGTCCGTTAGGGCGGGGGTGTTATAGCTTAATAGGCCTTATTATTATTTCCAGCCTTGGCCTCGGCTTACTGTATTTTAGACGGTGCGCGATTTAAGCCACCGACTATCCTGTTTTTATTATGGCTTGCTGCATTTGCGATGCGGCACCCGCCTAACAGGACATAAATTCCGTTATCTGCTTTAGGTTTCCAAAGCCAGATCAAGCCTTCAACTTACCGAACAATTGTAATACCGGGTTAGCGATGCTCAATTCTCTCTAGGGATCGAGAAGTTATTGAACATTTAAAAAAGCCGTGACAGGAAGAGGAGAACGACTTCAAGTGCTTCTGGTATTAACTTATAAGTGATTTTCGAGAAGTTGACTTTTAAGCCAAGCCTAAATCTTTTTGTTTAGTTACTCAGCTTGGCTCCATTATTAGCAGTCATTCTCGACAATGACAAATTGTCATTTTTGACAAATACTCATTTTATCCATCAAAAATCATCTCATTTTTGAAAAATTATTTCAAGAACAACATGTTAGAGTTAATAAAGTTACGTAAAATAAATTATACCTCCTATCCGAATAAAGATGATTTATTCTCAAACACGCGAAATAGGTTTTTAAAAAATTAGACCCGCACTTTAAAGTTGCTCTTTTT
>JBALXM010000037.1:4877-36808 GCA_036960695.1 Sneathiella sp.
ACACGCGAAATAGGTTTTTAAAAAATTAGACCCGCACTTTAAAGTTGCTCTTTTTGAGCTCTTTTTAATCCCTTTTCTAAAACTACCTCCTGCAATTGCGAATCTAAGGTGAAAGGTTTCCATCCTATGCGGCAAAGATAACCGGACATATTTTCCCTAAATGAAAAAATTTTCTTGCCGCTCGGCAATATTGACCCATTTCGATTTGGTCTTCCTACCGACAGGCTTTGCTCAAAATGAAGAATATCATCTTCATAAAACAGAGATGAGATGACAGAAATTGTTTGAAAGAGGGGCTTTACCTTTATTTTCAGTACTGCCGCCCAAATTGGCATAAAGGCTGCATATGAAGGGTAAGTGCCAATTTTAATGCTGGAGATTCCAATGATGCATACCCAACAACTCTCAGAATCCATTCCCAACCGATTTGAACAAAGAGATTCATTCAGGGTTTCCAGCCCTTCTCTTCAGGTGGAAATCAACGAAAATAAATTTACGACAGAAAATTGGTCTTTAACCGGGATATTACTGAACGGACTTATGGCTGATGCGGCAATTGATCTGCCCGTAAAAGGAATTTTTGGCCCAACGAATACATCCGAATTATGTAAGTTCAGCGGCCGCATTGTACGTATCGACTTAAAGCATCAACAAATTGCCGTAGAACTAGATGGCAGTAGCCGAGAGGTTGCCGCTTTGTTACCCCTTTGGGTTCTCAAATATAATCAGCAATAAAATCAATTATTAAGTATCAGCTATGTCAAAAAGCATCGCTGATACTTTGATTCTAGGGTTTTGGCTGTTTGGATAAAAGCAACTCAGCTCTATCTACGATTTTCCCCACAGCATTCTGCCAATCCCCTTTAGCAATCTCTTTCGCTATTTTCAGGCAGTTTGTGTGCAGAGAATGATCCGATAAAACCTCTTCTATCAGTTTTTGCGCTGCTTGATTATCAGCCTTAGCATTCAATGTTCGTGCGAGGCCGTTTTTAGTCAACAGCCTGGCATTTGATGCGGTTTCGGATTGACTTGGGATTATGATTTGAGCTCGCCCAACCATAAGGCATGCTGTTGCCGTACCATTTCCCCCAGAGTGAATAACAGTGCTCACTTTTGGTAGAATTTCTGAATAATCGACTGGTTGCTCCAACATCTCCATTTTATCTGATTGAAACTCGCTCATAGCCTGACGGCTTGCCCCTCTTATATAGGCCGTCGTTTGTACTGCCAGACTTTTCAAGCTCCCGAGAACCTGTCTGACCCCGTTCGCATTATTGGCCATATAGACGAAGGCATGCTTCTGCTCAGGTAGGGCGGCCGGTTCTTGAATTTCTTCAAGAGGTCCCGCAATGGGCCTATCCCGGACGTCACCGTAAGGATCCAATTGCGGTAGAGTATAAACGAAATGCCCCTCCACTTCGAAGATCTGCGGTAGGCGCGTGTAACGCTGCGCCCCTCGCGCTTCTCGTATTTCATTGAAGAAAGACAATAACTCATCTTGCGATACTAAGGACTGAGCTTTGGAAATCACAGGTGGATATTGTTTGATCCCAGTTGGGGGAAGCGTAAAGCCATTCCCTGTCACTATCGTGGGAATTTGTCCGCCAATTGCCAAAGCCAATCCCGGGCTGTGATCAGCAATCACCAAATCCGGTTTCAACAAAGTCATTAAATCACCCCAAGCCGTCAGAATTCCCACCAATGATTTTTTAAGACCAAACCCTTGCCTGGCCATAACGTCCGCATAAGTCGGGGTGGCTTTATTCACCAAATTTGGAAAATTGGGATTTTTCCAATAGGGCGCCTGAACCAGCGCATATCCTTTAGCCTTGATTGCATCATTAGCGATATCCACATCCCTGCAAACAAAGATGATCTCGTGGTCCTTTTCACGTAAAGCATCGGCGACACGCAACATAGGGTAGACATGGCCTAAATTTGCACCAAACTCCAAACCAAAAACAATACGCGCCACTTCTAACCTCACAAATAAGATTTACAGAATAATCACTGCTATTCAGGACTTGATAAAATCACTTTCTGATTTAGTCTATACTCTAAATTGAATAAGCTTGAAGAGATAGAGGATACATCCATGAAATTAGGCACAATCCAAACACCCGCTTTAATCCTGGATAAAGCCCGTATGGAAGCCAATATTCAAAGGCTACGCACTATATTAAAAGATAAACCCGTTCGCCTCAGGCCCCATTTAAAAACCTGTAAATCGATTGAAGTCGCAAAGCGTCTAACGGAAAACTCAGATTCACCAATCACCGTTTCCACATTGGCCGAAGCCGAATATTTTCTGGATGGCGGCTATACAGACATCCTCTATGCGGTTTCAATCACGCCTCAAAAGCTCCCTCGCGTAAAAGCCCTTCAAATAAAGGGGGCTAACATCACTCTTCTTTTGGATAATTTAGAAACTGCTTTAAATGTCGCCCGCATCGGGGAAGAGCTAGAGACAACATTCCCCTGTTTAATTGAAATTGATTGCGATGGGAAACGAGCGGGTCTTGATGCTGAGGATACAGACCTTATTCCCCTAGCCCAGTGTTTACACGAAAAGGCGGGATCATCTCTTGCGGGCGTTATGACCCATGCGGGTGGGTCTTATTATTGCAAAAGCATCTCCGAAATTGAAGCAATGGCAGAACAAGAACGCGCCTGTATTACCCGTGCGGCGAGCCGAATACAGGACCATAACCTCCCCTGTCCCGTTGTCAGTATGGGATCAACACCCACGGTCACTTTTGCGCATAATTTTGAAGGCATCACTGAAGTTCGCGCCGGCGTTTATGTTTTTCAAGATATGGTGATGGAAGCATTGGGCGTTTGTATCTTGTCAGACATCGCGATCTCGGTCCTGGCAACTGTCATTAGTCACAAGAAAGATCAAAACCGTATCCTTATCGATGCAGGGGGCCTCGCTTTATCATCGGATCCTGGAAAAAAGAACACCTTGGGACACAGCCATTTTGGTCAAGTATGCAGCGAGGGGACATGTACGCCTTATGAAAACCTTTGGATTGATAGCACCAACCAAGAACATGGCTTAATCTCTCTTAACCGCACGTCCCATTCCTTTGAGGATTTCCCAATTGGAAGCAGAATACGTATCCTTCCCAACCATGCCTGCATGACGGCCGGCGCCTATGATGGTTATCATGTTCTGGATGGCGGCAATACCGTCACAGCCTATTGGGAGCGATGTAATAGATGGTAAATGTGCCTGTGATATTGGCACATTTACCATCGTCGTTATTTGATAACAGACAGATCTTTATCTATGAAATTCAAACCCGCCTGTGCCAGCATCAATGAATTCTTTTTAGTAAGGTAATAAGCGTCAGGTGAAGCTTCACCTTCGTCCTTTTCAATCGACAGAATATCTTTGCTCAATTGATCAATTTTCTCAACCAATGACAGCCGAACAACATCAATCACATCACGTGGATTCTGTCGCCCTAGCAATTTATCCGCTCGTGTCGCCAATTCAAGCATAGCAGCTTTTGCCCGGTCCCCTTCTCGTCCAACACCCAACTCATGCTTTTGCACCAACTCATCTATATTGGCACGTTCAAAAAAGGTCAGTTCTTTGGAAAAAATATCAGGACCAAAGGCCTTAAAAAGAAAGACAATACTTGCCAAATCGATTGCCCAACGATCTTTAGACCGTCCTTGCAGGTCAATTACCCCTAACTTCAATTTTTGGTGAATTTCAGCTTCAAAGGATGCAGCTTTTGCTTGTTCTGTTTTCTCAATAATGGATTGCGCATATCTTAGGTAAGCGTGGCTTCCCAAGAAGTTCCTCATGACAGAAGCAGATGTTATCAAGGAATAAACTTTCCCTTTAGCTGTCCCCATCTGTGCTTCATCCGACGTCATTTCCAAACCAACCCGTAAGACCTCTTCATAAGCGGGGCTCCGCATTGACTCCGACAAATCATACAACGGTCCTTGTTGAAACATGCCCACTAGCGTATCGGGTGAAATTCCACCAGAGAGGCCGACAAACAGCGCGCAGGGAAGACAGTTTACATCCTCAAATGACTTGGCTCCTGATGCGTAATACGGACCAAAAGTCAGTGCATGCTGACGAAGGGCGCCAGTGGCATATGCCATGACGGAGACGGCCTCTACGACATTTGGGCAGTCAACCGTCACTGAAAGAAAGGGAATGCCATCGGACGTGAAAACTTGCCGTCCACTGTCGCTTACATCTTTGTGGTAATTTATGACCGCCTGCTGTGTTCGTGGATCGGCCTTAACCCCGGTCAAATCTTCAGGATCCAAATATGTGAAATAATCTTCAGCATTCACATTTTCGATAATCTGCGCTCCAACAAGGCGCTCAATCGTTGCAACATCTTTCGCCAAATCCGGTGTATCTTTTTCCAGCTTTGCCACCACTTCTCGTCTAATTTCTTCTTCGCTACGCAAATCTGCTTTCAAAGCGTCCAAGTCTCGGCTTTGTTTTGTATTTTGACAAACAATGAAATCATACAATTGCGCATGTTTGGCCGTATAGGGAACGAGGCCAGAGCCACTATCGCCAACAACAAGTATTCCAGGCCGTCCGCCTTCAAGACCAAAGGAAACTTGCTTCCCATTTTTCAAGTAGCACTGAATACTCGCCGTGGCATGAGGAGAGGCTATTCCTTTGAATTTCACGAAAACATCGGTAATTGTATCCGGTGTCTTCGTTTTTTTAGGTTCATGAATTGTCACTATTTTCATGCCATCGGCGATCGTCGGCCCTTGATCTTTAAGAATTTTGGCTTCAATAGCACCTGCATATTCGACCATGCTAAGTCGGCTAAATTCAGGATAAACGACTTCCAGTTCTCTTCTGGATAAGGGCGGCATATTTCCTAAATAAATATGCGTCTCCAAGCTGAATGTCGCAGGCTTACTGCCATCAATTTCACTTGCAAGCTTCTCAGCAAATTCTAGATTTCTATCACTAAAACATTTGGGCGTATGCCACCTCATATTTCCGATGAAGGAATGTTCATAGGCTCCGCCTTCAAAAAACTCAGGATGAGTTCTGAAAATGCAGCTTTCAGCCACCCCGCCCTTCTCCAAAGGCTCCATGACATATTCAATGGCTTGGTCCCTTTTAGATAAATCGATCTCTCCCAGTGGATCAACTTGATGTCCATCGGGACGCAGGTAGGCTTCCCTGATGGCAACTTGATAGGCCTCTGATACTTTTTGCCCGCCGAGCAAGCGCCCCTCAATCATTGCAACTTCTTCCGCAAAAGGGCCAGGTTCCATAAATATTCCCTTTTGATAAGGACCTTCCTTATAAACTTCATCACCCGTATCGGTCGCCGGTAATTGAAGAGTGTAAGACCTGCGTTGTTGTCGGCCTACGCCCTGACAGAATTCAAGCATAGAATTTAAAACCTCACCCCGCCGAAGCCTGCCACCATGACTTCCAACGCTTCTGAAAACTCCGCGAACACTGAACATTTGGACACTCCTACCTTGTATAAAAATAGCTTTACTTGATAAATGTCTAACGGTCCGGATTTGGATTTGTGAATTATTAAAAGCAGGAGTCGGGCGCGAAGCTCTGATTGTGCTTGACGGCCTCTAAGCACATCCGTAGGGTTTTTTATAGCTTGAATAAATTCAAGTCCTTTAACATCCCTGATGGGAGAGACCGGTTTTCCGGCGCCGAAGGAGCAACCGCCCCGGAAACTCTCAGGCAAAAGTATCATCAGGTATAGAGGCTCTGGAGAGAGGGTAGCGATTGCAAAATCAATTGCGCTCCACCGAAGAGGTACCCGGTCATTCCGGTAATCTTTCAGGTACACGGACAGAGGGGGCATCATTATACATTCGCCTAGCGGCGACAGTGATAAAAGGTGCCTAGATGACTAATTTCAAAAAAACTGGCCTTGGGAATGTAACCCCAG
Organism: Sneathiella sp.; assembly: GCA_036960695.1. Taxonomy (GTDB): domain Bacteria; phylum Pseudomonadota; class Alphaproteobacteria; order Sneathiellales; family Sneathiellaceae; genus Sneathiella. Next base: position 10,808 of record JBALXM010000037.1, read on the forward strand.
TTGTTCCTGCAACAGTGCGGGAGACCAAACCGGTAAATACGTCCCAACTTGATGTCAACATTAGCGTCACAGATCTTTATACAATTGGCGTCGGCCCCTCATCCTCTCACACTGTCGGGCCCATGCGGGCAGCTAAGCGGTTTGTTGACCATTTAAGTGCAAAAAATGTGTTGGAGAAAACCCATCGCGTGATTGTTGAACTTTATGGATCTCTTGCCTTAACAGGTCACGGGCATGGAACTGATTTGGCAATTTATTCTGGATTGTCAGGCAAACGCCCCTCCCTTATCGATCCTGCTGAAATTGAACCTCTGGTTTTAGAAATTCGCACCAATAATAAAATTATACTGGGCGGCACTCATCAGATCACCTTCTATGAAGAGGAAAATCTTCTCTTCCTCAAAGATCAGATGTTACCCGAACATTCAAATGGCATGCGGTTCTACGCCTATTCTTCAGACGGCGACATTCTTGTTCAAAAAGATTACTTCTCAGTTGGCGGCGGTTATGTGGTCTCTCATGACGAGGGAGACCGATCCGAGACTAAAGGGCATAATATAGAAATGCCCTATCCTTTTTCTTCAGCGAAAGAATTGCTGGCAATCGGCAAAGAGACTGGCCTATCCATCGCAGACATAATGCGAACCAATGAGACAAGTTGGCGTAGTGATGCTGAGACCAACGAATTTTTGGACGCTGTAAATAAAGCAATGATCGATTGCATCCAACGAGGGTGTGAGACGAGCGGCATTCTACCCGGCGGCCTTAATGTTAAACGCCGTGCAGGCAAGCTTTTTAAAGAATTGATGGCAAATCCTGAGCGGGCATCGCGGGACCCTTTAACCGTTCTGGATTGGGTGAATTTATACGCACTTGCCGTCAATGAAGAAAATGCAGCAGGCGGGCGTGTCGTAACCGCCCCGACCAATGGTGCCGCTGGCGTTATCCCCGCGGTTCTAAAATATTATCAACGGTTTTGTCCGAATGCGACTTTAAAGGGAAGTCAGGATCTTCTTCTGACCGCTGCGGCCATTGGTTCAATCTATAAGAAGCGAGCGTCCATCTCGGCTGCTGAAATGGGCTGTCAGGGAGAAGTTGGCGTTGCCTGTTCAATGGCAGCGGGGGCATTAACCGCCGTCCTTGGCGGCACTAATGAGCAAGTAGAAAATGCCGCCGAAATTGGTATGGAACACAATCTGGGCCTCACCTGCGATCCAATTGGGGGCCTTGTACAAATACCGTGCATTGAAAGAAATACTATGGGAGCCATGAAGGCGATCAATGCGGCCCGGCTTGCATTATCTGGCGATGGCACTCATGTGGTGTCACTGGATGAAGTAATTGAAACCATGCGCCAGACGGGTGTGGATATGCTGAGTAAATACAAAGAGACATCTCAAGGCGGGTTGGCCGTGAATGTGGTCGAATGCTAGAATTTTACTTTTCCGCTGTAAGAATTTTTCTCACATATAGAGGTAAAACAAAAGAAGCTCGGTGAACATCAGGACTGTAATATTCAGTCTCAATCCCGGCATCTAGGAAGCGGCCAGCCAAGGTCCCTTCCGAAATCTTACGTAATTCGGTGTTATCCGTCGCCCATCCAAACGCCAAAGGGCCTCCCACATAGCTTGGAATTGTCGCCATGTAAAAACTTGCATCGGTAAAAAGCGCGCCAAGGCGATCATAACTGTTGCGAAGTTCTGGTCCTTGAACAAATGGGATACCATTCTGAGTGGTTATAATGCCGCCAGCGGTCAGGCACGTTTTACAATCAGCATAGAATTCCTGCGTATACAAGACTTCCCCTGGACCGTGAGGATCGGTGGAATCAATGATAATCACATCCCATTTCTCTGATGTCTCTTTCACAAATTTGCAGCCATCATCAATGACAACGGTCATGCGCGGATCATCAAAAGCACCACCACTAATAGACGGTAGATATTTGATAGAAAGATCAATCACTGTCCGATCAAGATCAACCAATGTCACAGCAACATCCGAATGTTTCAAAGCCTGACGTGCAGCGCCGCCATCACCCCCGCCAATAATCAGAACCCGTTTTACAGAACCGTGAGCCAAAATGGGAACATGAACGAACATTTCATGATACATGAACTCATCATTCACAGTTGTCTGTACCGCGCCATCCAAAGACATAACTCGGCCAAACTGGGAATTTTCAAAGATTACAAGATCCTGATGGTCGGTTTTGTCGCGATACAGAACAGTCCCCACATCCAAGGCCAGATTAACGCCGCTATGCAATCCTTCGTCAAAAAGCTCAATCACGCGATAATCCCTCGCTTCATTTCATTCACCTGAACAGAGCCTGGAGAGAAAGCCTTTTTCAAAATGGGAAGGCATTTGTGGGGTTCCGTCTCCCCGCACATAAAGATGTCCAACGCGATAAACCCCGTATCGGGCCAGCTATGAAAACTTATGTGACTCTCTGCAAGTACAGCGACACCGGACAGCCCATTAGGTTCGAACTGATGAATATGGAAATGTAGTAATGTAGCACCAGAGACATGAATGCATTCTCGCAACGTATCTTCAATTAATTTAGGATCGTTCAATCCCTTTGCATCCCACAAATCCACAATCAAATGCGTGCCCGCAAAGACCATTCCGTCTTTTTCCACGAAATAATCGGGCTTGTTTTTTGATAAGTCTGAGGGAGAGATTTCAACGACTTCTGATAATTTTGACATGGTTTTCGCCAAATATGTTGCGACCGACATTCGGTACCCAAAAAGATGGCGCGTTATCGCGAAATTCCGCCGCAAATACAAGGAAAAAAATGAATAGCTGCCCTGAACCTTCCGAACTCTTCACGCCATTGTGCTTGCTTTTAATCCAAAAAACTTCCCCCGTCCTGCCCCAAATGCTAGAGAACAGAACAGTCACTTGACCAAATGAGAAGGCTAAGCGTGCAAACAAGTACTATTTCCACAGAAGAAAATGGCCATCCTCATAAATGGCGCTCAGTGACTTTTTTAGCATTAGCTCAAGTTTGTGCTCTTTCATTATGGTTCTCTGCAACGGCGTTGATTCCCGCCCTCAAAGCCGAATTTGAACTGAGCGGCTTCCATGCCTCCCTTTTCTCAAGCAGTGTCGCTGTTGGATTTGTTATCGGGACTTTGATCAGCGCCTTACTCAGCTTATCTGATCGATATCCTCCTCGCTTGATTTTCACAATAAGTGTGTTGATTGCAGCCTCTTCTAATGGCGCAATTCTTCTTTTTTCGCCTTTATCGTCCGAAGTTATAATTTTACGCATGATCACGGGAATTGCCATGGCCGGGATCTATCCTGTTGGTATGAGAATGGTCGCAACATGGGCGAGAAATGACACAGGCCTACTTGTCGGGCTTCTGGTTGGTGCGTTAACACTTGGAAGCGCATCCCCCCATCTATTGAATATTTTAGACATCCATTGGTTGGATTGGCGTGCAACTTTGGTTGGAAGTTCGCTCCTCGCTCTTGCCGCAGCAGTCTTAATTCAGTTTGTAAAACTGGGCCATCCAATTCCCAAAGCACCTCCTTTCCATTTCTCACTCGCATTACATGGATGGCGAGACAAGGCCATCCGTCTCGCAAATTTGGGCTATTTCGGCCATATGTGGGAACTCTATGCTATGTGGGCATGGATCGGCATATTCGTCCTTGAAAGCTATCGCCTGTATGGGCTGGAAAGCTCAGTTCTGGGGGCCAACATTACAACATTCCTTACGATTGGAATGGGGGCCCTCGGCAGTTTATTTGCAGGTATTCTCGCGGATAAACTTGGCCGGACGACTATTACCATCGCAGCGATGCTCATTAGCGGCAGTTGTTCCATTGGAATTGGCTTTCTGTTTGGGGGGAGCCCAGTACTCATCGTTATAATTTGTGTGATCTGGGGGATCTCAATTGTTGCAGATTCCGCCCAATTCTCAACCTGCATTATAGAATTAAGCCCCCCAAATATTATCGGAACAATGCTCACTATTCAAACTTGTGCGGGATTTCTCATTAGTCTGTTGACCATCCACTTAATTCCCTACGCGGTTACCCTTGTTGGCTGGGAATATGCATTCGCCTTTTTGGCAATCGGTCCTTTCCTTGGCGCCGCTGCTATGTGGCGCCTCAGGTCCCATCCAAATGCCCATTTGCTCGCAGGTGGCAAGAAGTAGAAAAGAAGAGAAATATATGCAACAGTGAATATTCGCTCGAATGAGGAGATAGAACTGATGATCAAAGGCCTTCACCACAACGCATATCGTTGTAAAAACTCGGAAGAAACGCGGAAATTTTACGAAGATTTCCTGGGCCTCCCGCTGGCTATAGCCTTTCCAATAGAAGAGACAAAAACAAATCGAAAGACATCCGCTTTACATACTTTTTACGAGTTGGATGACGGTTCCTATCTGGCCTTTTTTGAAGTGCCTGATATGTCCTTTGATTTTATTCAGCAACATGACTATGACCTTCATATCGCTCTCGAAGTTGAAATGGACGATATGTTGGCAATGCACGCTAAAGGAAAAGCGGCTGGCATTGAAACTCGCGGCGTTGCAGATCACGGCTTTATCAAATCGATTTATTTTAGAGACCCCAATGGGTACGTAATTGAACTCACCGCAAAAATAAAGGATCAAACCCTACCAGCGGGGGAAGCTCGCATTAAGGCAAAAGAAGCCTTAAAAGAATGGATTGAGGATCAATCAGCAAATTAAAACACCTCTCTAATTTCGATTTTGTTTAGCAGTCTTTTGCAAATCTGATATGCCTTTGACAAATACCCATACAAAAAAATGAGACCCGACTTTGATGAAACATATAGCAACTTTTCTAACTTTGTTTTTTGTAACCCTGACTGCTGGTAACATTGCGTCCGTCGCTCAAGTCAGTGGTGACCGGTATGTGGGATATTATTATCCGGCTCCGCAGCGCATCGAAGTCTATTGCGCACGGGTATCGCCATTAGCTGATGTCGACAAGAAACGACGCGTGGGCTTCATAATTGGTATCAAGTCAGGGATGACACGGCAGTCTTATGAATCTCCTTATGCTGTGTTTTCAAAAGGCGGGTTAGCCGAAAAACTTTTGATCATTTCCAAGCGGGACGGGCATCTGGATACAGTATACAGAGCCCGTGCCCTCTTAGCTGATTTATCAACCAGTGCACGGTCAACACCGGTTTTTACAAAAACGGGTGCCGCTGAAGAGCTCACATTTCTCGACCTTATAACTATGTTGGGTTTTAGGTCCGTTACTTTAAGTGACGGCAATAACTTCGCGCACCAGGTTCTTCTGTTACAGCCAGAAAATGAAAAATGTAAAAAGATGTAAAGCAAATGGATTTTCAGATCCGCTTGCCTTCATCCTGTTACCACACAGCCTTTTATTAAGAGAAAATATTGAAAATTCGACGGTCTTTATCTGTCAAATTTTGGAAGAATGTGAAGAAGCCCCTATGTCAGAGCAATTATTTATCCTAACTCTCTCTTGCAACGATCAACCTGGAATCGTATCTGCTGTTACAACTGAACTGACAAGTAGCAAGGCAAATATCACTGAGAGCAATCAATTTTGGGATCAACAGACAGGCCGCTTCTTTATGCGTATTGCCTTTACGGTGCCGCAAGAGACGACACAGGCGAATATCGAATATGCATTAGAGCCCGCAATTGCACGCTTCGATATGAAGACACATATTGTTGATGCGAATAGAAAACCCAAAATCGTGGTGATGGTTTCAAAATTTGATCACACACTCCTTCACCTTCTGTACCAAATCAGAGTTGGATGGCTCGGCGCTGAGGTCGTTGCAATCATATCGAACCATGAAAATAGCCGCGCTCAGGCCGAAATCGAGGGTATTCCCTTCCATTTTTTACCTGTAAAAAAAGCGACGAAGGCTGAACAAGAGCTACAAATATTAGCGCTCGTAAAAGAGACTGAGGCGGATCTGGTTATTCTTGCGCGTTACATGCAGGTCCTATCTGATACACTTTCTAACCGCTTATTTGGACGTATTATCAATATCCATCATTCGTTTTTACCCAGCTTTAAAGGGGCGAAACCGTATCATCAAGCCCATGAGAGAGGCGTGAAGCTTATCGGGGCGACAGCGCATTACGTGACTCCTGATTTGGATGAAGGCCCAATTATTGAGCAAGAAACAGAACGAGTTTCACACGCGATGTCTGCTAATGACTTCGTCGCAGCAGGCCGTGATATTGAGAGCCGTGTTTTGGCAAGAGCGGTGAAAATGCATTTGGAATCGCGGGTCATGCTGAACGGTCACAAAACAGTCGTGTTTACTTAATATTTTCAGCGGGGCGCTTGATAACCCCGCTTACTTAAAAATAATGAAAACGTTATAAATACGCCCCCCCAGAAATCACCCCGTGCTGCGCATCTCTTCCATAAAGCTCTCAATATCATTTTTAAGCTCCATCGCAATGGTATCTAAAGTCTCTGACGCTGCCAAGACTTCAGCAGCAGCGGTTCCTGTTTCGTTTGATTTTGTAGAGACCTCACCGATTTTTGCAGAAACTTCATTTGTCCCAGCAGAGGCCTCATGAACGCTGCGCGCGATTTCATCTGTCGCTGCGTTCTGCTCGTTGACTGCTGAGGAAATACAAACCGTTACTTCTCGAATAGACTGAATAACGTTACCAATATCCCCAATTGCCGAGACCGCACCGTCTGCCGCCGTTTGGATGCCACCAATTTGCTGAGATATTTCATCTGTTGCTTTAGCCGTTTGGGACGCAAGACTTTTCACTTCTGATGCGACGACAGCAAACCCTTTTCCAGCCGCGCCTGCTCTTGCAGCTTCAATAGTTGCATTAAGCGCCAATAGGTTCGTTTGCTCAGCAATTGCACTTATCATTTCAACCACCGCAATAATTTCTTTAGCTGCCTCTGCGAGATCGATAACTGATTTAGTGGTATTTTCTGCATCACCAACAGCTTTTTCAGAAACGCCGGATGCTTGGTCGACCTGACGCGTAATTTCGCTGATGGAAGCCGATAATTCTTCTGCCGCTGATGCAACAGTCTGAACATTAGTAGAAGCCTCCTTCGAGGCCTCAGCCACTTCATAGGAAAGCCCTTTAGAGCATTCAGCTGTTTGTACTAAATTATTTGCAGTAATTTGTAACTCTTTGGCAGATCCAGTCAAATTTTCCAAAAGCCCAGAAACCCTTGCTTCAAAGGAGCCAGTCAGTTCTGTTAGCATTTCTGTGCGGGCTTTTTGACTAGCGGCCTTTTCTCGCGCGCTTGCGTCTTCTTTATCTGCTATTTCTTTCTCAGCAGCTTGTTTTTCAGCTTCTTTGGCCAATTCTCTACGGTTTTTATTTTCAATAGCGTTATCTTTGAAAATTTGAAGAGCTCCTGCCATATCCCCGATCTCATCGGACCGATCTTTCAAGGGGATAGTTACGCTGTTATCGCCCTGCGCCAGTGCCTTCATCGTCGAAGCAATTAAGGCAAGCGATTGAGCAATATTTCGGGCAAAAAATGTCCCAATAGCACCGACAACCAGCAATAACACAACGCCAATAAGGGCCATATTATTCCTCATTTCGTGAACTGGCGCTAAATATTCAGCTTCATCCATTTCCGCCAAAACAGCCCATTTTGTGCCCATAAATTCCAATGGCCCAAATATGGACTTAACACTGACCCCTCTATAATCGGTTGAGATCATAGATCCCGTTTTACCAGCCAAAGCGTTTTCAACAGGATCTGTTTTGATTTCCATTTTCAAAATTGTTGTTTCTTCTTTAAAGCGGGAGTCACTGCGCATTAGAAAATCTTCGCCAACAATGTAACTTTCTCCAGTTTCCCCGAGTCCAGTGGACTCCTGCATAAGAGAATTAATTCGAGTAACAGGCATTTGAAACGCCAGAACACCGATAGCAGTTCCTTTGTCAAATACGGGCATTCCAATAAAGCTAGCCGGTGCATCCGAACTGGGCGCGTAAGGTTTGAAATCTTCGAAGGCTTGATGGTCGATCGACAGGGTCGCAACTGACGCTCGAAAAATGTCGCCAAGACCACTTGTTTTCCACTCTCCGGTCATCAAGTTTGTCGCATAATCAAGTTCTTTAAAAACGCTATAGATAAGATTTCCATTCATATCAAAAAGAAAAATATCGTAATATTCACGTGTGTAGAGCATCTTTCTAAGCCAAGGATGAAACTGTCTGTGAATATCGCTATAAAGAGAGCCATCGCTTGCGAAGTCTAATTTCTCTTTCTCACCAGGTGGGAAAGAATTTTTGTTAATATAAGCGTTTTGCAAGTAACGTGTCTGGGGCTTTTCCAGAGCTTCCCAAGCAGCAGAAAATTGCTTTAATGCATTAATAACGACCGGGCTTGAAGCCGTCACCGTCAAATCTTCCTGAATTGACACGAGATAGTTTGAAAGTGCTTGTTTTCGGGCTTCAAAAGCCACGTTTAATTTCTTGTCGACTTCAGCATCAACTGTTGAAAAAGCTTGAAAGTAGCTATTTAATCCAAGACTTAATCCCAGAGTTAAAGACGCACATATTATAAGCAACGGTAACTTATGTGAAAACCTTAATTTCGAAACAAACATTATCCAACAAGCTCCTGCGTGAATGCAACTTTAACTGCATTAGAATATTTCCGGCCTCCTCATAGAGAGGCTCGCAGAGGCATTTAAATTAGATTTTTTTAATAATAGATTAAACAAACCCCTCTAGAGAGATTTAAAATTTACCATATCTATTAAAAGGAGTATATTTGTCCGATAAATCGGCTTGTGATTTTTAATAAGAACGCATTAGTTGATTAAGAACAAATATCAAAGATCATTTACCCTTGCAGAAGTGTAATATTTTCGAATCATTTCAAATTTTGCTCAAACTGTGTTTATAAGAGCTTGAACTGTCAGGGAAATTCGTCGCATTGACATGCAAAATTCCCTGACAGAGTTATTTGGTTAGGCCACCGCCGCCACAATAATGATTTCTACTTTATAATCAGGTGTTGCCAGCTTGCTTTCACCGCATGCCCGGGTTGGTGGGTTTGCAGGATCAATCCACGCATCCCAAACCGCATTCATTTCAGCAAAATCTGCCATATCGGAAATCCAGATTGTCGCTTGTAGCATGTGTGATTTACTGCTGCCTGCTTCTTCCAGTAATTTTTCGATTTTAGAGCAAATTTCTTTGGTTTGATTTGTAACACTTTCCCCTGGAGCGCCAACAGATCCGGCAAGATACACAGTGTTTCCATGGATAACAGCTTGGCTCATACGGCTTCCAGCGTTAATTCGTTTAATACTCATAGTTATTTCCTTATTTTCTATTCATTTTATAAAGCATCATTTGTCAGTAAACCTTCCAGGCCACAGCCCAGAAACCAATTCAGTTGAAAAATTAGATGATTTCTCATTCCCCAACAATAAGGTAGCCGCAAGGTTCGAGAGAGCGGGAGATGTTTGTATTCCATACCCCCCTTGTCCAGCGAGCCAAAAAAACCGATTATTCCCCTCATCAAACCCGACGACTGGATTTCGGTCTGGTGCAAAACTGCGTAAACCCGCCCACTGATTTTCCACTCGGTGAACTTCAAAGGTCGTTGCACATTCGAACTCGTGCAGCCCTTCAGCCAACACCATATCGTCAACATAGGCATCGTGAGGCTCGACCGGGACTTCATCCGAAGGGGAGACCAGCAGGTTCTTGCCTTCAGGTTTCATATACCATTTTTCTTGCGCATCTACGACCAATGGCCATGCAGAACAATCCATATTGTCCGCGGTCGGTAACACAGCAATCGTACGGCGCATGGGCGTAATCCCCAAAGGCTTCACACCGCAAATTTCCGCCACAGGGTCAGCCCATGCACCGGCTGCATTCACAATTATTTCAGCATGGTAAACCCCATTATTGGTTTGAACCTGCCATCCGGCCTCGGTCTGTTCCGCCGCGTCAATTTCGCAATTACATATCAGTGTCGCGCCGCTTTGCTTCGCACGGCGAATATAGGACTGATGAAGGGCCGCGACATCAATATCCTGCGCATTTTTCTCAAAAGCTGCATGCTCAATAACATCAGCATCCAATATTGGAACCATTGTTTTTGCATCGGATACAGTCATTGCAACCAACCCATCGCCAGATTGAAGCTCTGCGTCCATTTTCCCAGCCCCATCCTTGTCAGCGACAAGCATCATTCCGCGAGGCGATAAAAAGCCCTTTTCGGAAAAATCTTTTGGCGGCATCGCTAAAAAATCATAGCTGGCTTTATTCAAGTCCCGAATTTCCGGGCTACCATAATTTTGAATAAAAATTGCGGCTGAGCGGCCTGTAGAATGGTATCCCGGTTGTGCTTCTCGCTCTAAAATGAGCACCTTCTTTTTCTCACCTATCATGGCGGCAAGGCCTGCGCCCGCAATACCACACCCAATTATGACAATATCGAAGGAAGGAATTTCAGCCATTTTAATCCAGAAATAGAAAGCAAAAAGTGAAATTTCACACTACAGCGCACAATGCCGTCCAGCAAGCACAGGCTTCAGTCAGATGCACCAAATGATCGCGCATCAAGTGCTTCGGCGATTTGTGTTCCCATTTTCAGGGTTCGGATAATCACAGGCATGGCGATTGCAAAAATATTGCTCTCCAATCCTCGTACTCTTTGCGCTTCCCGAACTTCTGTGGTCAGAGTTGCAACAACAGGGATAAAACGAATAGCAAGGGAGAGCGCCAAACTTACCTTATCAACAGCAATCCATCTTGAAAAAGGCCGTAGACCCGCTTCAATCGCCCCGACCATGTTAGATGTCAGTGTTGTCAGTGTAATAAGCCCGGCCGCTAGAATGAGGGCCGCAAATCGAGCCACAATTAGAACCGCAACATCCCAGCCGACAAAGAAACCTTGCGCAACAAAGAATAAAACCAAAAGATATAATACGGGTTTTATTTGCGAGAAGGCTACTTTGAGCGGAATCTGAGCAATCGCATAAAGCACTAGAACGATCCCGACAGCGCCGGAAGCAGCCCAAACATTATCGAAAATAAACAAACCGGAACTCAGGCCGACAAGCGCTAAGAGCTTGGCTCCGGCTGGTACTCTGTGAATGATTGAATCTGCGCGGTGGTAAAGGCTAATCATTCAGCGCAAAACTCTAAATATTTGGGAATGGCAACAGACGGGACATCATCTGCGGCTAACTGACCTTTATGAAAGCAAAGCACCCGATCAAATGATCCAAGCAAATCAAGATCATGCGTCACCATAAAAACAGACTGCTTTAATTGCTCAATAACAGACATCAACCGCCTTTTATTGCGAAGATCCAGCAAGGTCGTTGGCTCATCCATGACAATATAATTGGGCTCCATTATCATAACCCCAATTAAGGCTATCATCTGTTTTTCACCGCCACTTAAATGATGCGTGAAACTATGGGCCAGATGAGAAAGCGCGTATTCTTCCAAAGCTTTACTAACTAGTTCAGTAATTTGCTCTTTCTTTTTTTTCAGATTTTTGAGGCCAAAAGCCAAATCTTCACTGACTGTGGGGTAGACAATCTGGTTTTCAGGATTTTGAAAGACAAAACCTACATTTCGCCTAACAGCCTTTCCGTCAGTTTTAGTATCATCACCCGCAACGGTAACCTTTCCTGACGTTGGCAACTGCAACCCATTTAAAAGGCGCGCAAAAGTACTTTTCCCTGACCCATTTAAACCGACTATCCCGATCCGCTTCTGATCGAGATCGAGGGTCAAATTTTGTAAGATAAGAGAGCCTTCAATCTCAACACTGACGGATTGCACTCTAATCATGATGGGTGCTCATGAGGAATATTCCCTATCTAATTTATCGAGAAATAAGCGGATAAGCTCGCTTAACACCAATAATAATCGCCGTTGCAATAATGGCCTTAATCGCATCTCCAGGGACAAAAGCCATCGATCCTAAAAATGCTTTCTCAAGCGGGATTGCAGCAGAATACGCAAGCCAAGGAATTCCCAAAGCATATATGGCGACAATCCCTCCAAGCACACAGGAAATTCCAACATATGCAATATTTAGCTTGTACCAGAATTTTTCGACAAGCCATCCAACACAAAAAGCACCGACCACATAACCTAGAAGAAATCCTGCCGTAGGCCCTGCAAAAACACCAAGACCGCCGCGACCGCCCGCAAGTAAGGGCAATCCAACAGCCACCAGCACCATGAATAATATCAGCGAAAGACCGCCGCGTTTAGCGCCTAGTATACCGCCGGCAAGCATCACACCCATCGATTGCGCTGTAATGGGAACGCCAATTGCCGGAATTGTTAAAGGCGGAAAAATGCCTAACGCCGCCATAATTGCAGCAAACAGGGAGATATATACGATGTCTTTGGTATTCATGATGTCACAATCCAAATTATCACTGGCAAAAATTATTTCGGATACGATACGTAACTTCGAACCCGTTAATCTTCGCTGTATATGCGCCCTTTCAGTCCATTGTCTAGTTATATTTTCTGCATTTGTTTGTGCACAAACGTTCACATAACGAACGTTTGGCTAATAATATTCTTGCTGCGCGGGTAAGAACTATGAACGCTTGGCGATTTCTTCAAGCATCACTTCCGTAGCCCCACCGCCGATTGATTGAATGCGGGCGTCGCGGACCATTCTCTCAATTGCAGTTCCCCGCATATATCCTGAGCCGCCCTGAAATTGCTGACAGTCATACATCACTTTATTGACCAATTCGCCGCAGTAAGCCTTCACCATAGACACTTCTTTGACGCAATCTTGACCTGTCGAATCCAGCCATGCACAATGGTATAAAAGTTGCTGACCCGCTGCTACTTCGGCCTGCCTCATAGATAACCGTTGACGAATAACTTGTTTATCCCAAAGAGTTGCGCCAAAGGCTTTTCTCTCCTTCACATACTCTAGCGTAAGTTCTATTGCTTTTTCGGCCTCCCCCAGCGCTTGGGCACCCAAAACAGTCCGCTCATTTTGGAAATTCTTCATGATCGCGTAGAAGCCTTTGTTCACTTCACCCAAAATATTGTCTTGGTGAATTCTGACATCATCGAAGAAAAGCTCGGCTGTATCCGATGACCGCCACCCCATTTTATCCAATGTTCTGCCAACGGAGAAACCCTTCTCTCCTTTTTCCACGATAAAGATTGTAACACCGCGAGAGCCTTTGGCGTTTGCATCGGTTTTTGCCGCAACAAAATATAGATCTCCATAAACCCCATTGGTAATGAACATTTTGGAGCCATTGATCACCCAGTAATCACCATCTTTCACGGCCTTGGTTTTCATCCCCGCAACGTCAGACCCGGCTTCGGCTTCTGTAACGGCCACTGCAGTGACCATTTTTCCGGCTATAATATCGGGCATATAACGTGCTTTTTGCGCGTCATTCCCAGCATTGGCAAGATGAGGGGAGGCCATGTCAGTATGAACCAAAGCTGTGATTGCAAAGCCGCCAAATGTGGACCGTCCCAACTCTTCTGCAAAGACAACAGACGCTAAAACATTAAGGCCGGCACCTCCATATTTCTCATCATATTGAATTCCCAAAAAACCCAACTCGCCCATTTTTTCAATAATGTGGCGGGGAGTCATGCCGTCGCTCTCCCAAGCCTCTCCATTTGGCTCAACTTCTTCTGCGATAAACCGCCGGATCTGTGATCGTAATAAATCATGTTCTTCAGAAAAATGAATGCTTTTAGTCATGGATTACGCCTCTTCTTCTAATTTGTTTTCTGGATCGATTGAGATGAGGATAGCCCCTTTTTCTGGCGTATCACCGGCAGCAAAATGAACGCCTGAAATGATCCCTGTCACTGGGGATACAAGTTTTTGCATAAGCTTCATTGCTTCTAAGATAACCAAAGTATCCCCTGCGGTAACTTGCTCTCCTTTTTTGGCAAGAATATCCACGATCAATCCGGGCATTGGGGCAGTAACTTGGTTGCCCCCTTCAAATTGACTGTTTGACCTTTCAAGATAAACTTGTTCTGGCTTTAACAAACAAACTAAAGCCAAGCCCGATGCGCTTTGCAAACAAGCCTGATTATTATTGAAAGTAACGGCGCGTGAAATCCGGAGCCCATCCAGCTCGCAAATCAGTTGACCATCGTTAAAGCCCGCATTTTTCACCTGTAAGACGCGCTTACTATCAACCGTAACCGCGTAATTCCCAGCCCGCCCTTGAATAGTAACCGGCAAATTGTCCCGCCCTTCCACAACGGCCGTAAAATACGCAATTGCGGACTTTCCCGCAGGCTCGCCTACGCGCCATGCGCCTAAGCTCGACCACGGGTCAGCTGAATCTTGCTTAGAATTGAATAAAAACAAGGCAAGAGATGCTTCTGCAATATCTCCTTGGCTTATCTCAGACTTACGCCAACCATCAGGAAAGGCTTGTTCCAACAAGCCCGTATGATGCCCCGCTGTTACAAAGTCATCCAAACCCAAAATATCGATCAAAAATTCCGAATTAGTCTGAATTCCAGAAATTAAGTAAGCGTCGATTGCTTTCTTCAAGCGACGGATCGCAGAACGGCGATTATCAGCGGAGACGATGACCTTTGCCAGCATACTGTCGTAAAAATGGGAAATTTCGCTCCCTTGAACAACGCCGCTATCAACACGAATATTTGCACCTGATGGCTCTTTATATCCCTGGATAATTCCTGTCGCAGGCATATAATTTTCTGCAGGATCCTCTGCTGTAATTCGCGCTTCCATAGCCCAGCCTATGCAGGCAATGTCCTCCTGACGAAAGGAGAGCTCTTCTCCAAGAGCAATTCTAATCTGCCATTGTACCAAATCAATTCCCGTTATCGCCTCGGTTACGGGATGTTCGACTTGAAGTCTTGTATTCATCTCCAGAAAATAAAACTCGCGACTAATTGGATCATACATAAACTCAACGGTGCCTGCGCTGTCATACCCAATATCCGTGGACAAGGAGAGTGCCGCTTCAAACATTTTCTCTTTTACAGACGGATGAATGTTTGGGGCAGGCGCTTCTTCTATAATTTTTTGATGTTTTCGCTGGATAGAACAGTCTCGGTCATAGAGATGGACCCCATTTCCCGCACGATCTCCCAACACTTGAACTTCCACATGTCGGCCGTTTACGACATAGCGTTCAAGAAGAACTGTGGGATCCCCAAAGGCGCTCAAAGCCTCTTTTTGCGCTAACGCTAGCTCGTCTCTAAAGACAGTAAGGTCAGTGACAAGACGCATTCCGCGCCCGCCGCCGCCTGCGCTCGCCTTAATCATGAGCGGAGCACCGATTTCCAAAGCAGCTGCCTCAAGGCAGCTTAAAGATTGATCTTCACCATGATATCCTGGGACAACGGGAACGTTCGAGGCAATGGCGAGCGCCTTTGCCTGAATTTTGGAACCCATTTGCTCAATGATCTCAGCTTTTGGTCCGATAAACACAATTCCGGCATCCTCGCACTTTCGCGCAAATTCTGCATTTTCAGCAAGAAATCCGTATCCAGGATGAATGGCCCCAGCACCCGTTTTGATCGCCGCCTCAATGATCGTATCCATATTCAGATAACTACTGGCGGCATCTGCTGGCCCAATATGGACGGCATAATCGGCAAGCGTAACGTATAATGCCTCTCTATCAGCATCTGAAAACACGGCGACCGTCGCAAGATCTAGTGCTTCGCAAGCCTTGATAATTCGAACTGCAATCTCTCCCCGATTGGCAATCAACACTTTATCAAATGGCGTTTGTTCTACTTTTTTGTTCATTTTCAAACCCACTCTACATTCGATAAACAGGAGAGAATTTGTCATTCTCAGGGGTGGATCGGACAAGCGTTAGGCAAAGCCCTAAAACGTCCCTTGATTGCTCAGGGGCGATAATTCCGTCATCCCAAAGGCGCGAGGTTGCATAATAGGGATCACTTTGCGTTCCATATTGATCGCGCACTGATTTTTCGATCTCATCTAACTCTTCTTTTGGAACATCCCCATCTGCCTGCTTACTGCGGCGAAGTTCCAACATAACGTTTGATGCGATATCTGCGGACATGGTCGCAACTTGCGCAGAAGGCCACGCAAACAGGAAGTCAGGCCTGAAGCCACGGCCACACATACCATAATTCCCAGCTCCGTATGAGCCGCCTATGACCAAAGATAATCGCGGTACTCTTGCCGTGGACATGGCATAAACCATTTTCGCACTGTTTTTTGCAATACCACCCCGCTCAGCCTCCGTCCCCACCATGAAACCTGTAATATTATGAAGGAAGAGGAGCGGAATATTTCGTTGATCACAAAGCTGGATGAAATGGGCCCCTTTAAGGGATGATTCCGAAAATAAGGCGCCATTATTCCCCAATATACCGACAGGCTGTCCGTGAATTTTTGCCCAACCACAGACAAGACTTGCTCCCCATTCAGGTTTGAACTCCTGAAAGGCACTCCCATCAACAAGACGCGCAATTATCTCTCTTGCATCATAAGGGATTTTCTTGTCATGATTTATGACACCGATCAGTTCCGCAGGGTCATAAAGTGGCTTTTGAATGGGATTAAGCGGCGTTATGTCTCGCCGTTCCATATTAAGGTCGGCCACAATATCCCGAAGGATCGCCAGTGCCTGCTCTTCGTCCGCCGCCAAGTGATCATTTACGCCTGAGACCGTCGTGTGCATTCTAGCGCCCCCTAACGTCTCCCCGTCCACATCTTCATTAATTGCCACCTTAACAATTGACGGTCCCCCCAGATGAATTCGGGCATTCCCTTCGACCATTATAACTTGATCGGAAAGTGCTGGAATATAGGCTCCGCCCGCAGTGCAGCCTCCAAAAACAACAGAAATTTGAGGTATTCCAGCGGCAGACAGTTGGCATTGGCGAAAGAACGTATTTCCAAAATGATCTCGATCAGGGAAGACCCTGTCTTGTTCCGGCAAATAAGCCCCACCGCAATCGACAAGGTACAAAACAGGCAGTCGTTGAGCTTCAGCAATCTCTTGCGCCCGAATATGCTTCTTTACCGTTTCATGGAAAAAGGATCCGCCCTTCACCGTGGCGTCATTTGCGATAATCACACAAGAATACCCGGAGACAATACCGATCCCAGTTACAATTCCCGCTGAAGGCAATTCATTATCATATTGCCCCCAAGCCGCCATTGGGGAGAGTTCTAAAAAAGCGGTTCCCGCATCCACAAGGCGATCAATCCGATCTCTGACCAAAATCTTCCCGCGAGATTGATGCCGTTCCAATAAAGCCGGGCGACCGCCTGATGTGGCCACCTTCATTCGCGATCGCCACAGGGCGAGCAGCTCTTCATACTGTTCTTGGTTTGCACGGAACAATTCGGAATTGGGGTTAATTTCGCTGCTTATTATGGCCATTACTTTTCTCCTAGAAGACCGTTCAAGAAGATCTGGCTATAGTTTCTCGCGAGCTCCTCCACACTTCCCTGAACCGGGTCGAACCATTCCAACGTGGCATTGAGCGATCCGATCAACATGAGCCTGAAAACTCTCATATCCAAGCCTGCCCGAAAGGCACCACGACGGCTCCCGGTATTCAGAATTTCATCCCATAAACCTTCGTATTTACGGCGCGCATTTAGCGCTTCTGATCTAATATTTTCTGGCACCTGACCATAAATTCGCACATTTGCGGAGGTATAATCTGTGTGCTTTAAAAGAGTTTCAAGATGGGCAAAAACGGCGCTTGAGATCAGAGCTTCTATCGTTTCAGTTTCACGATTATCTTCATAAGATTTCTCAACAGCAGAATAAACTAATTCGATCCCAACGTTCAAAACCTCAAGGACAATTTCTTCCTTACTCCTGAAATGATAATAGACACTCCCCGCCTTCATGTCCGCTCCAGCCGCAATCGATCTTAAGGAAACTGACGCATATCCGTTTTCGCGGAAAAGCTGGGCTGCAGCATCCAATATTCGCTGACGTGTTTTCTCTGCCCGCTCACTTTTACTTACCGTTTGCGCCATTTTGTTTCCAATTGATGATTCTTTCTAACTAACGTTAGACAATTAAAATAAATCAGTCAACCCTCCCAGCCTTGACGCTTACTGGCACAAAAAAGGGCCAACCCGTATCAACGGATCAGCCCTAAAGGTATCTCTTTTGTTTTGTCTGAGTGCTTATTTTCCGCGAAGGGCTGATAGAGTTGTGGTTGGTGTGATGGCCTCAGGATCTGTTTTCAAGTGAATAAGAGCTGCTTTTCCCGATGCCCGCGCACGAGCAAAAGCGGGCGCGAATTCATCACTCGATAAAACCGTTTCGCTATGCCCACCATAGGCTTTTGCAAGCATGGCAAAATCTGGATTTTGAAGATCAGTTGCCGAGATGCGGGTGGGATACTCTCTCTCTTGATGCATCCTGATGGTACCGTAAACTCCATTATCAACCAGCAGAACGATAATATTTGCCCCGAATTGTACGGCAGTTCCAAATTCCTGCATGGTCATTTGAAAACATCCATCCCCTGCAAAACAAATGACATCCTTATCCTTGTTTCGAAGCTTCGCCGCAACTGCTGCGGGAAGACCATATCCCATGGAACCAGAGGTCGGTGCTAGCTGACTTCCGAACTTGCGAAAGCGCCAGAACCGATGCAACCAAATAGCATAGTTACCAGCGCCATTTGTCATAATCGCTGTATCATCCAAGGCATCGCGTAAATGCGCCATAACAGCGCCCATCTGCACATCCCCAGGCGTTTCCGGTAAGGCGTCCGTCCAATTCCGATAAGATTTGTTTTCAGGCAAGACAGCAGGAACTGACCGAAGGGGCTCCAATTTATTGGCCTCATCAAGAAAAGCGTCGGGGGTCGCGTTGATGGCAAGGTCTGGTACATAAATACGCCCAAGCTCTTCTGCCCCTGCGTGAATATGGATTAATTTTTGTTTTGCCTTTGGAATATCGAACAGGGAAAATCCTTGGCTTGGATTTTCAGAGAACCGCGCACCTAGTAAAATCACCAAATCGCTTTTCTCAATGCTGGATTTTAGAGATGGATTTATGCCAAGCCCAACGTCTCCCGCATAATTTGGATGCGTATGATCAAAAAGCTGCTGTCGCCTAAAAGAACATCCCACGGGAAGGCCCCAGCGCTCTGCCAACATCTCAGCCTTTTTTACAGCATCAGCCGTCCATCTACTGCCGCCCAAAATCAGTATTGGGCTCGATGCCTCTTTCAGCATTTCCGAGAAAGAAGCGAGGGACTTTGCAGTTGGCGCAGGTTCCGCAACCTCAACTTTTGGGCCAACCATCACGTCACATTGCTCCACCAGCATATCTTCTGGAAGCGCTATCACAACGGGGCCCGGCCTGCCGCTTAAAGCAACATGATAGGCGTGAGAGATAACCTCTGGAATTCGATCCACATGGTCAATCTCCTCAACCCATTTGGCGAGATCACCAAAAGTCTGCCGGTAATCGACTTCCTGAAACGCTTCGCGCCCCCTCATACGCCGGCCAATCTGCCCCACGAATAGGATCATGGGCGTAGAGTCTTGTTTTGCGACATGCACCCCCGCCGCCGCATTGGTGGCCCCCGGTCCTCTGGTAACAAAGCAAATGCCGGGACGCCCTGTCATTTTTCCGTCAGCTTCCGCCATCATGGCAGCGCCGCCTTCCTGACGCGCAACAACGGTTTCAATTTTACTGTCATGCAAAGCATCCAAAACCGCGAGATAGCTCTCCCCCGGCACACAAAACGCCCGATCAACCCCTTGTTTTTCGAGACATTCTACAACCAACTGACCACCGGTTTTCATGGGTTTATTTCCTCATATTCTAATTCAGATGCATTCCATCATTACACTTCTTCCAAAATAGAATGACTGAACTCATTTTGACACTTCATTTTTGCAAGAAAGCTATGATAAATTAAATAAAGATCATTACAATTTGGAATGAACATGCATCTATCTCGCCGTTTCTTGCCTCCCACCCATTTATTGAACGCCTTTGAAGCGGCAGCAAGATCAGGCAGTTTTTCTACTGCCGCAAGAAGCCTGAATTTAACGCAAAGCGCCGTTAGCCGGCAAATCAAAGCCTTGGAAGAGTTTTTAGGGGTTGAATTATTCACCCGTGAAAAGCAGAAGGTTCACCTGACGGAGGCGGGAAAAACTTATGCTGATCAAATTCGGGAAGCGTTAAAAATAATCGCCTCCGCTTCGGTCAATATTCAAACGAACCCCTCTGGCGGAACTCTTAACCTTGCGATTTTGCCCACTTTTGGGACGAGATGGCTTGCCCCGCGTTTGCCTGATTTCTTGGCAACTATGCCAGGAATAACTCTAAATCTCAGTACACGAATGGAAGCATTCGATTTTGATACAGAAGGACTTGATGCCGCCATTCATTTCGGAAGCCCGGACTGGCTGAACACCGAACGCGCATTTTTAATGAATGAGACGGTACTTCCTGCCTGCTCAGCTGCCTATAAACGAAATCACAAAATTGAAGACCCGAAAGACCTTCAAGACTGCACACTCCTTCACCTTGAGAGTAGGCCAGATGCTTGGGGTAAGTGGTCTGCCACGCAAAATGTGTCTTTTGAGGACAAAAAAGCCGTCGTTTTCGATCAATTCGCAACGGCGGCCAATGCGGCTCGTTCCGGCCTCGGCATCGCACTCTTGCCTACCTTTCTTATTGAAGCGGAACTATCAGAAGAAACTTTGGTGCCTGCACTGGATTTACCAATGGAATCTGAAGAGGCGTATTATTTAGTTTGGCCCAAAGGGCGTTCGAACTTCCCGCCCCTTCTGGCCTTTAGAAACTGGTTATCCCAAGAATTTAAAAACTGAAGGGCGGTTGGACTTTTGCAAGTTCCAACCGCCCTTCAGCAATTTTCTCATTTGGCATAGATATTGGCAGAACTTACAGTCCCAGCCTTTTTGCAATACCATCACCATAAGCCGTATCCGCTTTACGGAAATGGCTAAGTTGTCTTTGGATGATATCCATAGGGACACCGTCCATCGCGCCCGCAATTGTATTCATCAAACGGTCTTGTTCATCCTTTGGCATGATCCGAAAAAGATTTCCAGCTTGAGTGAAATCATCGTTTCCTTGCCTGTGATCATATCGATCCGCGGCTCCGTCCAGCGCCAAAGGTGGCTCGCTTGAAGAAGGATCTTCGATGGGACCGTCAAAACTGTTCGGCTCGTAATTCACGGCCCCACCGCCATTTCCATCGAACCGCATAGCACCATCCCGCTGATAGTTGCGAACTGGGCATCGCGGCGCATTCACAGGAAGAGCCTGATGATTGGCACCAATCCGGTACCTTTGCGCGTCCCCATAAGAATGAATGCGCATTTGTAACATCTTATCTGGGCTGTGACCGATCCCCGGCACAATATTCGCAGGTGAAAAGGCCGCTTGCTCCACTTCCGCGAAATAGTTCTGTGGATTTCGATTAAGCTCCAACGTACCAACTTCTATAAGGGGAAACTCGCTATGGGGCCAAACTTTCGTCAAATCGAATGGATTATAAGAAACCCTCGCCGCATCCGCTTCAGACATTATTTGGACTTTCATCTTCCATTTTGGAAAATTGCCCTCGTCAATCGCCGAATATAAATCTCGTTGATGGCTTTCCCGATCGCTGCCAATAAGATCTGCAACCTGCTCGTTCGAGTTAGTCTTCTGTCCCTGCTCAGTTTTAAAATGGAATTTTACCCACGTACGCTCTCCATCCTCGTTAATGAAACTATAAGTATGAGATCCATACCCGTTCATATGACGGTAGGATGCAGGCTGTCCGCGATCGGACATTAAGATAGTGATTTGATGTAAGGCTTCTGGTGAATGTGACCAGAAATCCCACTGCATGGCGCCATCCCGAAGGTTCGTCCGCGGATCCCGTTTTTGACTATGGATAAAATCCATGAATTTATAGGGATCACGAACAAAGAAGACCGGAGTATTATTCCCGACAAGATCCCAATTTCCCTCATCAGTATAAAATTTTAACGCAAAACCTCTAACATCACGCTCGGCATCAGCCGCGCCTTTCTCCCCTGCGACTGTTGAGAACCGCAAGAAACATTCAGTCTCTGTGCCGACGTCAAATATTTTTGCTTTTGTATATTTGGAGATATCTTCTGTTATGGTCAATTTACCGTAGGCACCTGATCCTTTGGCATGAACAATGCGCTCGGGAATGCGCTCGCGATTAAAATGCGCATGTTTTTCAAACAACTGCCAATCTTGAACCAGCAGGGGCCCGCGCGGTCCTGCGGTCAAACTATTCTGATTGTCAGAAATTGGGCTGCCATTTGAGGCTGTCATTACGGGACACTTGCTCATTGCTATCTCTCCTTCAGTTTTCAGGCTTTCGTTACCTAATAAAATAACAATTTCTTTCAATAAGACAAATTGATTGATATTATTGAATTGATCGTCAAAAACTATTAATTGAAATACAAAATCGATGAACATACGAGATTTAGAATATATCATTGCCGTCTCTGAAGAACAACATTTCGGCAAAGCCGCAAAGAAATGTAATGTCAGCCAGCCAGCCCTAAGCGGCCAAATTCGCAAACTAGAAGATTATATCGGTGTCACCTTGTTTGAACGGACGAGCCGTTCTGTAAAAACAACAGCAATTGGTGAGGATATTATCGTCAAGGCAAAGCAACTAGTTTCTTTGTCAGATGAAATTTTTGACATGGCGCAAAATTCTAAAGACCCGTTATCCGGCCCGTTTAAGTTAGGAATGATCACGACGATTGCGCCCTATTTATCCCCCTTAATTTTATCTTCAATCCGTCAACAATTGCCAAAAGTCTCCCTTACACTTGTTGAAGGCCTTACCACGGATCTTGAGAAAGCGGTTGCTGAGGGAGAGCTCGATGGTGCGATTACAGCAACATCACCAATCCCCACTCAGCTTAATGATAATCCTCTTTATGACGAGCCTTTCTGGATCGCGCTCCCAAAATTTCACAAGCTTGCCAGTCGCAGAAGCATAGACCTGTCCGAAATTGACCCAAAAGAGTTATTGCTCTTGGCTGATGGACATTGTCTCCGCGATCAGATCTTGGACATATGCCATACGAATGAGGGGATCAATCATACCAACACAAGACAAACCAGTCTTGGAACTCTCCTTGCCCTTGTCGAGGCCGGAGATGGTGTCACTCTGGTGCCCGCCTTAACAAAACCCGCGGCAAACAACGCTCACGGGACAATTGTGATCTGCCCTGAACGTTCCGGGACCGCGGGGAGAAGAGTAAGACTAATCTCCAGAGCGTCCTTTCCGCGAACTGAGCTCCTTAATAATCTGGCTTCAACTATCAGGACAAACCTGCCTACGGATTTAGTTCAAATTGTCGGTTAACACTAAATTGACAGCCCTTAGCCCGCATCATCTAACGACATCCGAAAAGCAACCATCGAAGAGCGAGAATAGCCGTTTTTCTCATAAAAACGCTGGGCTCCAACATTATCCTGATCCGTTAAAAGGGTGATACGTCGACAGCCTTTTTTTATTGCAAAATCACGCGCAAATTTGAGAAGACTTGCTCCTGTACCGCGACTGCGCCCTTCTTCTGAGACAACCATATCCTCAAGGGTGCAAACGGTGGCCCCCAGCGCAGTTGATATTGAGTATAAGAGACTAACCATCCCCGTAATTTGCCCATTCTCTCTCGCTACAAAAATGTCACCGGTATCAGGCCCATTAATAATTGCCTCTAATCCTCGGATTTGCGCAGCATTATCCGCTACAAACTCTGCTTCTTGCGAAAAAAGCGTATCCAGCAGAATGCACAATGTCGGTATATCTGATATAACAGCGAGAGAAATTTCCATTTAGTATGTCCTAAACTTAAGCAATTGCTTGAGAGTCTGTTGTGATACAGGCTGACAATCTTGTTCCGTTCTTTTATTTTTTACGGTTGTCGGAATAGACGACGACAAAACGTCCTTGAGTATAAATTCAACAAATTGAAAGATCACCATGCAATATTCAATCCTCATTTATGGCGCTGAAGGTATCTTCGAACATCTAGCAGAAGACGAGCAGTCCGAGATTATGCAAGCGCACCGAGACCTTCAAAAAGCATTAGAAGAAAAAGGCCCCTTTGGGACGGCCCAGTTAATGCCAACCACTAATGCCGTTACCATTAAGCCTCTGACGGACAAGGGTATGAAACCGTTAGTTGTTGACGGTCCATTTGCAGAGACAAAAGAAAGTTTTCTGGGCTTTTACGTCACGGATTTTGCAACCCTTGATGAGGCAATTGGATTTGCCGAAAAACTCGCATCCCCCTATATTTCTTTGGAAATCAGGCCCGTCACCTGGGCAGGCGGCACCCTTAGTCCAGACACATGATGCAACCTGATTGGCTGGAAATTCAATTCAGTATTATTCGCCCAAGAGCCCTAGCAGCTCTCACACGTCAGTTTCGCGACCTTGAGATAGCAGAAGAATCTTTTGCCATTAGTTGCGAGCGTGCCCTTAAAAACTGGCCCGCGAGAGGACTGCCAGATGACCCGTTTGCATGGCTTTTGACGGTATCCCGTAATGCTGGCCGCGATATTCTTCGAAAACAATCCAGACACTATGGCGCCGAACAGGCTGAGCCGTCGGAAATGCTGGAAGAGCTTTATATTGAATATATAGATAATGAAGGTTTGCGTGATGATGTATTGCGGCTCCTGTTCATATGCTGCCACCCTGCCCTAACGCCGCAGGATCAGTCAGCCGTCGCGTTGCGCATTGTCACCGGCATGTCTGTTGAAGAGATTAGCGGCGCGTTTCTCATAAAACCAAAAACGATGGAACAGCGGATCACACGAGCAAAACGCACGATTGCCTCCGCAAATACGCCGTTCGAGACCCCCGATTTAATCGAACGGTCAAACAGATTAAACACCGTCATGCTGATGCTCTATTTGACATTTAATGAAGGGTGGTCAGCCAGTAGCGGAGAGACACATATCAAGCTCCCCCTTTGCAACGAAGCCATTAGGCTCTGCCGGTTATTGCTGGACCTCTTCCCGAGTGTCAGTGAATTAATGGGGCTTCTTTCCCTGTTTCTTTTTCAGCATTCTCGCTGGACGGCTCGAATATCGGAGCAAGGAAATCTAATCCCCTTAGAGCATCAAGATAGGACTAAATGGGATCACGCGAAAATTAACGAAGCCCATGCGCTCCTAGAAAAAGCACTTCGGCATGGCACACCAGGCAGCTACCAAGTCCAAGCTGCAATAGCCTCCGAACATGCGCGCAACCAGCCATCAAGTGAGACAGATTGGGTTGAGATTGAACGCCTCTACCGCGCACTTTACCTGCTCGAGCCCACACCTGTTATTAAGCTCAATCATGCGACGGCCATAGCAAAAACGAAAGGCCCCCGGGCCGCCATCGATATTTTAAAGACGCTTGAGAAAGAGTTGGCTCATTACCGCTGGTACCATTCAGCTCTCGGTGGATTATATGAAGAAATACGTGACTTTTCAGCGTCAATTGCGGCTTATAATGAAGCCCTATTATTAAACCCGACAAAGCAGGAAACCCAATTTCTAGCCGACAAAATATCGATGCTCGAAAAGAATTTTTAACGGCTTGTCGGTTTTCCTTTCCCGCCATCGTCCTTGTTACATCTCAATAGTGGAGATAAACAATTTGGAGGATATCATGAGCACATCAATGACAACGGTTGGAAATGCTGGCTGGATTCAATATTCTGGACCGGATACAACCGCTGCTAAGAAATTTTACAAAGAAGTAATTGGCTGGAATATTGCTGACATGCCTATGGAAGATGGCACAAGCTTCTCTGGTATAATGTTAGAAGACGGCCCAATCGGCGGGTTCTCACCAATGGTAGAGCCATCAGGCTCATGGACTATCTATGTCACCGTTGCAGATGTGGATGCATCAACAAAGCGGGCAAAGGACGCCGGTGCGACGATCACCACAGAACCGATGGACATGCCCGGTATTGGCCGTATGTCGTCCC
>JBALXM010000038.1:0-32200 GCA_036960695.1 Sneathiella sp.
ATTATTTTCTGAAGGCCATTGATCATACTTTTTTCATCAAGAAACTCTTCTTTTG
This sequence comes from Sneathiella sp., assembly GCA_036960695.1. Taxonomy (GTDB): domain Bacteria; phylum Pseudomonadota; class Alphaproteobacteria; order Sneathiellales; family Sneathiellaceae; genus Sneathiella. Next base: position 56 of record JBALXM010000038.1, read on the forward strand.
CTAGCCCTGAAATTGCTTGTTCATAGTCCAAGACCTTCTGGGTTCGTGCCTCATAATCAGCCGACCCCTTGTCAAAAATATTAAAAATATTAAAGGTACGAACGGCAATGAAGGCAATAAGGGCGAACAAAAATACGATAGCAAATCCAAAGCTTTTCAAGGACTGACTAACAAAGGCGGCACCTTGTAGTTTTGGTACCCAAGTGACCCAACCTACCGACTCTTGGGAAATAGATCTGAGCTCCAAAATGGCCGTATCATCGCTATTTTGTTTGCTGTCCCGGTTGATCTTCAAACCTGAAAAAGAAAAGCGATTAGCAAGGTCAGTAAAAAAATCTGTATTTAGTTCGGTAATATGAACAAGGACAAATTTTGTAGCCTTGAAATAAGCGCCTTCTTCCTTCGTAAATTCGGAATAATCAGGAGTAATGATAGAGGCCGTTAGAATATACGATTTTCCATTCGGTTTTAAGATATAACTGCCAACCCCAACCCCTAAAGGATTCGATTTAAAAGTGGACCTTAGTTGAGCGATAACAGGTTCTGCTGCGGGAATAGACTGGAGAAAGTCGACAACAACCTTTTTCCCATGCTCAGCTGCGTAAATTGTACGATTTTGATTATTTAGAACATAACTGCCCACAAAGCCTTGGCGACCCTGCAAATAGGCACCGATATTTTTCTCAGCCCAGTGGTCGTCAACTTCAACAACAAGTTTTTTTATGGAAATATCCCAATAAGCATAATCAGCTGTTACTGATTGAAGGGACAACATCTTATCTTCTAACAAGGATGCTAGAAAATGTTTGGAGGCATCAATCGCCTGCTCATCCTGAATTTTTGACGTATTCCAAATACCGAAGAAAATCAGCCCAAAAGCACCAATAACAAAAACAAGAAGCGGTAAAATTAATTGCTTAATTCGCCGCCGTGTTGCCAATTGTATCTGAATTAACCGATCTTCATTCATACGACTATCAAATCACTTCACAGAATTAATGAGATTAAGTAAAAATAGATGCGTCGATAATAGCTATTCTAATATTAACACTTACTAAAGAACTATTCAACGTCACTTCATTTGAAACCAGTTTTCCCAGCTCCTCGATGCGGAATAAAGGTCCCACTAAATTCATATCTGTTCGCAGGGTGATACAATCGAACAGCAGTAATCACCCCTTCAGCACAATAAGTTAGTCGTTCCAGCATCAGGACGGGTTCCTGCGCGGAAAGTTCAAGCCACCGGGCTTGATCCTGTGTCGGCATCAAGGCACTTATTCGATGATCAGCATGACTGTAGGAGACATTATCAAGAAGGTACCCACCGGGGGTTTGTTGGTCGAAATCCTGTTCAATAAAATAGGGTACCAATATTGGGTTCACATACCGATCTTCCAACTGGATGGGTGCGGAATTCTCCTCATGAAGACAGACAGAATGATAGAACTCATCCCCCACCGCCCCGTGCATTAATGACCTAAAGTCCTCCTCTGGCTTTATTTTCTCCAGTTTCAGAATTTTAATAGAATGTACATTTCCCCGTTCGGTTATATCTTCCGCTATATTTCGAATTTCCAGAAGGCCCGTTTCAAGTTTGGATGGGGACACAAAAGTCCCTGAGCCTTGCTTTCGAACAAGGACGTTTTCCTGCATCAATTCACGAAGAGCTCGATTAACTGTCATTCGCGAGGCTTTAAGCTCTTTCACCAAATGATGTTCTGTCGGTATTTTATCTCCGGGTTTCCAAAGACCTGCCTCAATATTCCCGCTGATCAACTTTTTAATTTTCTTATAAAGAGGGACCGACTGGTCCTTATCGAGTTGAATATTCAAGTCTTCTGTTTTCATAGCCAAAACCACATATTACAAATTATCTGCTAGTCGTTTCATAACAATTTTGAAGCGTTCCGTAATCACATTCTCCAAAGAATGCTCCCCCTCATTGATTACCTGTTTTCCCCAAACAAATACATCTTTTACGCATTCATTTCCGCCGGCGAAGAACCAGCTGTCAAAGGCATAACTCGCATCTTTTCCGGTAAAGACAGGATGCTCTGCATCCAAAACCACCATATTTGCAGGGGCTCCTTCGACAAGCCCCTGTTTTTCAGTAGGATTTATCGACCGGCTCCCCCCAAATAAAGCGTTATCGAACAATCCTTGCCCGTTTGACTCCCCGCGATTTGACAAAAGTGTTCGTTTTTGCTGCGTAAGGCGCTGACCGTATTCCAGTATCCGGCATTCCTCTGCCAAGGAAATACGGACATTGCTATCAGACCCAACCCCCCAATGGCCTCCGGCGTCCATAAAGCGCTTCACGGGGAAAAGGCCATCCCCAAGATTTGCTTCTGTTATGGGACATAAACCAACTGTCGCACCGCTATTTGCAATATCTAGAAGTTCCGACTCATTAATATGGGTCGCGTGTATTAAGCTCCACCGGCTATCCACATCGGCGTGATTAAGCAACCACTCAACCGGACGCTGTCCTGACCATTCCACACAGTCATTCACTTCCTTCATCTGTTCAGCAATGTGAATATGAATGGGCATCCCTTTACTTAGGACATTTTGTAGCGCCCTCAACTGAGCTTCATCCACCCCTCTCAACGAATGAGGTGCCATCCCAATCAAAATTTGATCATTGGCCTCCGTTAATCCCTCAAGAGAGGAGATCATGGAAAGGTAATCATCCGCTGAATTGGTAAAGCGACGCTGGCTCTCAAGTGCTTTTTGCGCTCCAAATCCACTGTAACTATACAAAACAGGCAACAGAGTAAGACCAATACCGGTTTTAGTTGCCGATGAAATCAATCTCCGGCTCATCTCCAACCTGTCAGAATATGGCTGACCATCAGACTGATGATGGAGATAATGGAATTCGCCTACACTCGTGAAACCCGCTTTCAACATCTCCATATAAAGCTGGTCCGCAATCGCTTCTAAATCTTCTGGTGAGATTTTTGTAAGGAAATCATACATGACCCGTCGCCAGCTCCAAAAACTGTCGCCCGCAGCTCCCGCAATCTCTCCCATTCCGGCCATAGCCCGCTGAAACGCGTGCGAATGTACATTCGCAATCCCTGCGACCAGCAACCCCGTATGGTTGTTTGCCGCGCCCACTGCGCTATCTTTTTCAATATGAGCAATGCGTCCATCAGCGTTAATGGTCAACAGAACGTTTTGTTGCCATTTCCCTTGAATATACGCGCTTTCAAAAAAATGCTTGATCATTGCGATAATCCTATCATAATAATTTGTATATACAATTTATTTGACTGTGAGGGAAGGAAATATGCGGGAGACGTCATGGGACACCATATTCATTAATGCTCAATTAGCGACAATGGCAGAAAATGGGCACCCTTACGGAAAAACTGAAGCCGATTGTATTGCCGTTGAGCAAGGACGCATCGCGTGGATTGGATCAAGATCAGCCCTTAGCGCTTTTGATCTTCACCCCGATTGCGAAACCGTTGACGTCAATCAACGCTGGCTAACCCCCGGTTTGATCGATTGCCATACCCATTTGGTTTATGCCGGGAACAGAGCTGAAGAGTTCGAAATGTCCCTGAATGGGATGTCCTATGCTGAGATTTCTGAAAAAGGAGGCGGTATATTATCGACCGTCAATAGCACCAGAGCATCCACTGAAGATATGCTTTTGGCTGCAAGCCTTCCGCGCCTTAAAGATTCCATGCAAGGTGGTGTTACGACCGTCGAAATTAAATCTGGATACGGATTAGATCTAGAAACAGAAATCAAGATGCTTGAAGTTGCCAAACGACTTGGAGAGCAAAATCCCGTCCGTGTAATGAAAACATTCCTAGGTGCCCATGCCCTACCACCAGAATTTGAAGGTAAAAGTGATGACTATATGGCAAAGGTCTGCGGAGAAATGCTCCCGACCGCTCATGCTCTAGGTCTTGTCGATGCCGTAGACGGGTTTTGTGAAAAAATTGCCTTCAACGTTGATCAAATTCGCACGCTATTTAAAACAGCGGAGCGGTTAAAACTGCCCGTTAAATTACATGCCGAACAACTCAGTAATCTTCATGGCACTGAACTGGCTGCCAATTTCAATGCGCTTTCTGCTGATCACTTAGAGTATCTGGACGAAGCTGGCGTAAAAGCACTTGCAAAGCATGGAACGGTTGCCGTTTTATTACCCGGAGCCTTTTATTTCCTTCGCGAAAGTAAAGTGCCGCCGTTAGAAGATTTGCGGAGAAGCAATGTGCCTATAGCCCTTGCCACTGACTGCAACCCCGGCTCCTCCCCCATCACGTCTCCCCAGCTTGTAATGAATATGGCCGCTGTGCTGTTTCGCATGACACCAGAAGAGGCCTTAGCTGGCTTCACAAGAAATGCGGCGAAGGCCTTGGGCCTCCAGAACACTATCGGGACCTTAGAGGTTGGCAAGCAAGCAGATTTTGCAATCTGGAATATTAGTCACCCTTCTGAGCTTTCCTATCATATTGGAAGCAGACCTCTCCACCAGCGGTATTTCGCAGGCCAATTAACCTAACCGTCAGAAATCATTTTTACAGGTAATTTTATGTCAATTCCTATCCTTCACGTGACACCGGGACATTTCAGTCTGGACGACCTTCGCGCCTTATATGAGCGGCCCTACAGCATCAAGCTGGACGATGCTTGTTGGGCAAAAGTGGAGGCAAGCGCGGATACTGTGCGGAATATTATAGCGGAAGACAGGACGGTTTACGGGATAAATACCGGGTTTGGCCGCTTGGCCCAGGAAGTCATCCCAACAAACCAGTTAGAAAAACTACAAAAAAATCTTGTTCTGTCCCATTCAACAGGAACAGGAGCGCTGCTCTCTGACACGATTGTTAGGCTCATCGTTGCCACGAAGGCCGCCAGTCTAGCGCGCGGATTTTCCGGGGTACGCCCGAAGGTTATTCATGCCCTCATAGCCTTACTAGATCACCAAATATACCCCGCTATACCGTCCAAAGGCTCCGTCGGCGCATCGGGTGATTTATCTCCTCTCGCTCATATGTCCGCATGCTTGCTGGGTGTTGGGGACGCTCGGGTGGAGGGAGAGATAATCTCCGCCAGCCAAGCACTCGACAATGCCGGCTTATCCCCATTGGAACTTGGTCCAAAAGAAGGCTTGGCACTCCTAAATGGCACGCAAGTGTCAACAGCATTAGCTCTTGCCGGCCTATTTGAAACTGAGAAACTACTGGGCGCCGCAACCCTTGCAGGCGGTCTGTCTTTGGATGCCGCCAAGGGCACCGACGCCCCCTTTGATGCCCGCATACATGAGGCTAGAGGCCAAAAAGGCCAAATCCTAATGGCCGCATCCTATCGATCTATAATTGAAGGCAGTGAGATCAGAAAATCTCACGAAGATTGCGAAAAAGTTCAAGACCCTTACTCCCTCCGTTGCCAACCGCAGGTAATGGGCGCTTGCCTTGATCAACTTCACAATGCGACCGGCGTCATTTTAACAGAAGCCAATGCAGTTTCAGACAATCCTCTCGTATTCACCGACACTGGCGAGGTAATTTCCGGTGGCAATTTTCATGCAGAACCCATTGCTCTCGCTGCTGATATTTTAGCACTGGTCATTGCTGAAATTGGATCTATGTCAGAGCGACGGGTTGCAATGCTAATCGATACATCTATTAGCGGCCTTCCAGCCTTCCTTGTTAAAAACCCCGGCGTCAATTCTGGTTTCATGATCGCCCATGTTACGGCCGCGGCCCTTGCCAGCGAAAACAAACAACAATCTCATCCAGCCTCCGTTGATAGCATCCCCACATCCGCCAATCAGGAAGATCACGTCAGCATGGCAACACACGGGGCCCGCCGTCTCCTTCGTATGGCTGATAATACTGCAGGAATTGTCGCAATTGAACTATTGGCGGCAGCCCAAGGGGTGGAATTTCGTCATCCCTTGAAATCTTCACCTGTTCTGGAAGAACTATTTGGCACTCTTCGTAAATTGGTGAGTGCTTATGATGAAGATCGGTTCTTCGCGCCGGATATTGAGCGAATTAAGAAGTTGGTAAAAAGCTCCGATCTTATCAAGCAATTTGGGGAACATCTTCCCTCAGCGGAGGCATGAACAGAACAATGTCAGATATTTACGATCTAACAGCAGGAAACTCCCCACTTATTCTAAGCCAGCCTCATGGGGGGATTAATCTGCCGCCTAACATGGCAATCCGTATGACAGAGGACGCGCTTAAACTGCCCGACACAGATTGGCACATGCAGCAACTCTATTCCGGTATCGCACAACAATTAGATGCAACGGTCATCAGTGCGCGATATTCAAGATTTGTCGTCGACTTAAACCGAAACCCTGACGGCTCCTCCCTCTATCCCGGTCAAGATGTTACGGAACTCTGCCCGACAAGTTTATTTGACGAGACGCCCATTTACCGATCAGGGAAAGCCCCCATTCGGGCGGAGGTTGAGGGTCGAAGAGAAACCTTCTGGATGCCATACCACGACGAACTTCAGGCGCAAATAAATCGCATCCACAAAAAATTTGGATATGTGATTTTATATGATTGCCACTCAATTCGCTCAGTAGTTCCGCGCTTCTTTGAAGGCTGTCTCCCTGACCTTAACTTGGGCAGCGCCGATGGCACGAGCTCAAACCCCAATATGGTTGATGGCCTCAAAGGAATATTAAGCGGCAGTTCCTATTCCCATATACTCAATGGTCGGTTTAAAGGCGGATTTATTACCCGAAACTACGGGGATCCCAAAAATAATATCCACGCGCTTCAAATGGAAATCGCTCAGCTAACCTATATGCATGAAGAGCATCCGTTTCATTACGACGCGCCGCGCGCAGAGAAGCTCCAATCAATACTTTTAGAAATTTTATCCGCCCTTCTTTTATGGGGCAGCCAGACATATGGCGAAAACTAAGGACATGGCTATGAATAATAGAAGAGATAATGCCCGTGTTATCAAGGCCCCTACAGGGACAGACTTGTCCTGCAAAAGTTGGATGACAGAAGCGCCCCTTCGTATGTTGATGAACAACCTTGACGCCGATGTGGCTGAACACCCGCAGGAACTTGTCGTATATGGCGGCATAGGGCGGGCAGCCCGAAATTGGGAAGCATATGATCAAATAGTAACGAGTTTACGGGAGCTGGAGGACGATGAGACGCTGCTTGTGCAATCGGGAAAACCTGTCGGCGTTTTTAAAACCCATTCAAATGCACCACGCGTATTGATTGCCAATTCCAATATTGTTCCTCATTGGGCCAATTGGGAGCATTTTAACGAACTCGATAAAAAAGGGTTGATGATGTACGGCCAAATGACCGCCGGATCATGGATCTATATCGGCAGCCAAGGCATTGTCCAAGGGACTTACGAGACATTTGTGGAAGCTGGCAGGCAACATTTTGGCGGTGACCTTTCTGGCAAATGGATCCTTACAGGAGGCCTTGGAGGTATGGGCGGCGCGCAACCGCTTGCAGCCACCATGGCAGGGGCATCAATGCTTGCTGTGGAATGTCAGCCAAGTCGGATTGATTTCAGATTACGGTCTGGATATTTGGATAGAAAAGCCGCCAACCTTGACGACGCTTTCAATATCCTCAGAGAAGCGGCCCAGCGCGGAGAGCCTGTCTCTGTTGGGCTTGTAGGGAATGCCGCTGACGTTTTTCATGAAATTTTGGAAAAGGGTGAATTGCCAGATATGGTAACGGATCAAACCTCCGCGCATGATCCGATTAATGGGTATCTACCACAAGGATGGACAGTCTCCATGTGGGAAGAGAAACGTCAAAGCGCGCCGGCTGAAGTTGAAAAAGCCGCAAAAAAATCCATGGCCGTTCAGGTTCGTGCGATGCTCGAATTTCAGAAAAAAGGCATTCCAACGGTCGATTATGGAAACAATATCCGCCAAGTTGCTTTTGATGAGGGCGTCACCAACGCGTTTGATTTTCCGGGATTTGTCCCAGCCTATATCCGACCTCTTTTCTGTCGTGGCATAGGACCGTTTAGATGGGTCGCTCTCTCTGGCGATCCTGAAGATATCTACAAAACGGATGCGAAAGTAAAAGAGCTTATTCCTGACGATCCCCATTTGCACAATTGGTTAGACATGGCCAGAGAGAAGATCCAGTTTCAGGGACTTCCCTCTCGGATTTGCTGGGTTGGTTTGGGCCAGCGGCATCGCTTGGGGCTGGCGTTTAACGAGATGGTCAGAAATGGAGAGTTAAAAGCACCCGTTGTCATCGGCCGCGATCATTTGGATTCAGGTTCTGTCGCGAGCCCCAACCGGGAGACTGAAGCCATGAAAGATGGATCTGACACCGTATCGGACTGGCCGCTGCTAAATGCGCTTCTCAGCACGGCGAGCGGTGCCACATGGGTCAGTATTCATCATGGGGGTGGTGTTGGTATGGGATTTTCTCAACATTCAGGTTTGGTGATTGTATGTGACGGCAGCACTGATGCTGATGAACGACTAGCCCGTGTTCTTTTCAACGACCCCGCAACAGGTGTTATGCGTCACGCAGACGCGGGATATGAGATCGCAATCGACTGTGCAAAAGAGAATAATCTCAACTTGCCTTTCTTGAAATAAACGAGAGGGAGGTTCTATTCCATTTGGGGTAGAGCCTCTCCTTATCCTTTAAGATACCATAGCCGGGTTCATGCTCGCGGCGGCGACTTCGTTGTAGAGAAGGTTTTCTATCATTGTTTGATAGATTTGCACCAGATCCGAAATTTGATACCGACCATCGACGCTATACCATGTACCCACGCTGGTCATCATGCCCAAGATTAATTTACTGGATACTTGAGGGTCAATCACCGTCCAATATTCCTCCGAATTTCCCCAATCCAGGATTTCTCGGAAGCGCCCTTCATATTCATCCCGTAATGCGGTTATGAGTTTATAGTTTTCAGAATCAAGACTGCGAAGTTCCGTTGTACTGACGAGAATTTCTTGCTGTCGCGAGGAATGAAACGCCACATGACATTCCACATAGGCTAAAAGTGCAAGGCGTGGATTATCGGCGCCATCAAGGGCAACTTCCATCTCTCCAATAACATCCAGCATCACTTTCCTGAGTATTTCATACAGAAAATCCTGCTTGTTACTGAAGTAATTATAAAGCGAACCCGCTTGAATTCCCACATCCCCCGCAAGCTCGCGAAGTGTCATCCCCGAAAAACCTTGTTTATAAAGTCGGTTTATCCCGGCCTCTTGCAACGCTTTTAGGGTCTTTTCGCCCTTTGATCCTGTAGTTCTAGTCACGGTCCCTCCAACATTTACTAAAAAGTGTAACCAATGCTCCTAAGGGGGGACAAGGATTAATATTAAGAACGATTAAAATTGACCATTCTTTCCTTAATAGTGAAGGACACCAGAATGGGGGCCGCTAGCAACATCGTGAAAACAGGAACGAACCCTTTCAAAAGCTGATAGGGCACGGCATCATGAGGTATTGGGATTAACTTCACCGCTGAATTCAGAGCAAAAAATAGAACAAATCCCAAGACTACCCGAAGTCCCCGTTGCCAAAAGTTACCTTCCTCAAAGGAAATTTCTGTTGCCACAAGAATAATTAAAGCCAAGTTCACCGCAAGCAATGATGCAATCCTGCCAACATGGCCTTCACCGATAAAAATTAAAGCGACGGGGAAACCGAAGCCCACTAAAAACAACCAAGCCGTCTGCCGAAAATTCGCAAACGAATAAGAAGTAAGAATAAAAATTCTTTGCCAATTCGTTCTGTAATAATAGGTTGAGAAAACGATCAAAATACTAATAGAGAGCCCAAAACCAACAAGCACATCTGCAAGGAAATGCCGCGCAAGGTAAAGCCGAGACAGCATCATCAGTGGGATCATAACAAAAGCAAGTAACACCAAAGCATTTTTTCGAAAAACAACTGCTAATCCTGCCCAAAGCGCAACTGCCCCTGTTGTATGTCCCGACGGAAGCCCAAATTCACTGGCGCCAAGGTCAAGGCCACGATATGCCGACACAGCATGATCTGGTATCAAAGACAGAAAAGAAGCAGCCCCCGCGTTTGAGAACGCAACAACCCCATCCTTTAAAGCACCGAAATCCTTAAGGCTATAATCAACGTAGAATGGCTGCGGGAGAGCGAATGTAGTTTTCAAAATATCCGTCGCCACAATCGTGACCAAGAATAATTGAGCAAGAAGAAAGCCGCGTTTTATGTCAATTCCCAGCGCAACAAGGCACAATATTCCCACAAGAAACGTCTGCCCACCAGTCCACGACACCAAGAGCATTAAGGCATCAAGCCATCCTGATGAGAAACTTTGAAGATACAAATTAATATCTGTTTGAAACATGCGGCCCCCCTACATCAGAAAAATGTCATAGGACTATTAAAATGGCAAGCGCATAAAAATAACCGCCCCAGAAATCGGGGCGGTTATTCATTAGGTTCTTCAAAATCAACCTTGTAGATTAATTCCCAAAGCAGTCGCCGCTTTAGTCAGCATATTTTGCGTCTGATCGTTACCACTGGTATATTCTTTTTGCGTGGAAGGATCAGAGATTGTGGCCCAATTTTCAGCAATCTTTTCAGGTGTCTGATCTTCTTCGCCCAAGAACATCCCGCCGGTCTCGTAAATAATCGACGTCGCATAGGTTCCCGCGCCGGCTGTTATGATGGTCCTGTTCGGTCCGTCTTCTCCAACAAGATATAACAAGGCAGGTGTTACAGTTTCCGGCTTTAGCAGATCCAATAGATTTTCAGGCATCAAGTCTTCGGTCATACGTGTCGCTGCACAAGGAGAGAGAGCATTGACCCGGATACCGTATTTTCCGCCCTCAATAACAAGGGTATTCATCAATCCGATGACACCCATTTTGGCAGCGCCATAATTGCTTTGTCCAAAGTTACCATACAGTCCACTAGAGGATGTAGTCATAACAATACGACCGTATTTATTACTCCGCATGTGCGGCCAAACAGCTTTCGAGCAATGTACCGCGCCCATCAAGTGAACATCCAGAACGAAACCAAAATCGCCAAGTTCAACATTGTTAAACGACTTGTCCCGAAGCACACCAGCGTTATTAACGAGGATGTCAACGCTTCCCCATTTAGCGACCGCTTCTGCAACCATCGCTTCGACTTGATCATATTTGGTGACATCAGCACCATTAGCAAGGGCCTCACCGCCAGCCGCTTCAATTTCAGCCACAACAGCTTTTGCAGCATCACTAGACGATCCACTACCATCGCGCGAACCACCCAAATCATTGACGACAACCTTAGCACCGCGAGCCGCAAGGCCTAATGCATGGCACCGTCCAAGACCATTACCAGCACCTGTGACAATTGCCACTCTTCCATCAAAACGAATACTCATGATTTTTCCTTATATTCTTACTAATTTTATCTGCTCAGTCGCCAACAAATGTCATACCAAGCCATTCGGTTATCAAGGCTGGTGTATCTTGGCCTTTGATCTCCAAAGTTACCTCTGATGTCAGCAAAATCTGACCCGGACGTTTTTCAACGACGTCAATCACCTTGCTTCTAACCCGGACTTCACTATCTACTTTTACGGGAGCTAAAAACCGAAGTTTGTTCATGCCGTAATTCACACCCATTTGCACATTCTCAGGCTTAGGGGCAATTTGAGGAACCAAATGCGCCAATAAGGACAGAGACAAAAAACCGTGAGCGATCGTGCCACCAAAAGGCGTTGCTTTGGCGGCGACCGGATCCACATGAATAAACTGGTGGTCATCCGTGGCTTCTGCGAATTTATTAATTCTGTCCTGGTCAACTTTGAACCACTCGCCAGGTCCGTATTCAGTCCCTTTTGAATTTAAATATTCTTGTTTGGAAATAGATGCAGGCATGTTTTCGTCTCCCCGTTTGAAAGTTATTCTTAATTTTTATGCACTGCAACATAACCAATTTCAGCAATTTTCAAAAGAATAAAAGATTGGGCCAAAAGCAAACTTCCCGCTACACTGTTTGCATCAAAACGGGGGAAGCTAAAGGTATGAGCACTATTGTCTATAAAGACTATGATCAGTTTGGTTTGGATGTTGAATATAACAACCAAATGAAAGTCGCTGATTTTAAATCCTACTTAGGAGAGTGGTCCGCCCTTTGTGCTACAGCCATACACGAATATTCTGACATAAAAACCTATTGCTATGATGAGGCGTCGGGTCAGACTCTAGATATCATTTACCCTGTAGAATGGGATGGGTCGCCCTGCCCCATTCAAGTTTTCTTTCATGGCGGATACTGGAAAGCTTTATCTAAAGACGACTTTACGTTTGTCGCCAGAGCCTTTGCTCAATATGGTATTGCCACGGCAATTGTTGACTATCAACTTATGCCGGAAGTAACCATTGATGTACTTGTTCATCAGTGCCAGAAATCCTTGGCCTTTTTATATACCAACGCAGCTGAGCTGGACTTAGACAGCTCCAACCTCCACATTTCAGGTCATTCTGCTGGCGGCCATCTTGTCGCTATGTGTATGGCTACCGACTGGTCAGAATTCGCCCCTGAACTTCCAAAGCAAATCATAAAGTCCGGCGTCGGAATTAGTGGTTTATATAACCTTCTGCCAATCAGTTTGTGTTTTCTACAAAAAGATCTCAATCTTGACATGGAAACGGTCTTAAGAAATAGTCCGGTCAATTTCAAAGAGCCGAGCAGCGGCAAACTTCATCTTATAGTTGGCGGGCTAGAAGGTCGCGAATATCTGGCTCAAAGCGATGCCTTAGCAGCATCTTGGCCTGAAGTTGCTTTGGCCCCCAAGGTACTGGCCCCCTACAATCACTTTAGTATTATGTCGTCTCTTGCGGAACCCACAAGCTTCCTCTCCACTCATATTCGTCATGTTATGGGCGAAACTCACTAACCTAAGGTTTTACACATGTCCCTTAAGCCGCGTATTCTGGCAACACGTGATTTTCCCCCTGCCGTAATGGAAAGATTACTGAGCGATTATCAGGTCGTAACCAATAGCTCAGATGAACATTTATCACCTGAGGTCATATTGGAGCGAGCATCCGATGTGGACGCTATTATGTGTAGCCCAACAAACCCTTTTCCCAAGGAGCTGATTGACGCACTCCCGTCAAACGTCAAGCTCATAACGACTTTCTCTGTTGGCTATGACCATTTGGATGTTGTCGCCGCGGATAAACGTGACATTCGATTATGTAACACACCCGATGTGCTCACCGATGCAACAGCGGATATCGCGATGTTATGCATGCTAGGCGCGGCTCGTATGGCCCATTCGTCTGCTGAATATTTACGGGCGGGAAAATGGGACCGATGGTCCGCCAATCAGTTTTTGGGCGTTCAAGTTACTGGCAAAAAATTGGGGATTTTGGGTATGGGCCGTATTGGTCAAGCCGTCGCCCGCAGGGCCTTAGGGTTTGATATGGAGATACATTACCATAACCGCCGCCCAGTAACGGCAGAGAGGCTGAAAGATGCGATTTATCATGAAACGCTGGATAGTTTTCTGCCCAATTGCGATTTTCTGTCCATAAATTGCGGCCTGACGGAAGAAACACGCTACCTTATCAACGACGCATCCATAGCCACCATGCCAGATGGCGCAGTATTAGTGAATACTGCGCGCGGTCCAATTGTTGAGGATGAGGCTTTGATCCGGGCCCTTAAATCTAAAAAATTAGCGGCAGCAGGTCTCGATGTTTTTGAAAACGAGCCCAACCTGAATCCGGGTTACATGGATTTACCAAACTTATTTGTCCTTCCCCATATTGGAAGTGCGACAGTTGAAACCCGAAACGAAATGGGTTTCAAATGCCTCGACAATCTGGATGCCTTCTTCGCTGGAAAATCACTTCCCAGCGAAATTAAGATTTAGGACGGTACAATCATACCCTTTGGGGTGGCGAGATAATTATCAAGCGCCCCATATTCATTGCACATACGCCATGACAGAAGTTTCTGTGCATAATCAAGAACGACAGCTTGATAATCTGGCTCTTCAGCCAGATTACGGGTCTCGTCCGGGTCATTTTTCAGATCGAAAAGAAGCGATGGCATAGCCGCGAAATGCACATATTTAAACTGCTCGTCTCTATGGACAAGCAGGCTGCATTCTTCCGTATCAAGACCAAAAACCTGCTCAGGTAAAGACAATTCAGGATCTCTAAAATCAAACAACCAATGAACCGCATCGCGCCATTTTGCCGGCGCCTCTCCTTTTAGCCACGGAGCCAACGTTCTACCATCACATTGTTGCGGGATATCCGCTCCCAAAATATCCAGAATAGTTGGTGTAATATCGACAGATTCAGTAAATGCATCAATCTTGTTTCCTGTCTCACCATTCCAGGACTTTGGCGGCTTGATGATCAGTGGAATATGAAAGCTCTGATCATAAAACCCGAGCTTACCGAATAGATGATGATCGCCAAGCTGCTCACCATGATCTGAAGTAACCACGATCAAGGTTTCATCATAAAGCCCTGACTCTTTTAAATAGTCCACTAACCTTCCCACATTATCATCGACTTCTGTAACCAGCGCTGAATAGGTTGCCCGAATTTGGAGAACTTCTTCTTCACTTAAATCCTTCATTGCCCCCTCACCCGTCATAAAGAAATCATTTTGCTGAATAAAACTCAAAACCGGTTCCATAAACGGATGCGTGTCGCCAACAGCAGACACATCACCAAAATGAACGGGTTTCTTCATATCTTCGGGCTTGTAAAGATCATGATATTCCGGCGGCGAGATAAAAGGTGGATGGGGCCGTAAATAAGTCAAATGGCAAAAGAATTTATCACCATCCTGCATTCGAATATAGTCCCGAACCTGATTAGTCAGCCACGCTGTTTCACTATCTTCTGCTTTAAAGCAAGATGGCGCGTAGGTAATGTGGCGCCCTTCAGGCAGTTTATAATCTGGATCAGGGTAATAAATATCATATCCAGGCTTGTTCACTTCATACCCTTTTGCTTTCAAATCTGAAAGCCAGGGTCCACTTTCCGTGGATAATTGAACTTCTACTTTGAAGCCCTCCATTACCCCTTCATAAGTGCTAAATACTGGATCATTTAGGTTTTTTCCGCGTGGATCCGTTGTCGTATCCGTATAACCAAAGAGTGTGGGCGTATAACCCAGTTTTCGTACCTCTAACGCAACATTTGTTAGTGATTGATCAAGGGGTGTCCCATTTTTTATGGACCTGTGATTGCTTGGATACATACCAGTAAGCAAAGTCGCTCGTGATGGACCACAGGGTGCAGAGCAGGAAAAGTGTTTTCGGAAGAGTACCGCATCGCCGGCAAGAGCATCGATATTAGGTGTCTTAATATAATCATTTCCGTTCGCGCCAAGCCAGTCAGCTCGCCATTGATCGATTGTAATGAAAAGAACGTTCATTTCAATTTTCTCCTAACTATCCACTTTTACTGAAATTTACTGAGATCTAGATTTTTCGATTGAATACACGATATCCACAGCAAGAAGTGCAAATAGTTCACTTAATGACGATGCGTAGTTCGTATAATCATCATAAATTGCCTGTTTGGTGTAAATAGCACTCTCCCTCGAAAGCAACTTATTGTCCGACATCTTCTTAATATTCCAGCTTACAGACAACCGCACCATGCCCGTCTCAGTTTGGATCATGTCCCCAATTTCCATTGAAACCTGAAGAGTATCAATGCCGGGCTGAAAGCTTGCCGGATAGGGAAATACTTGTTTGCTACTAATTAGTCCCGAGATATTAGAAACCAAAATGCGCTCAATATTATTCTGAACAGGTTCTGCCCAATGGTCAAAATCGGCGATCTTCATTTTAGAATCTTTTGCGACTGACACTATTTGAGAGCGGTCGGCATATCCGGGTATTTCTATAGGACCGATACCAACCTGAAGCCCCGCTGACGTCGGGATCTTCATGGACTTTAGATAGCTTGTCTCAGCGCCTTGCAATGCATAGAATTGAGTTGGAACTGACGGTGCTCCCACGCTGCATCCAACCAGAAATAGTGCGGTTGAAATTAACACAACAACTTCAAGCAAATGAGTTCGTATTTTTATTAAAATACCCATTCTATTTTTTCCCACTTAAAAGCGAACTAGGGTTACGTTCCAAATATTCAGCAAGGTTTCTCACAGCTCGACTTGCCGCTGCAAGCTCTCTCATCATCACAGTTAAATCATATTTTACAGGCGATCCATCTGCGACTAGAGAAGAGGCTGAAGTAAATAGATCTGTCGCACTGATCAACGTCGTATCGACCCTTTGCAACGCCCTTCTCATATCAACGACTGCCGCATTAATGTTAGGCAACATATCTCTATCCACCTCATCAACCGCTTTCCTCACGGAAGTCGCCAAGTTTTTATATTCTCCAATCGTCTCCTCCAACTTGCCGGAATTAACGATACGCTCTAGCCCTGATGCCGCACCAAGCAAGGAATTGGAAATACCGTCGATTGGTAACCGTTCAATTTTTTCGACAAGCCGTGTCAAAGACGTTGTAATTTCCTCTAATTCAGTAGGGAGGGTTGGAATCTCTGGGTATTGGTCGTCATAGGCGAAGTAACGCGGAGGTTTATCAGGCAATAAATCAAGGTCAACGATGAGATTTCCTGTTAAGAAATTGGACGATTTTAATCGCCCTTTCAGACCTCTATCAATAAGAGACTCGAAAACTTCAACTCGGTTTTTCTCTTCTTCCACCAAAGACAAAATCTGATCCTTAGATTCCACAGACTTCACCCTTTGCGGCTCAATTTCTATGATGACGGGAAGAAAATAATTAGCCGTTTTCCGATCGACAACAAGATTGATTTCTTTAACGCTGCCAATTTTCATGCCTTTGAATTCAACCGACGCCCCAACCTCAAGACCACTGACTGATCCATCGAAGTATAAAATATAGGTGAATTTTTCTGTGAATTTGGCATCTTCCATTGATTTTCTATTTCCATAGAGAACAAATTCATAGCCCTCCTCTGCCACCCACGTGGCCTTTAGACCTGGCGGGGTCTTAAACTCAATACTCCCCGATAACAGGGCTTGCAGAGAAGCGGCTCCGACCTCGATGCCATCGGTTGAAACCGTTACATTTATGCCGCCAGCATCCCAAAATTTTGTCCCTTCCTGAACCAACTCGTCGTAGGGGCTTTCTACAAAAGCAATAAGTTCGACCTGGCTCCGGTCTTCAGACAACTTCCGTCCTAGGATTTTTCCAACCCGAATACCTTTGTAAATGACAGGTGTTCCTCGAGACACATTGCCAACACGGCTAGACTGAAGAAGATACTGGCGCCCTGCAGTTGTTGACGTAATAACTGGGGCACGTTCCAAGCCAATAAAGTCACGTTCCCTTTCACCGCCTGCTCCAGGATCGATTTCGAGATAAGCGCCTGAAAGCAAGGTATCCAAACCGGAGACACCTTCAAGCCCAATGGCGGGTGCAACGACCCAGAAAGTTGCTGTTTCCGTCAAATATTTTTCAGCATTCTGATTGACCGAAACGACAACTGAGACACCTTGATCATCATCTGGGATTTCAATTCGTTCAACAATTCCGATTATCACGTCTTTATATTTTAAAGAGGTTTTACCGGTTTCCAAGCCTTTTGCGCTTTGTAAAAGGACACTTATCTCCGTCCCTTTCTCATTTACTGTTTTTATAACGAGCCAGCCCGCTATCAGCACTGCAATCAGCGGGACAATCCAGATACTCATCAGTCCTGAGACGCCGCGGCGTATAATCGGCGTGTGAGCTTCAATTTTTTTCTTTTCAGTCATTGTGAGTATCCTCTACCTGATCCCATATTAATCGCGGATCAAATGTCATTGCCGCAAACATTGTCAAAATGACGACTCCCGCAAAAGCAATAGCTCCGGGTTCGGCCTCCACAGTCGCCAATGCTTTTAATTTTACGAGCGCTATTAAGATAGAGATCATAAACACATCAATCATAGACCAACGACCAATTGCATCAACAATTCGATAAAGAATCGTTCTGGTTTTTGGTTGCCATTTAAATTTTAACTGAACCGAAAGGGCTAAAAAAGATAATGCCGTTATTTTAAATATTGGAACAAAAATACTGGCAAAGAATACCACTAGACCAATGACCCACTGACCTGAATCCATCAAATAAAAAATTCCGCTCAAAATAGTATCGCTATTTTCTTTTCCAAAAGAGACGACAGTCATGATTGGAAAAATATTCGCTGGAATATATAAAATTACAGCAGCAATTAAAAATGCCCATGTCCTGTTCAGGCTATTCGGTTTACGACTAGAAATCCTGCTATGACATCTGGAACAACGATAAAAACCATTTTTATCTTTTTCAGCCAGAGTAAGGCTATGGCAGGTGTGACAGGCGATTACACCGTTATTCAGGGCTGTTTGTGGGGAATTCATGATTGCCGTATTTCGTCTAATTTTCGCCAAACAACGCTCAAATCAAAAGAAAGGAATGACATCACTGTAAAGAACACCATTAAAACGAATGCCACAAGGGAGACACCAATATATACATCAGCGAAATCACCAAGCTTAACATAGGCAACCATAATACCGATAATGAAGATCTCCGCCATAGCCCAAGGTCGCAAATGAACAAATACAAAAATTTGAAATTCTGGAAAGACGGGTATTCGTTGAAACTGCAAGGGGAGTAACAAGCTGACAATCACAAGTAAAATTACGAGCGGCGCTATAACACTTGTAAACAATACCATTAATCCAAGAGGCCAATAGCCCGAATATATAAATTCAAAGGCCCCGTCCACAATGCGATTGGATTGAGTATTCCCGTCCAACGAAAAAATAAGAAGCGGGAAAATATTAGCGATCAGGAAAAATATAAGCCCCGTAAGGGCATATGCCAATGTACGGTTAAGACTATTTTTATTTTTTTTAAACAACACAGTTCCGCAACGGCGGCAAAGACCGACACTTCCCTCTTGCAGATCAACTTTGGTATGCAACAAATCACAATGAGGACAAGCGACATATTGATCTCCAACTGCTTGATCTTTTTCCTGACTACGGCTGATCGTCTTTAACCTTGCATTTATTATAGAGATTTCTGGATTTTAGCGTAATATCATTATACTTTTTTTGAAATAAAAATAGTACCGTACTTTAGAATGAAAAATTAGTTTTTAGAATATAAGTGTAGCTCCGCTCAGGACTAATTAAAAAAAATATCGAATTGACCGTTATCTTCTCGTTAGAAAATTACTATAGGACTAAAACTTCTGTGAACTCAGCCAACACCAAATCATTTTTATTCTTGCAAACAATCGCCAGCCCTTTTTTTAAACAACTTGGTATGGGATTGTCCAAAGAAGGCCATTCTGTTCACAAAATAAACTTTAACGGTGGAGATTGGCTGTTTTGGCACGGTTTCAACGAAATTAATTTTACTGGCAAGCCGTCTGAGTTCACAACATTTGTCCATGAGATCTTTGACCAATTGAGCGTTACTGACATAGTTTTATTCGGTGATTGTCGCCCTTGGCATACCAAAGCAATCGAGCTTGCAAAACTTAACGGCATTCAAGTGTGGGTCTTTGAAGAAGCCTATCTTCGCCCCCATTGGGTGACATTAGAAGCAGGTGGCGTCAATGGAAATTCAAGTTTTTCATTTCCCGAAATACTCGAAAAAAGCAAAAATAATATCCACAACGATATTACCGACGAACCTGTAGGAGGAGGCCTAAAACACCGGATCTCCTATGACTTTGCTTATAATTTCGCCAGTTTGTTTCTAAAGTGGAAATTCCCCTATCATAAGACTCACCGTCCTTATGTTATTTGGCACGAATATGCGTCATGGTGCCGTCGCCTGATCAAGCTAACATGGATGAGAAAACAAGCGCAAAAAACAATAGAAACCCTTTCTACGCGTAAAGAGTCAGTATTTCTGTTTCCCTTGCAGCTTGATTCTGACAGTCAGTTACGTGTTCATTCTGATTTTACAGATATGAAGGATGCAATCGCTTTTGTGATAGAATCCTTCACAAACAATGCCGACAAACATTCACACTTACTGATAAAAAATCACCCTTTAGATAATGGCATGGTTAATTACCGACAACACATAGAAAAACTGGCCTTTCATCACGGCATTGAAAGCAGGGTGTTCTATATCGATGGTGGTGATTTGAACAAAATTCTGAGTTTTTGTAAGGGGGTTGTTACCATCAACAGCACAGTCGGCATGACCGCCCTTGATAAAGATATCCCTGTAATGGTATTAGGGGCTTCTATTTTTTCGGTAAAGGGTCTTGTTTCAAAATTCAGTGACACTGATTTTTGGAGGAATCCTATAAAACCGGATCAAACACTATACGAAATGTTTAAAGCTTCTTTGATGAGACATTGCCATGTGAATGGGAATTTTTATACAAAACCTGGAATTCATCTTGCAGTAGCAAACAGTTTATCCAGATTGGTAAATTCTACTAAGGTACGTTAAAAGCGCATGAAGAAATCAAAAGTACAAACCGCAATGACTGGTGATGAAATTGCCATTGTAGGATCTTCTATCCGGCTACCAAACGGTTGCAATAATTTAGAAGATTACTGGCGGGTTTTAGTAGATGGCGAAGATCTTATCACAGAAGTAAGCAATGAGAGGTGGAATGTTGACGCCTATTACTATCCCGGAAGAGATATTCCTGGAAAGTCCTACACGAAATCAGCGGGCCAATTGGATAATTTGTGGGATTTTGATGCCAGCTTTTTTAATATCTCCCCTCGCGAAGCGGCGCAATTAGATCCTCAGCAGCGGTTGTTACTAGAACTTAGTTGGGAAGCATTTGAAAATGCTGGCATAAAGCCTTCTCTTACCCGCGGAAGTGATACAAGCGTTTATGTTGGCATTTCTTCCAACGACTACGGCAATTCAAAGATTTCCGATTTAGCATCTGGAAATTCCTTTTTCATGCTCGGTACGACTATGAGCCTTGCATCCAATCGCCTATCGTATTTTTACGATTTCCAAGGATCAAGCCTTTCTGTTGACACGGCCTGCTCATCCTCCCTCTACGCACTTGATCTTGCATGCCAGAAAATTCGCTCAGGCGATTCAGATATGGCGCTGTGTGGTGGTGTTAGTGTTCTGCTCACGCCTTATCCATTTGTCGGGTTTTCTCAAGCAAACATGCTTTCAGAAGATGGGCGCTGCATGGCCTTTGACAGCCGCGGAAATGGGTATGTGAGATCGGAAGGCGGTGGCATTTTTGTCCTCAAGCGCTTAAAAAATGCTCTGGAAGACGGCAACCCTGTGCACGCAATTATTGCCGGTGTCGGTACGAATGCCGATGGTAGAACAAACGGAATTTCTTTGCCCAGTACTGACAGGCAAGAAGCGCTCTTACGCAAAGTCTATAAATCTGCAAAAATTGAGCCAAAAGATCTGACTTATATTGAAGCCCATGGTACGGGGACAGTAGTAGGTGACGCTGCTGAAGTTGGTGCGATTGGGCGTTTCTTTGGTCCCCACCGCTCCCCAACTAACAAGCTCCCTATTGGATCAGCAAAAACAAATGTCGGTCATTTAGAAGCTGGCTCAGGAATGGCCGGTCTTGTAAAAGCTGCGTTAGTCGTAAAAAATGGCACCATTCCCAAGAGTGTACATCTTCAAAAACAACGCGACGACATTCCTTTTGATGAGTATAATATTGAGGTGGCCTCAGAAACGTCGACCATTAAGAAATCCGACAACCTGATTACAGTTGGTGTTAATTCATTCGGATTTGGTGGTGCAAATGGTCACGCGGTCATACAACAATATCGATCAGATACGAAAATCGCCTCCTTGCCACTACACAAAACAGCAAAAGGCGGCGGAAATACGTTACCACCCCTTTTTCTTTCAGCACGTTCTGATCGTTCTCTAAACGATCTAGCAGCAAAATATCTGGACTATATTGAGAGCTCGCCCGATGCTGAAAAATATATTGAAACGGCGTCGGCGGCCTATCACTATCGGGAAAGTTTTGAAAACCGTCTCGCGGTTACCGGTAAAGACGTCAGTGAAATAACAAGTTCCCTTGCGGCCTTTTTAGACGATGGATCACCCTACCAATCGGCATTGCAAGGACAAGCAGATGCCACGCCAAAGCCCATCGCGTTTGTTTTTAATGGAAACGGTGCCCAGTATCCAGGTATGGCAAAGGATTTAATAGCCGGAGATCCTGTTTTTAAAGAATGGGTGGAACGCATTGATGCGCTAATTCAGTCAAAAGCAGGTTGGTCTGTGCTTGACGCTATTGAAAATGCTGACGACGAAAAAATTAATGACACGACGATAGCCCAGCCTTTGATTATGACTATTCAAATAGCGCTTGTTGAATATTTAAAGAGCTTTGGCATCCGACCCGCGGCCTCTTTTGGTCACAGTGTTGGCGAAATTGCAGCAGCCTACGCTGCCGGCATCCTTAATTTGGACCAAGCGGTTGATGTTATTTTAAAAAGAAGCAATGCACAGGGTAAGACACGCGGTGCTGGCAGTATGGCGGCCATGGAAATGGACGCTGATAAAGCCGCAGCACTCCTTGAAAGTCTGGATTTGGATATTGTTCTTGCGGGTTTTAATGGCCCAACAAGTGTAACCCTTTCCGGCAATGAGGATGACCTCTATACGCTTCGCGACTACGCAAAAGAAAATAGCATTGCATATAAGAAATTAGATTTAGACTATGCTTTCCATAGCCCCGCGATGGATCGTATTGAGACGGAAATTAAAGAAGAGCTCGCATCGATCGCGCCAGTCAACTCTGTTATTCCGTTCATTTCCACCGTCACTGGCGAGCTCATCGACGGTGAAAAACTAGATGCGGACTATTGGTGGCAAAATATTCGTAAACCCGTTCAATTTAGAAGCGGAATCGAAAAAGCATGGGAGCAAGGCTGTCGCCTTTTCCTTGAAATTGGCCCGAAATCAATTTTGCAAAGTTATATTCGTAATACAACCCGGCAGGAGACTACAGACAATTGCGCCATCCGCTTTTTAAGTGGTAAAAATGATTTGGCTAGACTGGTAGAAATGCCCGGTCAAATATTTGTTTTAGGTGGTGAAATCGATATATCCGCCTTTTTACCCAAAGGACCATTTCCGGCGGATCTTCCTTCTTACCCGTGGGATAAACAAACCCATAAATTGGCCCTTACTTCAGAATCGAACGGTGGCATTGATAATGTTTGGGACCACCCACTTCTAGGCGAGCGGGGTAAATCCGCATTGGGTGAATGGACACTGAATCTTGGCGCCCGAAATCCGTCCTTTTTAATGGATCATAAAGTAGCTGGTTCAATTGTCTTTCCTGCTGCAGGTTTTGTTGAAATGGCGCTTGCCGCCTCTCGCTCGCTTCATGGGGATGATGGACAGGCTATTGAAAATCTCGAAATCCATGTCCCGTTGGTTCTAGAAGAAAAAACTCTTAGAACAATTCGTTTTGAAGTAAATTCTGAAGATGGCAGTTTCACAATCCGCTCGCGCCCCTATCTTGGTGATGGGGACGGAATTACGAACGCGACGGGAAGAATTTCTCAAACAATAAGTTCTGCTAAGAATAACAAACTTGTTGTTAAAGCGGACGAGTTGGAAGGAAATCAGCTATCCAGTGACGAGTTCTATCCTTTCGCCAAAACCCTTGGGCTTGATTATGGCCCCGCATTTCAGGGCTTAAAATGGGCACAAGCTGGCAGCAATACACTGATCGCTCAATTGGTTCTTCCTGAAACTAACTTAAGCAAAGCAGCTGACTATATTCTACATCCAAGTTTAATGGACAGTTGCCTACAAGCCTTATTTGTCTTGCTTCAAAACCAAAGTGATCTCCCCGCGAACGCAGTCTATCTCCCGTCCGTATTTGGCCGAATTACTGTCTACAAGTCAGGCGAAACTGAAATTACTTGTAAAGCAAAACTGAAGCGCATTAGCTCCCGTTCTGTCATCGCCGATTTTGTTCTTGAAGACAAAGATGGAAATTTAGTCGCCACATTGACAGAGTGTCGTTTCAGGAAATTTGAAAGTGCATCGGTATCTGCAACGCCTTCACGTTATGCCCAAACGATTGTTCCGATTGGTAATTCATTAGGGTCAACAGCACTTCTTTCTATTGAAGACTTGCTTTTGAAGGTGAGAGATATTCCTTCATCAAATACTGATGATTTTGATACATATCGTGAGGAAATACTTCCCCTCACAGAAGCTTTGACATCTGCGTTTGCCTTCAAGGCAATCTCAGAATTAGGGGGTGATTTCGAAAGTGGCTTAAGCATTGAAGATTTCATGGCCTCTGCCGCACTTGATATTGATCAACGTCATTTTCTTGAATATTTGATCCATATTATGGAGGAAGATGAGCTAATTTTCCAAAGCCCTACAGGTTGGAAAATAAATGAACATGCTGAAATCTATAACCCTGCCGACATTTGGCGTCTGATCTTAAGAGACCATCCAGAAACGTTACCTGAAATGACACTGCTCGGACGCAGTGGGGTAATGCTCCCTAATATCTTAAAAGGGATCACTTCACCGGACGACCTTGCTTTTACTTCCGGGACGGCAATTCCTAAATTTGCAGCCGAAAATTCAAATCTTACACGTTTAATGGAAGATGAAACCAATACCGCAGTCAAGCAGCTTGTTGATCATTACGATAGCCCAAATCGACTTCGCATACTGGAATTAGATGGTCATAACATTCTCAGTGCTCAGTCCCTCCTGAGCTATATCGAAAGTGATAAACTAGACTATATCTTCACCTCAACAGACTCAGATATTGTACATCGCGCACAAAAAGATATTGGCGCTATTAACGGTGTTTCCTGTCGGCTTCTTGACGATTTAACAGCTCAAACAGCTGGTGTACTTCAATCTGAGTTTGGGTCTTTTGATATTATCATAACTCGGGGAACCCCGTGGAACCCTCCAAAATTTGAAGCTATTTCCTACCTTTCTCGTCAACTATTAGCGAAAAATGGAAAACTTCTTGTTGCCCAGTGTAGTGAAGGGCGCCTTGCAAACCTGATTGCAGGCGGTAACAGCGAGTGGTGGAATAGAACAATAAGTGGACAAAAACCGACCCCGTTATCTCTATCATCAACAGCGTGGGTTAAGCATTTGGAAGCAGGTAATTCCTTTAAAGCTGCTGTGCTCTTGGAAAAATCTGAGACATACTTTGAAAACGGTTTTGTGCTTGTCGCAGAACAGTTGAATGAACAGATTTTTGAGAATGAAGAAGATCCCTCTGAGATCACTTCAACCCAAAAAGGCACAACACTCTTTATTGCCAACAACGCGGAAGAAGAAACTCTTGCCGCAAAACTGGCTATTACACTCTCTGAATTCGACCATCTTATTGTGTCGATACAAGAGACAACAGGATCTTTGAGCCAAAATCAATTTGGTCTTAAAGCATTTGATAAACCCGAATTTGATTTATTAGCCCAACACTTGATGAGCCAAGAAGTGCCTGTACTGCGAATAGTTCATTTAGCCGGGTTACTGGAAAAATCAGAAAATTTAGCCTTAGAGATACAACATGTTCGGTGCGCAAGTTTAATTTCTGCCTTGCAAGCTTTCGAAAGAGAAATTCTACCGCAGAAGCCTCTGCTGCATATTTTAACCCGTGGTAGTCAGTTCTTAAATGAGCATACTCCCTCCCCACTTCAGGCTCCTTTATGGGGACTAGGGCGAGTGATAGCTAACGAATATCCGGACTTACAATGTAAATTAATTGATATTGCCGGCGATCAAATTGATATAGCGGCGCTCTCAAATGAAATCTTGGCGGAAGATCGCGAAAACGAAGTTATTCTGGATAATACATCCCGTTTTGGCACGCGCCTTAGACCAATTCATGCTGAAGAAGAAAACACCCATGTAATTGAGAATGCGGGCCTAAATTTCAGAAGCCCTGGTGCGTTAGAAAACCTTGCCTGGTTTGAAAAGAAAATCCCAGAACCAGCGTCAGATGAAATCTGCATTAATATGCGTGCGACAGGTCTGAATTTTCGGGATGTCATGTGGGCTATGGGTGTTCTAAAGGATGAAGCTGTAGAAAATGGCTATGCCGGTCCCACTCTTGGGATGGAAGGTTCTGGCGTTATTACAGCGATTGGCGCAGATGTCGAAGGTTTTAAAATCGGCGATCGTGTTATGTGCTTCGCCTCAGATTGTTTCTCTCAATATTTGTGTACAAAAACAACAGCCGTTACTCAAATACCAGAAAATATGAGTTTCTGTGAGGCTGCCACGATCCCAAGCGTCTTCCTTACAATCTATTACGCACTCGAGCATTTGGCACGCCTTCAGCCCGGAGAAAGAGTTCTTATTCATGGCGCCGCTGGCGGTGTTGGTCTTGCGGCTATTCAATATGCAAAACATATTGGCGCGGAGATTTTCGTGACGGCAGGTTCAGACGAGAAAAGAGACTTCCTGAAACTGCAAGGTATCGACAATATATTCGACAGTCGCTCCCTCGATTTTGCGGATCAGATTATGGAGCAGACCGGAGGGGATGGCATTGATGTCGTACTCAATTCCTTATCTGGAGATGCTATCGGTAAAAATCTGTCCATCCTTAAGCCTTTTGGTCGTTTTCTAGAGCTCGGAAAACGGGATTTCTACGCTGACAGTAAAATGGGTTTGCGCCCTTTCCGAAACAATATCACCTATTACGGTATTGATGCTGATCAGCTTATGGCAGAAAAACCGGCACTTTCATCCAAACTATTCAAGGAAATGATGGCATTGTTTGAGCAGGAAGTGCTTACGCCACTTGTTCATTCAAGTTTCCAGCAATCCCAGATAACAGAAGCTTTTCGGACGATGCAACAGAGCCGCCATATTGGGAAAATTGTTGTCTCTATGGAGGATTTGCCAAGCTCAAATATCATTCCGATGCAGCAAGAAGCACAAACAGATACTCCAATTGACGGTGTTTGCATTGTCACCGGCGGCTTGGGCGGCTTTGGCCTTGCTACGGCCAAATGGCTTTCAAATCATAAATTCAGCCAATTTGTTTTGATGGGCCGAAGTGGTGTCAAAACCGAAGCAGACCAACTTGTCATCGACCAGATGATAAAAGACGGCGTACAAGTTGATATCGTCCAAGTTGATGTTACGGATAGATCTGTTCTTGAACAGGCTTTGCAAACCGTAAGAGATACGGCAAGAAAGATTAAAGGCGTTGTACATTGCGCCATGGTTCTTGACGATGGCATGATTTCCAACATTGAACCTGACAGGCTGCGAAATGTCCTGGCACCGAAGATTACAGGCGCTTGGAACCTTCATGAACTCACGTTAAATGATCCGGTTGAAATGTTCCTCCTCTACTCTTCAGCCACGACCTATATCGGCAATCCTGGGCAAGCAGCCTATGTGGCAGGAAACAGTTATCTGGAAGCTCTTGCCGATTTAAGAAAATCGCAAAACCTTCCCGCGACAACAATTGCCTGGGGTGCAATTGAAGATGTTGGCGTACTCTCTGCAAATGAAAATGTAAAAGAAATCCTGACGAAACGAACTGGATTACGAGCGATGCCTGCTGATACAGCTATGTTGGGTCTTGCTGAAACACTTAATTCCGGCGAAGCAAATTGCGCTGTTTTGCAATTAAATTGGAGCAACATTACTAACGGTTTTGCGGCCGGAGCTAAAGCGCGCTACGATGATATTCGTCATTTGGGGGATGCCACAGACTCCTCAGGAAGTACTGATGATATTCTTGCGGAGTTACAGGGAAAAACTGAAGAAGAAGCATTGAATCTCATATTGGGTATTATTATCAAGCAGATATCTTCTATCACAGGCTCGTCTCCAGACAGGATCTCTCCAAAACAATCCCTATTCGATTTAGGAATTGATAGTCTGATGGCACTAGAATTAACCATGGAACTTGAACGCCGCTTTGGTGTCGAACTTTCTTCCATGAGTATAATTGGTGCCGGGAATATTTCAGATTTGGCGGCGAAAGTTGTTGGATTACTGCTCAATGATGATTTGTCTGAGAATAATCAAGGAGAGATGCAGGAGTTAATCAGTCAACATGGATTAAATATGGATGACGGCGATATAGCCGACGTGTTAGAACAAGCCGGGTCTAACCACTGAAGCAATATTAAAGTTAAACAAAGTTCAACCTGAGTTCAAATGACTGACAAGAAACCTGAAAAATTTGGTATTTCCAAAAATCAAAAAGATTCTCTTCTTAAAAGCATGCGGAAGCGTAAAAAACCCGCTTCCGAAAGAGAGGAATCAGATGATTTTCAAGCGGTTATTCCGCCGTCCCATTATCGGGTCGAGGATTTTCCAGAATTTCAAAAACTAAAGCTTCAAAAGCTTGTTGCTGAAAAAGCTCAAATCGACAACCCCTTTTTCAGATCACAAGATGGCATTGCGTCAGATACAGTAACCATCGGTAATCACAAACTTATCAATTTTGCCAATTACAATTATTTAGGTTTAAATGGCCATCCTAGGGTGAGCCAAGCGGCTAAAGACGCGATTGACGAATATGGCACATCAGTATCTGCAAGCAGGATTGTCGCGGGCGAGCGAGAAATACATCGGCAGCTTGAGAAAAAACTGTCTGAGATTTATGGCGTAGAAGATGCTGTCGTCATGGTAAGCGGATATGCCACCAATCTCACCGTAATTGGAAACTTGTTAGGTCCTCGTGATCTAATTTTATACGACAGTTTTTCGCATAACAGTATTTTGCAGGGCACGATGCTTTCAAAAGCTAAAAGCCGTATGTTCCCTCATAATAACATGGAAATGTTGGATCAGATACTAAAAGACATTCGCCATCAATATGAACGCTGCTTAATCGTTGTTGAGGGCGTTTACAGTATGGATGGTGATTGTGCCCCACTCGACAAACTAGTTGATATTAAAAAACGATATAAAACGCTCCTAATGGTTGATGAAGCCCACAGCCTTGGCGTTTTAGGCCGTACAGGCCGTGGATCTGGCGAGCATTTTGGTGTTCAAGGGCATGACGTCGATATTTGGATGGGTACACTTAGTAAAACGAGCGCCGGATGCGGTGGATATATTGCAGGTTCTGCTGCTCTTGTAGAGTTTTTAAAATTCTCTGCCCCGGGCTTTGTATATAGTGTTGGTATGCCGCCACCAGTTGCAGCGGCAGCCCTCACCAGCTTACAAATTATGCAAGAAGAGCCTGAACGGATCGAGCGATTTCATCACAATGGAAACCTGTTCCTTCGCCTCGCTAAAGCCGCAGGCCTCAACACGGGATTAAGCAAAGGGTATGCAGTCGTTCCAATAATCTTGGGAAGTTCTGTAAAAGCTGGAAGACTTTCAAATATGCTTTTTGAAGAAGGTGTTTACGTTCCCCCAATCATCTACCCTGCGGTTCAGGAAGAAAGCGCAAGACTGCGCTTTTTCTTGTCTAGCGAGCATTCGGACGAGCAACTAGCAGAAGCGATAGATAAAACAAAATATTGCCTAGATAAGGTGTCTTAGGCAATATTTTTACCACCTATCTCGTCGAACTTTTCTTCTTCTGGATGCATATCTCTTCGCTCATTTAAAGCCACATCCAGAAGCAATCTGCTCAAAACATCAGCGCTTGTATCCATTTGACGATTGCGAATTCCGTTGTTACGCCAAATGAAATAGTCTGTTCTGGGATCTTCATATACTGTCTTGGAAAAAGCATTTTTCAAATTTGGCATGTGATCGCCGTACAAACACATGACCCCTGGCTCATCGCTATTGTCAAAGTAGTTTTTCAGATTTTTGATCATCTGATCAGTATTTCGCATATGGGATACGTAGTGGCTCAGCGAGTAACAACCCAGCGGCCAATTCTCAGAATCAAGGCTCTCTTCTGTTTCTTTTTTCAAACGATCCTTTGACCAAGCTCCGTGGTTTTCCATCGTTATCGCAAAAATGAAAAGCGGCTTTTCAGACACCTCAATCAGATCCGTAATTTTATTGCCAAGTGCAATATCACCTACGTAAGGGCCAAAATATTCTGATTTATCAAAGGACGACATGTCGACAAAATGATCAAATCCTAAATTAGGAAAAACCTCTTTCCTGTTGAAAAAAGACGCTGGAAAAGGATGGACGCAAACGGTCTCATATCCCAAGGACTTCAATGTATGCGCCAAGGTCCAAAATGGTTGGCGCCCCAACTGCAAGTAAGGATTATATCTGTGATGACCAAGGGCTGCCTCAGGAAGGCCGCTAAGAAACGCAAACTCGGTCCGCATGGTATAGGCTCCCCATGCTGGGACCGTCAACCGCCCTTGGAATGCGGCCTCCTTCACTATGCTATCGTATCCAGCGAGAATGTCTGTATCGATACCTGCATTTAAGTAACGCACGTCAAAGAAAGATTCCGCCTGAATAGCAACGATAGTTGGCAGTTTTTTCGTCAAACTGTTTGACGAAGAATGAAAATGAGAGACGGAAACCTCTGTTTTTTCCTGATTTTCCAAAGCTTCATTAACGAGTGCAGAAGCTTTTACTTTCTTTTTCTTACTATTTTTATGTTCTTTAAGTGGTTTTATTTTATCTGCACCCGATAAGAAAAAATAGAAAATCAAGCATACAACCAAACCAAGTTGGGAGACATTCTTTGAAACATCTGCGGAGGGACCAAAACTCAACAAAATCCTTTTAAAGGGATTTTTAAGGGTCCCGTAAATTATTAGATAGATCGTGCCAAAAGTCGCAAAAAAGAAAACAAGTGCGGGGAAATAGTCTTCAAGTTGCAGTCTATTAATAAAGGGGGGCTCAAATCCAAAACCGCCAATTACCGCCGTCACTAAAAAAATGCCAATCAAAATGACATTATGGAGGCCTATATATTTTATGTATAAATGCGGGTGGTGAATTACTTCTCTAAACAATGAGAAGTCGCTATAGACAAGGGGCTCTTTCAGCGCTTTCACTTTAGCATTATTTAAAATCACGATTGCTGAATATATTGCCAACGTGACGACGCTAGAAAATATTGGACGATAGGTAAGCATCAAGAAGCTGAGAAACACCATAGTAGGTGGCGTAAGCCAAAACAAGGTGATCGCATGGTTTCTCTTTTTTGACGATTTCTTTGGTAAAACAAAAAAATCTAAGCCCCAAATGGCCGTCAGCATACAAATTGCTGCAATCAAAATGGACGACATATCGCCTCCGTAATCTGTACTTTAATTTTGGGTAGTATCACAAATGGCCAAAATTGTATAATTTTGACAAGAAATTCCCGGTATTATTATTGTGAGTGTGACTTTAAATTACTTTTCCACATCAACTTTCAAATCAAAAATAGGAATTAAGTAATTTTGCATGGCTAAGGGAAGAATGCTCAATAATCTAACCCCGGTCCACAAAAGGTAGGGAAAACCCATCTTTTTTTTCCGCTTAGCCACCGCTTTAGAAATTAGAAGAGCTGCTTTTTCAGCAGAAATCTCTAAAGGCTTGGAACTTACGACTTTTCTACTCATAGGGCTTGAAACATATCCCGGGAAAATAAGAGTCACATCAATTTCACTGGATTTGAGCAAGCGTTGCAGGCTTTCGCAATATATTCTGAGACCCGCCTTGCTCGCGCAATAGGAAGGGGATCCCGGAAATCCAACATAGCCTGCCAAAGAGTTTGTAACAACGATTTGCCCTGCTCCGACTTTGCTCATTTCAGCTAATGCAGCGCCAATAGTATTCGTCGCCCCAACCAGATTGATAGAGAGTAAAGTGTTTACGTCATTGACGGACTCAAACTTATCTTTTTCTCCAACACCACCTGTAATTCCCGCATTTACAAAAACAATATCCAAAGGATTTTCACTATGAGTCCTTGAAATCCATGCTTCGACTTCAGGCAAAATTTGCACATCAATAACTGCTATTGTGGTTTTAGCGCCCAGCTCTTCACACTCTCTGGCAACCAATTTCAAGCGTGCCAAATCCCGCCCACCTAACGCGATGATGCATTTATTTGCAGCATAATGTCTTGCAAGAGCAGCACCGATACCACTACTCGCCCCAGTTATTGCAATAGACTTGCCTAGGGTGGACGCTACATTAAGCATTTTTGGTTAGCTCGCGCTCCATTAACACCATCCCACCATCGTGTGGGATTAACGCGTGCCGG
>JBALXM010000038.1:32300-34893 GCA_036960695.1 Sneathiella sp.
ATTTTCAGAGAAGTAGCCGCTAATTTCGAAAAACCGGTTATGCTTTACTCCGTCGGTAAAGATTCGGCAGTGCTGTTACACTTGGCAAGAAAAGCATTCTATCCATCCCCTATTCCTTTCCCTTTGCTCCATGTTGATACAACCTGGAAATTTAAGGAAATGATCGAATTTCGCGACCGGTTAGTAAAAGAATATGATTTAGACCTTCTTGTTCACATTAATCCGGACGGCATTGAACGCGGTATTGGCCCCTTCACTCACGGCTCGTCACTGCATACCGATGTCATGAAAACTGAAGGCTTAAAGCAAGCGCTCAACAAATATAAATTTGACGCGGCTTTTGGTGGCGCAAGACGGGATGAAGAAGCATCCCGGGCAAAAGAGAGGATCTTTTCGTTCCGCACAGCCAATCATCGCTGGGATCCAAAGAACCAACGCCCGGAACTTTGGAACAAGTATAATGCGCGTGTTCGGGACGGTGAAAGCATTCGTGCATTTCCGTTGTCAAATTGGACAGAACTTGACATTTGGCAGTATATCTACCTTGAGAGCATTCCTATTGTTCCCTTGTATCTTGCTAAAGAGCGCCCGGTGGTTGAACGTGATGGAATGTTGATCATGGTCGATGATGATCGCATGCCCATTCAACCTGACGAAAAAGTGGAAATGAAATCAGTGAGGTTCCGGACTTTAGGATGTTATCCGCTGACGGGCGCCGTAGAGTCCACCGCGTCAACACTTCCAGAGATCATTCAAGAAATGTTGGTCGCCAGAACCTCTGAACGCCAAGGCCGCCTTATCGATAAGGATCAGTCCGGTTCCATGGAGAAGAAAAAACAGGAGGGCTATTTCTAATGAGCAATCCACAAAACGATATTAAGGGCGACATTTCTGAATACCTTAAGACACAAGAGAAAAAAGGCATGTTACGGTTCATCACATGCGGCAGCGTGGATGATGGGAAAAGTACATTTATCGGGCGTCTTCTTTGGGATTCTAAGCTTCTCTTTGAGGACCAGCTGGCAACCCTGAAGGCAGAGAGCAAACGGATTGGCACGCAAGGCGGCGAAATAGATTACGCCCTGCTCCTCGATGGCCTGCAAGCTGAGAGGGAGCAAGGCATTACTATTGATGTGGCCTATCGCTTCTTCGCAACAGATAAACGCAAATTTATTGTAGCCGACACACCAGGTCACGAACAATACACGCGGAATATGATAACCGGTGCGTCAACAGCGGATCTTGCCGTTATTCTAGTTGATGCAAGGAAGGGTGTTCTGACCCAAACCATGCGTCACAGCTACCTTGTGTCCCTGATTGGCATAAAGCAGGTCATTCTAGCCGTCAATAAAATGGACCTTGTTGATTATGACGAGAAAATATTCGACGAGATAACCGCATCTTATACTAGTTTTGCGAACCAACTTGGTTTTGACAATATCCAACCAATTCCGTTGTCGGCGTTGGAAGGCGACAATATCATTGCGAGCAGTGAAAATACGCCTTGGTATCAAGGCCCCTCCATTTTGAGTTACCTTGAGACTGTTCCTATTGACGTGGATCTGGAAGCAAAACCATTCAGATTACCCGTTCAATGGGTTAATCGCCCTAACCTAGATTTCAGAGGATTTTCCGGTACAATATCAAGCGGTAGCATCAGTGTTGGCGATCCAATTGTGGAGCCTGCGTCAGGCCAAACCAGTACTGTAAAAGAGATTGTAACCTTCAGTGGTAATTTGGAAACGGCTTATGCAGGCCAAGCCATTACGCTAACCCTTAATGATGAGATTGATGTCAGTCGCGGGGATATGTTGTCTGCAATACAACATCGCCCAACAACGGCGGATCAGTTTGAAGCAAAACTAGTCTGGATGGATGACGAAGAACTTCTTCCTGGACGAAGCTACTTAATTCAAATTGGAACGAATTCCACGACGGCTCACGTTAGTGCCCTGAAATACAAAGTAAATGTAAATACGCTGGAACACACAGCCGCAAAGACACTTGCCCTGAATGAGATTGGAATTTGTAACTTTGCGTTGGATAAGTCTGTGTCCTTTGATCCATATTTGGAGAACCGGGACACGGGATCTTTTATCTTAATTGACCGTTTCACAAATGCCACAGTTGGCGCTGGCGTTATTGATTTTGCCCTTCGTCGTTCCGATAATATACAATGGCAATCAGTCGACATTCACAAAGATGCTCGATCCGAACAAAAGAAACAAAAGGCATCAATTCTTTGGTTTACGGGCCTCTCTGGCTCTGGAAAATCGACAATTGCTAACCTCGTTGAAAAGAAACTCCATTTCCTTAATAAGCATACATATCTTTTGGACGGGGACAATGTACGACACGGCCTGAACAAGGATCTGGGCTTTACAGATGCTGACCGTGTTGAGAATATTCGACGGGTTGGAGAGACGTCAAAACTTTTCGTTGATGCTGGCCTCATCACTCTTGTCTCTTTCATCTCTCCTTTTAGAAGCGAAAGACAGATGACAAGAAACATGATGGAAGAGGGTGAATTTCTGGAAATCTTTGTTGATACGCCTTTAGAAATCTGTGAAGAGCGAGACATCAAAGGTCTGTA
>JBALXM010000038.1:34993-36664 GCA_036960695.1 Sneathiella sp.
TCGCCATACCCGCTTTTCATAAGAGGGGACGCGAGTGCTTCAACGTCTGCGTCAGTAATATATCCTCTTTGATAGGCAATTTCCTCTGGGCAGGCTATTTTAAGCCCTTGCCGTTTCTCAATTGTCTGAACGAATGAAGACGCTTCCAACAAATGATCATGGGTTCCTGTATCAAGCCAGGCGCTTCCCCGTCCCAAAAATTCCATATGTAATTGTTCTTGATCCAAGTAGAGCCGGTTCAGGTCTGTTATTTCCAATTCACCGCGCGCACTGGGTTTCAAATCTTTTGCAAGACTAACAACTTGATTGTCGTAGAAATAAAGTCCTGTAATTGCGAAATTGGATTTGGGGATTTCTGGTTTCTCCTCAACCCCGATAACCTTGCCAGTGTCGTCAAATTCAGCCACACCATAAGCCGTTGGATTGGAGACGTGATATCCAAAGATTGTGGCCCCCTGTTCTCGTTCACTTGCATTTTTCAATTGTGTCGAGAACTGGGTTGCGTAGAAAATATTATCTCCAAGGATGAGAGCCGACGGATCATCACCAATATGGTCTTTACCAATATGAAACGCCTGTGCCAGCCCATCAGGGGATGGCTGTTTAGCATAAGAAATCTCTATTCCCCACTTACGTCCGTCGCCGAGCAAACGCTGAAACAGTGATTGTTCTTCTGGTGTTGTAATGATTAAGATTTCTCTTATTCCAGCTAACATCAAGGTAGTAAGCGGGTAATAAATCATTGGTTTATCGTAAACCGGCATCAATTGCTTGCTAACGCCCAAGGTAAGCGGATGCAACCTTGACCCGGCTCCACCAGCCAATATAATTCCCTTATGCGCCATTTTTTGATCCCTGGTTTTATTGATTTAAAGTTTCAGTAGATTATTTGTATCATCCCTTAGACTTATAAAATCCAAACATTAACAAAATAAAATCATACTGAATATTTCCGACAATTTCTCATAAAGAAGCACGTATGAGGAGAGTATAGTTCTTATATGCAAAAGTTAGGTTGGAGCATATGAAATTATTGTAAACTCAAGACTTTCTCTACTATCATGTTGCCTGTCATCAAGTCCAAATGAGCCCCCCCGCCATTTTTATAGACGGTTATCTCATCTTCAGATTGACGCCCGGGCTTGCCATTACATAAATCTTGAAGATCACCGATAACGTCACTTTCCTGAATAATACCTGCCGCCATAGGGATCATAAGCTCTCCAATTTCCCCAATGGTTGTCTCCCGCGCATCCACAAAAATTGAACCACGCCTCATCAATTCGTCATCCGCCTCTCGCATATCGGGACGATACGCACCGATTAAATCAACATGAGTGCCTTTTGAAACCCACGCACCCTTTAAAACAGGATCTTTAGCCATTGTCGCACAAGAGATTATATGCGCCTCTTTGACTGCCGATTTTAAGTCCTGCGCAACTGTAACCGCGATCCCTAGATCTTGGAGCTCTCTTGCAAGGGCGTGCGCTTTTTCCTGATTACGGTTCCAAATAGTAAAATCGGTTAAATTGGGAAATACTTCGCTATACGCTTGAAGCAGATTTTTTGCGACTGTACCGGCCCCGATCACGAGTAAGGAAGTGGCCTCTTTTCTGGCAAGTATCCGAGCCCCTAACACGCTATCCCCCGCCGTTTTCCATTTGGTCACCA
>JBALXM010000134.1:0-2625 GCA_036960695.1 Sneathiella sp.
CAAGATGTCATTTGGCGAATGAATGTCGATACCGGCGCTTTTGAGGAAATCCCCCTTCGAGCCCCACTGCGCCGTGCAATGAACAAACAACACTTATCAAGGCATCAAAAATGATCCGCCTTAAAGTGCGGATTTCTTCTCGAGATAGTCCGCAATGCCCGCAATAGAGAAGAGAGACATAATGTCGTCTGTCTCTATTTCGGCATTTAGGTTTTCTTCTAACGCCAGAATGAGGCGCATGTGATTAAGGCTATCCCATTTTGCGACCGTCTCGATTGTATCGTCAGGGGAGATGTCGCTCGGGGCGCAACCTACAACGCTAGATAGGTGGCCGATCGCCGCTTGGGTAAATTGGCCTGTCATTTCTCACTCATCTCTTCATCTCTTTTTCGCTGCCATGTTGATCGTAATAATCCAAAGACGATCACATCTTCAAAAGTTCCATCGCGGGCGCGAACCTGTTGTTTTGTAATACCTTCTTTTGAAAAGCCAAGGCGTGTGTAGTTAAACAATGCAGGGAAATTTCGTGCCCGAACGTAGCCGCATATTTTATTCAACTTCATAGCCGAAAATAAAAAATCCTGTATGCGGGTTCGAGCCTCAATAACCACATTATCGCCCCAGTAATCTTTGTTTCCAATTAAGACACTGGTCTCGGCCCGCGCATTTTGAGAATTGATAAAAATTCTGAAGAGGCCAATAGGCACGCTATTCTCTTTATCAAAAGCGAGTAGGGCAAAGTTGTTCTTGTTATTAAAGGTCGAAAATAAACGGGTCAGTTGTGGGCGAGTTAAGTTAGCCTGGTCGCTCATATGAAGCATGACGTCTGGGTCCGCATACCATTTTACGATATCATCCGGGAAGTTTTCGGGATCAATTGATTTCAAAATGAACCTTGGAGTTTCAAGGATAAGGGGCGTTCCCCATTCCCAATTCATACAGTCTCCCCTAATTTCAGGCATTTTGTACGGACTATATCTCTGTTAATCTTACCGCGGTCTGTTTTTGGTATTTCTTCGATGAAAAACCAACTTTCAGGTATGGCTTCATTTCGGATAAGAGTTTGCATCCAGTGAGCTAGCTCTTCAGGTTTGATTTGGGCGCCTTCTTGTAAGACGCAAGCCGCGGCCACTTTCTCGCCGCTAATAGGATCACTCATTCCGAAAACGCATGCTTCACTTATCTTTGGATGGCGTTCTAGTAAAAGATCAATTTCTTCAGGAAAAATCTTCATACCAGCCCGGTTTATCTCTGATTTACTTCGGCCGGTAATGCGAATTTCTCCATCTTCTTCAATGACACCAATGTCGCCTGTATGAAACCAACCATTCTTCAAAACATCCGCTGTCAGGTCCGGTTGTTTGTAATATCCGTTCATGAGGGAGGGAGATTGGATCAGTAGTTCACCCGCACCCGTATTTAATAATTCCCCGTCAGCGGCTAAAATCATGGCAGCGCCGCCCCAAACAGATCCTATCCGACCGTCTAAGCGTCGTCCTTCATTCAACGATGTGCCACCTATCCAATTTGCTGTCTCAGTAATCCCATACATATTGAACACTTCATCCGTGCTTGCCCATTTGGCGACCGCTTCCCATAATCCTCGGGACAGGGGGGCCGATCCAATATGGATACGTTCAAGCGACCCGCTTGACGGAGGTTTTGTGAGTTTTAGAACCATTTTCCAAAAAGAGGGGACAGAACTTATGAAACGGATTTGGTGGGTATCTATAATATCCCCAAGTTTGACGAGCCCCATGGGGGATTTGTCATCCAGAAGCAGAACATCACCGCCTGCAAATAAGGGCGTTAAGATATTTCCAATAAGTCCATGACCGAAATGAGTGGGGAGAGGACAGAGGGTTTTTTGTAAAACGTCCTTCGGAATGTAACTTTGATTGAGGCAAATACGCGCAGATAAAGAACGGAAGCTGTGCTCAACCCCTTTGGGATTGCCCGTTGTACCAGATGTAAAGAGGAGAAGTGCCGGATTATCCAGAGTAGGTGGGATGGTATTTTTCTGCTTGGTTTTGTAAAATTCAGGTTCTTTTGTTGGATCAAAAAGACCAAGAGTTGGTTCGATGAAATCTTTAAGAGTATCAATTTCATTTTGCGTGAGTGTTGGATTAATACAGGCTGCTGTTGCACCTACTGACCAAACGGCAAGCAAGTCCGAAATAAATTCGGCGCTACCTCCATGACCTATTATTACCCTGTCATTCGGTCCGATACATCCGTCAAATTGTGCGACGCGATTTATTATCATCATTCGCAAACCGTCGGAGTCAATCCACCCGGAACCATCAGTACGACCAATTCTACCAAGGGTCGGAAAGTTATTGAAAAACATTATCGAGAACTCTTATTGTTATTTGAAAAGACACCAATTTTTTCCAAGCAGTGTTTTAAGAAGAGTGGATCATCCCAAGGAACATTGGCCGGATAATGGGCTAAGTAAGGGCTATTTCTATCTCTTATAAATTCATCAGGGAAGATCGCGGCGATGTTCCCCTCAATGTTTGCTGGCACGTTGATGGTTGGCGCCTCTGTGTTATTGAGAGCACAGGAAAACTTCTGGATGAGGGATGATTTCAATTGAGGACTAACTTGAAGACTATGTGTCGG
>JBALXM010000039.1:0-22487 GCA_036960695.1 Sneathiella sp.
ATGCCTGAATTACCTGAAGTAGAAACCGTGGCCAAAGGCCTGGAACAAGCAATACTGAATGACTCATTTGCAAAGATCACTTTGC
The DNA here is from genome assembly GCA_036960695.1 of Sneathiella sp. Lineage (GTDB taxonomy): Bacteria > Pseudomonadota > Alphaproteobacteria > Sneathiellales > Sneathiellaceae > Sneathiella. The sequence continues at coordinate 86 of JBALXM010000039.1, forward strand.
GACGGGAGAATTTGCGCTATGCCTTTCCAGATAATTTTGCTGAAATTATGTGCGGGAAACGCATTACCCATATTGGCCGCCGCGCTAAGTACCTCTTGATCACACTTGAAGACGAGACGGTCATGATCGGGCATCTCGGTATGTCTGGCAGCTTTCGGGTCGATAGGTCCCTTGGCATTAGCCCGGACAAGCATGATCATGTAATTTTCGAGACCGCTGGTGGGATCACCATTCGTTACCACGATCCGCGCCGGTTTGGTTTCATGCTACTGAGCACAGAAGGGGAGTTGGAAAACCACCCTCATATCAGTAAAATTGGACCCGAACCCTTGGGTAATGAATTTAACGGTCCCGCTTTAAGCCAAGCTTTGATAAACCGGAAAGGGCCTATCAAGACGGCAATATTGGATCAGACTGTTGTGGCGGGAATCGGCAATATCTACGCCTGCGAAGCGCTGTTTAAGTCAAAGACCTCCCCAACAAGAGTTTCCAATACCGTCAAAGGAAAGGGCGCGGATAGTCTTGCAAACGCCATTCGGGACGTTTTGGAAGATGCCATTGCGTCTGGTGGATCCACGTTACGCAACTACAGCAATACAGAGGGCGAGCTTGGATATTTCCAGCATAAATTCAAAGTTTATGGGAAAGAAGCGGAACCCTGCCCAACCCCTAAATGCGACGCTGTTATCGAACGCATAACCCAATCGGGACGATCTACTTTTTTCTGCCCGCGCTGCCAGCACTAGTCATTCCTCTCAGGTCAGGCCGCTTTACTTTTTAAAAGATAAAGTCTGGACAAGGGATTAATTGCGCTGATAATGACGCCAGAATTTTTAACGCTTGGGAGGCGGCTTTCATACAATTTTGTACGACCGCAGCAAGGCCCAATGCGTAGTAAACCCATAACATCAGGAGCGATCCATGGCTTATAACAATATTATCGTAGAAACACGCGGGGCCGTTGGCATTATTCGTCTAAACCGTCCTAAGGTGTTAAACGCCCTTTGTCAGGAGTTGACTGAAGAGGTCGGCGCAGCACTCGATATATTTGAAGCAGATGAAACAATCGGTGCCATGATCCTGACCGGATCATCAAAAGCATTCGCCGCTGGTGCAGACATTAAAGAAATGAAATCCAGATCCTATATGGATGTCTATAAATCTGACTTCATTACAGCCACGTGGGAGCGTCCAGCACGATGCCGCAAACCCCTCATAGCAGCAGTTGCAGGTTTTGCCCTTGGCGGCGGCTGTGAACTTGCCATGATGTGCGACTTTATTATTGCCGCAGATAATGCAAAATTTGGCCAACCAGAAATCACACTGGGAACAATTCCCGGTGCTGGCGGCACGCAGCGCCTTACACGATTTGTCGGCAAGTCTAAAGCCATGGATATGTGCCTCACCGGACGTATGATGAACGCAGAAGAAGCAGAACGATCTGGCCTTGTTAGTCGTGTCGTCCCTTTGGATGATTTGGAAGATGAAGCCATTAAGGCCGCCACAAAGATTTCAGAGATGTCCCTGCCCATCACCATGATGTGTAAAGAGAGCGTCAACAAATCTTATGAGACGACTTTGAGAGAGGGAATCATGTTCGAGCGGCGCCTATTTCACTCTACTTTTGCGACAGAAGATCAAAAAGAAGGCATGGCTGCTTTCGCCGAAAAACGATCCCCTTCTTTTAAGAACGAGTGATATTGGACGAAAAGCACTTACAGAGGCTCTATTTTGGAGCCTCTGAGAAGTTTTTTGCTAATTTCTACCGTTAAATCAGATTCTCCTGTTGACGACAGAAAAATGGCTGGCTATAACCCGGCTTCCTAATTTCGAAGCTAATGAACAGGATTTGTCATGGCGCATCATAAATCAGCTATCAAGCGCATCCGGCAGACAGAGACTCGTACAGAGCTCAATCGTGCACGGCGCAGCCGTATTCGTACTTTCGTTAAGAAAGTGGAAATCGCGATTGAAGTCGGCGATCAAAGTAAAGCCAACGAGGCGCTCCGCGTCGCTCAGTCAGAGCTCAGCCGCGGCGTAGTTAAAGGCGTATTAAAAGCAAATACAGCCTCTCGCAAGGTTTCTCGTCTGAACACACGGGTTAAAGAACTGTCTGCTTAATCTCAGACGTTACGAAGAATCAAGCCGTTACCGGAATCCGGTTTACGGCTTTTTTTTCGCCTAATGCTGTATTTTTCAGCACTTTATAATAACAACAAATTTTGACAAAATTTATCGTTTGGTCTTATTTTTTGACCGACCAACAATATGTTGTGGGTCAACGGTTTTTTTCGTCAATTTGCTAATTTATTTTCATATAATTAGCTCAGGGTCTCTTGCATCTGTGGATAACTTCCGTTTAAATGCTCTCCACTTGGGAGCTAAACAATCCATTGATAGTGCGTGATGGCGAAGTTGGGAGACTTAAAATCACGGTGACGTTGAGAAGGAATGCTTGTATAAAGCCCCAACCTTCTTGATACAGCGGATGCTATCATTTCAGATTCAAAAGGTTCTACTCCATCTTACGGGCATTGCACTGTGGGAAAGGGATTTCTGTCGTGAAATCCTGACGTTTGATATTGATTATTTTAAGAAAGGTCCAAATTAATGACTGTCGAGAATAAACAAGCCGGCTTGCAAGGTTATGCTGGCGATGTAACAGTTCTCCAGGCATGGACTTTGCTGAAGGATAACCCCGATTCGATCCTTGTGGATGTCAGAACCAATGCCGAATGGGCGTTTGTTGGGCAGCCCGATCTCTCTTCTTTGAACAAACAGGTTATCCCAATCTCTTGGGTTCTTTTCCCCAACATGTCACCCAATGAGAATTTCATCAGTGACTTGAAAAACCACCATTCTAACCAAAACGCCCCTATTCTGTTTTTATGTCGCTCTGGCGTACGCTCTATCGCAGCGGCAATCTCAGCAACCCACGCAGGGTACGAGCAATGCTATAATGTACTTGCCGGTTTCGAAGGGGACTTGGACCCAAATCGTCATCGCGGAAATGCGAGCGGCTGGAAAAATGAAAATCTTGCATGGGTACAAGGCTGAAATGGCAACTCAAACCCCCCTACACACTCCCGACCCCTACCAGGATGCTTGGACCAGAGTTCAAGATCGCTTAAAAAAAGAATATGGGGAGGCAACCTATAATTCTTGGCTTAAGAATGTAGAGCTGGAGAGTGTTGTAAACGGGCATGTAAACATGTCTCTTCCCACCAAGTTTTTGCGCGATTGGGTTATCAACAACTATGCCAATCGTATCCGCCAAATCTGGTGCGCTGAAGAAGACAATATCCAATCCATCGATATTCAAGTGAAAGATACAACAGTATCTGTTCCTGAAACAAAAGGGTCAGCCCCCTCAAAGGGGTCGTCAGAACTTTCCGCCCCGAGCAAAGTGCAGCCCATTTCCTCATCCAGTAAATTTGATGGAAAAGATTCGATCTCATCACAGCTCGATCCTCGATTTACGTTTGAAAATTTTGTTGTCGGCAAGTCCAACGAACTTGCCCATGCCGCCGCGCGGCGGGTGGCCGAATCCACGACAAACGTTCCCTTTAATCCATTGTATTTATATGGTGGTGTTGGACTTGGTAAGACCCATTTAATGCATGCAATTGGCCATTCCATCGCCTTGAACTCTCCCAATAAAAGCGTTTTGTATCTTTCTGCGGAGAAGTTCATGTACCGGTTTATCCGGGCGCTGCGCTACAAAGACACGATGAACTTTAAGGACCAGTTCCGCTCTGTCGACGTTCTTATGATCGATGATGTGCAATTCATTGCCGGAAAAGAATCCACGCAGGAAGAATTTTTTCACACCTTCAATGCGCTTGTTGATCAAAACCACCAGATCATCATATCTGGTGATCGATCCCCTACTGATCTTGAAGGTATGGAAGAGAGAATGCGCTCTCGTTTAGGCTGGGGCCTTGTTGCAGATATTCATCCAACAGACTACGAATTGCGCCTTGGCATCTTGCAATCGAAGGTCGAACAAGCCGACATTGACATCGATCATCGTATTCTTGAATTTCTTGCCCACCGTATTACATCCAACGTTCGGGAACTTGAAGGCGCTTTAAATCGTGTTCTTGCCTATTCTGATCTTGTGGGGCGCGACGTCACAATAGAAAGCACTCAAGAAGTCCTGAGGGACCTTTTGCGGGCGAATGATCGTCGCATTACCATCGAAGAAATTCAAAAACGGGTCGCAGAGCATTTTAATATTCGGATGTCTGACATGCATTCTGCCCGTCGCGCACGGGCTGTCGCACGTCCGCGGCAAGTGGCTATGTATTTGGCAAAACAATTGACCAGCCGCTCCTTACCTGAAATCGGTCGGAAATTTGGCGGTCGTGACCACACCACCGTGATGCATGCAGTCCGAAAAATTGATGAATTGCGAGAAGGGGACGCAAATTTGTCGGAGGATATTGATCTCCTAAGACGGATGTTAGAGTCCTGAACAGGCCGCACCACCTTATAACCATCATTCTTTGAAAAAATCTGAAAAAGACTGCTCCCAATAGTGTCGAAACATTTGGGCAACAGAGCTTTGTTCTGATATAGTGCCGCTTCGTATCCAGTTTACGTGCCAGGTTCGTAATGAATAAGATTCAAGTTTTTGAATCAATTCCTTATGTAACAGGGCCTGTTTCCGGAAATAGAAAAATTTATTGAAATGTCACATCATTTTCAGGCAAGATGATGTTTCATCCAAAGGTAAGTCTGAAAGCTTAGTTGAGCCAATGAAACTAACAATCGAACGCAGCACCCTGCTCTCTTCACTCAATCATGTTCAAAGTGTCGTTGAGCGGCGGAATACTATTCCGATTTTATCGAATATTCTGCTGAATGCAGAAAACGGAACCCTTGGGTTGACAGCAACAGACTTGGATCTGGCTATCAATGAACAGGTTGCCGCTGAAATTCTAAATCCGGGATCTATTACAGTTCCAGCTCACCTTCTGTACGATATCGTGCGGAAACTGCCAGATGGCTCTCAAGTTGAATTGAATTACACCAGTGAAGATGGGCGTATTACCATCAAGTCCGGTCGTTCACAATTTGCTCTTGCCTGCCTGCCCAAAGATGATTTTCCAATCATGGAAACAGGCGACTTGCCCCATAGTTTCGCCCTTACAGCGGCAGAATTAAAGCGGTTGATCGACAAAACCCGCTTCGCTATTTCTAACGAAGAAACACGCTACTATCTAAACGGCATCTATCTGCATGCAGCTGAGAATGAAGGAATTCCTGTTCTTCGGGCAGTTGCAACAGATGGTCACAGGTTGGCCCGTGTTGAAACACCGATCCCGGCAGACGCTGAAAAAATGCCCGGTGTTATTATTCCGCGCAAAGCGGTAAATGAATTGCGCAAGCTCATTGATGATACCGATGGGGAAATTGCTATTTCTTTGTCGGAAAACAAGATTTGCTTCTCTTTTGGTGGATCCCTTCTGACGTCCAAGCTTATTGACGGTACTTTTCCTGATTACGAACGGGTTATCCCTGAAGGAAATACCAAAATATTGGAATTAGACGGGTCAATCTTTGCCAAAGCTGTTGACCGTGTCTCTACGGTTTCAACTGAGAAATCACGGGCAATCAAGATGACCTTGACCGATGATACCGTTACCCTATCTGCTACGGGCGCGGAAAGCGGTAGTGCAACAGAAGAATTATCTGCAAGCTACAGTGCGGGTGACTTGGAAATTGGTTTCAACTCCAAATATTTGCTGGATATTACAGGGCAAATTGAAGGGCAGAATGCTCATTTCATTCTCAACGACGCACAGTCTCCAACCATTGTCAGAGACGGCGCCGATGATGGGGCACTTTACGTGCTAATGCCAATGCGGGTTTGATCTGTATTGGGGAAATAGTTACTTTCCCTGCAGACTACCTCAGGAGCCTTTTTTGACCCCTCACGCTCTGACACGGCTGGTTTTAACTGATTTTCGTAATTACACGCATCTGAAAATTGATGCGGATAGTCGGCCTGTGGTTTTAACAGGCGCAAATGGAAGCGGTAAAACTAATCTTTTGGAAGCGATCTCTTTTTTATCCCCCGGGCGTGGATTAAGACGCGCGACTGTCCTCGACCCCTGCCGCACTGCAGGGCCGGGAGGTTGGGCTGTATCAGGTACTGTTTTTTGTGACGGCATTGAGCAAAAAGTTGGCACAGGCCTAATTGCCCGAGACACAACATCAACGCCCGGAAAAGAAAAACGAACGGTTCGAATTGATGGCGTTACGATGAACGGCGCCAGCTCCCTTGCGGATGTTTTGAAAATTACATGGCTAACACCGCAAATGGATCGATTATTTCAAGAAGGGGCATCTGGCCGCCGACGTTTTCTCGATCGACTGACATTTGGCTTTGATCCCGCCCATGCTCGCCGGACAAACTTATTTGAGAAACTCATGCGGGAGCGAAATCGCCTGTTAAAAGAAGGACGGTTTGACCCAGCATGGCTTAATTCTCTTGAACATCAGTTGGCGGAGCAAGCCATTGCCATTTCTGCGGCCCGCGTTGAAACCACTGGGCGACTAAATGGTATAATGGATCAAGAAAGTACGGCAAGTGGCGCCGATGCTTTTCCAAAAGCTCACATTACCATGACCGGCACCCTTGAAGAGGCCGTTGGTACGATGCCGGCGTTGGCCCTCGAAGAACTTTATAGAGAAACCTTATCAAAAAACCGTGCCCTCGATGCCAAAGCCGGTACTATGACGGTAGGTCCACACAAGAGTGATCTCGATGTATTACACATAGAAAAGCAGCAATTGGCGCGACTTTGCTCCACGGGAGAGCAAAAAGCACTTTTAATATCAATAATCCTCGCTGATGCACGACTGCAAGCTGGTATCCAAGGCAAAGCCCCGGTATTATTACTAGACGAGATTACGGCACATTTGGACCAAAAAAGACGAATTGCCCTGTTTGATGAAATTGACCGCATGAAAATGCAGGCGTGGATGACAGGCACAGACTATTTATTGTTTTCCGAGCTCGGTGACAGGGCTCAGTTTTTCACAGTTGATTCAGGCACAATCAGTGCCCTACGAGCCAACTGAAAAAAGGAAGTTACGTATGAGTGATATACAAGACCAGACGGCAAGTGATGACTATAGCGCAGACTCAATCAAGGTTTTGAAAGGCCTTGATGCGGTGCGTAAACGCCCTGGCATGTATATTGGGGATACGGATGATGGGTCAGGCCTTCACCATATGGTGTACGAAGTTGTCGACAATGCCATTGATGAAGCCTTGGCCGGGCATTGCGACCTTGTCTATGTCGCCCTTAACGGTGATGGATCAGTCACCGTACGGGACAATGGTCGCGGGATTCCAGTGGATATGCATGAAGAGGAAGGCATGTCCGCCGCAGAGGTTATCATGACCCAACTTCATGCGGGCGGTAAGTTCGATCAGAATTCCTACAAAGTCTCCGGCGGTTTGCATGGCGTGGGTGTCTCTGTTGTAAATGCCCTGTCTAAACGTCTTGATATGAAAATCTGGCGGAATGGCAAAATTCATGAAATCAGTTTTGCGCATGGCGATGCCATCGATCGGCTCAAAATAACGGGCGATGCGCATGTGGTAGAAGGAACAGGTGCGTTTTTTACCGGCACAGAAGTCACCTTCGTCCCCTCCACAGACACTTTTACAAATGTTAAGTTTGAATTTTCAACTCTTGAGCATCGATTGCGCGAATTAGCATTCCTCAATTCCGGTGTCCATATCGAGGTCAATGATTTCCGCTCTGCTGAACCGGTAACCGTTGATCTCCATTATGAAGGCGGTATTTCTGCGTTTGTGAAGTATCTGGATCGCTCGAAAACACCGCTCATTGCCGACACGATCACTTTCTCAAGGGAAAAAGACGGTATGACTGTCGATATTTCTCTCGAATGGAATGACAGTTATCATGAAAATGTTCTGTGTTTCACCAACAACATACCTCAACGCGATGGTGGCACTCATTTGGCTGGTTTCCGGGGAGGACTGACCCGAACCATCAACAAATATGCCGCCAGCACCGGTATCTCAAAGAAAGAGAAAGCCTCCATCACAGGTGATGATGCCCGTGAAGGTCTTACATGTGTTGTATCTGTAAAAGTTCCTGATCCTAAATTCTCGTCTCAAACCAAGGACAAATTGGTATCCAGTGAAGTTCGTCCCATTGTCGAGGGATGCGTCAATGAAGGTTTGGATGAGTGGTTTGAAGAACATCCAAAAGATGCGCAGAATATTATCTCCAAGATTTTTGAAGCAGCTGCCGCCCGCGAAGCAGCCCGAAAAGCCCGCGAGCTTACCCGTCGCAAAGGCGCTTTGGATATTTCAAGCCTTCCTGGAAAATTGGCCGATTGCCAATCAAAAGACCCCGCAATTTCTGAACTTTTCCTCGTGGAAGGGGACAGTGCGGGCGGATCAGCCAAGCAAGGCCGCGATCGTCACAACCAGGCTGTTTTGCCACTGCGCGGTAAAATCTTGAATGTTGAGCGGGCACGATTTGATCGGATGCTCTCCTCCCAAGAAATCGGGACGATGATTACAGCCCTCGGCACAGGGATCGGCAATGAAGAATTTAACATTGAAAAAACCCGATACCACAAAATCATCATCATGACCGATGCGGATGTGGATGGATCTCACATTCGAACCCTTCTTTTGACCTTCTTTTACCGCCAGATGCCGGAATTGATTGAAAAAGGGTATCTTTATATTGCCCAACCGCCGCTATACAAAGTCTCGCGCGGTAAATCTTCTGTTTATCTAAAAGATGAAGCGGCAATGGAAGATTATCTGGTTGAGCAGGGGATTGAAGAAGTTGTTTTCACCCTATCAAGCGGAGAACAACGCTCTGGTCAAGACCTCTTGGAATTAGTCAACCGTGCCAGACAATTCCGTGACTTAATCGATGCCATTGCTCGCCAACATGCCAAACCTGTCGTCGAGCAAGTTGCTATTGCTGGTGCCTTGAATGATGAAATACTCAACGACCCTATACGTGGACCAGAAGCTGCTGATTTTGTCGCAAAGCGCCTGGATGTCATGGCGTCAGAGACTGAAAAAGGCTGGAAAGGTGAAATTCTGGAAGATTTCAGCATACGTTTCACTCGCGAAGTGCGCGGCGTGACTGAGGTTCAGCATGTAGACAGCAACCTTATTCATTCAGCTGAAGCCCTCAGATTGGATAGCATGAAGGATGAATTACAGGCCGCTTATATCAAATCTGGAACCTTTAATTACAAAGATAAAGATCAGAAAATAAACTCCCCGCTTGAGCTGTTGGGCGCCGTTTTAGCCATTGGTAAAAAGGGCTTGTCCATGCAACGATATAAAGGATTGGGCGAGATGAACCCTGATCAATTGTGGGAAACGACCCTCGACACAGAAGCCCGTACACTTTTGCAAGTTAGAGTAAACCATGGGGATGAGGCCGATGAGGTTTTCTCCACTCTAATGGGCGATGTTGTTGAGCCACGCCGTGATTTTATTCAGGAAAATGCTCTTAAAGTCCGTGTTTTGGACACTTAAGGGCTGAATTTTTAAATAGCAAAAGATCAGTAACGTAGGATTAACTTTCTTAAGGTAGACCTTATGTATAGTCTAGTACGCAGCTATTTCTTATTTATTTAGTATTCAGTCAATTGTTAAAAGTGGAATTATAACCATGAAATTCGTTTTTGCCGCCAAATTAGGCCTATTCTTAGTCTTGGCATCAAACTCTTTAGCGTTAGCCGGTGGTATTTCACAGGAAGCGCGCGAAGATGCAGAATACATGATGCGAAAGGTTGCGGAAGATATCCACAATTTTAGAGTGACAACAACTGTAACCGATAAAACCCTGGATCAGGGGATTACAGTTGTAGGGTATGCCTTGGAATTTATTGCGGATCGGGAAGACGGGGAAACAGGAGAAACCTACCGTTGTGCTCAAGTTTCTCTCAATGCAAATATCCGAGAAGGAAAATCTGCCTTTGAGAAGATTGCCCGGAAAGATGAGATTTGCACAAGTTCATTAAACGGCACAATTCGCTATATACCAAATATCGAATAAAATAGAAAACTGGCCGCTTGAGCAGTGAAGCTTAAATAACTGAAACTTTACGGCCTTTCTTTCTTATTTCTGCCTTAAAATCGCGCCAGTTTCGAGTACAATCGAAGCTGGTTTTATTTTTTGGTCGCGGGTTGCCCAGTTCTTATGAAAAAAGTTTCGAATAAAAACGCAAAAAAAAGCGACTCAAAGGCTAAAAAAGAGCCCCGCTATGAGCAACGAAAGCCCACTGCTAAAAATAAGAGCGCGCTTAAAAAGAAACCGATAAAAAAAGCGGCGCCCAAAAAGATCCGCAAATCACAGGAATCGGGGGTAAAATCTAGTTGGTTACGACCGCTAGTTAGCTGGGGGGCCACAACAGCCCTTTGGGGCGTCCTGATTGTTGGCTGCATCTTTGGATATTTTGCTTATACTTTGCCTGATGTATCAGGCATTGATGTGATCGAAAAACGTCCCTCCATGGTCCTTCAAACAACCAGCGGCGCACAGTTTGCAACCTATGGCGACCTTTACGGCACTATGCTCAAGCCTGATGCTATCCCCCCGTCTATGAAGCAAGCCCTCCTTGCCACTGAAGATAGCCACTTCTATAGTCATTTTGGCATAAACCCCATCAGCCTTGTACGCGCGATGTGGCGTAATTATCAGGCCGGGCGCGTAGTAGAAGGTGGGAGCACCATCACTCAGCAGTTGGCAAAGAACCTGTTTCTTACACCCGATCGAAATATCCAACGGAAAATCAGGGAAGTACTCCTCGCTTTTTGGCTAGAGGCAAAATATTCAAAAGATGAGATTTTGGCACTCTATCTAAACCGTATGTATTTTGGGTCTGGTACTTATGGTATTGATGCCGCGGCGCGAAAGTATTTCTCAAAACCCGCCGGCAAGCTAACGGTAGTCGAATCTGCGATGCTTGCCGGGGTTTTGAAGGCTCCATCCCGGTATGCGCCAACCGTAAATCTCAAACGCTCCCAACAACGTTCCACCGTTGTTTTGCGGCGGATGCAAGATGTGGGATACCTGACAAAAGCGCAAGCTGACAACTTGGTGAAAAATCCAGCCCAACTCCGTCATGCCGGTAGTCGTTTTAAGAATGTGCGCTACTTCTCTGATTGGGTTGTCCGGGAAGTGCAATCTTTTATGGGACGAACAGAAGAAGACCTTGTTGTCGTCACCACCCTTGATTTGAAAATGCAAAAAGTAGCTGAGCGTGTGCTGGAAAAGCAGCTTTCAAAAAATTCAAAAAAATACAAGGTTGGACAAGCAGCCCTACTCGCCTTGTCTCCGACCGGTCAAGTAAAGGCTATGGTTGGAGGGAGAAGCTATTCAAAATCGCCGTTTAACCGGGCAACCGATGCACGCCGGCAACCAGGGTCTGTCTTTAAAACAATCGTGTATACGGCTGGATTTGAAAATGGCCGCGACCCCGATGACGTCTATCTTGACGGCCCGATCAATATAAATGGATGGAAGCCACATAATTACACGCGCCGATATAGCGGCGCCATGACACTCCGCAATGCTTATGCCAAATCCATTAATACTATTGCCATTAAACTTTCAGAAGATATCGGCCGCCAAAAAGTTGCTTCCATGGCTGGCAAACTCGGGCTTACAGGAAAAATGCCCGCCCATCCCAGTATCTCCCTTGGTACAAACGAGGTCACATTACTAGAGATGACATCCGCTTATGCTGTTATCGCCAATGGCGGGCGCGGCGTTTTACCTTATGGCGTACTGGAAATCCGAAACAGTCGGGGTAAAGTGCTTTTTAAACGAAAAGGATCTGGTCTTGGCCGCCTAATTAGCGGAAAAACCGTTAATAATATGCGGGATATTATGACGTCCACCATGATTTCAGGGACAGGACGGGCTGCAAACCCCGGCTTTGCCGCCGCTGGAAAGACGGGTACAACACAGGACTACCGGGATGCTTGGTTTATCGGCTTTACACCGAACCTCGTTACCGGGATTTGGTTTGGAAACGACAATGGCGCCCCCACAAAGAAAGTGACCGGTAGTAATCTACCTTCCTATGCTTGGAAAGATTTTATGACCGCGACGGCAGGTCCAACGCAAACACTTGCCTTCATACCAGCCAAAGAAAAGTTGGGCGCGTCACAAAACAGTATCTGGCAACGTATCGTCCGCACCTTTAGCGGCGATAGCAGCAAAAGTACGAAAAATAACAACACCATCTCTACTTCCGAATACCCCGATAATGATACGGAAAAACCCTGAATTCTTCTGTACCTATAAAATACAATAAATATTCGTCAAATGGCTGCTGCGAGATAACTCGCTCAATAGATAAAGCGTCCCTTCCCACATCGGGAGCAGAGTTTCTTGTTACCTTGTCTCCGTCGCTTCCGCACGAAACCCGGTCATCATAAAGAAAAAGAAACTTCCGACGCCCATGACGCATATGATGTCAACCATCGGTATTTGGGTCCCATCATATAACTCTGCAACGATCAAACCCACTGCAGCCGAAAGCCCGAGAATAAAAAAACCGGTAAGAGCTGACGCTGCACCGGCTTTCTCTGGGAAAGGCGCCATGGCTCCCGCCTGACATTGGGGCATAACAAAACCAACCCCGATATTATACACGAACATGGGGAGGACAATCGCTAGTGGGTGATGAAAGGATCCAAGCGTAAAGAGCAACATAATAAGGCCCCCACTTGCAGAAACCATAACACCAAATCGCAAAGAAGATCGCAACCCAAACGCTTGAGTAACCCTTGGGCCCAGTAACGTTCCCAGAATGAACCCGGTTACCACTAGCCCAAAATAATACCCAAAATGCTCAGTCGATACGCCAAAAACATTTATAAAAACGAAGGAAGAGCCTGAAATAAAGGCAAACATACCACTGAAGCAAAGAGCCGCCGTCAGTGCGTATCCCATAAATTCAGCATGGGTTAGAAGCTCATAGTAATTTCTTAAAATCATGGCAGGGCGAAGGGCCGATAAGTCCTTATGCTTTAAAGAATCCTCTACAAAAAAGATAACAACGAACGAAATTGCCACAGCAAAGAGTGTCAGAAAAAGAAAAATACCCTGCCAGCCATAGTAAATGACTATATAGCCCCCTAATATTGGCGCAATCGCCGGGGCAAGACCCATGATGCTGCCTATTCGAGAATATTGTTTGGCAGCCTCTTCTCTTTCATACAAATCCCTCACCATGGCCCGCGGTATGACCATAGCAGCACATATTCCAATACTTTGAAGAAACCTAAGGAATGTCAATTGCTCGATTGATGTGGCAAAGAAACACGCGGCACTTGCACCAATAAACACAAACAATCCCAAAATGAGAACAGTTTTTCGACCAAATCTGTCAGTAAGAGGTCCGTAAACCAACTGAAAAATGGCAATTCCCAAGATATATACACTTAAAGTCCATTGTACTTCCAGCGCGGACACTGAAAAAAGGCTCTCTAAATGTGGGAAAGCTGGCAAATACATATCACTTGCCAACGGCCCTAAGGCAACGGTAGCCGATAAAAAACATGTATAGGCAAAAGTAGCTGGTACCAAAGCTTTCATATTTTACTTATCTCAAGTAGAAGATTCTGCGAGTGTACTCAATACTCTAATAAGTTGCACCATATTTATGAAATAAGACGCCGTTTTGTTTCAGCCAACGTTTAGATTTTTCCATTTCCGGATACACGCTCTTTACGAGCGACCAGAATTCTGCTGAATGATTCATATGCCTTAAATGAGCAACTTCATGGACGACAACATAATCCAGAATTGTCTCTGGCATCAAAAACAGCCGCCAGGAAAAATTCAAATTGCCGCTGGAAGAGCAACTGCCCCATCGTGATTTTTGATCTTTAATTGCAATTCTTCTCACATCCACTTGGATCTCTTCAGCGTAGGCCAAAGCTTTCTCCGAAATGACCCTTTTAACCTCCCGCAAGACCCAAGCCTTAACCCGCCTTGAGACGCGCTCGGCACTGCCCGCCACAAACAACTTGTCCCCTTCAATCCAGACGAGGCCGCGACGGTCTGGCACATGGCAAATTTGATAATTCTTGCCTTGGATAGGAATAAGCGCGCCATTTTCAAAGGCTATTGGTGGCTGTATTTTCGAGACTTGTTCTGCAATCCAAGGCTTTTCCCGCTCGAGGAAAACCAATCCTTTTTTAATCGATACGCTCTTTGGAAGAACAAGTGTCACCTGTCTGGTTGCCGAAATACGCAATTTCATGCGCTTGGCATTAGGAACATGTTTTATATGAAAAGGAATAACTTCCCCTTCAATCAGCAAAGGGGGAACTGGCTCAGATCTACTCTTGAATTTCAGCAGACTCAAGATCAGGAAGCATCCTCTTCTGGCCAAGAGACGATATGTTTCTCCAAATCCCCAGCAACACGTTCAGAGACGGACCGTCCCCGAACAGATATTCCGGCTGAATGAACAGTGTTGGGATCTCCAGACACAAGTGGGTGCCACCAGGAGAGCGGCTTACCTTCTGCCAACCGACGATACGCACAAGTTTTCGGCATCCATGACAATTTTGGAACAATCTCAGGTGTCATCGTTACGCAATCGGGGACCAATGTTGACCGCCTCGAATAATTCTTGCACTGGCATGACCCAACATTTAACTGACGGCAGGCGACATTGGTGAAAGCAATTTCCAACGTATCCTCGTCCTCCAATTTAAGCAGACAGCATTTAGCGCAGCCATCGCAAAGGGATTCCCATTGCTCATCGTTCATATCAGTTAAAGGAATCTCTTCCCAAAAAGGCTTATCCGTCACTTATCGTCCCTAAAACTAAACTTAAAACTGGATTACGAAACATTACCATATTTGCGGACAAATTTACCAATACGTGGCGCAATAAATTTTCTGAATTTTGATCCGTTAAAGACGCCATAATGACCAACACCCTTTTGCTCATAATGCTCGCGTTTGGATTTAGCGAGATTAGCGCACAAGTCATGTGCCGCAACAGTTTGACCGATACCAGATATATCATCCAGTTCGCCTTCAACCGTCAACAAGGCTGTCTTTGTAATCGCCTCAGTTTTCACGAGCCGCGATTTTCGATACATCATCTCGCCTTTGGCCAAAGACTGCTTTTGAAACACAGTTTCTATGGTTTGAAGATAATATTCCGCGCTTAAATCCATGACGGCATTATATTCTGAATAAAAAGTCCGGTGTTTATCAGCGTTGTCACCATCTCCTTCTACCAAATGATCAAATTGTTTCACATGGGCATCCACATGGCGATCAAGATTCATGCTGACAAACCCACCAAGCTGTAGAAACCCGGGATACACACGTCGACCAGCTCCAGCATATCCAACAGGGACACGATGAATAACAGTCTGTGCAAATTTTTCCAGCGGGTGGTCCATGGCTAATTTACAGGGAACCGTTGGGTTTCGGCGCGTATCAATAGGGCTTCCCATCAGAGTCATTGTCGTGGGCACATTCGGATCTTCATCTTCTGACATGAGCGCAACAGCGGCAAGCACTGGAATGCCTGGCTGGCAGACGGCCAAAATGTGGGAATCTGGTCCAAGGACACTTAAAAACTCACGGACATAGTCAATATAGTCATCCAAATCGAAGCCCCCTTCTGACAAAGGAACTGAGGATGCGTCACGCCAATCAGTAATATAGACATCGTGGTCTGGCAGCAAAGCTTCAACTGTACCGCGGAGTAAAGTGGCAAAATGGCCAGACATTGGAGCCACAACCAATATTTTCGGATCAATCCGACCTGTTTCCCGCTTGAAATGCTTAAGCTGGCCAAAGGGAAGGCGGTGAATGATTTTTTCTACAACCGGGACAGTTTTCCCGTCGATTACAGTCTCTTCCAACCCGAAAGATGGCTTACTATGATTTTGCGTGGTCTCAGAAAACAAGTCATAGGCCGCGGCAATGGTTCGCGCCTGCGGTGTTTCTGACATGGGATTAAAGGGACTGCGTAGGATTTGGGAGTTAAACTGAGCGACCATCCGCAAAGGGGACAGCGCTAATTTCTGCAACTCATTAAACTGATAAAGCAATTACCTACTCCTAAAAAACAGCCCCTCCACGACAATATAGCCGAGGATTGTGTGCAAATTCACACTTCGCTGCGATGCAACATAACACATAGTTTATTTAAAATCTGTTTCTATATTTGCAAGAAACCTCTCGCTCCTGTAACTAAGACGCATAGTTTTAAAGAGAGAGCGGCCATGAAACAGCTTATTTACGCAACCCTATTTCTGATCGGTGCGATCAGCAGCGTATCTGCCGCAGGTCTTTTTGGCGAACACGAAGTCTTTGACGCCACAGCCCAAAATAACTTGAAGGGTGTCGAGCAATATCTTCTTCAGGGCGAAAATGTCAATATTCGTGACAGCAGCAATGTAACCTTGATTAGCCGCGCTGCAGAAGTGGGTTCAGTTGCAATCGTTGAAAAATTGATAAGTCACAACGCCAATGTCAATTTGAGCGGTAAACTCGGAAATACCGCTCTTATGCAAGCCGCCGCGCAAGGCCATTCAGAGGTGATTGACATCTTGGCTAAAGCAGGTGCGAAGGTGAATTTAGAGAACAGTCACGGAGAGACTGCCTTGATCAAGGCAGCCCAAAATGGCCACCTTGAGGCAATTAAAGCACTTCTGGCGAACAAAGCAGATGTGCAGCTAACGGATTTTACGGGGCGGACTGCATTTGATTATGCCCAAGAAAACCGCCATCGCCCCGCTGCCAGATTTTTAGAAAAGCTACGCTAGAATTACGGTGCTTCAGCGGCTTTAAGAGCAGACTTAAGCCCGTCGGATTGTGCTTTATCCACCGAACGGTTGATGACCACATCCCTAGCTTTAACCGCCTTACCATAATAAGAAGCAAGCCAATCTTCTTTGGCATCCAAAACAGATCCCGCAACAGAAGCTCCGATAAAGAGTCCGGAATTTTTAGCAAAAGAGAAAACGTCAACATCCATATTTGTTGTACTAGATGCTCCAACATTTTTACCCACAGGCCCAACAGCCGCGCTTAAATCTCCGCCCAGCTTAACTTGATTGTCAATAATGGCTTCAAGACCTTTTTGCGTCATGATCACAAGAACCATTTCCTTCGCTTCTGCGCCAAATTGCAGTCCAATGCTTGCCTCACCCATTGTATAAAAGGCAGGGGAGCTCCACGACCCATCAACGCCACGGCTTAAAAGAACCCCTGTTCCACCGGAGCCGCCAATAATAAATCCAGCTTTAAGAACTTGAGGGAAAACGACAATCCCTTTGGAGACGGCCAATAATTTCCGAAATTGATCCATATCTGACTGGGCAGCCAATGCCTCCACAGTAATTTTTGCCTTATCCACAAGTTGCTCTTGCTCACTGGATGCGAAAGCAAAACTGGATGACACAAGCAAGGTCACTCCTGCCAAAAGCGATGAAATGGCTTTTATAGCGCCAAAAGGTTTTCTTAAAAACATACGTCCCCCAAAGTGGAATAGGTCTTATTAATAACAAATACAGATATACTGGTAAGAATGGCCAAAGCGTTCATCTATTCGGCAAAATATTTGCGATTTTTGAAGGCACGTCTTGCATCGATAATATCGTGACAACAGACAATGCACAATCTGTTTGACTTGTTTTAGATGTACCTCTCCGACTAGAATTACTTGATCTATCCATAAAGCCTCATAAATGTGACTAGATTAAGTTGCCTTCAAGGCCCTTGAAGGCAAGCATAAGGCGGAAAATGTTATGAATAAAATGAACTCTGACAACCTAAAGACAAAAACCGAGGGGTTAAAGCGACCCTATCATCATGGGAAGAACAGATTTCGAAATTTACCCAATTCTGACATCAAAAAACCCCGCAAAAGAAGTTATCTATCCTTTGTATTACGAATGATGCGATATGGAAAAGAGCAAATCGCCATTCCTAAAGACCATGTTATTCCGCAAAAAGAAGCGGCAACAATCCTTCATCAACATTTAGAAGCGCAAACAGATAGCCTGACATGGCTGGGTCAGGCCTGTTTTTTGATAAAAATTCAGGGCAAAACCATTTTAACGGATCCGTACTTGTCCAGTCATGCATCTCCCTCTCGTCTTGCCGGCCCCAAAAGAATTGTGGAACCCGGTATTCATTTGAATGATTTACCGGTCATTGACTATCTTGTCCTTTCTCACAATCACTATGATCATTTGGATGCGCGCACCATCTCTCAATTACGCGGAAAAAAGGACATGACGGTTATTGTTCCTCTCAAACTTGGTCACTATTTCAAGAAACGCGGTTTTTCCAATGTGATAGAAATGGACTGGTGGGATAGTTTTGATGCAAATGGCCTGACCATACGGGCCCTGCCTTCACAACATTGGTCAAAAAGAACACCCTTTGATCGCAACAAAAGCTTATGGGCGTCCTATTCTTTCGAAAGCCCACAGAACAAAGTCTATTTTACGGGGGACACGGGTTACGCGCCCTTGTTCAAGGATATTGGTGCCGCTTTTGGACCTTTCGATTACACTCTTGTGGGGATCGGGGCCTATGAGCCCCAAGAGATTATGAAAGCCCATCACACCACCCCTGAGGAAGCCGTAATGATTGCAAAAGATGTAAAAAGTACGGCCCTTGTTGCCATGCACTGGGGAACTGTTCGCTTAACAGATGAGCCAATGTTCGAACCGCCCGGTCGCTTCTTGCAAGCGGCGGGGGATGCGGGATATGATGCTGACAAAATTTGGGTAATGAGTATAGGAGAGAGCCGGGCCTTAACAAAATAGAGTGATCCCGGACTTATTGTCACCAATGACAACATCTCAATCTTCGGTACAAGGTGCTGAAAACGAACATATCTTGGGCATGTCTAACGGCGTGCGCTTGCAATCTCTTGTGTATATCAGATGGCTAGCGGTTCTGGGGCAAGCATTTGCCCTTGTCCTTGTCTATTGGGGAATGGGGTATGACCTCCCGATTATACCATGCGCCATTCTGGTGGGCGCGAGTGCCGTTGTTAATGTACTCGTCACCATCAGTTACAAATCAACGGCGCGGCTTTCCAACCGCGGGGCAATCTTTTACCTATTTTACGACGCCCTCCAGCTCACCGGACTTCTGTTTTTGACCGGAGGCTTATCTAACCCGTTTTCGCTTTTGTTTTTGGTACCTGTAACCATATCCGCCACCAGCCTGACCTTAAAAGGGACTGTTTTTCTGGGGCTTACTACCGTGGTATGCATTAGCTTCCTTGCTGTTTTTCATGAGCCCCTGCCCTTGCCCGACAAAGAACTGCATTTATCAAGCACCTATATTTTGGCAATCTGGGCAGCGCTGGTTCTCGGCACTTTGTTTTTATCCAGTTATACATGGCGAATTTCCTCGGACAGTCGCAAGATGACCGATGCTTTAACCGTTGCCAGAATGGCCTTGGCACGAGAACAACAGCTATCTGCAGTTGGCGGAATTGCCGCCGCCGCCGCACATGAACTTGGAACGCCCTTGAATACTATTTTACTGGTATCTGAGGAATTATCCCGTGAATTTCCAGAAGGTAGCTCCCATGAGGAAGATGCGAAACTTCTCCATGATCAGGCTAAAAAATGTGCAGATGTTCTAGCTCAATTATCGCAAGGTCCCTCGACGGACCGGTTCCTGCAGCCCGACGCCCATCACAACTATCTCCCTTTCGAAAGCCTCATCGCACTTGTTGCTGACAAATACGCCAATAAAGGCGCAGAGATTAAAATCCTTGCTAAGGGTGATTTAGAGGATCAGCCAAAGTTATTTGCGTCCCCGGAACTCCTTCACGGGCTTGGAAATCTTGTCAGCAATGGCGCCGAATTTGCCCATAGTCTCGTTACCATAAACCTTAACTGGGATAAGAATGAGGTTCATGCCATCATCCAAGATGACGGCCCGGGTTTTAGTGAAGAGATTATCGACCGCTTGGGAGAGCCTTACACCTCCAGCAGGCGAGGTCGTGGGGGAATGGGCCTTGGGGTTTTTATCTCTGAAATGCTCATCGGTCATTCGGGTGGAACGATCAGTTTTTCAAATGCCACTGGCGGCGGGGCCCGTTGCCACATACAATGGCCGCGAAAAAGGCTGGAAAAAGCCGACCCCTACATATGAACCTATCCTCTGGTGTCAAATATGCTATTATCAGCCTATAAAAAAAGCCCGATCAAGGTATGGTTTTGTCAGGAGCTAGTAAGTGATGACCGAAAAACGGCTACTTGTTGTCGATGATGATGAAATATTTCTAAACCGCCTTGGACGGTCATTGGAAAAGCATGGGTTCACACCAACTTTGGCTCCTAGTGTTGCTGAAGGAAAATTAAAAGCCATTGAGACCAACCCTCAATTTGCTGTTGTAGACTTGCGGTTGCAAGATGGTAGCGGGCTGGACGTGGTAGAAGCCATTCGAAAAAGAAATCCTGACGCCCGTATTGTTATGCTGACAGGTTATGGAAATATTGCGTCGGCCGTGGCTGCTGTGAAAGCTGGCGCAATCGACTATCTGGCGAAACCTGCAACTGTCGATGATATTGTCAACGCATTGAATGCTATGGGCACCGCAAAACCTTCCCCACCCGAAAACCCTATGTCAGCGGACAGAGTACGGTGGGAACATATTCAGCGGGTTTATGAGCTGTGTAATCATAATATGTCAGAGACGGCGCGGCGCTTGAATATGCACAGACGGACCCTTCAGCGCATTATGGCCAAGCGGTCACCCCAATAGGTGAAAATATCGACAAACCATATATGCCGTACCGGAGATGCTTTAAGCGAACTTAGCCTTTTGGAGACAGCCTCCATTGATCTTATTGTCGCCGACCCACCCTATAATCTGGGCAAGAATTATGGCAACAATCTGGATTTGAAGGATCGCAAAGAATATAATACTTTTACAAAGCAATGGCTTAGCGAAGCTCACCGTGTTTTAAAACCAAGTGGTTCACTTTATTGCTTCATGGGCGTCAAGTTTATCGCCCGGCTTTACGTGATGCTGGAAGAAGACCTTTTAATGACACCCCAAGGCTGGATAACTTGGCATTATACCCAAGGGATAGGCCGGAAAAGGGGGTTCTCTCCCCGTCATGAGGACATTTTATGGTTCTCCAAAGGGCCGGATGCCACTTTCAACCTCGATGATGTTCGCATTCCTCAGAAGTATTTCAGAAAACGCAACAATATGGCGGGGGCAAATCCGGGGGATGTATGGCAGTTTAGCCATGTTCATTATTGTGCGGCTGAAAGGCAGCCTCACCCAACACAGAAACCAGAAGCTTTGTTGGAGCGGATCATTGCAGCCTCGTCCAACGCCGGGGATACGGTGCTTGATCCCTTTCTAGGGAGTGGCACGACGGCCAGAGTGTCACAAATATTAGGACGGAACTCAGTGGGTTTTGATATCAATCCCGATTATGTGGAAATGGCGGAAAACCGACTAAAAGAAGATTTTTCAGGATTTGATAGCATAGATCCCAGAAAAGACAGGGCCCCGAAAGACCAGCCAAAAACAAAACCCATCACAGCGAAACAGGCATAAAAAAAAGGCGGCCAAAGCCGCCTTTTTAAATTTGTCGTTTAGATCAGGCTGCAGTTTTTTGACGTCTGCGCCATCCCATAAATCCAAGAACCGCAATACCGGCACCATAAAGCGGCAAGGCCGCTGGCAATGGAACTGCTGTTACTTGAAGATTTGCATATTCAAATGCGTTACTGCTTGATTTGAAGATCATTGTGTCAAAAGCAGCGTCTGCCAAAATCTGAATTGTTCCGGCGCCTTTACCTACTGCGGGAACATACCCTACGAGCGCCTGTGTTCCTGTAAGAACTTCATTTTTCACGCCATTAAACCAAAACTCAATGGAATTGTAAGTATCAACGCTGCCCCACAAAAGGCTAACCGCTGTTGCTGTACCGAAACCAGAGTATGTTGCACTACCACCGGCTTGTACATACGTATATTCTCGCCCGTCGTCTTCATCATCCCAAGGTGTCGAGTATTGACCGGAGAGATCCCATGTTTCACCTTCAGCTGCATTTACCAAGGAATCAGCTGCCAACATTGGGATTTCAGCAGGTTCGGCAAAGCTCAACCAATTAAAACTTGCAGCTTGTACTGGGGCCGTCATCAGCGCCAATGCGCCAGCTGTTGCCAAAATCAATTTACTAAACATCTTCATGTGAGTTCCCTCAGCTTATTAAGTCAGTCGCATATTAATAATCACCCGTCCTCTACAAGATTGGACTAGGCATGAACACGCAACCAGAATTTCTTCATCAAATAACTATTTTTACCCCCTGTTTGTCAACCAACAATC
>JBALXM010000039.1:22587-34723 GCA_036960695.1 Sneathiella sp.
AGGCTGAAATAAGCAAGGGGATAATGAGAGAATGCGAGTACTGTTTCTGCATAATAACTTTCCAGCGCAATATCGACATGTGGCGACAAAACTTGCTGAGAAAAAGAAAAACCAAGTTGTTTTTGCGTCCCACCGGGCTGTTGAGAAAATTCCCGGGGTTACTAATCTGATTTATAAGCCACACCGAGAGGCTCATACAGAGACCCATCATTACCTGCGTTCAACAGAAACCGCCGTTATAAATGGCCAGTCTCTATTTCGGGCCTGTATTGATCTGAAGAAAAAGGGTTTTAAGCCTGACCTGATTTGTGCCCATTCGGGTTGGGGACCGGGGCTTTATGTGAAAGACGTCTTCCCAGACGCCAAACTGCTTTGTTATTTTGAATGGTATTACCACGCTTTTGGCTCTGACGCTGATTTCTTGGAAGATACTAATCTAGGGTTCGATGATGCTGGCCGGATCAGAACAAAAAACCTGCCCGTGCTTATGGATTTGGCCCATTGTGATTGGGGGCAGGTGCCAACACAATTTCAAGCCTCTCAATTCCCCGATATCTTTAAATCAAAACTTTCTGTTCTTCATGACGGTGTTGATACAGATTTTTTTAAACCAAATCTGAAAACACCGAAGAAATTTGGCACTCTGGACCTTACTCATGCTGACGAAATTCTAACCTATGCCACACGGGGGATGGAGCCCTATCGCGGGTTTCCTGAATTTATGCGGGCCGCAGCCTTGCTTATGAAACAACGCCCCAACCTTCATGTTGTTGTGGTTGGACAAGATCGAGTTGCCTATGGCAAGCAATTACCGGACGGGGACAGCTGGCGAAAAAGAATGGTTGAGGAATTAAAACCAGATATGGATCGCCTCCATTTCACGGGACTTTTGCCGTATGGTGAATATGTAAAAGTTTTGCAAGCATCCACGGTCCAAGCATATTTAACCGTTCCTTTTGTTTTATCCTGGTCCCTTATAGAAAGCCTGTCTTGCGGCGCGTTAGTGGTGGCAAGTGACACGGCACCGGTGAAAGAGATCGTCACTGATACCGAAAACGGTTTTCTCGCTGATTTTTTTGACCATGAAGCCTTTGCTGAGAAAATTGCTTATGTGCTTGATAATCACAAAGATCTAGATCACGTCAGAGAAGCTGCCCGGCAAACGGTTATGGAGCGATATGCTCACAAAAAACTCCTTCCAAAACAACTTCGTCTGATCCGGGACATAGCCTCAGGCACCATCCCTCCGCAGATAAGTTCAGTCGAATAAAGTAGGCCCCCGCCCCATTCCGAACAAACTGAACATTTACATCAATAGCCCGACTATACTATTACCTATTATAGTCCGTTATTTTTAAGGTGGTCCCGTATGGAGCTTCAGGCGTATTTCGACGAAGAGTTTGAAAGTCACGCAAAGGTTTTAGCACAAACCCGCGAAACCTTGTTTGAGCCCTTTCAGCAAATGCTGGATGTTTGGACTAACTCTGTTCTAAATGGCGGGAAAATCCTGTTCTTTGGAAATGGAGGGAGCGCCGCCGACGCCCAACACCTCGCCGCTGAACTTGTTGTTCGCTATATCGACGATCGCCCGCCTATTGCCGCCATTGCTCTCAATACAGACACTTCTGCACTGACGGCGATTTCCAACGATTTTGGTGCAGAACATATTTTCTCCCGCCAAATTGAAGCGTTGGGGAACCCCGGCGATGTCGCTGTCGGCATTTCAACCTCAGGAACCAGTCCAAACATCGTCGCCGGCCTTAAAATGGCTCGGGAAAAAGGGCTTATTGCAACGGCTTTAACGGGCCGGGACGGAGGGGTTATGCCCGATCTTGCAGACCCTGTGATAATTGTGCCCGCGACAACGACCCGACGCATTCAGGAAATGCATATCACCCTTGGACATTTATTGTGCGGGGCCTTGGAAAAGAAGCTAAAGCTTGTCTGATACTATGAACAAGAAACTTAACCCATCCTCTATTGCCGGTGATCAAAGCTCTTTGCTGGAGTCATTTAGCGCGATCCGCATCCTCTGCCTTGGGGATGTTATGCTTGATCGCTTCATCTATGGCAGCGCCACGCGCATCTCACCCGAGGCCCCTATTCCTGTTCTTGGTATTAGCCATCAACAAGCAATGCTCGGCGGCGCTGGAAATGTGGTTCGAAACATCCTCTCCCTTGGCGGGTCCGCAACGCTTGTCGCCGTTACCGGCGATGATGCCGAAGGCCGAGAGATATCTCACCTTTTAGAGAAAGAGGGGCGCGTAACCGCAGCCCTTGTAAGCTCTGGCAGACGTCCAACGACGGTCAAAACTCGTTTCATTGCCGATGGTCAACAACTCCTTCGAGCCGATGCGGAAGCCACTCACTCCTTGGCACCGGATACGGCGGCAAAAGTAATCGCTCAATTTGAAGCGTGCTTGGCCGCAGCTGACGTTGTCATTCTATCCGACTATGCCAAAGGCGTTCTATCGGATGAAGTCCTGAGAAAAGCAATTGCCCTGGCCAAGGACAAAAATATCCCCATTATTGCCGACCCAAAATCTGCTGATTTTAGCAGATATTCCGGAGTGTCTTTATTAACGCCAAACCGCAAAGAAATGGTTCAAGCAGCGGGCCGGCCTTGCGACACCGACGGGCAAGTCGAGAAAGCAGCAAATTTCGTCAGAAATCGGGATGGTATCGAAACACTTCTGGTGACGCGTTCTGAAGCTGGTATGAGTCTGATTTCAGAAGACAATGCCTATCATATTCCCGCCCAAGCACAGGAAGTATTTGATGTGTCCGGCGCTGGGGATAGTGTTATCGCGTGTTTATCCTTGGCATTGGGAGTTGGCGCCAGCTTAGAGCAATCAGCAATTTTGGCCAATTTGGCGGGTGGCATCGTCGTTGCAAAAACCGGCACTGCAGCCGTTACGCAAGAAGAATTACACGCAGCTTTACATAATGCTGAAGTGCAGTCAGCAGACGAGAAAATAACCCACCTCTCTCGGGCAAAAGAGATTGTCGATAACTGGCGGGCAAGAGGCCTTAAGGTGGGCTTTACCAACGGCTGCTTTGACCTTATCCATCCCGGTCACATATCCCTGATCAGTCAGGCAAAAGGGGAAGTCGACCGTCTTATTGTGGGACTGAACACCGACGAGAGCATCAAACGCCTAAAAGGCCCGGACCGCCCGGCAACGGGGGAGACGTCCCGTGCTATTGTTCTGGCAAGTTTGGAAGATGTTGATCTTGTGGTGCCTTTTGCAGAAGACACCCCCCTCACCCTAATTGAAACCCTCTCCCCAGATGTTTTGGTAAAGGGCGCGGATTACACCATTGATACAGTAGTAGGCTCTGACATCGTTCAAGCTTATGGTGGTCGTATTTACCTTGCGGAGCTTAAAGACGGTTTCAGCACCACCTCCACAATCCAGCGGCTTCTTGAAATTGACAAAAAGAAAGAACAGTAATCCTATGTCAGGTCAAATTCTGGTCACCGGCGGCGCCGGGTTTATTGGCTCTAATATAGTCGCAGCCCTCTCTGATCGCGGAGACGATGTTGTTGTCTGTGATTGGCTGGAAAACGGGGATAAGTGGAAAAACCTCGCAAAGCATGTCATTTCAGACTTTGTTGACCCTGATAATCTGATGACTTGGCTCGAGATAAATGGATCTTCTGTAAAAGCAGTTATCCACATGGGTGCGATTTCCGCCACAACAGAGACCGACGGCGATCTTATTTTAAACCGTAATTTCAGACCCACGCGCGCTCTTTGGGATTGGGCGACAAAACACCAAAAAACCTTTATTTACGCCTCTTCTGCCGCCACCTATGGGGATGGAGATCAAGGTTTTGATGATGATCAGAGTGACGATGCCTTAGCAAATCTTGCCCCGCTAAACCTTTATGGGTGGAGTAAGCACAGCTTTGATAAATTTGTTGCGCGCTTAGAGAAATCAGACGGTAAAACACCGGCGCAATGGGCTGGTTTGAAGTTTTTCAATGTGTATGGCCCCAATGAATATCATAAGGGCAATATGAAAAGTGTTATCGCCCAAAGTTACCCAAAGATTGCCGCTGGCGATCCCGTCACCTTGTTCAAATCTCATAACCCAAACTATGAAGACGGTGGGCAGCTTCGCGATTTTGTTTATGTAAAAGATTGCGTAAAAGTCATCTTGTGGCTTTTGGACAACGGCCATGTGTCCGGCTTGTTCAATTTGGGAACCGGCCAAGCCCGTAGTTTTAAAGACTTAGCGGAAGCCACGTTTAAAGCCGCCAATAAAGATAATCAGATCAGTTACATCGACACCCCGCTTTCTATCCGGGATAAATATCAATATTTCACAGAAGCCAATATGCAGAAACTGCGAAATGCGGGTTATGGCGGAAATTTCTATAGCTTAGAAGATGGAATTTCTGAATATGTGACGGATTATCTTGCAAAAGAGGACCCTTATCGCTGATTTTATGCCTCTTTCAGGCTTTTAAGGCGCTGGGCTGCTTGCCGGGCAAAACGTAAAGTCATATTTTTCCGGCGAGCGGCATTTAATTTAAAATCCTGTGAAGGCCGAATTATCTCTGCTTGAAAAGAATCCGCGATCATAAGGCCCTGTTCATCGGGTAAAAGCTCTATTGGGAAATTTTCATCCACAGCGAAATAGTATTCATCGCAAAATTCCAGATAAGTCTCCCATTTCGCGTCACTTCGAAAATCAGCCGACCCGCTTTTTACCTCGACCACAACAATGTGACCCTTTTTACTAATCCCCATAACATCGACGCGCCGACCGCTTTTTAGAGATACTTCAGTCAGACTTGCATATCCCCTATCTTCCAACAGGTTCTGCACACCTCTGGCAAGTCGTTGCCCCAAATCAGACCGCGGAGCCGTCATAAACGTTTAGGGGTAGACGCTTGAAGGTAGGCGAGCATCTCCTGCAAACGGGCTTCGGGCAGATTTCTGATCTCTTTTGCCAGCAGATTGGCATATTCTGTCGCTGTTGAGCTCAAACCGCTGCTATCAACCGTTACTTTAGGGTGTGAATGGGCCGCGAGGCGGTGAATTTCTTCTGCTTCATCCCAGATGATATTGAAATAAGTGCAGATCTGTTCCACCAAAGACCAAGAGGGCAAACCACGATGCCCATGTTCCAGCGCAGACAGGTAAGCGGAGCTAATAGCCAAGTCTTCTGCCATTTTCTTCAAACTAACATTCTGCGCGGCTCGAAGAGCCCTAACGCGACGTCCAAAAGGGGTCAATCTGATCTCCTTCTTTAAAGCTACCGAGCACGGCGCAATAAAACATAAAGTGCACCACCACCCCCATGTTTGGCTTGTGCAATGCGATAATCAAGGACAAGCCGCCTCAAGTCCGGTGCGGAAAGCCATTTTGGTACTTCTTCGCGCAAAACCCCTTTACGGCCACCCCCCATAAACGACGCATCATCCGTCTTTTCAATGGACGACCCTTTGCCTGTAATCACCAAGACGCACCGTTTGCCATTACGATGGGCGCTGCCGAGGAAAGACCGCAGTTTTGAATGGGCTTCCTTTTGCGTCAAGCCATGCAAATCCGCCCGCCCCTCGATGATCATCCGCCCTTTACGCAGTTTTTCAGACGTATTGCGATCAATGCCGGGTACGTTATGACGGACAGAAGGAACAACACTCCCCCGAAAGAAGGCA
Organism: Sneathiella sp.; assembly: GCA_036960695.1. Lineage (GTDB taxonomy): Bacteria > Pseudomonadota > Alphaproteobacteria > Sneathiellales > Sneathiellaceae > Sneathiella. The sequence goes on from JBALXM010000039.1 coordinate 28,262, forward strand.
TCTTCATCAAAGACTTCTTTTTTGGCCGACGGCAATACAGGCGGATAGGCCCGTATTTTTTTCTGCCGGGAGACCTGAAACGGTACCTTTTCCGCAGGCTCTTCTTGTGGATTGGTCAGGTCTTCAAATCCGGTGAAGCGGTTACTTGATTGTGGCTCGACATTCTTCGACACATGAGCCCAAAGTGATTTATCTTCGGAACTTAAACTTCTCAGGCCAGCTTTTTTTGGTTTACGTGCCATCACCCACCAAAATCACATGCAATGTTTTAGGACCATGGGCCCCCATAATAAGCCGTTGTTCAATATCAGCCGTACGAGAGGGGCCAGAAATCAAATTGACCGTTCTAGGCATTCCAGTATCGACGGTCTCCGCCCTCAAAGAATCCCACGCCTCTTCGTAAGACCCTTTCATCTGAGCCACATCCAAAATAGCAATATGGTTTTCGGGTAGGAAATTCACAGTGGAGGGCGTCTCTGGCCCTGACGCCATCATGAGCGTCCCCGTCTCTGCAATCCCTGCAAAAGCAGGCGAGATCCCCACTTCATCTTCCTCCGCACCCGCGCCAGTCACCACTTCCAAAGTTGGAATAGTGTCCCATCCCAAATCCATCAACTGCGGGGACGGGGAAATTTTTACCCGTGACGGCAAGTTATGGCGCGACAAATACTCTTGTATGCGCGCCGGAATGTCGGATGTTTTATCCACCCGTTCCACAGTGGCGAGCAAGGTTTCCATTTTTTCCTGAAACAAATCCACTTGATCGCTTAGGGGGATTTGCGCCCTTTTGGGGATGAGGTTACGCGCGTGCCCTTCAATTTTTGCCTTTAATTGATCTGCTTTCTCGGCACCCAAGGGGCCCCGGCCTTTTTGAGTGCGAATTCGGCCTAGAATTTTTTCCCGTGCATTCATTTTCGTGACCCCCTTTTGGATTTCTTCCATTGTTCCATAAAGGTTGCCCCTTGCGGGGCTGGTAGGTCGCGAACGGACGTCCACCCTCCAAGCATGGGGAAGGACTTAAGGCGGCCCCGACGACCCGCGAGCTTGGTTAGTGCTTGCGCTGCAATATTAGTCACCAACCGATAGAGGGTTGGCCGCTTAGCAAAGAAGCCCCACAACTCAATACCCCAACGTTCGGGTTTTGGCCCAATTTGTTGCTCAAAAGATTTTTCTCTCCAGTGACGGAGAATTTTAGGGATCGGAATATGAACCGGGCATACTTCCTCACACCGACCACAAAAGGTGGATGCATTTGGCAAATGCCGCGCTTCTTCCAAGCCAACCATTTGAGGGTTAAGGGCCGCCCCAATAGGCCCCGGATAGACCCAACCATAACTGTGACCGCCCACAGCGTGATAAACGGGGCAATGGTTCATACAAGCACCGCAACGGATACATCTCAGCAATTCTTCAAGTTCTGTTCCCAGCATTTCAGATCGTCCGCCATCAAGCAGAACCACATGAAAATTCTCTGGCCCGTCAATATCAGACTTGCGTTTAGGGCCGGTGGAAAAAGTCGTATAAACGGACATTTCCTGACCGGTGGCAGATCTGGCCAAAACCCGCATCACTGTGCTTACATCTTCCAGTGTGGGGATAACTTTCTCTAAACTTGCGACAACGATATGTGTTTTGGGCAAGGATTGGGTCAGATCCCCGTTTCCTTCATTTGTCACAATGACGGTAGATCCTGTCTCAGCCACAAGGAAATTAGCCCCAGTAATCCCAACGTCGGCGGTTACATATTTGTGGCGAAGAACGGCACGCGCCTCCCCCACTAATTTTTCAGCGTCTTCTTCCCGCTCCGTATAGCCATATTTTTGATGATGTTCATAAAATAGCTCTGTGACCTGTTCTTTGGTTTTGTGCACAGCGGGGCCAATAATGTGACTTGGTGGCTCATCGGCGAGCTGGATGATATATTCGCCCAAATCCGTCTCTATAGGCTCAATCCCTTCAGCTGCGAGGAATTTGTTAAGGGCAATTTCCTCCGTAATCATGGATTTACCCTTGGTTACGGTTTTCGCATCCACCTCGCGGCAAATTTTCAAAATAGCGGCTTTGGCTTCCGTCGCGTTAGAGCACCAATGAACGTGGCCCCCTTGCGCGATTACTTTTTCCTCAAAATATTCGAGATAATAATCCAGGTTTTCAAGGACATCATCCTTGATATCCCGTGATTTATTCCGCAAATCTTCAAATTCTGGAAGATTTGAGGCCGCTGTCGCGCGCGCTGTAGTAAATCCGGTTTTAACGCGATTAAGGGCTACTCTTAAATCATCATCCTTGAGGGCACCTGATGCTTTTTCCTTAAAATTTCTGCTGGTTACCTGCATCAGCGCCGTTCCTCCCCAAGGCCGGGGCCATCTGTCATACCGGCCAAGATCTCGGCAATATGCAGAACCTTCATATTATGTCCCTTGCGGTAAAGCCGCCCGGCGATATTCATCAAACATCCAAGATCACCCGCCGCCAACATATCTGCCTTAGTCGCCAAAATATTATCGATTTTACGATCGACCATTTCTTCAGAGATTTCAGAATATTTGATACAAAACGTACCGCCAAACCCGCAACAAGCTTCCCGATCATCGGCCTCCACAAGCTCAAGGTCTTCGATATGGCTCATTAGGGCTCTTGGTTGATCCACAACCTTCATTTCGCGAAGATTTGCACAACTGTCATGATAGGTTATTTTAGCGTCGAGCTTCACGCCCTCAGGCTTGAAACCGCGAACATCTTTTAAAAAAGAGACCAGCTCATACGTCCGTGCAGCCAAATCTTGCGCGTCCAATAAAAGATCAGGGTCATCTTTGAAAAGTTCAGGATAATGTTTTGTAATCATGCCTGCGCAAGAGCCCGACGGGGCCACAACGTATTTGAAGCCCTTAAAGGCCTTAATCACAGCGGCAGCGATTTGCTGTGTGCTTTTCCGATCTCCTGAATTATAGGCGGGCTGGCCGCAACATGTCTGCGTATCGGGGACCACAACGCGGCAACCGGTCTCCTCCAGCAGCTTTACAGCGGCAAACCCGACTGAAGGCCGGTTGATATCAACAAGGCATGTAACAAACAGCGCAACTTCAACGCTTTCTGGCTTCTCAGACATTTAGAGTTCTCCCGGCTTAGACTTGCAAGAACTATACTGTCATCGAAGCCTTTTCGCCAGTGAGCTCAGCTCTTGTTTTTGGATAAATGTTTTGCGGCAACCGATTTTGGCAACAAAATCCAGTATTCACCGGTACTTTTCATGGCACCAGCCCGATTATAGGCCTGTTTTCCATGTCCCCAAAACACGTCGCCCCTTACAGGACCGCGAATTGCTCCGCCCGTATCTTGCGCCATCATAAGCCGATTGATCGGTAGGGACGCGTTATCTTCTTCAATCTCTGTTTGTAGCCAGATAGGAACGCCAAGGGGCATCCATTTTCTATCCACAGCCAAACTACGTCCTGGAGTGAGTTCTACTCCTTGCGCCCCAATAGGGCCCGATGTTTTAAGTTCTCGGAAAAAAATGTAGGAGGCATTCTTATTCATCACCTCATCCGCTTTTTCTGGATTTTTTTCAAGCCAGTCGCGGATAGCCTGCATAGACATTTTCTCGCGGGGGACATGACCTTCTTCAATCAACGTTTTGCCGATAGCAAAATAGGGATGTCCATTTTGTGCCGCATATCCCACACGTGTATGGGACCCATCTTCCATCTGAACGCGGCCCGATCCCTGAATATGAAGGAAAAAGGCATCGACGGCATTATCAACCCAAAGAATTTCCAGTTGTCGGTCCTGCAGGGCGCCTTTTTCAATACTGGTTCTATTATGGAAAGGAACCAGTTCTCCGCCTTTTACCTCTCCTGCGATACGCTGACCTTTCAGGCTATCGCGAAACCGCCCCAAATTGACCATAACCAATTCATCGGGACGAAGGTATAGGGGCGTTGAAAATTTTTCAGACGACTGAAGGCTTCCGTTTAAGCTCGCCTCATAATATCCAGTGAAAAGCCCTTCGGGGTTTTTCCCGTTTGTCACAGAAAAAGGTGTGAACTTTTCCTCAAGAAAGGCCTTAATAACCTGACTTTCGGCGGGGAGGGCCAGGATTTCCTGACAAATTTCTTTCCAGTCAGCAGCCGTACCAGCAAGCTTGTCCGCCCCTAAAGATCGGGTGTCGGGTAGCTTGCTGATTTTCCGGCATGATTGATGAAAAGCAGGCAAAACCGCCTCAAACTTATCATCTTGCCAGCCTGCCAAATCAGAGAATTCTGCGACACTCAAGACCAGCTTATCTGCAGTTTTCTTTTCCGGTTTTCCCGTCAGAAAATAAGCAGCAATGACAGCGCAAGTAATTAGGAACAACCCTAAAGCAGCCGTTTTTTTCCTGTGCAGGATTTTTGCTATCATGACCAATTTACAGACCGCTATTAGTCAACTTTACGCGTTGTAATCAGCAGCCAATTTGGATTTGTGGATCTAACGTTCCGGGCAAATGTCCAAAGCTCTTTCACCGTATGAGGATGGGGATCACCGTTCACAACGACACCTTCTTCATCTTGTGTTTGTGAAATCATTTCGGCCTCGAACCGAATTGTGATTTCTGCTTCGCTCCCCATCAAGGTTGCATCGTCAATTTCAGCGACATCTACAGACAAAATATCTGTGTTCATCGTATGATTAGAAGCGTCTCGGTCAATGATTGAGCCTTCAAAGTTGTTATAAACTTCCTCTGATAGAAGGTTTTGCAATGTTGATCGATCACCCTCAGCAAACGCCAGAACAATGGCTTCATAAGCTTGTACAGCTTGCCCTGGAAATGCGTCAGCATCAAAATTTCTATCTGCGGATTGAATATCCTGAAGGGCCCGGCCTTTTGGCGAATTATCCACGGGAATATTGGTATCCGGAGCATCAATGCTATCATTAATGGCAATGACGTTATCGGACAACACATCGCTATCCTGGCTTTTTGATTGCCTTTTGCTCTTCTCAATTGGCTTTTGAGGAGCCTCTTCTCGTGGGGATTGTTCGTGCCCCATCTTTTTCCCAAGAACACCGCGTAATCGCAGGAAAATAAATGCCGCGATCATCGCCAACAAGATAATGTCTAGGAATTGAAATCCATCGCCCATAATATATTCTTCACATCGATATCGAAATTAGGTAAAGCCGTTCCTATGTAAAAGGGAACAACTATCGGGGTTAGGGTAGCGGTTTAGTGTTTTAAGGTCCAGCTGGATCTTATATAACAAACTATAAGTCCCATATTACTAGATAGAAACTTTAGAAAGGATAAACAAGCTTGTTCCTGTTGTTTTTAGCCATATTAATCGGCATTCCGGTTATTGAAATTTCTGTTTTCATACAAGTTGGCGGGGAAATTGGTGCCTTTAACACGATATTCCTGACAATTCTGACTGCCGTAACTGGGGTTGCACTCCTGCGAATGCAGGGGTTATCTGTATTAATGAAGGCTCAGGAGACTTTGAATAAGGGAGAGACCCCGCTTAATGAAATTTTCAGTGGAATTTTATTGGCGCTTGCAGGGCTTTTTCTTTTAATTCCGGGTTTTGTGACCGACGGGATAGGGTTTTTGTTATTTCTGCCCCCTTTGCGCAATGCCATCGCCCATTGGCTCGCGCGTACTGTAAAAATAAACGGTGTGGGTGGGTTTAAAGCTTCCTCCGGGCAGAGATCCGGGCGTGGGTTTGGCCCACGAAACTCTACCATTATTGATGGTGAATTTCATGAAGTCGGTCCACGCAAAGAGGCCCCTGATGATGAGGGTGGTCAAATTGGGCAAAGAGACAATAGCGACAAAGACAATCCATGGTCAAAAAACAAGTAAGGCTGGCCTGGGTCAAGAAACAAATCCGGCAGGACGGAAATAGCTTACTTCTGCTTGTTTGCACCCCTAATCCATGATAGCCATTCTATTAACTAACAGTCAAAATTCTATGCTAATAATTGGAGAAAATTTAATATGTCAGAAAACCTCCCAGAAGGTGGTAACGCCGGCGCTACTGAGGCCACTGAAGGGCCAGTTTTGTCCATCATTACGCAGTATATCAAAGACCTTTCCTTTGAAAACCCAAACGCACCAGCAAGCCTTAACCCAGAGCTACCGCAGCCAACTATTGAACTTGGCGTTAATGTGCAAGCACGGGCTTTGACCCCTGAAAATTACGAAATTGAATTGCGTATTCAGGCAACAGCCAAGCATGAAGAAGAAACTGCTTTCATCTTGGAACTTGTCTATGGCGGCATGTTCTTAGTTAGAAACTTCCCATCCGATGCCATGGAAATGATGTGCATGATCGAATGTCCACGTCTTATTTTCCCCTTTGCGCGCCGCGTTATTTCTGATGCAACGCGTGATGGTGGTTTCTCTCCTCTTCAATTGGATCCAATTGATTTTGCAGGTCTTTTCCAAGCTCATAAAGCCCAGCAAAGCGAGCCTGGTAACGCCTA
>JBALXM010000040.1:0-29466 GCA_036960695.1 Sneathiella sp.
TTAACACCAGCCAATTGATCCGCGGCATAGTTCAGGCTATCTCTTTGGGCTGTCATCCGACGAATAAAACTGTCCAATCTACTCAAGCGTCTGCTCCTTCAGCAAAAAATCCCATTCTTCAATAACCTCATTATCCAATTCGGATCCGTAATGTGATTGCCGTAATGTCTTGAAACTTGCCCCATCCATCAACTGCGCGCAACACCAGATTGCGGCAACCCTGATGATCGGGGACTCATCTTTAAGAAGCGGCGTTACAACACTAAGGCTACTTGTATCCTTAGCATTGCCAAGGGCCACCAGTGTATTTCGAATAAACCTGTTTCTGCCAAGCCGTTTAATGGGGGATCCTGAAAACAATGTCCGAAACGAAGGATCATCCAGCTGAACCAATTCGGCTAATCGCGGTGCTGTTAGCTCTTCTCGCGGCGCGAATGCCAATTCTTGCGTCTGTTTCGCGTATTTATTCCAAGGGCATGCCGCAAGGCAATCATCACATCCATAAATTCTGTTTCCAATAGCCCCGCGATATTCTCTGGGGATATGGCTCCGGGTCTCAATCGTCAGATAGGAGATGCATTTCTTTGCATCCAATTTATACGGCGCGGGGAAAGCATTGGTCGGACACGCATCAAGGCAGGCTGTACAACTACCGCAAGAGCCGGTTTTACTGTCGTCTGGCTCAATCTCCAACGTTGTCAGGACGCAGCCCAGAAAAAGCCAAGAGCCAAATTCCCGGCTTAAAAGATTAGTATGTTTGCCTTGCCAGCCGATGCCAGCGGCGGCAGCAAGAGGCTTCTCCATTACTGGCGCAGTATCGACAAACACCTTCACATCCGCGCCATGCTCCTGCACAACCCAACGGGCGATACGTTTTAGCCGTTTTTTGACGATATCATGATAGTCTTTACCTTGCGCATAAACAGAAATTATGCCGCGGTCAGGCTGATCTGCAAGCGCCCGAGGATCGTGCGCAGGGCCATAATTCAGGCCCAGAACTATAGCAGATTTTGCATCGGGCCAAAGGGATTGCGGGTGTCGCCGCCAGTCTTGCTTTGCAACCAACCAGTCCATTTCACCGTGACGACCCTCATCAATATATTCATCCAGAAATTGCCCTGGTAATGGTCCGAAATCAGCGGACGCAATACGGGCACTATCAAATCCCTGATCAAGAGAAAATTGAAGCAACGTTTGTTTTTCAGGACCGCTTATCATCAGAGGCACCCAACGCTAGAAGTCAAGATCAGCATAATGTTGCGGCGCAGGCATACCGGGTAAGTTATCTGCAAGGAGAGGCCGAAATGTCGGGCGTGATTTAATACGGGAATACCAGATTTTAGCCGTCGGATGCTGCTCCCACGGAACATCTCCCAAATAATCCACTGCCGAAATCTGCGAAGCTGCTGAAATATCGGCAAGACTAAACTCATCCCCTGCGAGCCAACTACGACGCTCTGTCAGGTAGGAAATATAATCAAGATGGTAATGAATATTATGATGCCCTGCCCTAATAGCGGCTGTGTTGGGCGTCCCCGAGCGGGTCAGCCGTTTCATAATTTTCTCTTCAACCAGATTGTCTGTCACTTCTGCCTGAAACTTGCCATCGAACCAGCCCATTAAACGGCGCACTTCGGCCCTCGCTTGACTGTCTTTTGGCAGCAGTGGAACATCTTCATAAGTCTCTTCAAGATATTCAACGATTGCTTGAGAATCCGACAGGACGGCATTATTCTCATCAACCAATATAGGAACTTCCCCAGCGGGGTTCATAGCGAGCAGCCCGTCCCGCCGCTCCCAGCTTTTTTCAACGACAAGGTCATATTTCAAACCCTTTTCGTTTAAAGCCAAGCGGACTTTTCGGCAAGCGGGTGAAATCCAAAAATGATAAAGTTTGCGCATGGGGCACCATACCCCACACGCCTCTATTAAAAAATAGTTTCCTTGTTTTTTACAAACAAAATACGAAACAAATCAGTGAATTTGCCTTGACCGTAGTTTTTCACTCATTTTAAGAAGTCGGGCGCATTCCTGCCGCACGCGCTCAAACATTTCCGCAACGACCAACTTGCCTGCGCCATCCAATCTGTTCACTTCTTTTAGTGCCGCATCCGGTGCATCATCCCCAAAAATAAGGATAAATTTCCGCGCCGCCCACATGACCTCTTCGCGGTCAATAATCGGATCATTAAACCGATCCAAATCTGTAGGGGTGGCCGATGTGATTGATTGTGGCATATTATGCATTCGGGTTTCTCCATATAAGTATTCAATTTATATAGAAGCAAAGCTCGGGCCAGTTTTCGGTCACAGGGAGTATTTTATTTATGCCTTTTATAATCAGCTCCTTACAGGGCTGAGAACTTAGTTTTTGCCATTTTCGGATGGGGACACTGCCGTAATCATTACGGCAATTCCTGCCGGTAGGCCTTAAAGGCACAAAAAAAGCCGGCGAAAATTTCCGCCGGCTTACTATCAACTATGGAAAATTCTTAAGCGATTTCCAGATCCCGCTCATCCGTCAAAGGATGCGCCAATTTGTTGATCATCTCTTTGGGGCATATTTGCCAGAAATGACCAACTTCCATTTCCCAATGAGCAAGCAGTTTTTCGGCGAACGGTGAACTGGTTTTCGCATAATGCTCTTCCACCATTCCCTTCAGATCTGCTTCCCAATGACTAGATGAAATCCGCTGATGGATAACTGACTCGCTATTGATATTTTGCGGCAACTTGTTGTTCATATCATATACATACGCCATGCCGCCCGTCATACCGGCAGCGAAGTTAGTGCCAACTTCACCCAAAATTGCAACGGTACCACCTGTCATATATTCGCAGCCATTTGTACCGCATCCTTCAATGACAGATATCGCGCCAGAGTTCCGAACTGCAAAGCGCTCACCAGCTTGACCGGAGGCAAACAAGTAACCAGACGTCGCACCATAGAGAACCGTGTTACCAATAATGGTATTTTCATTCCAGCGAATGGGGCTGGATGTCATTGGCCGGACCACGATTGTACCGCCAGAGAGGCCTTTACCACAATAATCGTTGGCATCGCCAAGGACTTCAAGCTTCAGTCCCTGCACAGAGAACGCCCCCAAAGACTGACCAGCAGATCCGCGCAAACGCACGGTAATATGGCCAGGCTCCAGCCCAGTCATACCGAAAGTACGCACGATATGAGACGACAGTTTAGTACCGATCGCCCGATGCGTATTGCGAATGCTGTACGCTAACTGGCGTTTCTCGCCGCCTTTGGTAAACACGCTCGCCGCATCCATAATCATGCGTGCATCTAGTGTTTCAGGCACAGGAACTGGACCCGTATTCGTGCAATAGCGAGGATTATCTCCAGCATCAGCTTCCGCCAAAAGCGGGTTCAAATCCAGATCATCCAAATGGGCGGACCCACGGCTAACCTGCGTTAAGATATTGCTGCGACCGATAATTTCTTGCAAAGAACGATAACCAAGGGATGCCAGGATCTCACGCACTTCTTCCGCTAGGAAACTAAAGAGATTGACCACTTTATCAGCCGTTCCCTCGTATTTCTTGATCAATTCCTCGTCTTGGGTACAGATACCAACAGGGCATGTATTGGAATGACATTGGCGGACTAGAATACATCCAAGGGCCACTAGCGCCCCCGTTCCAAGACCATATTCCTCACCGCCCATAAGCGCGCTGATCACAATATCCCGGCCTGTTTTCATACCACCATCAACGCGGAGCTGAACAGAATGGCGCAGTTTATTGAGAGTTAGAACCTGATTAACTTCAGGCAAACCCATTTCCCACGGAACACCTGCATATTTAACAGATGTTTGCGGGCTTGCGCCTGTACCGCCGGAATTACCGGAGATCATGATGACGTCCGCTTTCGCCTTGGCGACACCAGCCGCAACCGTACCGATACCAGCTTCCGCCACCAATTTTACGCAAACACGGGCTTCTGGATTGATCTGTTTTAGATCGTAAATCAGCTGGGCCAAATCTTCGATAGAATAGATATCGTGATGGGGAGGCGGTGAAATAAGGGTAACACCCGGTGTTGAATTCCGAAGCTTGGCAATCATTTCTGATACTTTAAAGCCCGGAAGCTGTCCGCCTTCACCCGGTTTGGCTCCTTGCGCCACTTTAATCTCAATTTCCTCGCAGTTATTGAGATATTCAGCGGTTACGCCAAAACGACCTGATGCAATTTGCTTAATGGCCGAATTGGCATTATCGCCGTTCGGGCGAGGTGTGAAACGGCTTACATCTTCCCCGCCTTCACCACTATCGGACTTACCACCAATACGGTTCATGGCAATGGCCAAAGTCTCATGCGCTTCTTTTGAAAGCGCACCAAGGCTCATAGCACCTGTTACGAACCGTTTGCGGATTTCAGTAATGCTTTCCACTTCATCAATGGAAATGGGCCGGCGATCAGAATTGAAATCAAGCAAGTCCCGCAAGTTGACGGGCGCCATCTGACGCATGCCTTCGCTATATTTGCGATAGAGGGAATAGCTGTCTTTCTCAACGGCTGTTTGCAGAATATGGATCAGATCGCCATCGAAGGAGTGAACCTCCCCTGTTGCCCGGTAGCGATAAAGACCGCCGACAGGAAGGGCAATAATGTCTTCTTGATAGGCTTTATTATGCTGTTCTTGCACTTTATGTTGGATACCGGGAAGACCGATACCGGAGATGCGAGACGGCATACCGGGGAAGAATTCAGCAACCAGTGCACGGGACAGACCAACAGCTTCAAAGTTGTAGCCGCCGCGATAAGAGCTCAAAACAGAGATGCCCATTTTGGACATAACTTTGAGCAAGCCTTGATCTACCGCCTGTTTTGCCCGTTGCATGCAAGTCTTCAAGTCTAATGATCCGAACAGACCACGAGCCTGACGATCCGCAATACTTTCTTGCAAAAGGTAAGGGTTAATAGTTGTCGCACCCACACCAATCAGAACCGCAAAATACTGAACATCAAGACATTCAGCTGTTTGGATATTGATGGATGTAAAGGTACGCAAGCCTTCATTCACAAGATGCGTATGAACGCCGCCTGCCGCCAGAATACTTGGGATTGGAGCCCGTTCAGAATTAGACCCCATATCACTCAAAATCACATGGGCACAGCCACCGCGAACAGCATTTTCTGCCTCATCGCGAATGCGGCGAAGAGCCACGGAAAGCGCATCAGAACCACCATTGCTCACGAACGTGCAATCAATAACGTGAGCACCGGACATGTAACCCTGCATGGCTTCAAATTCGCCATTGGTTAGAATTGGCGATTCCAGTGACAGGATTTCGGCCTGACTTGGGTCTTCGTCCAAAATGTTATTCAGATTTCCAAGGCGGGTTTTAAGGGTCATCACACCCCTCTCGCGCAAACTATCAATAGGCGGGTTTGTCACCTGACTAAAACGTTGGCGGAAATAATGATGCAAGCCACGATATTGGTTAGACAAAACCGCAAGGGGGGTATCATCCCCCATAGAACCGATGGCTTCTTTGCCGTCTTCTGCCATAGGCTGCAAAATCAGTTCAAGATCTTCCATGCTCCATCCGGCGCACATTTGGCGCTGACGCAGTTCTTTACGGTCAAATTTGCGGCCTTCGTCCACACCTTTCAGTGTTGCTTCCAACTCAACAACATTCTCGATCCATTTCTCAAACGGATGGGCTGCTGCCATTTTGTCTTTTAGCTCACGAGAGAAATAGAATTTCCCTTTTTTCAGATCCACACCGATCATTTCGCCAGGACCGACGCGACCTTTACGAATAACCTTCATTTCATCCACTGGAACCATGCCGGTTTCAGATCCCACAATCAGCATCTCATCCGTTGTCAGTGTGAAACGTAAAGGACGCAGACCATTCCGATCAAGGCCCGCAATAACCCAACGGCCGTCCGTTGCACATAAAGCGGCAGGACCATCCCAAGGCTCCATGACCGAGTTACAATACGCGTAAAGCGCCTTGTGACTTTCGGGCATCGTTGGGGTGTTTGACCAGCTTTCAGGGATAAGAAGGGTTTTTGACATAGGCGCACTACGGCCCGCCCGGACAAGCACTTCAAAGACCGCATCAAGGGCCGCACTGTCTGAACTTCCCGCTTGGATAATCGGTTTTACGTCGTCAGAATTATCCCCAAAAGTACTGTGGGCCATGCGAATTTCATGGCTTTTCATCCAATTGACGTTACCGCGAATTGTGTTGATCTCACCGTTATGAGCAAGCACACGGAAAGGCTGGGCCAGATGCCATGTTGGGAAAGTATTTGTCGAATAACGCTGATGGTAGATCGCAAAGTTAGATACAAAACGGGCATCTAAAAGATCTGGATAGAAGCTGGAAAGCTGCTCCGCTAAGAACATGCCTTTATAGATGATCGAACGACAAGACAAAGTACAGATATAGAAACCGCTGATATGGGCTTCAAGCACGGCCTTTTCGATCCGACGGCGAATAATGTAGAGCTCGCGTTCAAATTGATCGTCATCCACACCGCGGTTATTGGCGATCATGATCTGCTCAATTTCCGGGCGCGTCGCGTTGGCTTTCTCACCAATAATAGTCGCATCCACAGGAACCTGACGCCAGCCATAGATGTAATAGCCAAATTTCAGAATTTCAGACTCAACAATTGTCCGGCATGTTTCCTGCGCTTCAAAATCTGTCCGGGGCAAGAAAACCATACCAACGGCAAGTTTGCCATCAAGGGGCTCATGGCCTGTGCGCATGATATGCTCTTTAAAGAAATCTTGCGGGATCTGTACATGAATTCCGCAGCCATCGCCGGTTTTACCATCAGCATCAACAGCGCCGCGATGCCAAACTGCTTTCAGCGCATCAATACCAGCTTCTACAACAGCTCTTGTGGCGTTACCGTTAATATTGGCAACAAGCCCAACACCACAATTGTCATGTTCTTCAGCAGGATCATAAAGGCCATTTTCTTTTAGGAAATTGGCGTTATCGGTCCAGGATTTTACGAATTTCTCACCGGCCGTCATTTCGTTTTCTTTTTTCATGTGTTTAATCCTTGCCTTAAGACGCCAGTGATTTTTGTGAAGCAGCTGCCAGATATGTACAAATTGACGCTGCGGCATCTCTGCCATCCCGAATAGCCCAAACAACGAGAGACGCACCGCGAACGATATCTCCCACTGCAAAAACACCATCCAGATTGGTCATTGCTGTAACCGGGTCAGCCTGAATTGTTCCCCAACGAGAAACGTCAAGTTCAGGCTCATCAAATAGAGATGGCACATCGTCAGGATCAAAGCCCAATGCCTTGATCGCAAGTTCACACGGAATATCATGTTCAGATCCCTTTATTTCCACAGGAACCTGACGGCCTGTTGAATCTGCGATGCCTAAATGCATTTCAATTGCTTTAACGCCGTTGACCGTTGCATCTCCCAAAAAGGCTTTTGGGGCGGATAGCCAAACAAATTCAACGCCTTCTTCTTCAGCATTTGTTGTCTCCCGCAGGGAGCCCGGCATATTCTTACGATCCCGTCGGTATAGGCATTTTACAGATTTTGCACCCTGACGAATGGCTGTCCGGACGCAATCCATCGCCGTGTCCCCGCCGCCGATAACCACAACATTTTTACCCTCAGCGTTCAGCTCGCCACTGTCAAATTCTGCGACCTTATCACCAAGACCAACACGGTTTGAAGACGTCAAATATTGAAGGGCTGGAACAATACCATCAAGTCCGCTTCCAGGAAGGGAGATATCACGGGCTTTATAAACGCCCATGGCAATAATAACTGCGTCATGCTTTTCCCGAAGGTCCGCAAGACTTGCATCCCGACCCACTTCGAAATTCATATGGAAATTAACGCCGCCATCGGCGAGCAACTTCGCCCGGCGTTCCACAACATCTTTTTCCAGCTTAAAACTTGGAATACCGTAAACCAGCAATCCACCAACCCGGTCATACCGGTCATAAACATGGACCTGAAAGCCTTTTTTGCGTAGCTCATCAGCGGCAGCAAGGCCGCCGGGGCCGGCGCCAATAACGGCAACTGACTGGTCAAGTTCTTGTCTTGGCGCATTGGGTTTTACCCAACCTTTTTCCCAAGCCGTATCAGTAATATATTTCTCGACTGCACCGATTGTGACCGAATCGAAACTTTTCTCAATAACACAAGATCCTTCACACAACCGATCTTGAGGACAAATTCTGCCACAGATTTCAGGCAGATTATTAGTTGCCTGGCTCATCTCATAGGCTTCTTCAAGTCGCCCATTTGCCGTCAAACTCAACCAGTCAGGGATATTATTCTGCACAGGACAATGGACCTGACAGAAAGGAATTCCGCACTGGGAGCAACGGCTCGCCTGCTCTTTTGCTTTTTGCGATGAAAACTCGTCATAGATTTCCTGAAAGTCTTCGCGACGGAGTGTTGCGTCACGCTTTTCAGGCATCTTTTTGTCGAGAGACACAAATTTCAGCATATTTTTAGACATTAAGGCGTCCCCGGCTCAGGCCCAGAATTCTCTGGACTTCAAATTTTTCCATTTTTTCTTAATCCCAGTTGGCTGGTCGGACCTTAAAGTCTCCGCTTTTTCAGCGGTACACTTAAGCAGCCAATAACACGTACTAAGTTTGATATTCGTGTTCTGGAATTGCTGTTGTATCTCAAAAACCGTAGGACCACCAGTAAAAAAGATAATATAGGGCAGTAATGCTGACTAAAATATTTGGAATACCTGTAAATAAAGGGTGATTTATAAGATTTCGAGGGGAAACTAAAATATATTTAGTTCCGCATCGGTCCTTTATGTGAAAAATAGGCGAAAAACCGTACGTCCATACGAATCTTTACCCCGGATAGACTCAGTCTTAGCAGTTTTCTAGCAAATGAATTCGAACAGGACTTATAGATCTTTTGTAAAATGGAAGCGTAAAATCCCACCGCCTATTGTCTTATTGCTGGCAGACATTGCCCGCTCTTCTTTCACAATTTCAAAACCAAGTCTTTTATAGAACGCCACTGCCGCCTTTTGCACTTCGGAGGTGGACAATTTTATTTGCTTTACACAGGCAAGACGGCAAATATTCTCTGCATGGCTCATTAAGGCCTTGGCAATCCCCATGCGGCGGCAATCAGGGCTTACATACATACGGCGAACTTCCATTGAAGAACTGGCTTGCGCCTCCAACCCGAACATGCCTACGATTTGACCATCCAATTCCGCAACAGTGAAACTGCCTCCTTTTTCTTCGTAATAATCAGAAATTCTTGAAATTTCTTCTTCGAGAGAACGGGAGATGTAATTTTCGAACGCTTGCTCAAGTCCCTTGGGGGCAAGCAACCGGTTCACACGGATAAAAAGCGCCTCAACAGCCTCTTTATCCGCCGCACCATAGGGCCGGATAGTCGTATTCTCTAACATTCGTTTTCGCCCTATCGTTGCAATCAGATACAAAAAAGCCGCTGCAACCTTACGATCACAGCGGCTAATAGATCAATTATAATTTTATAACTTAGGCGTGCAACTCGCTATAACCGCCGCCTTTTTGAAAACGGGTCATATAGGTTGGTAGAATTGCATCAAGAGCCGTAGGCTCAATCCCAAGGTCTGCAAAACCAGCCTGATCCCCGCCGATCACATTATCGACAGATAGCAGCTTAACTTGATCTGTTGTCAAAAATGGCTTTCCGGGAATACGCTGCAAGAAAAAAGCCACCATATTCATCATAGCCTTAGGCACCGGCAAAATCAGGCAATTCCGCTTAGTATTTTTCAAGATAGAGTCAATAATCTGGCTTAATGCCATCTCATCAGGGCCGCCAAACTCGTAAACTTTCCCTTGGCAAGAAGGCGTTTCGATAATCTTGGCGATAGCATTGGTCAGATCTTCCACCCAAACCGGCTGCATTAGGGATGATCCACCATCCAGCAAAGGCAGCGCCGGGACAAGGGCGGTCAGACCGGCAAATTTATTGGTAAAATCATCATCGGCACCGAAAACAACAGAGGGGCGTATCACAGTAGCGCCTTCAAAGCCTTCAACCGCCGCGCGCTCCCCCCCAGCTTTAGTTCTGGAATAAGAAGACACACTCTCCCCATCCGCGCCAAGCGCAGACATGTGAATGAGCTGTTTTGCGCCTGCAGCTTTTGCAGCTTTTGCAACGCTAGCCGCACCATCTAGATGGACAGCTTCAAATTTTTGGGCACCAGATTGATACAGTAAACCCACCAGATTGATCACAACATCCGCACCGGCCACGGCGCGCTCAACAGAGGCTTGATTGCGTATATTCGTCTGCATTCCAGCAATCTGACCCACATTGCCTTGTGTAATCAGCAACTTTGCTTTTTCCGTATCGCGAACCGCCAATCGGATCTGATATCCCTTGGCTGCCAACCGGCTTACTAAATGACGTCCAATGAAACCGGACCCGCCAACAATTGTAATGAGACCTGCTGACATATATTCATCCTCCTTTGGCAGTGACTTGAAATCACGGCAACGGCTTAGCTTTAATCTTTGTCCCCGTTATTAACGGTATCTGGCGACGACGCCAAGATAAAAGCATAGATAACACTAACAAATTCTAAAAGAGTGTTGACATCGACCGCCGCACTTTATATCACGGGCCACGTTATGTTGCCCTGGTGGCGGAATTGGTAGACGCGCTAGCTTCAGGTGCTAGTTTCTGTAAGGAAGTGGAAGTTCGAGTCTTCTCCAGGGCACCAACATAACTCTCCCCCTTTTTTAGTGCCATATAATAGCGAACAGCGTCCTACATCCGACGGAATCTATCGCCGCCAAGCTTCACTCCGGCATACCATCGAGTGCCAATGATGATGTCATCGGTGAGCTCCGCTCGCTACAGCATGCACACGTTTTCCAATAATCACTTGAACTACTCCATCCCTCTAGCAAGGAGCAAAATGGTGCCTCGACTAATTGAGGCTACTGCCTATTGGAGACATTTAAAGCGTGCAATATCAGTTTACAATATTTTAATAAATAGTATTCTAATGTTGCGTAATTCAGAGACGCTTTGCCATGCATTCAATTACCGCAAGTTTGCAAAAAAATATAGAGGACGACCTCAATCTTAACTTCTCTACGGAGGGCTTCGTGACTCATTTGACTAAATTGTTGGCTGGTTTTGTTGTCTTGTATTTTGGCGCCGGAGGACCCGCACTTGGTGATGGTTCTGCGGTGTTTGCCTGCAATGAGTTCCCTCCCTACAAGATGGAAAAAAGTGCCTCCGGATTACCTGGTTTTGATGTTGAATTTCTAAAGGAATCTTTTAGACGAGTCGGTATTTCTGTAGATATCCAATACATGCCCTGGAAACGAGCGTTGGAACAAGCGCGTAAAGGCCAGGTAAATGGTGTGTGTAGTTGCTCGCGTACGCAGGAGAGAGAAGAATATCTCTATTTTTCTTCTCCATTAGGTAAAGCTTCCTCTGGTTTATTCAGTCTGATAGAAAATAATTATTCCAGCCTCAACACGATTGAAGAAATTGGCAGCCAATCAGTTGGGGTGATTAGAGGGTATAACCTTCTTGAAAACCTGCATGAAGCCAAAGCAAAGAATATTTATGAACTGTCAAACGAACGGCAGGGCTTGAAGATGCTATTGAAAGGGCGCCTTGATTTCTACTACAGCTATGAGGCTCCGACACGTTACTATTTGGCGAAACAGAAACATTCAGATAAGATTTTTTATAAGGAAACGACCCTCAAGCACTATTATTCTTGCTTTAGTAAAGCCTCAGAAGGGTCAGAAAAACTGCTGGAGAAATTCAACGCAGGCTTAGCGCTCATTAGAAATGATGGAACATACGATAAAATTCTAACCAAATATCGCTAATACAGACTAGTGCAAGAATTAACGCTCACATTCCCCCTAACTGTTATTGGGCCTTCCCACTGTCACGAGAGCAGGAGTGCGCACAACACGGCACTTTGCAGTCAATGAAG
Source organism: Sneathiella sp. (assembly GCA_036960695.1). Classification (GTDB taxonomy): domain Bacteria; phylum Pseudomonadota; class Alphaproteobacteria; order Sneathiellales; family Sneathiellaceae; genus Sneathiella. The sequence continues at coordinate 11,968 of JBALXM010000040.1, forward strand.
ATATCTTTTGCATATGCTCACTTAGCCTTTTAAGCCCAGTTTCACAAAACCCTCACGAATTCCATCTAATGCATCACAGGTAAACGTCGGGTTTCTTTGTGCTTCATTCATCGTTCAAATAACAATTCTATTACGAAACGTTCCTTCATCGATACCCTTACACATCCTCACTTCTTATGCGCCAGATAATATCGAACAGCGTCCTGCACCCGGCGGAATCTGTCGCCGCCAAGGTTCACACCGCCATACCATCGGGTGACGATTATGATGTGATCGCTGAGCTCAGCCCGCTCTAGCATTTGCAAAATAGTTCGCCCCGCGCCGCTCTCTCCATCATCGTTTTTGAGGGGACCGCCTTCGGACAATATAACCGCCCATGTATTATGGGTTGCTTTGGCAAATTTCTTGTCTTTTTTGAGGGATTTGAGCACTGCAACGGCCTCCGCCCTGCTGCGCACAGAACATCCCGAGACGCCATATTTAGACCCGCGATCGGTGAGAATATTGTTGAAGATTTCTATGGTGTCACCCCTTAAAGCAAAACTTTTGCCTAAACTAGCACCTCACCAAAGGGATGGCTATCTGCTCAAACTCCAAGAGCATTTCTCAATATACACACGCCGAGAATGCAATTTATTTTCTAAACTCGTCGCATAGAAGCATTACCTTCTGAAGTTCAAAACGTTAATAATTTTCTAATGTTTTAATCTATATAATTTGGAGAATAGAAACTAAGCATAAACGCTTATACAGAATAGGACTACGTAATGTTCAAGAACAGTTTCGCTATCGCATTGGCTATTTCTCTGGTGACCGTCACATCACATTTACGGGCAGAAGAAATATGGAAGATTACATCCATCGAATGGCAACCTTATGTTGGAAGCGAGTTTACAGATAAAGGAAGTTCTGCGCATATTTTGAAGGAACTTCTAAAAAAACGAGGAATTACTCTTGCTCTTGAATTCCTCCCTTGGAAACGGTCTCAAGAACAAGCAAAAACACAGGAATATGTGGGGTATTTCCCAGCGTGGCCGAGTGAGGTTAGCGAAGGGTTTACAGCATCCGACCCTATTGACTGGTCAGTAGTGGGCCTGATGCAGCGAACGGATCATAAAATTACATATGAAAGCGTAGACAAGCTTTTTAAAGAACACAAAGTCGGTATTGTCTCCACATATGTGTATCCAAAGGCAATTATGGACGCAATTGCCAAATATCCAGACCATGTGGATAAATCAAAAGACGAGATCGTACTTTTACGCAAACTTTCCAAAAAACGGTATGATGTCGCGATAACAGATCCAAATGTTATGATGTATTTGGCAAAGAAAGAGGGCATCACTAACGTAGAACCTAACAAAGAAATCATTGAGAAAACAGCCCTTGTCATTGCCTTTAGAAATGACGCAGAGAACCAATCCCGTATTCAATTGATGAAAGATTTAACTGCCAAATAAAACCTGAACATTATTGAGCAATACAATTTCTTATTTTGAAATATAAAGCTGACTTATGACATTTAGGGGCCAGATTGACCTTGAAGCATACCGTTACTCATGGTAAACCTCCCCTAAATGTCTTTATTGTTTTACCATATACTTCAAAGACTTATATGTTTGGATGGCCAATAATTCTCTAAATGCCAACCGATTGAATTAAAATAACAACGGTTAAGGCCCTCCTGTTGCGGCATTAATGCCGTTCAAGGAACATGAATAATGGCAATATTTCTTCATCACGGCGACCTTCCCGCAGACGTGGATCTTGGCGATCATATCGCGATTGATTCCGAGACAATGGGTCTTCTGCCCCATCGGGACAGGTTATGCCTTATTCAGCTTTCCTCAGGGAATGGCGATGCCCATCTTGTGAAATTTGACGGCATCACCTACGACGCTCCAAATCTTGTTAAGCAATTGGCTGACCCGAAACGAACAAAACTGTTTCACTTCGGTCGTTTTGACATTGCGGTTTTGCAAAAATATCTGGGCGTGTTGTGTGCCCCGGTTTATTGCACAAAAATTGCCTCTCGCCTGGTTCGGACTTACACAGATCGCCATGGCTTGAAAAACCTATGTCAGGAGCTCATTTCCGTTGATATCTCCAAACAACAGCAAAGTTCTGATTGGGGCGCAGCGGTGCTTACAAAAGCGCAGCAAGAATATGCTGCATCTGACGTGTTATACCTGCATCAACTGCGCGCAAAACTTGACGTTATGCTCGCCCGTGAAGGCCGCACTGAGCTTGCCGCCGAGTGCTTTAAATTCCTCCCAGTTCGAGCGGAATTAGACCTTGCTGGTTGGGATGAGACGGACATTTTCGCCCATTCTTAATGCGACGAATAAAGCTTTAAATCCACATCTAGCGCCTATTCCATGTGCACCCCTTGTTTATTGGGCTCAATTTCCTTATATTCCGGGGAGTTGCGTAAATTCGAACGCGCCCAAAACGGATGTTATACACATCGCCTAAAGAGTACTGAATAGAAGGCTAAAATGACTGTTCCCAAAGATGCGACAGTAGAGACCCTGACAAAAAATAAGGATCTTGCTTCCGCCCAACGCGTGTTACAGATCGAAGCTGACGCCATTATTCAAATGCAGCAGTCGCTTAACGGCGATTTTGTCAAAGCATTGGATTTAATCAGTGCCGCCAAGGGCCGCGTTATCATATCCGGTATGGGGAAAAGCGGGCATATTGGCAAAAAAATAGCGGCGACCATGGCATCTACAGGAACCCCGGCCCAATTTGTCCATCCGGGGGAGGCGAGCCACGGCGACCTTGGTATGATTACGATTAATGATGTCGTTATCTGTCTTTCCAAATCCGGCGGGACAAAAGAGCTTGCCGATATCATTGCCTACACCCGTCGCTTCAACATTCCGCTCATTGCAATTGTCGGTAAGGCAGACAGCACCCTCGGCCGCCGCAGTGACGTGGTTCTGCTGTTGCCCGACGCACCGGAGGCTTGCTCTATTGGCTTAGCCCCAACCACATCAACAACGTTAACTTTGGCGCTCGGCGATGCGCTTGCTGTAGCGTTGCTGGATCGAAAAGGCTTCTCTGCTGATCAATTCCAAGTCTATCATCCCGGCGGTGCGCTTGGAGATTCCTTGATTAAAGTCAGCGACCTGATGCATGACGGGGCCACACTCCCCTTGATTGACGGGTCCGCATCTATGGAAGATGCCTTGCTTGAGATGACAACAAAAGGTTTTGGCTGTGTTGGCGTTCTATCAGAGACTGGTACTCTATGCGGTATTATCACAGATGGTGACATTCGGCGGCATATGGGCCCCGATCTTCTGACAAAATCTGCAAAAGACGTCATGACGAGCTCCCCGCAAACCATCTCTCCGCGCTCCCTTGCTGGGGAGGCCTTGGCACAAATGAACACTACTGGGTTTAACGGCATCACGTGCCTGTTTGTCGCAATGGATGAAAAGCCCGTTGGCATACTCAGCGTTCATGACTGCTTGCGTAATGGCGTCATGTAATGCCATGGACAAATCCAGCACCACACCAGACACACATCAAACCGTAAAAAAAATGGGGTGGATCCCCACGCCCGGGCAAAACCCGGATCGGCGGCGATCACATGATGTGGCGCGCCATTCCCGGTTTGTCTCTACCATGAAATTTGTTCTCCCTGCGTTAGCGCTTACCCTGCTAGCTCTTGCTTTTTTTATTCCGGCTTTTGACAAAGACGACGCTGCCATCAGCCTCGACTATCAGGATATCACTGTCGGCGATCACAAGCTGACTATGAACAAGCCTAGATTTCTATCTTCTGGCATGGACAATCAGCAGTATGTGGTAACGGCGGATAGTGCAACACAGGTGGACATCACCTCCAAAGTCATTGAATTAACAAATCTTCAAGCCGATATTTCAATGAAAAATGACCGCTGGCTATCTCTATCCGCCCCAAAAGGAACGTTGAACCCCGATCTTGGAACACTCGATCTTCAGGGCGGCATTAATATTTTCTCGGACAGTGGCGATCAAATTTATGCGAAAAGCGCTCATATAAAGCTTAAAGAACGTGTTATAGAAAGCCCAAATGGCTTAAAGGGCCACGGTCCCATGGGTGAAATTGAAGCCGACAGCCTTGTCGCCGACCAAATAAATGGTAATATAAAGTTTGTCGGTAATGTAAAAATGATCCTTTACCCGTAGATTGACTGATTTAGTATGATATCAAACATAGCAAAAACCTCTAAATTGGCAGCAGCAGCACTTGCTGTATTCCTGTCTCTGGGAGCCACCGCCACGTTTGCGCAATCTGCCCTGTCCAGCTCTGGTTTTGATACAGACAAACCCATTGAGATTATGGCCGATAGCCTGGAAGTACAACAAGACAAGCAAATCGCTATTTTCGCGGGGAATGTTCAAGTCATACAGGGCGACATGCGCCTAAAATCCTCAAAATTACAAGTATTCTACGCCGATAAAAGTTCAACTAAACCGACTAACGGTAAAGACCAACCTCCCAGCATTCGAAAGATTGAAGCAACGGGCAATGTTTTCCTGTCCAGCCCGCGAGAGACTGCAAAAGGCGATACAGGCACCTATGACGTTGTTAATAAACGCATTCAGTTGGCTGGAAACGTGGTATTAACGCAAGGACAAAATGTTTTAAAGGGTCAGAGTATGGTCTTGGATCTGGTAACGGGTAAAAGCCGGATTGAGGGTACAGGCGCAGGCAACACCAAAGGCCGTGTCCGCGGCATATTTGTACCACAGAAAAAGACCAAGTAGAGTTGTGGGGGATCACATGGGTGAACATGATTTAACGGATGAAGGTGGCCCAAGACTGGTGGCAGAAAATACCGGTTTATCTGCTAAAAATATCGGAAAATCCTTCAAAAAACGCCCTGTTTTGAGGGGCGTGGATATTACAGTCCACCGGGGCGAGGCCGTCGGATTACTGGGCCCAAACGGTGCCGGTAAAACCACGTCTTTTTACATCATCTCCGGCTTGCTCAGCCCTGACTATGGTACCGTCACCCTAGATGGTGTTGATGTAACACGCCTACCCATGTATCGCCGTGCGCGTCTGGGAATTGGCTACCTGCCCCAAGAAGCGTCCATTTTTCGGGGACTGAATGTCGAGCAGAATATCCGCTCTGTTCTGGAACTAATTGAACCTGTGCGCGAAAAACGTGAAAATATGCTGGAAGAGTTACTGGCTGAATTTTCTATTACGCATTTGCGCCGCACACCAGCAATTGCCCTCTCCGGCGGAGAGAGACGCCGTGTTGAGATTGCAAGGGCGCTGGCAGCAAAGCCGCGCTATATAATGCTCGACGAGCCTTTTGCCGGAATTGACCCGATCGCTGTTGGGGATATTCGCGACCTTATTTCTCATTTGAAAGACCGGGGCATTGGTGTCTTGATAACCGAGCATAATGTTCGCGAAACACTGGAAATTATCGATAGAGCATACATTCTTAACGATGGTCATGTCATAAAGGAAGGAAGTCCCTCTGAAATTGTTGAGGATGAAGGGGTAAGACGCGTCTATTTAGGGGATCATTTTAGTCTTTAGGCCTTGAATGCTTAAAGAGATTTTAAAATGATCGGGAGATAAAATGGCTTTAACGCCCAGACTGGATTTAAGGCAGAGTCAACAACTTGTAATGACTCCCCAGCTACAACAAGCGATTAAGCTTTTGCAGCTTTCCAATCTCGACTTAAACTCCTTTGTAGAACAAGAACTTGAGAAAAATCCGCTTCTTGAACGCGGAGAACCGGACTCCTCCCCCGACCAGCCAGCAGAAACCGTTCGTGACGATGTAGACGGTTTTGGCAATGAAGAGGGCGATAACGGGGCCTTAAGCGAGCTTGCCATGACCGAGGCAACACCACTTCCAGAAACCACAGACAGCCCTCTCGATACCGATTATGACAACACCTATAATAATGACAGTGTTGCAGACGGTCCAACAAACACAGCACCAAGTGATGGTGCTGATACAGGTTATCTGGCAGCCTCTACCGGTAGTGGTACCAATTATTCCGGCTCTGAGCTTAGTTTAGAAAACACCCTGACAGAGGACCTTACTCTTCGGGACCATTTAACAGCCCAACTAAATTTGCTGAGCCTTCCTGCTTCAACGAAATTTATAGCGGCCTATTTGATTGATATCATTTCCGAAGCCGGTTATTTCACAGAAGATTTAGACATCATCAGTGAAACTCTAAATTGTACAACTCAAATGGTATCAAGCACATTAGACATTTTAAGAGGATTTGAGCCCACAGGCGTCTTTGCATACGACCTGAGCGATTGCCTGGCTCTCCAATTGAAAGAAAAGAATCGCTATGATCCCGCAATGGAGGCATTGTTAGCTAACCTGCAACTGTTAGCAAACAGAGACATGAAAGGCTTATTGTCAAAATGTGCGGTTGATCAAGAAGACCTGGTAGAAATGATTGAGGAAATCAAAGCCCTCGATCCAAAACCCGGATTAAAATTTGGATCTGACGTCGCTGATACAGTCATTCCCGACGTATTTGTGTCCAGAAATCCGGATGCCAGCTGGAATATTGAACTAAATAGCGATACTCTTCCAAAAGTGCTTGTAAACAATCGCTATTATGCACAGATCAATAGTAAGGCCTTAAAAAAACCGGAAAAGGAATTTGTGTCCGAGTGTTTGAATACAGCCAACTGGCTCGTAAAGTCTCTAGACCAGCGCGCCAATACAATTTTGAAGGTGGCAACCGAACTAGTCAGGCAACAAGAGATGTTTTTCACCCACGGCATTCAATATTTACGACCTTTAAACCTGAAGGCAATTGCGGATGCCATTCAAATGCACGAGAGCACAGTAAGCCGAGTTACTGCCAATAAATTCATCGCAACATCAAGAGGCGTATTAGAGCTTAAGTATTTCTTTACCTCTGCCATCAATTCTACAGAAGGCGGAGATTCACATTCAGCAGAATCAGTACGTCATAAACTCAAGCAACTCATTGACGGAGAGGTGCCAAGTGCTATTCTTTCCGATGATAAGATTGTGGTTTTAATGAAGAAAGAAGGGATCGACATCGCTCGGCGCACAGTCGCTAAATATAGAGATGTTTTGAGGATACCGTCTTCTGTCGAGCGGAGGCGCCAAAAGAAGCATCTATCCAGATAGTAAAAGGGGCTAAAAGAATGAAACCACCCATGCAGACTATTCTAAGACCTAAGCATGAAATAACCTTGCACTAGGTTGCGGCACGGTTCCACTTGCCAACCAGATTAAAATTCTGGAACCCAAGTGGGTGATAACGTTTTATTTCAAGAATTGGATCAGCACATGCATGTGATTGTAAAAGGGAAGCAAGTAGACGTCGGAGCAGCTTTAAGCACTTATATCGAAGACGGTCTAAATGAGCGCGTTGCGAAATATTTTGATAATGCAATTGACGCACAAGTTACCCTTAGCCGCAAAAACCACGAATTTCATATAGAATGTAGTGTTCATATAGGATCTGGCATTGATGTTGCGGCATCTGGAAGCCATCATGATGCGCACGCATGCTTCGACGTCGCAGCCGAACGCATTGACAAACAGCTCAGAAGATATAAAAGACGCTTGAAAGATCATCATGGTAAAGAGCGAGCGAAGGCGAAAAAAGCGTTTGCCGCACAAACCTACGTTATTTCGCCCGAACAGGATGAACCTGAAGTAGAGACAAACGACGTTACGGAATGGCAACCCATTATTATTGCTGAAAGCAGTGGTGATATTCCAGATTGTTCAGTAGGTGAAGCCGTTATGAGGATGGATTTAGCAAATGTCCCTGCGATGATGTTTCACAATTCCGGGACAAAAGGTTTGAGTGTTGTCTATCGCCGTAGCGATGGGAATATCGGCTGGATAGATCCTAAAATAGAAAAAACTGGCTGAATGCACTGATAAGCTGTATTCAGTTATATTAGAAGCAGAAGTTAAGAGAAATATGGAAATAGCTGATCTTATCAGTCCGGATACAGTTTTTGTTGACGTCAAAGCGACGAGCAAAAAACAGGCATTGCAAGAACTGTCCCGGCGCGCCGCTGCCGCCACTCAATGTGACGAGCGGGAGATTCTAAATGTACTGATAGAGCGGGAACGCCTTGGTACAACTGGCGTCGGTCATGGCATTGCCATACCACACGGTAAGCTGAAATCCATTGATCATATTCAAGGATTTTTCGCACGGCTTGGCTCAGGTATTAACTTCGACGCCATGGATGACATGCCTGTCGATCTTATTTTTCTGCTCTTGGCCCCTGAAGAGGACGGTGCAGACCATCTTAAAGCCCTCGCTCGCGTTTCAAGAACGTTGAGGGATTCCGCAAGATGTGAACGTCTTCGTGGAACAGAAAGCTCAGACGCCTTATTTGCTGTGCTTACTGAGGACAATATCGCGGCTTAGCCGGTGATCACCCGCCATAATTTAGAAAAGAGAGACAGCACATTTGTTGTTTCTCTTTTTTTATGCCTGCCATTGGTCCTCACAGCAGTCACGAATCACTTTACATTCAGTCCTACCTAAATTAATTATACAGCGTATAATTAATGAGGAAAAAATTGATTACTGGACATGTGATGATGGCGACAAGTCTTGATGGGTTTGTTGCCAGAAAAGACCATACTCTTGATTGGCTTACCAAGCAGCGCGTCAGCAATGAAGAACATGGGTTTGAAAAATTTCAAGAGAGCGTCGACGTTATTGTCATGGGAAGTCGTTCCTTCAAGACGGTTCTTGGCTTTGGGGGCTGGCACTACTTAAAACCAACTGTGATTTTAAGCAATTCAATGTCGACAAAAGACATACCAGCTGAGCTGCGTGACAAGATTGAAATTAGTAATCTCAAGCCAGTTAAACTTATGGAGATGTTGCAACAAAGAGGCTGCAAACGCGTTTATGTGGACGGCGGCGCTGTTGTGCAGTCTTTTATGCGTTTAGGGTTGATACAGGATATGAAAATTACTCTTATACCTATCTTAATTGGCGAAGGTATCAAATTATTCGGGAAGCTTGACGGAGATATTGATTTAAAAGTGGAAAGTGTTAATCACTTTAAGTCTGGACTAATCACAACCCACTACACGGTGCTTTGAGCAGTGCAGAAATCAATACCGCCCGGCCGCCCAAAAAAAACTGCCACCACTTTGTCCAAAGATCTCATCTTTGCAAAGGCTCTTGAAATCATTCAAGCGCAAGGGGAGAAAGCCCTTTCCTTTAGAATACTCGCAGAAAAACTGGGGGTCTCACCAATGGCGGTAAGTTATCATGTTGGGAGCAGACGTGAAATGCTTCAGAATATTATCAAGATTGCCTTTTCTAGCATCGCCTGCGACCCTGTAGGAGAAACGCCAGAAGAGCGGATCAAGTTTCTGCTCTTGAAATACTGTGATCTGGCAATTGAGCATGCAAATTTGGTTCAATGCATATTACGCGACCCGTCTCTGATGACGGAAGACCTTGTTCAGCTGACCTCTATGATCAGGAAAGAAACACAAGTGCTGAACAAAGGCGACAAACAAGATGTTATGCTCAATTTGATCGTAGACTATACTCATGGTTTCATGTTTTCAGCTGCCGCAGCGCCGCAAGACCTAAAGCTTCTAACAACTGATTATAAGCGAAGCCTTGATTGGGTACTTGAGCGCTCAAAATCAGTATAATTCAGATTTTAACGCATCTTGGAATCACCGGCCGCTAAAACGTCGTGGCAATACGAATATTTGTGTAATTGAGCACAGAAATTTTTCGGTGGTATGATATTCTATAAGGATTACCTACCCTGTCATCCGTAGAATTGGCCCGCTAATGAAACGAATTACGTTTAGCCTTATTGCCTTTGCTCTAACAACTTGCATCGCATCCTCAGCCCAGTCACAAAGCAAACAACGCCCGCCGAAACTGGAGCTTCCCCTTAAATGCGCAATCGGCATGGATTGTTTCGTCCAGCACTATATTGATCTGGACCCCACTAAAGGCGCGGCGGATTACACATGCGGCTCTTTAACCTATAACAATCATAAAGGGACAGACATTAGGCTTAAAAGTGTGTCTCAAATGACAACTGGCGTCCCTGTTATTGCCGCCGCCAGCGGTGTTGTGGCGAACCTCCGATCCGGCGTGAAAGACCAGTATTACAGCGACTATTCAAAGAAGAAGAAAAAAGAGATATACAAAATCGGTCTCGGTAATGTTGTTATTCTTAAACATGCCGGTGGGTGGGAGACCTATTATGCGCATTTGAGAAAAGGATCAGTTGCAGTAAAGGTTGGCCAACAAGTTAATACGGGTGATGTCCTCGGATATGTTGGCATGTCCGGTCTCACCGACTTTCCCCATGTTCATTTTGAACTTAGAAAAGATAATAAGCGTATTGACCCTTTTTCAGGACTGAATGCGGGCGGGAAATGCGGAAGTATCAAGAAAACCTATTGGACAGATCGCGCACTTGAACAGCTCTCCTATGAGCCGACAGGGTTTATGGCAACCGGATTTTCTGAAACGCGCCCGCAAGGTCGTAAAGACTTGGAATCAGGGACTAAAAAACAGGCTGTTCTGGATCATGACGCCCCAACCTTATTCTTTTGGTCCTATTATGTTGGTAGCCGCGAAGGCGATACCGCTCATCTGACCATCCGGGGACCAGAAGGTACGGAGCTCGCACAATCTCGCTCTAAGCCAGCATCTAAAAACCAGATTACGCGTTATATGTTCACCGGCGTTAAAAGGCCCGCTACAGGCTGGAAGCCAGGGCTTTATAGGGGGGAAATTACAGTCAACGGAAAACAGCGTGAACTAAAAGATGATGCTGTTATTGCGGTGAAGTAAGAAAATCAGAAGAAAATATAAATCTGACCGGGCACTTGCATGTCAAAGTGCCCGACCTATCGGGAGAGTATTTTCTATCAGCACACCAAATAGGCGTCAAAATCATTTTGGCGGGCGATCACGAGAGCAACATCCACATTATCTTCTTCGCCTAGGCGCTGTCCATCTGCAGAATAGATCACGTATTTTTCTGACCCATCTTGAGTTTCTTTCCGAATATAGGCCATTTCCATTGAACCAAGAACAGCCAAAGCCGCTGGGCTTAACTGACGAAGGGTCGCTTCTTGATACTGCATAACTCTACTCCTATTTAACCAGCTGCCGGATCATTCTATGATCTCTGTGCTGGAAATCGTTTTTAAATCCCGCGGTGACTTTTTCGAGCTTATCTTAATCTGTTTCACATATCTGTCCTGCGCTGGCAGAGAAAGATCAATATGAAGCAGACCATTGTCCATCTGGGCACCTGCGACTTCAACACCTTCAGCCAGAACAAATTTCTTTTGAAACTGGCGTGCTGCAATGCCTCGATGAAGGAAAACTCGATCCGTCTCATCCTTCTGCTTACCATGAATGATAAGTTGATTTTGTTCCAGTGTTATCTTCAAATCTTCTTCAAAAAAACCAGCAACCGCGAGGGTAATTTGAAGGCGATTATCCTGGACATGTTCGATGTTATAAGGGGGGTATCCATCGCCGCCAGATTTGGCGAGCTGCTCAAGAATATGTTCGAAATGTTCGAATCCGAGCAAGAGTGGACTATTAAACATAGAAACGCGTGGCAAAACACAATCTCCTCAGTTGAGCGAGTATAACTTCAGGTCCAATTAAGGCCCCTATGTGATAGCCCAGTATGGCGCTTTCACATGATTTAATGTAGGTTGCCTAACCGTCCGCATCAAGGTGTCTGTTGTAAAATAAGTCAATACAGTGCGGAATAGACAAAAATAACAAATAATAAGAAACCCGGAGCGCAATTTATGAGTATCGATCCCAATAAACAATCCTTGAAAGTCGGCATTGTCGGCGCAGGCGCCATGGGGCGCGGGATTGCACAAGTATCCGCAACAGGTGGCATGGAAGCAATTATCTTTGATGCCGCGGACGGCGCTGCCGCTGCTGCAAAAGAATTCATTACCGGGATGATTAGCCGATCTGTTGATAAAGGCCGCATGCCCGCCGATGACGGCGATGCAGCCAAACAACGCGTGTCCGTTGCAAACAGCCTTGAAGATTTTAAAGACTGCGATCTTGTGGTTGAGGCCATTGTCGAAAATATCGATATTAAGCAGACGGTTTTTAAGCAGATTGAAGCTGTGGTTCGCGCCGATACCATTATCGCCTCCAACACCTCCAGCATCCGCATCTCCAGTATTGCGTCAGCCTGCACAAACAAAGATCGCGTGGCTGGCCTTCACTTTTTCAACCCAGTACCGTTGATGAAATTGGTTGAGGTGATCAAGGGAACGGACACAAGTGATGAGACGGCATCCGCCCTTGAGGTAATTGGCAAGCGTATGGGCCGCGTCCCGGTTATCGTAAAAGACGCACCTGGTTTTCTTGTGAATTTAGGGGGACGCGCCTACACCACCGAAGCCCTGCGTATTGTCTCTGAAGGCGTTGCAGCCCCCCATGAAGTTGATGCCATCATGCGTGATGCCTGTGGTTTCCGCATGGGCCCGTTTGAGCTCATGGACCTCACTGGGATCGATGTTAATTTCCCGGTTAGCCAAATAATCTATACTGGCTATTTCCACGACAAACGTTTGTCCACATCTCCGCTTCATGAAAGCATGATGGAAGCGGGTCGTCTGGGCCGAAAAACCAAAGCCGGTTTCTATGATTATGCAGAAGATGGCACGCTTATTCAGCCAAAGGCCGCCGATAAAGTTAAAACACCAGCAGCAAAACGCGCCTACCTTCCTGAACCAACTGTAGCGCTTGAAGCATTGCTTCGGGATTTAGGTGTGAGTGTTATTGCATCCGATGACGGCGAATGCGCGATTATCGCGGCTCCCGTTGGGGAAGATTGTACGACCCTTTCCGTGCGCCTTGGCTTGGATGCAAAACGCCTTGTTGCCATTGATATGCTGACAGGTACACCCGCCCACGCCACCGTCATGGCAGCGCCCGGTGCCAATGATGAAATTGTCGAAAGTGTCATAGCGGCATTGTCTAAAAATGCCAATGCGGTCACTCGTATTAAGGATTGCCCGGGCTTTATCGCCCAGCGTATCCGTGCCATGGTCGCCAACCTCGGTTGTGAGATGGCACAAATTGGCGTTGCTACCCCAGAAGACATCGACAAAGGCATGAAGCTTGGTCTGAACTATCCGCTCGGATCAGTAGAGCTTGCTGATTACATGGGCAGCAAAAATACGTTGCGTATTCTTGAGCAGTTACAAGCCATTACTGGCGAAGAACGGTACCGCCCGAGCCTATGGCTCCGCCGCCGCGCTTTGCTGGGCTTGCCCATTCACACACGGGACTGATTACAATCAACTTAAACAACGAAAAGGCGCCAATTTGGCGCCTTTTTTTGTGACTAACGGCTAACATTTATGGAAATTTGCCGTTAAAGCTAGTAAGCGTGAAATTCTAAGGGGAGATAATTTTGCCTACAACAAAAGAGCTTTCTTTCAATATTCCATCAGGCGACACAGTCTCAGCTATTTTGCGGCAACCAGTCAAGTCAGTTGGATTATTTGTGCTTGGGCATGGTTCGGGATCGACTATGCGCGTGCCATTGATGGCGGAACTTAGCGAAGCATTATTTGAGCTTAACGTGGCAACCTTACGGTTCCAGTACCCTTACTCAGGCCAATCAGAATTTGTACCCTTTACTGATATGCCAATGGATTCTGATGAGGTTCTAATTGAAACTATTAGAGCAGCGCTTGATCTTGCAAATATTGAAAGCGGTGAAAATCCAACTTATATAGGCGGCCACTCCGTCAGTGGCCTTATGACAACAAGAGCAGATTCAGACCAGCCGCTGCCTGCCGACGGTATTATCTGCTTGAGCTATCCGCGCAAAGGGGATCCGTCACGTTCTAAGCATCTAGCGCTGACCAGCCTGCCTATTCTGATTATTCAAGGGACAGAAGACACACTAGGGACACCCGCTGAGATCAGTGAAATGGTTGAGATGCTAGGCGAGAAGGCTTCCCTAAAATGGATTGAGGGGGCTGGGCACGTTTTTCAAGTCAAGGATCGGGATATCCGAACTGTTACCTCAAATATCGCAAGACACATTCACGACCACATTATTTCCGCACAGTATTCCCAAAAATATGAAAAAGAGCCGTAAATTTATAAGCAGCCTAGGCATCCAGTCGGGTGCCTTTTTATGGCTTACTTAGCCTGCGCTTCACGCTCTGCGGCTTGTGCGGCCATATGAGCCATTTCGTGGAGGGCACCGGCAACTTGCGCCGACCCGCCAAGGCTTGTCTCCATAGTCTGGAGCAAGGTTGCAACCACAGCGGCATTGAAATGATCCCGCTCAAGGCCTCCTTCAACGCATTCTTTAAGGGCTTGATCCATATGGCCCGTCAGTATCTCTGCGGCTTTATCCAATTTGGCTTTTGTTTCCATGTCCGGCATGGAAAAAGAAGGAGTATCCTGCACACAATCACCTATCAATTAAGAACAATTGGACAGAGACATAATCCCAAACGAGCTTTTTGCATAGTCTTTAGTGAGCATGATCCAGTTCTATGGATTTTCCAAATTCCGTATGCTCGTTGGCGTGGCGCCATTCTTCTTTACGGCCTGCTATCTGGTCGGAACTCAAAATATTCTTGGCGGTAACGATTGTCTCCAATGCCGCAAGCCAGCACAAATAGTAGTTTTCATTGCCGCATCCACGTCCCTCCTTCGATGCCTTTGCAATTTCAGCACCGAAAATGTCCGCCCATTCGGCCCAAGTGAAATGTCCAGCCTCACTGAGCTTTACAGCTAATGCGAAAGCTTGTGCTTGCCAAGGTTCATCAAAAACAGGCCCCTCTTCATTCCGAGGGATCGCCATTTCATCCAGCGCTTTATCAAATGCACTCATGATGACATCTCCAAATGATCGTCCCAAAGGTCAACATAGATATAGTCGCCGGGCGTTCCATCTTCCCCCCAAAGCTCTAGGGACGAGAAACGAACGCTGTATAAATGTTGATGGTCTTCCCGGCCTTCTGCGCTCGCATCGGCAAAAACGTGGAGACCATAGTCACTCACCACTTCCCCCTCATGTCCCCGCGCATATCTTGGAAGGCGCGTGTGGCCTTTGGGGTGAATGTTGCGCCCGCGCACCTTATTCCCTACCTTGAAGCTTGGGGATTTCCCGCTCTCCCGAACATAATTTGCGCCCTTATTCATCATATTTGACACGTTTTCTGCCGTTAATTTGGGTCTATGGTCAATAGTCACAGGTTTTGGTGCCACTTTACCGGACAATTCATCTTCGCTAACGAGCCCTTTTTCCGTTAAAGCCCGAACCAGTCCATCCAACCAAATTTGATAGTAGCTACTGGACAGATATTGACCGGGATTCATCCTCTCCCTTGCATGACGGGATTCGTCGATATTTCGGATGCCCAATGCACTAACCGCATTGTTCATGGCAAACATGCGTTTCTCCCATTCCCCATGGAAAACCGGCTCATTTTCTTCGGCCTCCACCGGTCCCATACCGTGCATGCCGCCCATATCATGTACACCATCCATCAGGCGATCTCCTCCGCTGGATTACGGGCAACCGTCACACCGATCATGCTGTCTCTTGTCACAAGAGCCGCTAAAGCTTCTTCCGACATTGTCTCTGATCCGTCGGGGCGTTGGGGAATAACCAAATAACGGGTCTCTGCCGTGCTATCCCAAACACGGACTTCCGTCTCTGAGGCAAGTTCAGTTCCAAATTCTTTGAGCACCGCGCGAGGCTCCCTCACGACGCGGGCGCGATAGGGGGCCGATTTATACCAGACAGGCGGCAGTCCAAGCACAGGCCACGGATAACAAGAACATAAAGTACAAACCACCACGTTATGAACCGTATCTGTATTTTCAACAGCGACCAGCTCTTCCCCTTGCGCGCCGCTATAACCAAGTTCTGCGATTGCGGCAGAGGCGTCTTTCATCAGTCTTTCTTTAAATTCAGGATCTATCCAGGATTTAGCCACGACTGCTGCGCCATTTTTTGGGCCAACCTGATGTTCATAACGTTGTACCAGCGCATCTAAACCCGCTGTATCCACAAGCCCTTTTTCAACAAGCAAGGATTCAAGGCTTTTTACCCGCAAAACCGTATCGGATAAGGGAGCACTATGATTGTGGTTATGACCCATGAAAATCTCCTGTTCGAAAATATAGCCTGCTGCGCCGCCCATCATGATACATTTTCGCGCCTCTGTTCAAGTGACAATCAATTTTTTAGGTCCGCAAAGCTCAAAGCTTGGTTTATGCACCACAAATAAAAACCTTTTGCCGGGAACAAGCAGCACTCCGGTGGATAAAGACATTTTGATAATCAGAATCCTCAAATAATGCGAGCACCGCTGCTCTATTTGGGTAGGTTCCCACGACAATGACATCCCAATCTTCATCCTGTCCAGCGAACATGCCATCAAAAGGGCCGTGAAGTAGGAAACTGCCTCCCACTTTCTCCAATGTTGGAACACTAACCTCTGCATACCGCATAAACGCTTCCTCTCCGGTTCCTGGGTTTTGAGCATGGATCGATGTTGCTGGATATTCGGCGGTGTTCCGCATTTTGAAGAAATTGATTAGCGTGGTTTTTCCCGCAGACTTCGTTTCCAACAAATGGCGCCACTGCGCCTTTGTGGGTGTTCCTCCATCGGTCCCTGCTCCATAGGCAGTAACTAAGGCAGCTAGTCTTGTTTCTATATTTTTCATTTCATTCTCCGATAATTTTACATGTGTCAAAAAATACTAAAACTTTACACGTGTCAATAAATTAAATTAGTGCTACTGCTGTTATTATGAAAAAAATGAAAAGTGCCCGAACACGAGAAGAAATACTGGATAAAGCCTGGGATCTCGTTGCCCAAGGGGGGGCAGGCGTGTCCATGGCTGACATTGCGAAAGCAGTGGGGATCACCCGTCAGTCGATCTATATCCACTTCAGATCTCGTGGCGGGCTGCTTGATGCTTTGGTCAAGCGCGCGGACGAGCGAGAGAATATTATCGAAAATCTTGAGCGGGCAATCGAGACAGTATTGCCAAGGGAACGCTTAGATAAATGCCTGACTGTCTGGTTTGAATTTGTGCCCCTCATCCACCCCGTTGCCACCGATCTGATTGCGTTGCGAAAACATGATCCCGATGCGGCCTTTGCCTGGAATGATCGCATGAAAGATCTGCATGGTCTTTTTCGGCAGCTAACCGACAGCTTGGCACGGGACGAGCAGCTATCCTCCTTGTGGTCTGCCGAAGAGGCCGCAGACTATCTTTGGGTCAGTGTTTCAGTTCAATCGTGGGATTTATTGGTGGGGGACCGCGGCTGGTCACATGCCCGAGCATCAGCTATCATCAAGAAATCTATGGCCCACCTTCTGCTCAGCCCTTAAAGTCTCCCTATTTCAAGGGCCATTTTTTCATCCAGCGCTGCGCCTTCTTCTAAAATCCAGTCAATGAAACCGTTCACATAAGTCG
>JBALXM010000040.1:29566-33392 GCA_036960695.1 Sneathiella sp.
GGATCCAGATCATGCAGCAGAGGCCCCCTATTCAGCCAATCATCCAACGTTCGGAAAGGGTATGTCTCTTTCAAAGTCGGACTCATTACGGGGGCTAAATAATCACCCATTAAGGGGATCGCTTTTACTCCCGGCCATTTTCCGCGCCCCATTCGGAGGGCTAAATCTGCTTGATCTGCTTTGAAATCGATGGGTTTTTGATCAACCCGGACAGAAATCTCAATATTGGGAAATCGTTGATTAAAAATATGAAGCCTTGGCAGCAACCAACGGGTTGCAATGGATTGAGTGGTAGAGACAATGACTTCATTGCGGCGGCGTGTCTCCCGAATAGACGCGACACCCCGAGCGATATCCTGAAAGGCCTCCCCGGCTATGAGGCCAAGCTGCTTTCCTGCCGGTGTCAGCTCCATGCTCCGCCGGGCTGCGGATCTTTCAAAGAGTGCCGCCCCGAGCCATGCCTCCAGCTCTCCCATATGTCTGCTCACAGAGCTATGGGTTATGTTTAATTCACGCGCGGCGGCCCGAATACCACCGGTACGGCACACAACTTCGAAGGCCCGAAGGGCACTTAAGGGAGGCAGATCAATCATGGTCTTATTATTAGACCAATATTCTCTATTTTTGAACCATTTATTAATGAACCAATCAGTTATCTTTATTAAATAAAGGAGAATATACAATGGGTATGATAATAGACGGCCGTTGGTCCATAAGCGACCTTACAATCCAAGATGGTTCCTACAATAGACCAAAAACAACGTTCAGAATGGGCTTTCCAGACTTAAAAAAAGGCGGAATGATCCCCAAAAATCGCTATCGGCTGTTCATTTCCGAGAGCTGCCCCTGGTGCCACCGGGTCACATTGGTCCATAAGTTAAAGGGCCTGCAAGATCTCCTCCCTATCCATATTGTTGGGGAACCACGGGTGCAAGGATACGCCCTTAACAAAGGGCAACCAGTGCCAATTCCCGGCCTCTCGCAACAAGCCACATATTTGCATGAACTTTATTCTGCCTCCGTAACAGATTTCACCGGTCGCTCGACAATTCCGGTGTTATGGGATGATAAAGAGGGATGCATTTTAAACAACGAATCCTCAGAAATTCTTCGCCTTTTAAACAATTTACCCACCGCGTCCGGCGGCAAAGCCCTTGATCTGTATCCTGCGGCGAAAAGGGCTGAAATTGATGAATGGGATGACATAATATATGATGCTTTAAATAATGGGGTGTATCGCACCGGGTTTGCACAGACTCAATCTGCTTATGAAGAGGCTGTCACCCAAGTTTTTCAAGCGCTAGATCGCCTCGATCATCATTTTGAAAACCACAAATTCCTCATTAGCGACCTAGTAACCGTTGCTGATTGTAAACTCTACCCCACCCTTATCCGCTTTGATCCTGTCTATTTCAGCCATTTCAAATGCTCCGTGCGTCCCCTTCGGGATTATCCCAATATCACGCGATATATCCGTGATCTGGATCAACAATACGGGTTTGCCGACACTGTAAATATGGAAGCCATCCGCTTCGCTTACTTTTATAACGACCGATCCATCAACCCCTATGGCATTATTCCAAAAGCAAATGAGGGACCATTCAAATGACCCCTGCCTTTTTCAGCCTTATCAGTTTGATATTCCTGGCCGCTATAACACCCGGCCCCAACAATTTCATTGTCCTTGGGTTATCTGCGAATAGGGGACGAGCCACGATCCTTCTTCCCATCATAGCCATTCTTTCAGGAACACAATTTGTATTATTACTGACAAATTTCGGCTTTGAAGCGGCTTTTAGTGCCGTAACATGGCTACGGCCCCTGATGATCATTGGTGGTTGCTGTTTTTTGTTTTGGGCAAGTGTTAAAATGATCTTCGGGACAAAGTCAGATTTCGCACACCCTACTCAGAATTTTACGCTAATCGGGCTCTTTTTCTTTCAGATTTTAAACCCAAAAACTTGGATTTTGGTGGGAACAAGTTATGCCGCCTTCACCGCAATAGACACAAGCGATGACTCGAACCGTCTGTATCTTAGCGTTCTTATTCTCGCCATCACGGCCCCTTGCCTGTTTTTATGGGCTTTGTTTGGACGGCTCCTAAAAAGCCAATTATCTTCCGACTTTACAGGAAAATATCTGCAAACGGGCTTAGGCATCGCCATGATGATGTCGATCATAGGATTAATGACGGTGGTATAGCCGTCATTGCTGTCAATATTTTCGGTTTATTGTTCCAACGACGGCCGAATTTGAGTAGCATCGCGCCAACATTCAAATTTAGGCCAAAGGTATCGAACCATGAACAAAGACAGCCGGGTTATTCTAGTGACAGGCGCCACAAGCGGCATTGGTCTTGCCACCGTTAAAAACTTGAAAAACAGTGGATTTCAAGTGGTTTTGACAGGCCGCAACCCGGAAAAGGTCGATGCTTGCGCGGCAGATACTGGCGTTCCGGGTTATGTTTTGGATGTAGCAAGTGAGACGTCTTGTGAAAATGTCATAAAAAAAGTGGACGCTGAAGTCGGCCCCATATGGGGACTTGTTAATAATGCGGGGATTTGGCTCGAAGGGGATTTTGAAGACCATTCGACCTCCCAAATTCGGAGCGTCATGGAGACTAATACTCTGGGCACCATGTTTATGACCCATGCAGCCCTTCCCGGCATGTATGAAAGGAAATCAGGCACAATCCTCAACGTGGTGTCCACCGGCGCCCTCTATTGTCGGAAAAACATTAGCGTTTATGCAGGCAGCAAATGGGCTATTCGAGGGTTTACCGGCTGTATGGAAGTGGAAGCGGCCCCCAAAGGCGTGCGTGTCATGGGCTACTATCCGGGCAAAGTATCTTCCAGCATGTATGACACGGCTGGCGTCCCTCGCGATCTGGACATTGCCATGGCCCCCGATGATGCGGCCCATATGATCAATTGCATGATCACGGATGAGAAAAACGTCTGGGGACAACTCACCGCCCGCAGCCTTAGTGATTACGCTTAAGATCACAATTACGGAAACTCGCCCTTAAATAGAGGAAATTTGTCGTATATTTGCCTAAACACTTATTTTTTCAGCTTGACCTAAAGCTAATATAAATTGTATTCAAACGAAGACATACTAGGTTAAGCTGATATTTGTGCATACAAACACTGCTAGAGTGTGACCTAGCCACGGCAATTTTTCTTTGAGGGGCACTATGAGATTCTTTAAATATTTAACGGCATTTACCGTATTAATCGGGCTTGCGCTAACAACAACAGCAGCCCATGCCGTTGTCATTGATTTTGATGATTATACGGGTATTAAATCGGCCAACAATGAACTAGACGGTACTGAATATGCGGGTTTGGGGGTTATTTTTTCAACTCCAGGCCTTGCCCTTAATTTGGGGGACACCCCTGTAAGTGGTCCCCATTCATTAGGCGCAGACTCCAGCAATGTTAATGACTTTGATGGTCAAATTAATATTCAATTTACCGGTGGTTTATCCTATCTCGATGTCACTTTTTCAATATTCAATACGCCCTATGAAGCAAAAGCATTTGATATTAACGGCACTCTTTTGAGTACGCTTTCCTCAGCCGGAGGCGCTTTCACACAATTGTTTGATTTCTCCGGTTTTTTGGTGAACAGGATTGAAGTAACCGGAGTTTTATATGCAATTGATGATTTGTCTTTTAGCGACAGTGTAAGCGCCGTTCCCCTCCCCGCAGCATTCCCTTTATACGGTGCTGGTATCGCCTTGTTAGGCTTTATGGCTTGGCGCAAAAAAAGAGCAATTTCAAGCTAATTGGAAATACTCAACGCTCACTATGAAAAGCAGCTC
>JBALXM010000041.1:0-16496 GCA_036960695.1 Sneathiella sp.
TGAGGCGCATATTGTGCTTGTTGCGGCCCCGCTGAGAATGGAATAAGACCACCCAACTGTCCGGCTACATTACCGATTGTTGATCCAGCTTGTTGATTTCCAAGCGCACCACCAATTAGACCGCCCGCGACAGGAGCAAATTGCTGTACAAGATCCCCGAAGAAACCTTGAGGTGCGTATTGAGCCTGAGCGGCTACCGGTATCTGACCGGGCCCCGCTGAGAATGGAATAAGACCACCCAACTGTCCGGCTACATTACCGATTGTTGATCCAGCTTGTTGATTTCCAAGCGCACCACCAATTAGACCGCCCGCGACAGGAGCAAATTGCTGTACAAGATCCCCGAAGAAACCTTGAGGTGCGTATTGAGCCTGAGCGGCTACCGGTATCTGACCGGGACCTGCAGAGAATGGTAAAAGACTACCCAATTGCCCTACCGCATTTCCCACGGTTGATCCGAAATGTTGGTTGCCGAATGCTGTTCCTAAAGCGTTACCAGCGACAGGAGCAACCTGACTAATAACATTACCCCAAATTCCTTGCGGTGCATATTGCGAAGGAGGCGCGAGTTGAACTGGAGAAGGGCCGGATGCAAATGGAATAAGGCCACCGAGTTGGCCGGCTACTTGACCTATCGATTGTCCTGCTTGTTGATTGCCAAGGGCGCTGCCAATTAAATTACCCGCGACAGGTGCAACAGCACCTATCATATCGCCGAAAAACCCTTGTGGGGCAAGCTGCGGTGGGGGCGTAATGCCTGCCCAAGGTTGAGTTTGTACGGGTACGTATCCTGTTGCATAAGGATTGTGCATTATAGTCTCCTAATGAGATTGAAAATTGCATATCTTTAGTGTTTTCAGAAATAAATATTTTCTGAAATATTTTTAGAAACAGATACTTAAGTGTAAAAACTGAAGTTATTTACTAGGTAAGAAAACACAATTGCTTACGGGTAAAATCACCCATTTAATAGTCCTCGTCTTGGACAACTATAAAATACAAAGTGTGAACCCATTTGCGTTGGGTACGGTGCTTTGATTAACTATGAACTTGTGAAATTGGACTGATGATTTAACTGTTAATAAACATCAAATAGATTAGAACTAAAGTAATAGCATAAATATTGTAGTATGCCAGCTATAATTTTCTAAAATTTCTGTTTTATACCCTTTGTAAAGCAGGTTTATTTTAATGATGGGTACTATTGGTTGAATATTAAAAATGGTACGTAATATATGTGCTCTAATTCAAAGCATAACGGCACCGTATAACGTAATTTCGGTTAAAATGAGGCGAATCTAAATTAAATAATAATAATATAAAAATACCAAAAACTACACGCCTTCTAAGACACCCAAGATATGTGTAATTTCGCCATTTTTATCAGTAAGTGGGCAATCTACAGATTCAAATTTTAGATGAGCTCTATCAAAAATCCATAAATCTCCTGCACATCGACACGCTTTTCCCTCTTTCAGGATTTCTGACAAATATTGAGCAAACAGCCTGTCACCGACATCTTCACTGCTAGTGGAAATAGGGCGCATTCTATAAGATCTCCCAACAAGTGAGGCTACTTCTTCCCCATTCAAGCGATAAATAAATTCATCTGGACTTACAACGGACACAAGGTAGATATAAGGTGCTAGTGCCGCGTGTTCCGTGATATCAAAGTCCGACCGCTTCGGGTAGTTTGGTTGATAGCTTTTCCACCACCTAAACAGTTCTCTAGTGTGTGGCGTGCTCAGATCATCAATATTCTCGACAATTTCCCGCGAAATTGTCTTAAAGTTATCCAATCGATTATTATCTGATTCATATTTACGTGTCACATGAGCCTCTTAATGCGTGAATTAGAAAAAGTTACTGCTGCGTAAGGTTTCTTTGGTGACCACTGACGCTTTGCGCTTCGATAAATAGCCTTTTGATATGTGTAAATTCAGTTTTAATTTTCTGCTCAAGCTCTGAAATTGTTAGCTCTACTTCATTTGAAGACAGGCTGTTTGAAAAATCTACGCTTAGGTTTAACAGTATATCCTCAGGCCCCAAATGCATTGTTAGCAGCTCGTTTAGAGCAACAATTCGATCATCATCCTTAATCAGTTTGGTAATGCCATCAATAATTTCCTTCGAAGCGCTCTCACCAATTAAGAGACCCTTGCATTCGATTGAAAGGATGAGTGCAACTGATGCTAAAATGATACCAATTATTATTGAAGCGACACCATCAAGGACTGGCAGATTCAAGGTATCAGCTAGATAAATTCCTACAAATGCCACAAGAAGTCCGGCCATAGCAGCCGTGTCTTCAAGCAAGACTGTGAATATAGTTGGGTCCTTGCTGCGCTTAATAGCGGCCCAGAGTGACCTGTCTCCGATAGATTTTTTAAACTCTTTAAAGGCAACACTCCAAGCCCACCCTTCAAAAACGAGGCTAAGGCCCAAAATAATATAGTTCCAAAATGGATCTTCCATTGCTTTGGGGGAGAGGATGGAGTGGAGACCTTCATAAAAGGAGATGCCCGCGCCAAGTCCGAAAATCAAAATGGCCACCATGAAAGACCAAAAATATATTTCCATCCCATAACCGAATGGATGATGAGCGTCCGGTTTTTTTAAAGATCGCTTGAGACCCAAAAGCATGAGGCCTTGATTACCTGTATCGACAAGGGAATGGACCCCTTCGCTTAACATAGCAGAGCTGCCTGTAAAGGCCGCCCCTGAGAATTTGCAGATGGCGATGAGCGCATTCCCCGCGAGCGCTGCGTAAATTACTTTTTTTGAACCGCTTGCCACATTATTCTCCAACACTATTCGTCAGTTAACTCGACGCCAACGGTAGTGCGATTGCTCAAATTTAGCAAATAATACGATGGGAAATAATATATTGGTTAATTCTCCAAAATTCGATCATTGCCGCCCGATAAAAACTAACCTAAACTCGCGTCTCTTTTGCGTTAACAGGTCAGGAAAAGCCCCTATGCTCGATACAAATAACAACCCTCATAACCTTAACGACCCAGAGCTTTTTCAACAAAAAGGGTTGATTAACGGCGTATGGTGCGATGCGGATAATGGTAAAACAATCGATGTTACCAATCCTGCAACGGGGGATGTTATCGGGACTATTCCTGAAATGGGCGTAAGCGAGACCAAGCGCTCTATTGAGGCGGCGAAAGCTGCAATGCCAGCATGGGCTGGACTTACAGCGAAAGCTCGCTCGATCATTCTTCGGAAGTGGCATGATCTGATGATCGAGAATACGGATGATCTGGCGCGCCTGATGACAATTGAAATGGGTAAACCAATTGGGGAAGCCAAAGGAGAGGTTGCATATGCAGCGTCTTTCATTGAGTGGTTCGCCGAAGAGGGAAAACGCATTTATGGCGATACGATCCCTGAGCATCAAAGCGATAAACGGATTATCGTTTTAAAACAGCCGATCGGCGTTACAGTAGCTATTACACCTTGGAATTTTCCTGTTGCGATGATCACACGAAAAGCGGCACCGGCGTTAGCTGCTGGATGCCCTATGGTGATCAAGCCGTCTGAACTGACACCTTATTCAGCTTTTGCAATGGCCGTTCTTGCGATGCGGGCTGGCGTTCCAAAAGGGATTTTAGGGGTTGTTACAGGAATAGCGAAAGAGATCGGCTCAGAAATGACCGGCAATCCTGACGTGGCTAAACTCACATTCACTGGATCGACCGCGACGGGCAAAATCCTGATGGAGCAATGTGCGTCTACGGTTAAGAGAACGTCCATGGAACTTGGCGGAAATGCACCCTTTATTGTGTTCGATGACGCAGACATGGATGATGCAGTTGAGGCGGCCTTGGCTTCTAAATACAGAAATGCCGGCCAAACATGTGTTTGCGCAAACAGACTCTATATTCAAGAAGGCGTTTATGATGAGTTCGCCGCTCGCTTGGCTGAAAAAGTTAGCCAGATGAAAGTTGGCAACGGCTTGGATGATGGTGTTACGCAAGGACCGCTTATTACAGAAGCTGCGGTTCAAAAGGTCGAAGAGCATATTAAAGACGCTGTCTCGAAAGGGGCTAAAGTCTTAATCGGTGGCACACGTCACGAGCTAGGGAAAACCTTTTTTGAGCCAACTATTCTGACCGGTGCCACAAGGGATATGAAAGTCGCACGAGAAGAGACTTTTGGTCCTATGGCGCCGCTGTTTAAATTTAAGGATGAAGCGGAAGTCATCGCCTACGCTAACGATACAGAATTTGGATTAGCTGCTTATATTTGTGCTCGGGATATTGGTCGTGTTTGGCGGGTGAGTGAAGCGCTGGAATATGGCATTGTGGGAGTTAATACCGGTATTATTTCAACGGAAGTCGCCCCTTTTGGTGGCGTAAAACAATCTGGTTTGGGCCGAGAGGGTTCAAAATACGGAATTGATGACTATCTTGAGATGAAATACATATGTCTAGGCGGTTTAGACAAATAATTTGGGCGCACAAATTTATAAGGATATGTTAATTGACCTACGATTATGACCTTTTTGTTATTGGTGCGGGCTCCGGTGGCGTCCGGGCCTCTCGTATTTCATCTTCAATGGGGGCGAAAGTCGCTATTGCTGAGGAATTTAGAGTTGGCGGCACATGCGTGATCCGTGGATGTGTTCCGAAAAAACTATTTGTCTATGCAAGTCACTTCTCGGAAGATTTCGAGGATGCGGCAAATTATGGCTGGGATGTTCCAAAAGTCAGCCATGATTGGAAAAAACTTATTGCCAATAAGGACAAAGAAATTGATAGGCTAAATGGTATTTATCATACGATTTTGTCTAACAATAATGTTGAGCTCTATTTAAACCGTGCTGAAATTGTTGATAAAAATACTGTACGAGTGGGTGATAAGACTGTCACGGCTAAATATATCCTAATTGCCACGGGCGGCACGCCTGTTATGCCTGAAATTCCAGGTATTGAGCATGCAATATCTTCAAATGAAGTTTTTCATCTGGAAGATTTCCCTAAACGTGTCGTTGTTGTCGGTGGTGGGTATATCGCTGTTGAGTTTGCAGGCATCTTCAATGGTTTGGGTGCCGATGTTATTCAGCTCTATCGCGGTGAACAGATCTTACGGGGTTTTGATCACCACGTACAAAATATGGTTGCTCAGGAAATCACCAAAAAAGGAGTTGATCTTCGAACGAAATCAAATCCTGCGAAAATAGAGAAAACGGCAACCGGCTTGCTTGTGACATTGGAAGACGGATCGACGTTGGAAGCTGATACGGTTATGTATGCCACAGGTCGGCGTGCCAATACCGATGGCCTTGGACTTGAAGAAGTCGGCGTCGAGCTAAAAGGCAACGGAGCTGTTGCCGTCGATGAATATTCAAAAACAACAGTTGATAATATTTATTCGGTTGGGGATGTAACAGATCGTATCGCACTCACTCCTGTAGCCATTCACGAAGGTATGGCCTTTGCCGAGACTGTGTTTGGCGGAAAACCGCGAGCCTTTAATCATAGTGATGTACCCTCTGCTGTCTTCTCTCAACCCCCTGTTGGATCCGTTGGTTTGACTGAGGCTGAGGCACGGGCGCAATTTGGTGAAGTGGACATTTACAAATCTGAATTTCGTCCCATGAAGCAGACCCTGACATTGGGGAGTGAAAAAGCGATGGTTAAACTCATCGTGGAACCTAAATCCGATCGGGTCGTGGGTGTTCATATTGTCGGTGCTGACGCTGGTGAGATTATCCAAGGGATCGGCATTGCTGTTAAATGCGGTGCAACAAAAGAGCAGTTCGATGCAACCGTCGGCGTGCATCCTACTTTGGCGGAAGAAATCGTTACCATGCGTGAAAAATATATGGGCGATTAATAATATACTGGTTTTTACATCTGAAATTTGATTTTTAGGTGTAAAAACTAGATTTTGTGAGGAAAGTCACTGCTTAACGATTGCTTTGAATAAAAAAAAATGTAGAAATTACAAAATGCATGTTGCAGTGCAAATATAGAATTAGGGAATGGAATAATGTTGAACAATTGGACACCTGGTAGCTGGAGAAATTTTCCAATCAAACAGGTGCCTACTTATCGTGATGCCGAAGCTTTGAAAACTGTTGAAGAAACACTCGGTGTTTTTCCACCGTTGGTTTTTGCAGGTGAAGCGCGTCTTTTGAAAAAGAAACTTGCCGACGTGTCAGAAGGACGTGGTTTTCTTCTGCAAGGGGGCGATTGCGCTGAAAGCTTTGCTGAATTCCACCCGAATAATATTCGTGATACTTTTAAAGTCTTGCTTCAAATGGCTGTTGTTCTCACCTTTGGTGCGAACCGCCCGGTGGTTAAAGTTGGCCGTCTTGCAGGCCAATTCGCCAAACCCCGTTCTGCTGATATGGAAACAATTGACGGTGTAGAACTTCCAAGTTATCGCGGCGATATTATCAACGGTTTTGATTTTACTGCTGAAGATCGTATTCCAGACCCAAAACGTATGTTAACTGCTTATTCGCAAGCAGCGTCCACGCTCAATCTGCTCCGTGCATTTGCGCAAGGTGGTTACGCAGACCTAAGTCTTGTTAATCAGTGGAATATGGGTTTCGTTGCCAGCCGCCCACAAGGTGAGCGTTACAAAGAAATGGCCGATCGCATTCATGATGCACTCGGCTTTATGGCAGCATGCGGCGTTAATTCTGAAAATACGCCAGAAATGTCAAAAACCGATTTTTTCACATCTCATGAAGCGCTTTTACTGCCCTATGAAGAAGCATTGACGCGGGTGGATAGTACGACCGGTGAATATTACGATACATCGGCTCATATGTTGTGGATTGGGGATCGGACGCGTGACCCGGATGAAGCGCATGTTGAATTCTTGCGCGGTGTTGGTAATCCGATTGGTGTTAAAGCCGGTCCAAGTCAAGACCCTGAAACACTTATCCGTTTGATCGATAAATTAAATCCGACGAATGAAGCCGGGCGGATTACCGTTATTTGCCGTTTTGGCGCAGGTAACGTTGAAAAGCATCTGCCTGCCTTGATCCGTAAAGTTGAGCAAGAGGGGCGGAAAGTCGTCTGGTCTTGTGATCCAATGCATGGCAATACGATTAAATCTTCTACGGGCTACAAAACGCGGCCGTTTGATCGCATTTTGTCAGAAGTTCGTGAATTCTTTGGTGTTCATAGAGCTGAAGGCACACATGCAGGCGGTGTTCATTTTGAAATGACCGGTAAAGACGTGACTGAATGTCTTGGCGGTGCTTTTGAGATTACAGAAGAGAAGTTGAGTGATCGCTACCATACGGCATGTGATCCAAGGCTAAATGCTAATCAGGCTTTAGAACTCGCTTTCTTGATGGCGGAAATGTTAAAAGATGAAAGAGGGAACGGGCTTGCAGCTGCGGCTGCATCTTAATTCATTCATAATATGAACGAGCAAAGCGCAAAAACTAGAATATCCGCAGTGGACAAATCCATTGCGGATCATACTGACCAGTATTTTAATAAAACCAAGCAGGTTGTCTCCAAATTTGGTGATAAGACTGTTACATATGCTGTGTTTATGCGCAGGCCCGTATTATTTTGCCCAAAATTACTTCTTGATTGGTTAGAAGAAATAAACAGACTTCGCGGTAAAACGTTCGAAGTAGAGCCTTGTTTTAGCGAAGGGGATTGGGTCGGTGCCGGCGAGCCTCTTCTTTATATTACAGGCAGTTTTATTGATTTGGTGGACTTGGAGACGTTATATCTTCAAAAATTGGGTGCTGCTTGCGTTGCCGCGAATAACGCATACCTTATGAGCTGTCATATGCCTGATGCCGCATTTCTTGCAATGGATGCCCGTCACTGTGCAGGTTCAGAAATGGCTGAAATGATGGCTTATGCGGCTTCAGTCGGCAGTAAGGCCGCACAGAGTGAGCATGATGCCACCGGCTTTATTGGTAATGCAAATGACAGCACCGCTCATTTCTTTGGAAATGATAGAGGGCTGGGTACGATGCCCCATGCACTGATTGGCTATGCGGGGGATACGCTAAAAGCTGCTGAAATGTATGTGGAAAGCTATCCTGATGAGCCGATTACAGTCCTTGTCGATTATTTTGGCAAAGAAATTACTGATGCCCTTGCTGTGTGCAAACGTTTCCCCGATTTAGTGGAAAAGGGGATGATGTCTATTCGTCTTGATACTCATGGCGGGCGGTTTATTGAAAGCTTGGATACTGCTAAATCATACGCAGTTCTTGAACGATATATGCCTAAGGGAATTCGGCAATATAGATCAGAGCAAGAATTGAAATGGATGGTTGGTACGGGTGTCTCTGCCGCGGCAATCTACTATATGCGTGAAAAGCTTGATGATGCTGGTTTCACGAAGGTACGTCTCGTAGCCTCTAGTGGTTTTTCAGTCGAGAAATGCCGTATTATGGGCAGCCTTAAAGTGCCGGTTGACGTCGTTGGAACGGGATCTTACCTACCAGAAAGTTGGCAGGAAACCTACGCAACAGCTGACATCATTTCCTATGACGGTGTTCCCAGCGTTAAACTGGGCAGAGAATTTTTGCTTAAAAAGACCTAACGATATCCCTTGAAAATGCTGATTATCTCAATTCCTCTTCTCGAAAGGGGTGTTTGGGCGCATGACCTAAAATGGTCTTTAAAACTGAATTTAGGGTATCAGGATCGTTATCAAAACCGCCATGGGATTTAGCTTTAGTCGGTCCAGATTTGCCATTTGAAAGATAGTGGTTAGGCAGGTTCAATCCGGTGCTATATTTCTCAATCCCAAGAATTGGGACATCATGCCCTTTCTCAAAGGCCTTAGAGATTAGATAAAGCAAGGATTTCCTATAAATAATGGCAACAGAATCCTCAAGTTCCAACTGGTTTTTCAAATTATAAATGCTGAGTTTCCCCAAAATTGTTGAGGAGGATATTTCCTTATCAACAAGGTGTTTGAAATACTGGTTATAAAATTCAACCGTACAGGCGGGAGCGAGTAGGGACGTCGATGCAATCGAAGGGAAAATTTTAGATTTTTCAATAGCACTTAATATATGGCCCTGCATTAGGGCGCCTAGGCTATGGCCGACAAGGTGTATTTTTAGGTCGCTCGTTTTGGTGACATCTGCGAAAGTCTTGAGCAGGTCTATTCCGTCATTGCCTTGAATAAAGGGTGCCGCGGCATCACGTTTCATTCCTTCCCAAAGCGCGGTTCCAGGGCTTCTGACACCATCTTCTATTAGTTGATCACTTGCATCTGAAATGGCATTTCCGACCCAATCAATAAAAGCCGGGGCTTGATCGGTCTCTGTTTTAGCTCCCCGACTGATTAAATCGACTAAAGAGTCCGCAAGTCCCGTGTCGTACATCATATGAAAAGGATAAATACCGTTTCTTTTAAATCCGTCCTTCATCTTTGCGATCCGGATTGCGGAGTCTTTTGTGGAATTAAGGCCTCCGTGAGCGTAAAAAAGAAAATGTTTATATTTACCCGGGTTTTCTTTCAAACCGTTCCGTAAGTTTTCAGCCGTCTCTTGAATGTCCGTTTTTTCCGTAAAGTATTTTCCTTTTGCAGAATAATTCCCATTGTCGAAATGGGCAAAATGTCCTGCTATTTCTTGTCTTTTGGGACTAGATACAAAGAATTGAGCAGGGCTAGAGCTGCTTAAAGTCGGTTGTTTGCTAAAAATTGAAGGCGTGGATAGGGCAAGACGGAAAACCCAACCATCCCGGATGTTTTTTTGCCAATCTTCATATCGCCAAAGGGCGCAGCCTTTAGTACCCCACCTCTCACCCCATGAATTTTGTACAATAAATCCCAACCGGGTATATCCGACAATGGCAAAGGCATGTCCTCCTGTTTTGTCGTTAGTTGGCTTTATGACAGCTAAGGTGCTTCTTTTCACAATTGGGTGGTGCCAGCCTTTGTGAACGGATGCAGACACTAAAATGGCACCGACTTCGTTAAGGGCCGCATGATAATCACCGATTTCCGGTCGCAATCTATAATAGGCCCCCAGAGTATTGCTGCGGGCCCGCCGAGCCCGTTCTACAGTCAAGTGACCCGGTGCTTTCGACTCATAGGGCCAGTCTTCTTCAGAGCAGACTCCCATATTTTTCCAGCCCCGGATGGCACCACGACAGCTGGAACCTGAATAATCTTGTCCTGGCCATCTATCGTGTCTTTGCGCCATCTCGTATAACATGCGGGGGCTTGCAAGGAATTCTTCGTCGCGGGCTGTATTTAGAATGTTAATGACGGCTGCTAGGCCAAATCCAGTACATGCTCCTTCCTGCCCCTGATTAAGCGGTTTTCCAAGTGCGCGGTTATCCAATTTGGATCGCAATTGAATTAAGGCGGGCTCATACATTCGGTCACGAATATCCGGAGGATCGGGCCGAACATTGAGGATGCGCTCTTCACCAGCGGCTTCGACAATAACACTTGAGAAATTTGTCATGTTGTGGCCTTCTTGTATGAATATCATTTTTATATAATACTCTACAGTGGCGGCGTGTTTCTTTACAAGACTAACTTCTAGAGATAATTGTTTTGAGCGTGTGTTTGGTTAAATTTCTATTGTCATTAATGAGTCACTGTTCACGCCTAATTTCCGATTGTTGGATTAATGGTTGGTTCTGATGGAAAAGATGGGGAAATCACCGAAAAAGATGAAAAATCAACAGAATTTGAATTTGAAACCACTGTGAAAGAAAAATTCTTTCATTTTTTTGGATTTTTAGTTCCATTTTCTTTGATTTCAGAGTTTACTGCGGGCAGAGAAAAATGAGTCAATTATAATTCTTAATAATAACTATAAGTGGAGGCTATCATGCTGAAAAGTAAAGTAAAACTAATTACGGGGTTATTAGTAGGAGCATCTGTTTTTGCTACTGCTAATATAGCTGGTGCTGAGACACTTCGTCTTCTAACTTGGGGTGGTTATGCACCAAAAGAAGTTGTCGAACTGTTTAAAAAAGAAACAGGCATTGACGTTAAAGTTACTAAATCCAACAACGAAGAAATGATTGCGAAGCTTCGGGCCACTGGTGGTTCCGGGTTCGACCTTGCGCAACCAAGCCAAGATCGTATCGCTGGCGCTCAGTTTGAACATGAAATCTATAAGCCAATGGATCTCAGCAAGATCAAGGCTGACCGTTTTATCGGATCGATGCTTGAAGGTACTAAGAAAAACACGACTGTAGACGGCAAAGTCTATGGCGTTCCTCATGTTTGGGGTACAAGTGGTCTGGTTCTGGATACGCAAAAAGCAGCATCCGTTAAAGATTACACTGATCTTTGTGCCGCTGGCGTTGCCGGTAAGGTTTCTTACCGTTTGAAACGCCCAACATTGATTGGTTTCGCTTTCTCAATGGGAATGGATCCGTTCGCAGCCTATAATGATAAAGCAAAGTATGCTGAAATCATGTCAAAAGTTGAAAAGAAACTTATCGACTGTAAGTCAAACGTTAAGTCTTATTGGACTGGTGGCGATGCGTTGATGAACTTAGTTCGTTCTGGTGAAGTTACAGCTGCTATGGCTTGGGATACAGGCGGATGGAAGCTAAATAAAGAAATTTCTAATGTGACATTCGTTGCTCCTAAGTCTGGTGCTTTGGGTTGGATCGATACGTTTGCGCTTCCAGCTAAAACGAAAGCTGAAGATGCGGCATACAAATGGATTAACTTTGTAATGCAGCCAAAAATTGCAGCTATGATTACTGCCGCTGCGGGTAACTTCACTGCATCCAAAGGTGCAGACGAATTTGCTGCTGCCGATTTGAAAAAGCGTTTTCAATCAAGTTTTCCATCAGCTGATATCGATAACATCAAATGGTATCCTCCGGTACCTGCTGGTCTTGAAGACATCGAAGGTAAAGTTTTGGATCGCGTAAAAGCATCTAAATCTAACTAAGTAATTTAAAGAACGTCCCTTTGCGAATCTGCAAGGGGACGTTTTTTTGTATCTAACTTTAAGTTCTATTCTACATAAGTATAAGAGTTGCCATTATGCCCTCATCCCCGCACGCGTCAGATTTTGATCTAGAATGCCACAAAATTACCAAACGTTTTGGCGATTTTACAGCTGTAAATGATATTTCATTTAGCATTCCCAAAGGATCGTTTTTCTCAATTTTAGGGCCGTCTGGCTGCGGAAAGACAACTCTTTTGCGAATGATGGCTGGTTTCTTAGAACCCGATTCCGGAGATTTACGGATTAAGGGAAAATCCATGGTGGGTGTTCCGCCAAATAAACGTCCTGTTAATATGGTTTTCCAGCATCTGGCTTTATTTCCAATGATGACTGTTGAGGAAAATATCGCCTATGGTCTGAAACGGCAGGGAACTCCTAAAGCGGATATCCCGGCAAAAGTTAAGTCCGCATTGGAACGCATTAATCTTCCAGATGCTGGCCCAAAACGGATTGATCAGTTGTCGGGCGGACAAAAACAACGCATTGCCATTGCTCGCTGTCTTGTCCTCAACCCTGATGTTTTGCTCCTTGATGAGCCCCTCGGCGCACTGGATTTAAAATTGCGCGAGCATATGAAGGTGGAATTGAAGCAACTACAGCATAAGTTTGACACAACATTTGTCTACATCACCCATGACCAATCAGAAGCTCTTGTTATGTCTGATCAGGTTGCTGTGATGAATCAAGGTATTTTTGAGCAAGTCGGTACGCCTCAAGATTTATACTACAAACCGCAAACAGCCTTCGTTGCTGGATTTGTTGGGGACACAAATCGTTGGAGTGGAAGTATCAAGGGTATGTCTGGTAATGAAGTTCAAATCGAAACTAAAGATGGTTTGAAGCTTGTTGCAACCGCCGCTGGTCAGAATTTGGCCACAGGGCAAAGTGTAGATATTTTTGTACGCCCTGAATCCGTGGTCATTAGTAGAAAATCTGATGCCTTAGTTGGTATTGAAAATACCATTCAGGGAAATGTTGAAAGCGTTCTTTTTGACGGCGCGAACAGCCGCGTTCTCGTACGAGACCCGTCAAGTGGTGATAAGATTATGGTCACACTTCCGCAAACCGGCGAATTTAACGATTTACAGGCAGGACAGGAACTCCATTTAGGATGGCGTCTTGCGCAAGCCAAATGTTTTGACAAATTATCGATGTCTGCTGAGCAATTAGCGGATATGTCATGAGAAACATGAACGCACCAAAATTAGGCGTCATCCTGTTAATGGCCCCGTTGATGATCTGGCTATTTGCTTTGATTATCTTGCCTCATGTGGACATGTTCTTGCTGTCCATTTCTGAGAAAATTGCCCCAAGGGTTTATGAGACTGGTTTTGCAAATTATGGGGAATTCTTCGCAGAACCTTTATATTGGAATACGTTTGCCAGAACCGCTATTATGTCAATTTTTACAACAATTGTGACTTTAGTAATCGCTTTCCCAGTCAGTTACTATATCGCGAAAATGCTTCGTGGTCGTATGAAAGCGATTTTGTTTGTTCTGTGTCTTTTACCTTTCTGGGTGAGTGAACTGGTTCGGACTTTCGGCTGGATGATCCTTCTTCGCGAAACCGGTATTGTTAGCACTTTTTTACAATGGGCGGGCCTTGCCGACCAGCCGATTGAGATGCTTTATACAGATGCTACGATTGTTGTTGGCTTGGTTTATACATCAATGTTGTTCATGGTGGTCCCACTGGTCACAACCTTGGAAAGCCTTGATGATAGTTATATAGAAGCCGGATACGATTTAGGCGGTAATGGATTTACCGTAATGCGTGAAATCGTCATTCCTCACGCGATGCCGGGCATTGTTTCTGGCTGTATCGTTGTTTTCATGCTTAGCCTTGGAAATTATCTGACACCGATCTTGCTTGGTGGCAAAGAGAGCTTGTGGTTCACGGAGCAGATTTACGCTCAATTTATCACTCGATTTAATTGGGAGCAGGGGGCTGCGTTTGGTTTTCTTCTGTTGATCCTTTCCTCCTTGATTGTTTGGGGCGGTTTAAAACTCAGCCGTCAAACATTGTCAGAAACAATGGGTTAGGACAGTATAATGATCCCATCTATCCCACAATCGCGCGCCTTTAAGGGTGTCTACGCCGCTTACATATCCGTATTTTTCGTATATTTATTGATACCGTTGTTGGTCGTTGCTGTCTTTGCGTTTAACGATTCAATGTTTCCATCCCTTCCATGGAAAGGGTTTACCTTCGATTGGTTTTTCAGCAGTACGGAACCCAAACTTGGTATTTTTCACGACAGTACCATCATGGAAGGTATCGGTGTTTCATTGTTTGTTGCCTTTTGGGTGACCGTCCTTTCTGTTTTTGTAGGGACCTGTAACGCGTTTTTGTTTGAACGCAACAACTTTCCGTTCAAGAATTTCTTTTACGTTTTGATGTTACTTCCACTTGTTATACCCGGAATTATATTAGGTATTTCCATGTTGGTTTTCTCAAATACATTTGTTAATGGCGTTGAGAATGTCTTCAATGTGGAAATGGAATTTCTGCGACCCGGTTTGGTTCTTGTGATCATGGGACAATTTTCCTTTATCACGACAATCTCAACGCTGGTTATTTCAGCCCGCTTGCGGAAATTCGACATCTCATTGGAAGAGGCGGCTCTCAATCTTGGAGCATCCCATTTAACAGCAGTTCGAACAATAACGCTTCCCTATTTGAAGCCGGCTTTGTTTGGTGCCGGGATCGTGGCGTTTCTGATGTCATTTGAGAATTTCAACACGACCTTGATGCTTGTTGGATCCGACGCACCTCTCACAATCACTATGTTTGACCGATTGAAAGAAGGGTCGACACCGGCCTTGAATGCAGTCTCTCTTCTGTTGATGGTTGTCTCGGCTATTTTGGCAATTGGCAGTATTTTCCTACAACGGGAAAAAGGGCAGAAATAGCCTCGTCGAATTTTTTCGCTGATTTGACTTATAAGCCTTGGAGATTATCTGATCTCTGAGGCTTTTTTGTATAAAATTGAATGCCATAACACTCAAATTTGCTAAAGCCGTCAGTTTCCTTGCAAATTAGATTAATTTGCGTCAGATTTTGGATAGTCGCGTTTTTAAACAGGCTTTATATCGCTTGTCTCGGAATTGAACATAATGAATTTTGGATGATGTGAATGAACGCTGCCCTCTCTGCCTGCTGGCCATTGCTGCTAGGTATCGGATTGATGATGTTGGGGAATGGCCTGCAGGGAAGCTTGCTTGGCGTCCGGGCCGGGTTAGAAGGCTTTTCTACGGCCACAACCGGTTTCGTCATGTCCGGCTATTATTTTGGCTTTCTATTCGGATCGATCACCGCTCCCAAAATTTTAGCGTCTGTTGGACATGTCCGCGTTTTTGCAGCCTTGGCCTCTTTGGCATCGACCGCAACCTTACTCCATGCTGTCATACCTGATCCGTATTTTTGGGGATTTGTACGGATTGTAACAGGGTTTTGCTTTGCGGGTCTTTTTGTGGTCAGTGAAAGCTGGCTCAACGATGCTGCCACCAATGAGACTCGGGGCCAAATCCTCTCTATCTATATGGTCATTACATGGATTGCCATGGCAGCCGGACAATTCTTGCTTATTGCATCTGATCCCGGCGGCTACATTCTATTTATTGCAATCTCTGTCCTTGTGTCACTTGCGTTGATTCCAATGGCTTTGACAGCATCGACCATGCCGTCAATTGAACAGCCGAAGCGACTTAATTTGAAGGCGCTTTATAAAATTTCGCCATTGGGCGTGATTGGAATGCTGATGGTCGGCGTGTCCCATGGTGCCTTCTTCAGTATGTCGGCGGTATATGGCGCGATGATCGGTTTGTCCTTAACTCAGATTTCCACCTTCATCAGTGTGGCCATTATCGGGGGGGCATTGCTTCAAATTCCTATTGGTCAATTATCGGATCGTCTTGATCGGCGTCAGGTTATTTTGATCACCACTCTTTTTGCATTTTGCGTAGCGTTCATTTTATATTTTGTGCAGCAAGAAAACACGGGCCTTATGTTGATGGTCGGGGCCACTATTTTTGGCGGTTTCTCCATGCCGCTCTACTCGTTGTTTATTGCTTATACGAATGACTATTTGGAGCCCGATGAGATGGTCGCCGCAAGTAGCGGTTTGATTATGGTAAATGGGATTGGGGCCGTGTTCGGTCCAATTGCAATATCCCTCCTTATGGCCAATACCGGGGCTTATTCTTTCTTTATATTTATGGCCGCAATTCATTTGTTCATTGCTCTATTCACTTTGTACAGAATGACCGCAAAGCGCGCGATGCCGTTGGACGAGCAAAGCGATTTTGTTGCTATGCCAATGCGCTCTAGTGTCGTCGCACCAACCATGAACCCAGAAGCCGAAGAATGGGATGAAGACGTTGTCGAAGACGTCCATTTTGATGCCACTAAACTAAGTAAAGCAGCGATGTCTATTCTGGAGGATCTTGGCGTTAGCGGAGATGATGACGATGACGAAGATGAGGATGATTTAACGGATGATGGTCCGTCACTTTGGAATAAAAATGAATAATTTTCCGGTGTATTTT
>JBALXM010000041.1:16596-33313 GCA_036960695.1 Sneathiella sp.
CCCATTGCTGCAAACGTTCAGTAGGGCTAAAAACCTATTATGACTGATAAATTACGTATTGCACTGGCCCAAGCGAACCCGAAGCTGGGCGACATAGCGGGAAATGTATTGCTTGCGCGGGAATTCCGTAGCGAGGCAGAAGCTGCAGGGGCAGACCTTGTCGTTTTTCCTGAACTTTTTCTATGCGGTTATCCGCCTGAGGATTTGGTTTTAAAACCAGCCTTTATGCGAAGCATTAATGCGGCGCTGGCCGAACTGGCTGAGCTCACCCTTGATGGTGGGCCTGCAATGCTTATGACAGCTCCTATGGAAGACGAGGGCTCGCTCCACAATTCCGTCTGTTTGTTAGAGATGGGAAAGATCGCAGCAACGCGCCACAAAAACAAACTGCCTAACTACGGTGTGTTTGATGAAGTCCGCGTGTTCGAGCCCGGTCCATTACCCGGGCCTATCCCTTTTAAAGGGGTCCGTCTGGGCGTTATGATTTGCGAAGATATGTGGTTCAGCGACGTGGCTGAATGTTTGGCCGAGACTGGTGCTGAAATCCTGATTGTGCCGAATGGAAGCCCATTTGATCATGAAAAAGGCGATGCGCGCCTGAATTTTGCTGTTGAACGGGTTATGGAGACAAATCTACCTTTGGCATACGTCAATCAAATTGGCGGTCAGGACGAGCTTGTTTTTGATGGCGGATCTTTTGTGCTCAATGCGGATCGGTCTTTACCTGTCCAGATGACGTGCTGGAAAGAAGATCTGATCGTTACGGACTGGGTTCGCGGGGACGATGACGTTTGGTCATGTGTCACCACAGACCTAAAAGATCCGGGCTCAGCGTTGGAGCGTGTGTACAGCGCGATGGTTCTGGGTCTTAAAGATTACGTTGAAAAGAATGGCTTTCCCGGTGTGGTCTTAGGTCTATCCGGCGGCCTAGATAGTGCATTGAGTGCAGCCGTTGCCGTGGATGCCCTTGGCGCGGATAAAGTTCACTGTGTTATGATGCCATCACGTTATACCAGTCAGGAAAGTCTGGATGATGCGGCTGATTGCGCAAAAATGCTTGGAACTGAGCTTGATAGTGTGTCGATTGCGCCCGCAGTTGAAGCATATGCCGAAATGTTAGGTCCATTGTTTGACGGTACGGCCAGCGACACGACTGAAGAAAACATTCAGTCCCGGGTCCGCGGCGTTACATTGATGGCCCTATCAAATAAGTTTGGTAAAATGGTGCTGACAACAGGCAACAAATCCGAAATGTCCACAGGGTATGCAACAATTTACGGGGATATGTGCGGCGGTTATTCCGTGCTTAAAGATGCCTATAAAACATTATGCTTTGAAGTGTCTGAATGGCGAAATAATAACCATTTAACCCATTA
Organism: Sneathiella sp.; assembly: GCA_036960695.1. Lineage (GTDB taxonomy): Bacteria > Pseudomonadota > Alphaproteobacteria > Sneathiellales > Sneathiellaceae > Sneathiella. The sequence goes on from JBALXM010000041.1 coordinate 17,973, forward strand.
TAAAGGCCCCAAGGGTCCTGTTATGCCGCATAATGTTATTGCCAAGCCGCCCTCAGCGGAGCTTAGGGATGATCAAAAAGATGAAGACAGCCTGCCGCCTTACGAGGTGCTGGATGCAATCCTTCATGCTTTGGTCGAAGAAGAAAAATCTGTCAGCGCCATTATAAAAGAAGGCTTTGATAGCGAAATAGTGAGCCGTATTCAGAATTTACTGTATATTGCTGAATATAAAAGACGTCAGGCACCCCCAGGGGTTAAGCTTACAACCCGCAATTTTGGTCGGGACAGACGATATCCAATTACAAACGGGTTCAGAGACAAAAGATGACAACAAAATTTAGATTTGCACCGAGTCCAACAGGATATCTTCATGTTGGTAATGCCCGTCTTGCCCTGATTAATTGGCTGTTTGCCAAAAAATCAGGTGGCGGTATGGTTCTTCGTTTGGATGATACCGACGCGGAACGGTCCACAGAAGAATATGCACAAGGCATTCAAGATGATTTGATGTGGCTGGGCCTTGAATGGTCAGAACTTAAAAAGCAATCGGATCGTGATGCGGAATATGGTGCTGCCTTTGAGACCTTAAAAGCTTCAGGTCGCCTCTATCCTTGTTATGAGACCGGGGATGAGCTTGATTATAAGCGGAAACGTCAGTTGGCGCGCAAATTGCCGCCTGTTTATGATCGTGCCGCACTGTCGCTTTCCGATGACGAGAAGGCCGCGTTTGTTGCAGAAGGCCGTAAACCTCATTGGCGTTTTCTACTCGATCAGGAAGTTGTCGCTTGGGAAGATGACATTCGGGGTCATGTGGAAGTGGATTGCGCCAGTATGTCAGATCCGGTCTTAATCCGATCTGACGGGCGTCCTTTGTATCATCTACCGTCTGTTGTCGACGATATTGATTTCGCCATTACCCATGTTATTCGCGGTGAAGATCATGTGAGCAATACGGCGCTTCACATTCAGATTTTCAACGCTCTTAATGCGAAAATACCGACTTTTGCCCATATTCCCCTTCTTATGGGACCAGATGGCGGACCGCTTTCCAAGCGGGAGGGGAGCCAATCCCTGCGTGAGCTACGCGAAAGCGGGCTTGATCCAATGAGCATTAACAGCCTGCTCGCGCGCCTTGGCACATCTGATAATATAGAAATGCGTGACAATCTTGACGACGTGATCGAAGGATTTGACATTTCTCGCTTCAGCCGCGCTGCGGCTAAGTTTGATCCTGCGGAACTGCGTAATTTGAACGCAAAAATCTTGCATGAGATGCCTTGGGAAAAAGCCAAGGATAAGCTTGCCCTACCATCAGCAACTGAAGCCTTCTGGCTTGCAATTCGCGGAAATGTCGCCTCGGTTTCTGAAGTATCTGACTGGCTTGCTGTGGTTGACGGACCCATTACACCCGTCGTCGAGGATAAGGCGTTCTTGGCGTCCGCGGCCAACCTTCTGCCAGAGGGTGATTTGGATGAGACCAGTTGGAAAATCTGGACAACTGCGGTGAAAGACGAACTTGGCGTTAAGGGAAAAGCACTCTTTATGCCTCTCCGTCAGGCGCTTACGGGTAAATCCCACGGACCAGAAATGAATAAAATGTTACCGCTCATCGGACGGGAAAAAACCCTGGCTCGATTGGACGGAAAAACTCTTTAAGTGGAATAAATGACGTGGCACTCCATCTCTATAATACTGCGAGCCGACAAAAAGAAGAATTTGTCCCCCATGATCCTAAAAATGTGGGGATGTATGTCTGCGGTCCGACCGTCTACGATACAGCCCATATAGGGAATGCGCGTCCCGTCATTATTTTCGATGTGCTTGCACGTCTTCTTCGTCTTCAATACGGGGAGAGCCACGTTAATTATGTCCGCAATATCACCGATGTTGAAGACAAAATCATTACAGCGGCCCAAGCCAACGGCGAAACTATTGAGGCGCTGACCACCCGCACCACAAAAGCCTATCACGATGATATGGCTGAAATGGGGGCGTTGCCGCCCAATCGCGAGCCAAAGGCTACAGAACATATTGTGGGCATGGTTGAGATGATTGGGGTCTTGATCGATAAAGGCCATGCATACGAAGCTGAAGGTCATGTGCTGTTTGATGTGACTAGCATGGCCGATTACGGCAAACTTTCTGGTCGTAATCGTGATGACATGATCGCAGGTGCGCGGGTTGAAGTGGCCCCGTACAAAAAAGATCCGGCGGATTTCGTTTTGTGGAAGCCATCAACGGATGACATTCCCGGTTGGGATAGTCCGTGGGGAAGAGGACGGCCCGGTTGGCACATCGAATGTTCCGTTATGTCGAAAGCAGAACTTGGCGACACTTTTGATATTCATGGCGGCGGTCGTGATTTGATTTTCCCTCATCATGAAAATGAAGTAGCCCAAAGCTGCTGTGCAAATGGGGATGGGACCTTTGCTCGATATTGGGTGCATAACGGTTTTTTGACAGTTGAAGGGGACAAAATGTCCAAATCCCTTGGCAATTTCAGAACTGTTCGCGAGTTACTGGCAGAGGCACCGGGGGAGGCATTGCGCCTTAACATGCTTTCCGCCCATTATCGCCAACCGCTCGATTGGACAAGTGAAGGGGTGAAGCAGTCAAAAACCAATCTTGATAAGCTCTACACCAGCCTTCAAAGTTTATCAGACGTTGAGGCTGACACAAGCCAGGTTGCGGATAGCGTTCTAGAGGCACTGGAAGATGATATAAATACGCCAAAAGCATTGGCGGCTTTATATGCTTTGTCTAGTGCTGCAAATAAAGAAACTGATCCAGAGATTCGCTCCATCCTTAAGGGAAAATTGTTGTATGGCGGAGACTTACTAGGTCTACTTAAACAAAACCCTAAAGATTGGTTCCAAGGCGCTGAAGAGGGCGATCTTGATGCTGAACAGATTGAGGCATTGATCTTGGAGCGGGTTGAGGCAAAAACAAATAAAGATTATGCACGGTCAGATGAAATTCGGGACAGCCTGAAAGAGCAGGGAATTGTTTTGGAAGATGGACCGCAAGGCACAACTTGGAAGAGGGTATAATGGGGACGGAACGGCTTTATCTTTTCGACACAACATTGCGTGATGGTGCACAAACACAGGGCGTAGATTTCAGTGTTGAAGACAAGACCATTATTGCCGAAGCTCTCGATAAGCTGGGTATTGATTATGTTGAAGGGGGTTGGCCCGGCGCCAATCCCGGAGATACAGAATTCTTTGCTAATCCTCCGAAGCTGAAAAATGCTGTATTTACAGCCTTTGGGATGACCCGTCGTTCGGGCCGAAGTGCCTCTAATGATACAGGCCTGAAAGCTGTTTTGGATGCAGAGACACCCGGTGTTTGTTTGGTGGGTAAAAGTTGGGATTATCATGTTGAAATTGCTCTTGGTATTACCAACGAGGAGAACCTGAAACTTATCTCATCCAGTATTGAGGAATGCGTGCGCCTTGACCGGGAAGCCATGTATGACGCGGAACATTTTTTTGATGGGTATAAAGCCAATCCAGAATTTGCATTGTCGTGTTTGAAGGCAGCCTATGATGCCGGCGCTCGCTGGTGTATCTTGTGTGATACCAATGGCGGTACGATGCCCCATGAGGTGAGTGCGATTGTCACTGAAGTGGTGAAACATATTCCGGGCGACCATTTGGGCATTCACACCCATAATGATACAGAGAATGCGGTATCCAATACGCTTGCTGCTGTTCTGGCCGGTGTTCGTCATGTTCAAGGCACATTGAATGGCCTTGGGGAGCGATGTGGTAACGCCAACATGGTAAGTCTGATCCCAACCTTTTTGCTAAAAGAGCCTTTCAAGTCGAAGTTTGAGACGGGCATTACACTCGAGGCCCTTAAAAGCCTGAAATCTGTATCAAACTTGCTGGATGAATTGCTTAACCGCGCCCCAAATCGTCATCAACCGTATGTGGGGGCGTCAGCCTTTAGTCATAAGGGCGGCTTGCATGTGTCTGCGGTTCAAAAAGATCCAAAAACTTACGAGCATATTGATCCGCCACTGGTGGGTAACAATCGTGTCATTCCAGTGTCTGATCAATCTGGCCGCTCGAACATTTTGGCGCAGCTAAAGGACCTTGGTCTTGAGGTCGATCCAAAGGATCCTAAAGTTGATCGTCTTTTAGAAGAAGTAAAAGAGCGGGAATTCAAGGGCTTTGCTTATGACAGCGCCCTTGCAAGCTTTGAGCTAATGGCGCGCCGCCGTCTTGGTATGTTGCCTGACTATTTTGATGTTGAAAGCTTTCGTGTACAGGTCGAACGCCGGCACAATGTGAACGGTGAGTTGGTCACAGTTGCCGATGCTGTTGTGAAGGTCGTCGTTGATGGAAAACGGCACTTGTCGGTCGGGGAGGGGAATGGCCCCGTAAATGCCTTGGATACCGCGCTTCGGAAAGATCTTGGCAAATATTCGGAATATATTAGTGACCTTCGTCTGGTTGATTTTAAGGTTCGTATTCTAAATACGGGTACAGAAGCGATTACGCGCGTGATGATTGAAAGCACTGATGACAGCCGTCACAGCTGGTTTACAATCGGTGTGTCGCCAAATATCGTTGATGCGTCTTTTGCAGCCCTTATCGATAGTATTAATTACAAGCTTCTTCGTGAAGGGGCCCCTGCGGGTCTCTAAGCGATATAGAAAGATACGTTTCATGACTGCGGCAGAAAACGCCCCGGCGATTATTCTTGTGGAACCCCAGATGGGGGAGAATATTGGTGCGTCAGCACGGGCCATGTTGAATTTTGGCTTAACTGACTTACGCCTTGTCAAACCAAGGGATGGTTGGCCGAATGAGCGTGCGGTCGCAATGGCTGCAAGTGCGGATTTCGTTCTAGATAACGTGCAAGTTTTCGAAAGCGTTGCGGCGGCGAGCGCTGATTTACATCATGTCTATGCCGCAACCGCCCGCCCGCGGGATATGATAAAGCGGGTTGTTACGCCCAATAAAGCAGCTATTGAGCTTCGAGCATTCTCAAACGAGAATAAGAAAAGCGGCATATTGTTTGGGAAAGAGAGTTCTGGTTTGTCTGGGGATGACATAACCCAATCTGACGCCATTATTACGGTTCCTTTGAACCCGGATTTTTCCTCGATAAATTTGGCACAAGCGGTTCTTCTTCTGGGATATGAGTGGTTTCAGGTGGCCGATGAGACACCAGATGAATATATCACCAATGAAGAGCGTCCTGCGACGAAGGAAGAGCTAAACCATTTATTCAATAGGTTGGAGACGGAACTGACATCAAACGGGTATTTTGATAAAATGCTTCCCCGGAAGACCGTAATCTTGAAGAATATGCGTAATATGTTTCAGCGGTTTGGCTTAATGGAATCCGATATCCGTGCCTTTCAAGGCATCGTAAAGGGTCTGACATATGTAAAACGAGATAAAACTAATAAATAAATAACTCGGACGATCTCCAAATCATCTTCTCAGGCATTCTAATTGTTTTCCAGAGTAAATTTAAGACTCCTAATGGGTATATTAGAATAAATTTTAAGGCCGAGATGCATTTATGCTAGAATGTATTCATGTATTTAATTTTTTTCTAAACAATGCTGCCTTTACCGCTATTTCGTTGTTGGGGAGTTTTTGTATTTATAATGAAAGTTCGAGAAAAAGCTCTGGAAGCCTGCGTCATCTATGATGAAAATGGCGCACTGGTCGCATGTGATAAAAGTTTTCAGATATTGTATGGCTATTTGGAGGGCGATTTAACGCCCGGAGTTCATTTCACTGAACTGGATAGACTGGATGTTGAGCGGGGAATAGTTGTTCCCGGAAAAATTTTTTCAGGAATTGAAGATTATCTCGAGAAAAAAACGACCTATCGACGTAAATTGGAGGGAAGTTTTATTGTTCAGCTTGCAGATGGGCGAGCAATAAAAATTACCGACAGGCCATTATCTACGGGTGGGTTTGTCAGTATTCAAACGGATATAACAGAGTTTAATCGTGTTAATGAAAAGCTCCAACGAACAAGTGATCTGTTCATGTCCGCGTTTCATATTAATAGCAGCGTTTGCGCCATATCAGTTCTTGATACGGGGAAATTTATAGAAGTAAATGCTGCTTGGGTTGATATCCTCGGATACGCGCGTTCAGAATCAATTGGTAAAACCTCGGCCGAACTCAATATTTGGGAGGAGGGAAAGCGTAGTCATATACTTTCAATTTTGGAAAGAGATGGGCTCTTGAAGGATTATCAAAGCTCTTTGATAACGAAGAGCGGCGAAAGGCGCGAATTCCTTATGAGTGCCAATATCTTGACTGTAACCGATACGCAATGTGTGTTCTTTTCTGGAAAAGACATTACTGAAAAGGTAAAGAACAGAAAAGCGTTGGAAGCAAGCCAAAATCAATTTACAGATTTTACCCGTTCAAGTTCAGACTGGCATTGGGAGATCGATGCTGCGGGTATATTTACCTACATCTCCTCCGACGTTGAATTGGCCGCCGGGGTCTCTCAAAAAGACTATCTAGGAAATTCGATTTGGAGGATGTTGTCAGGAAAAATGGCTGAACAAAGGTCCCTTAAATATATGAAGCAATGCCTTTTAAATCAAAGGTCCTTTAGAGATGTGGTTTCTTGGCGGATGCAAAAGGTAAGTGGCAAAAAGATCTGGTTGAGGAGGAACGGTGTTCCTTTTTATGACGATAATGGTGCATTCGCTGGTTTCCGTGGATCGTCATCTAACGTGACAGAACAAAAAAATCTCGAAGAGAAATTACAACAGTCTCAAAAAATGGAAGCGGTGGGACAATTAACCGGCGGTGTTGCTCATGATTTTAATAATTTGCTGGCAGTAATCCTCGGTAATATGGATATCGTGAAAGATACGCTGAATGAGGGGGCCCCTATCGATATGAAGCAGGTTGACGCTGTTATAAGAGCCGCTGAAAGGGGCGCAGAACTTACACAAAATATGCTGTCTTTTTCTCGCAAACAAAATCTTATGCCTGAGGAAGTTAAACTCGAAGAGCAGGTGTCCGCGATGATTTCTCTGCTCAAACGAGCATTGGGTGAGGCTATCGATATTGATGTTCGTTTTGGAAAAGATTTGTGGACGTGCCATGCCGACCCTGGAAAAGTGGAAAATGCACTGTTAAATTTGGCAATCAATGCAAGGGACGCGATGCCGAGTGGTGGCACACTTAAAATAGAGGTGGAAAATGCCACATTGTCCTCTGATTATACCAATAAATACACAAACATTCGTCCGGGAAATTATGTAATGATGGCCGTTAGCGATACTGGCATTGGTATCTCTGCGGATATAGTCGAACATGTATTCGAACCTTTTTATACAACGAAAGAGACAGGCAAAGGAACTGGGCTTGGCTTGAGCATGGTATATGGTTTTGCACAGCAATCTGACGGACATCTGGCATTACAGTCCGAAGTTGGACGTGGTACACGTGTCGAGCTTTTCTTACCTCAATCAGAAGAGGGTCTGATCGAAAACTAGAGCTCAAAAACTACCGTAAACTGGGAATATGTTTTTCATAAAAACAAAGATAAGGGAAATTTAGCGTGTCGAAAATTCAACAAGGTTTCGCCGATTTAGGTCATATTAAACTGCATTACGCAGAATCTGGACCCGAAAACGATGAACTGGTGATCTTTCTCCATGGCTTTCCTGAATTTTGGTATACGTGGCGCAAACAGCTCCCCATCGTTGGTGATAAATACCACGCTGTTGCACCAGACCTGCGGGGTTATAACCTTTCTGATAAACCGGAAAATGTTGAAGATTACCGTATTGATCAATTGATTAAGGACGTCTTGGTGTTGGCTAAGTATTTTGGGAAACAGCGGTTTTATTTAGTGTCTCACGATTGGGGCGCGGCTGTTGCTTGGTCCGTGGCCCTTGCTTTCCCAGAGAAGGTAAAAGGCTTGATGGTTTTAAATGGGCCGCATCCGTATATTTTTGCGAAATTGCTTGAGGAGAATGAAGAACAAATTAAGCATAGCAAATATATGAGTGATTTTAGGCAAGAAGGGTTAGAGGACAAACTCATTGCAAATAATTGCGAGTGGCTTTGGAATTGGACCTTTAAAAGCCATTTTGACAGAGGATTGCTGACAGAAGAAGACAAGGAAGCTTATTTGACAGCATGGACACAGCCAGACGCCATTAAATCTGCTTTAAACTTATATAGAGCCTCTCCCTTAATGCCACGATCAAAAAATGCGGGGAAGAAGTCACTGGGGCTTAAACCAGAAGACTTCATTGTGAAGGTTCCAACCCTGGTTATTTGGGGAGAGAAAGATCACGCTTTAGTCCCGGAAAATATAGAGGGTCTGGATGAATTCGTTCCCGATTTGGAGATCGTTCGGCTTCCAGAAGTCACCCACTGGGTCACCCATGAAGAGCCCGAACGGGTTAGTACAGAAATTATCCGGTTTTTATCAAAGCTAGAGAGCGCCTGAATATAGGTAATGGCAGTTGACATACTGTTCTCCGTAAGTATAGTGCGCTCTTTCCGTGCAAGCCTCGTCGGCATGCCTTACTCCTAAAATTAGATGGAATAAGTTTTATGACTAAACGTATTCAAGCGAAATACAAAATTGATCGCCGTATGGGCGAAAATATCTGGGGTCGTCCGAAGAGTCCTGTAAACACTCGTGATTACGGACCAGGCCAACATGGCCAAGGCCGTAAAGGCAAGCTCTCCGACTTTGGTATCCATTTGCGTGCCAAACAGAAACTTAAAGGTTACTACGGCAGCATCACGGAAAAATCTTTCCGTCGTTTATATGCAGAAGCTGTTCGTCTTAAAGGCGATACATCAGAAAACCTTATCGGTCTTCTAGAGCGTCGTCTTGACGCTGTTGTATACCGCATGAAATTCGTACCAACAGTTTTCGCTGCACGTCAGTTCGTAAACCACGGTCATGTGACTGTGAACGGTACAAAAGTAAATATCGGTTCTTACCAAGTTAAAACTGGTGACGTTATCGAAGTTCGCGAAAAATCAAAGCAGATGGCTTTGGTTCTTGAAGCTGGTACAAGCGGCGAGCGCGATATTCCAGAATATTTGGAAGTCGATCAGGCTAAACTAAAAGGAACTTTCCTTAACATTCCAACATTGGCAGACGTTCCATACCCAGTAATCATGGAACCAAACCTTATCGTGGAATTCTATTCTCGCTAACTTTCGCGAGAATAACAAAATTGAAACCGGGCGGCCTTATCGGCCCCCGGTTTTTTTGTGTCTAATCCGTTCTTTACTGCGGTTCTTTCACCGTCATAAATGTTGGTAGGACAAACAAGACAGCTGCTAAAAGCATAACCCATCCTGTTATTGGGCCGACGAACCAAGGAATTTTTCCAGCAAAAATTAGAAAGACCGTTGCCCACGTTAAAAAAATCATGGATATTTTATAGATAACAAACAGTCTTGAATAATATGTTCGCGGCGCCAAGGACCATTTGACTAGGATTATGGCGACGATTAAAAGCAATAAATACATCTCTCCCTCCCTTATTTAATATGTGTCCATAGCTTCAACTTAATATTTTGTACTAGAACAACCGTATCAGACGTTGGTTCTTGTTCAATTTCGGCGACGGTATAGTCGCCATTCCCGTCGGGGCATAATCGATATTTTCCTGTGCAATCTTTTGCGGCACCACCGGAGGCGGTTGTTGTTGACGGTCCAACGGGTACAGTAAGCTCTTGTCCGCGGACCGTAATTTTTGCCGTGGGGGCGGCGAATGAGGTTGAAATGGTGCCAGAATCTATATGTCCCTTAAAGCGAACTTCAATGCCTTTTGGTGGCACAGATTTATCGACAGATATAATTGCTGGACCTGAACCGCCCCCCTCACTTTCGCCCTCTCCAGTAGGATCTTTGCCTATTATTGCTGTTCCTACAGGACAATCTATGGCTCTTACTCGCCAACCTTCAGCCTTACCATCAAAACGACTGGCAACTTCGGATAAGGAAAACCAGACAAGATAAATCCCTCTCTTTCCAATGTAAAAGCTAGGGGGTTTTGTGATGATTTCATCATTTGTATCATCGATTTGGCTGGTTCCAGGCCCGGCCAAATCTACCTTCGCAGTACTAACGTCAAGGTCGTACACATATTCTGTGGTTAAGAACCGTTTATAGGTGGTGCTCTGTGCCACGATATAATGCGTGCCTGGAGCGTAACCGAACCATTCTGTTTTAACTCGAAATGTTCCCATATTAGATTTCCTCCAATATTGCGCAATTAGACTAATCTAATATTAGAGTATTGGAAACTAAATTTTAAGATGTAATAAGTGATGGTCTAAAGAAAGAAATGTCAGTCAACGTTTCTGAATAATATCCAAATTGCTTGAGAAAACTCAGATGGCTCCCGACCTACTGTGTTCCTATTTTGATTTTGGCCGTTATTGACTGTGTTTTGATGGAAATGTTTTCCAACGCAACAGCGATCATTGCCTTGATCTCTCTTATTGTCATGGAAATTATCCTGGGCATGGATAATCTAATTTTTGTGTCGATTATTGCCATCATGTGGATGGTGACGGAGATGAGGATACGGACAAACAATCTGTCGTATTGAGTTTTTCCAGCGCGGTCACTCAGATCATATAGTTAGATATAGTCTTTTCCATCGACAGTATCGTTACGGCCGTTGGCATGACCGATGAAATTAGCATTATGGTTATCGCCGTTATTGTGGCGGTCTCTGTGAAGATGCTTGCTGTAACGCCTTTATCGGAATTTATATCGCGCAATCCCACTGTCGTCATGTTGGCTTTGGGTTTTCTGCCAGTATTGAAATCCTGAACACGGCCAAGCGCAATGCCCGCAAAAAGAAAAAGCGGACTTAAAACGTCTTTTAGTCGTTCACAATTGGGTTTGTAATGGAAAGTTCAGTTTCGTTGGCATCTTCAATGGTCGCAATACTTCCGTGTATTTTGACTTTTTTCTCCGCGAAAAGTCGTAGCGCCATTGGGTAAATACGGTGTTCTTGCTCTAATATACGGGCAGCAAGCGTATCTGCGGTGTCGCTACTTAAGATGGGGACGGCGGCTTGTGCAATGATGGGCCCATCATCCATCTCTGGCCTTACAATATGAACGGTGCAGCCAGTAAAGCGTGCTCCAGATTCAAGCGCCCGTTCATGAACATGTAAGCCCTTAAATGCGGGGAGGAGGGAGGGATGAATATTGATAATACGATCCCGCCACCGATTGACAAAATCAGGTGTCAGAAGCCTCATAAAGCCAGCAAGGCAAATTAAATCCGCTTTGACTGAACTTAAATAGTCACTGAGAGCCGTATCAAAATCTTCTCGATTATCATAATCCCGATGGTCAATAACGTTGGTCGGGATATTATGCTGTGCTGCGAACTCAATGCCCGCAGCATCAGCATTGTTGGATACGACTGTGACAATTTCGGCTGGAAAGTCTACCGCTTGGCATGCTTTCACTAGCGCCTGCATGTTTGAGCCGCGAGAAGAAATCAATACTGCTATTTTCACTTCAAAAAGGCCTTATCCAAGTCTTTGATAACAACTTGTTCTTGATCAACTTCGCGATTGACCAATTGACCGATTTTATGAACGGTTTCCCCTTCTTGGGTCAAAAGATCTATCGCTGCTTGTACATTCTCAGGTGCTACAGCGACAACCATGCCTAAACCGCAATTGAAAGTGGTAGCAAGTTCTCTCGGTGCAATATTTCCAATTTCAGCCAACCATTTGAAAAGTGGCGGAAGATCCCAAGAATTTGCATCCAACTCGGCTACAAGGTTTTTGGGTAAAATACGCGGAATGTTTTCAAAAAGACCGCCGCCCGTAATATGGGACAGGGCTTTAATTTGACCGGCACGAATACTGGCAAGGCAACTTTTAACATAAATCCGCGTGGGGGCGATCAAGGCATCGCCCAATGAGACTGTATCGTCAAAAGGCGCAGGCGCATCTAAATCCAGTTTGAAATCGGTAATTAACCGACGAACAAGTGAATATCCGTTTGAATGGACACCAGAGGAGGAAAGTCCAAGAAGAACATCCCCTTCATTAAGCGTATCCGATTTAAGCAGCTGATCCCGTTCAACAGCACCGACTGTAAAGCCGGCCATGTCGTAATCGCCTTTGGCATACATGCCTGGCATTTCGGCAGTCTCGCCGCCAATTAATGCGCAACCTGCTTGCTTGCAACCTTCTGCAATACCAGCAACGATATCTCTTGTTGCTGCAACGTCAAGGCCGCCTGTTGCAAAATAATCCAAGAAGAAAAGAGGTTCAGCCCCTTGTACAACAAGATCGTTAACGCACATGGCGACAAGGTCAATACCAACGGTATCGTGCTTGTTCATTTCGATGGCAACTTTTAACTTCGTGCCAACACCATCGGTGGCGGACACTAAAAGTGGATCTTTAAATCCAGCGGCCTTCGGATCAAAGATAGCACCAAACCCGCCTAAATCAGCGTTTGCACCGGGGCGTTTTGTCATCGCCGCGAGTGGTTTGATGGCATCTACGAGTGAATTTCCAGCGTCTATATCGACGCCAGCATCTTTATAACTATAACTTTTTTTGGAGCTATCGGTTTTCATAAGATATGGTGTATCCAATGTCGTGATTCTAGAAGCGACAACATACGATTATTCCAGTGGTTTGCAATGACGGAAACAAAACAAAATTTAAACTATCTAGCTTTATGTGCCTTCGTGCTTGTTGGTCTCATGATTATGGGACTGGGAAACGCAACGGCCGCGAGCGCTGAGCTATACTCTGTGCGGGGAATTTCGGTCGACGAGTCAGCCGGTTCTGCGAGCGAGGCCCGCGTAATTGCTGTCGCAAAAGGACAGCAAAGGGCGTATCAGGTGCTTCTTCGAAAGCTAACACCTAAGAGCTATCACAGTGATTTACCTCAGCTAACCGATTCTGCGATAACGGCTTTGGTTACTGGATTTCAAGTCTCAAATGAGAAAACGTCCTCTCAACGGTACTTGGCCGACCTCACTTACGATTTTAAGAGGGACAGAATAATTCCTTTATTGGAGGCACATTCTCTTCCTTATTCCGAATCTGTCAGTAATGCGTTGCTCGTGCTTCCAATTTTTGAGCATGAGGGCACAAAGATTTTATGGGATGAGCCAAATCCCTGGCGGGACGCTTGGATTGAAGTATTTGAAGGGGAAGAGGGACCCGTTGGGAGCCAAAAGCGTAAAGATGATTGGGCGCAGGCCAAGATTCTACCGCTTATCGTGCCCACAGGAACCTTGGCCGATATGAAGACCACAAGCGTAAGCGATGCCATTAACCTGAACGAAGAGGCTTTAAGGGACTTAGCGGATATGTATGACGCTGGTTCTGTTTTGGTCGCTTATGCCAGTGTGCGAAATCAAGGGGGTGTTCGCCGATTGGATATTTCCTACCAACGTAGCGATTTTGCGTCGCCTGCAGTTGTTGAAAGCTTTACCGGCGGGGACAGTGATCGCGAGATTTTCCGTGCGGCCATTTTTGATGTGGTGCAAAATTTACAAGAAAGTTGGAAAGATCAAAATATTCTGGATCATAGCGTTCTTAACCGACTTGCAGTCTCAACCCCTATTAAGGGTTTGACTGAATGGCTGACTATCCAACAAAAATTGCGCTCAATACCCGCCGTAAAAGAAATGCAAGTTCGAGAGCTGACAATCGAGCGCGCTTTTTGGGAGTTTTCATTTGTCGGTAAACTTGAACAGTTAAGTGTTGCCCTTGAGCAGCGTGATTTAATTCTTCAAAATATGGATGGTTATTGGTCTATAGAATCCAAGGTTAAGAGATAAGTGCTTGTTATATCTAATGTTTGTTGGTAGTTTCTGTGAATATTCCTAACAGTATAACGCTTGCACGCATTGTAACGGTCCCCTTTATTGTCTGGCTGATTTTGCGTGAAGAAATGACATTGGCTTTTATTTTCTTTTTGCTGAGTGGGGTGTCCGACGCGTTGGATGGCCTCATTGCCAAACAATTTGATCTTGTGACAAAACTTGGAAAATATCTGGACCCTATAGCGGATAAGATTCTATTGGTTTCTATCTATATTACATTGGGCGTTAAAGGCTATTTGCCTAGCTGGCTTGTGATCCTGGTCGTTAGTCGTGATTTCCTTATTGTTGGAGGCATTTTGTTTTCCTATTTACTTGAAAAACGATTAGTTATCGCGCCCATAATGATCAGTAAAATCAATACTTTCTGCCAAATTCTACTGGCAACACTGGTTCTCGGTTCTGCGGGGTTGGAATTTAATTTAGGTGCAACAGTCTTGATTACTGTTTACCTAGTCGCTTTAACAACCATAATGTCAGGATATAGTTACATATCCGGCTGGATGAAGCAGATTAGTCAGCCCTGACAGGAGCCTGAATTTATATGACTGTGCGTCAACATATGCGATTTTGGGCAATCTTTGTTATCCTGTTCATCCTTTTTCTAGTGGTGTTGAGCAATATACTATTGCCTTTTGTTCTTGGGATGGCGGTTGCCTACTTTCTGGATCCCGTTGCGGATAAACTGGAAGAGAAGGGAATGGGCCGGACGGCAGCGACGGCGCTTATCGTAGGTTCTTTTCTTTTGGTCAGCAGCTTGACCCTCATTCTTCTTGTACCGGCCCTTGCCGAACAGCTCATTGGCCTTTTAAAACGGATGCCAGGCTATCTCTCTGCGCTCTATGACACATTAAAACCTCTCATCCTTCAAGTCGTGGATATTCAAGGCTTAAAAGATAGTGGCGAGCTGAAAGCGGCACTTACCGGTTATGCCGGTAATCTGGCAAAAAATATGGGCGGACTAGCAACAAATGTGCTTAGTCAGGGAATAGCCTTTTTCAATCTCCTCTCTTTACTGGTTATCACGCCTGTTGTTGCGTTTTATCTCCTGCGGGACTGGGACAGAATTGTCGATAAGGTTGACGGTTGGATACCGCGCGGAAAGCTTTACGAAGTCAGAACAATTGCCAAAGACATAGACAATGTCCTAGCAGGCTTTGTTCGCGGGCAATCGGTTGTTTGTTTGATCCTTGCTGTATTTTACGGTGTATCTTTACTGATTGCCGGACTGGAATTTGGTCTAATTATTGGTATTATTACCGGCCTTATCTCTTTTATACCTTTCGTTGGCGCCATCATTGGATTGGTTGCATCTGTTGGTGTTGCTATTTTTCAATTTTGGCCAGATTTTGTACATATCGGTCTAATTGGCGGGATTTTTGTTGTCGGGCAAACCCTTGAGGGATATGTGCTGACCCCTAAACTAGTGGGTGAAAAAGTCGGATTGCATCCTGTTTGGGTAATGTTTGGCTTGCTTGCTGGCG
>JBALXM010000002.1:0-6291 GCA_036960695.1 Sneathiella sp.
TTTTACCAAATTGTACGGGGTATGTGACTATTTAAGAAATATGTGATATACTTTGTCCAATATTTTGGTGAGTATGAGTGAGTATGAGTGAGGATGAGTGAGGATGAGTAGAGATTTACCATTCCCAATTTTGGCAGAGCTAAAAGCAGAAAATTGGCATTCCGCTATCTTGATGCACAGAGAATCCTGTCACTGGGTAGATGAGTGTCCAATAACAGAATTCGATTTAGAGGGCGAAGCAAAATGCTTGATAGCTCAATTGAGGCTGATTGCAGAACTCAATGGAATTCAGGAGTTTGAAAAACAGGCTGTTAAACTAGAAGAATGGTGCAAAAAAAACCGCTATCGAGTTTGATAAAAATTACCTGTTAAATCCAAAATTTTATCCGAAAAATTATAGTATCGAGTAGGCAGTTCTGTGACTGTGACTGTGACTGTGACTGTGACTGTGACTGCGACAGAGCCAAGACTTCAAGGCTTTAAGCATTTAAGGCCACACTCCACCAATTTCTTATATTTATTGAAAATAGGTTTTCCAAAGTACCCTTGCCGAGCCCTTTTTGACGGAGCCAAAAAGACAGCAACATTACGGCAAGGATTGAGTTAATACATGGGGTGTTTGGAACCTAATAAAGAGCAGCCAAGGTCCCTGATATAATCCTGCCTTTATTCTGCCGTTACCCAGTACGAAGGGTGCTCAGTTCTGGTGCTTCGCCAGCCACTCTTGCACCATGCCTTCCGCTTCTGATATTTGCTTCGAAGTCATTTTTTTGGCGACAAAATCACTGTTCTTACCACCTGATGCACTACCATTCGCCGCTGCAATATTGGACCACATGTGAGCCAGTTTATAATCTTGAGGAACGCCTTGGCCTTTGTAGTACATGATGCCAAGTTTTTCCTGCGCGGGGATAATATCCTGCTCCGCTGCCTTGCTGTACCATTTCACTGCTAGCTTAAAGTCTCGTGGGAAGCCGTAACCCTTGAAATACATGTCGCCAAGATAATACTGAGCGTTTGCATCTCCTTGGTCCGCAAGCGGCTTCCATTCCTTAAAGGCCGTTTTAAAGTCACCTTTTTTTGCAGCGGTGAGGCCTTCACCTAAGCCTGCATAAGCTACAGAGGCAGTGGCCGCGGCCATCATTAACGTAACAAACAGATATGTGATAAATCGTTTCATGCGTCCCTCTTGGTGATTAATGTCCTCTCACAGGTGCTTTTTTAGCCTATACACTGGTTTTATAAAAAACAATAGTTGGCGGTATTACCAGTTTGTTTTTACTTACTGTTTACATTGTTCAGTACCGTCGCGGGCCCTTTAGGCAATCATGGTTTACTTGCAGCTGAACTGGTGGCAAACTTGCCCCTATGTCAGACCAAACTCCCACCAGACAATCGGAAGATCTCTTTTATGCCGCCGAGCAGGCGGGCCTGAAGCTTGCCATTAAGGGCCGGATTGTCACTGTGATTGTTCTGACGGTGCTGATGATACTCACGCGCGGACCGGACCGGGCCGCCGACTATCTTCTAGCCGCAGTCTTGATAACTCTGCTAGGGATCGCTCATTATCTGCTCATCGGGTCGCGGTTTGATCGCGGTTGGGTGAAATATATGTTTATCACCATCGACATTGGGCTCCTGTCGGCAGCGCTCGCGCTGCTCCCGGCGACGCCGGAAACCGATATCCAGCAAATTATGATCTTTCGGTTCAGTCTCTTTCCCTTTTATTTTGTCCTGCTGGGCGTCGTCGCCTTCAGTTTCTCGCCGGGGCTTCTCCTTTGGACTGGGATAGTTGGTACCGCGGGCTGGCTGGGAGCGTTCTTCTGGGTTCTCTCGGGTATGGATCGTGTGCTCGAATGGGGAGACGTGCCGAAGAACCCAACGCCGATACAATTTCTTGAGGTCTTTCTGGATCCGGATTTCGCCGCTACGGGCAGTCGACTCCAAGAGGCGTCCGTATTCTTGGTGGTTGCGATCCTGATCGCTATCGTCATGCATAGGGCGCGGCAAACCGTGCGGCGGCAATTGGCGGCGGAGCGGGAAACGTCGTTGGTTTCACAGATGTTCGGACGGTTCGTGCCGGCAGTGGTGGCTGAAACAATGATCAAGGACGAAGGGGCGCTGGATCCGGTTGAACGGGTGGCGACGGTAATGTTCACCGATGTCGCCGGTTTTACCAGCATGACAGAGACCAAGGGACCGCGGGCCATCGTCGATACGTTTAACGCCTTCTTCGATGCGGCATCTGAAATTATTGGTAAGCATAACGGCGTCGTGACCCAGTTTCTGGGGGATGCCATCCTCGCGACATTCAATGTCCCGATAGAGGATGACCTCCATTCGCAACGTGCGCTTGATGCGGCAATAGATCTTCTTAACCTCGTGCAAACCGAAACGTTCGCAGGCGAACGTTTGAGTATTCGTATTGGCCTCAGTTCTGGACATGTAATCGCCGGCAATGTCGGCGGTGGCGGCAGGCAAAGTTATACGGTTTATGGAGACCCTGTAAACCTAGCCGCGCGGCTCGAGAGCTTGAACAAAACTTACGGCACATCTTTGTTGGTATCCCAATCAACGGCAGAACAGGTTGGGCAAGGGGTGCTGCAAAGGATTGGTGAAACCGAGGTGCGCGGATTGAGCGAGCCAGTCGGTCTCTATTCATTGGCGGTCAACTCGGGATATGTCTCAGATACCGCACCTTGATTATGTCGCCCGCTTAGGGGCAAGTTTAGACGTTCTTTTCGGGAGGGGCTGAGACCTCTTCTGCATTCCCACACCTTACAGACCGAAAATGGAATAACCTCCTTCCATCGTCCGTCTTGATTCCGGTTTTTCTCTCATTAAACAGATCAACATTTCAATCAATATTATAAATATATACTTTAGTTTATATGTATAGTAGTACTTTAAGTTGGAAATGAAATATTTCTAATGTAAGGTTAAGGCGAGACGAGTTCTAAATAATATTATGCCGTTTTTTTGCGGCTTACATAATCAAGTGAAACATCGCTTCCGGGGGGAACTAATCATGAGAATACGTAGGAATATAATCCTATCTCTTGCTAACGGTTTGACTGTTGCGGTAGCCGCAGTGAGCGCCTATGCCGCGTCACGAAAAACTGCAGGGGACTACCGGCGTCTATGTCGGTGGAACGATCTATAATGTCGATATTAAAGATAGAGCCCAAAATTGGTTATCTTTAGACGAATTTCCCCCACGCGCTGGCCACGTATACGCGGTTTAGATGATCCCTCACATTTCCGTCGTGCCACTCCCCGGAGCCATACATTACCGGTCTTAATAATCAAAAAACAGGAGAGTGTAATATGTCTGCAAAAATAGTAGTTGGCATGGACGGTAGCGGGTCAGGTGACCGCGTTATCGATTATGCCAAGGGGTTGGCTAAACTGATAGGGGATTGTGAACTGATTTTGGTTTATGTGATCGAATGGTCACCCTACACATTTCAAACTGCCGAAGAAAATGAAGTTCGACACAAACGTCGGGAACAAGAAATTCAAACGGCCCATGAGCGGGTGTTAGATCCCGCTGTTGACAATCTCAAACAAGACGGTTTCTCCGCGCGGGGTGTAGTGAAACACGGGAAAGTAGCTCAAATGCTTGATTTATTAGCAGTTGAGGAGGACGCCCTTCAGATCATCGTTGCACGTTCATCCGAGGGCGGGATCTCCAAAACTTTATTTGGGTCTGCCACAGCACATCTAGTGATGAATGCCAGCGTACCCGTAACCGTTATCAAGTGAGGAGAAAATTATGAAGATTATTAGAAATTTTGCTTTACCACTTGCGATAGCGAGTTGCTTTTCAAGTGTCGCCCAAGCCCAAGAGGTTGGTCTTGATCAAAAAATTAACGAACTTTTTGCAACAGTAACAGGTCCCTTTGTCAGCCTGATTTTTGCTCCAATTCCGGGAACTAGTTTCCCGTGGATCGTGATGTGGTTGGTCATTGCAGCATCATTTTTCACAGTGTATTTCGGATTCATTCAATTCCGAGCCTTTCGTCATTCGATAGAGCTGGTTAAGGGGGATTTTTCTGATCCTAATGACGCGGGCGAAGTCAGTCACTTTCAGGCCCTGACAACGGCTTTGTCTGGCACAGTTGGTCTGGGCAACATCGCAGGGGTTGCCGTGGCTGTCGGTATCGGTGGCCCCGGTGCCACATTCTGGATGATCCTCGCCGGGTTGCTTGGCATGGCATCCAAATTTACAGAATGCACATTGGGTGTGAAATACCGTAATGAATATAAAGATGGCACCGTATCAGGTGGCCCTATGTACTATATGTCTAAGGGTTTCAAAGAACGTGGCGTGCCAGGCGGTCGGTTCCTCGCTGTATTGTTTGCTATATTCTGTATTTTGGGAGCCCTCGGTGGCGGCAACATGTTCCAAGCCAATCAGGCTCATGCTCAGATTGCCGGTATCGTCGGTGATTTTCCAGGTTGGATTACCGGTATCGTTTTCGCTGTTGTGGTGTTTGCTGTCATTGTCGGTGGTATCAAATCCATTGCTAACGTAACTGAAAAAGTCGTCCCTTTCATGGGGGTGATGTATGTTTTAGCCGGCCTGGCGATTTTGGCGGTAAATTACGATCAGATTGGCTGGGCAATTGGCCAGATCTTTAGCGGAGCATTTACAGGGCTTGGTGTTGCTGGTGGTGTAGTCGGTGCCTTGATCCAGGGTTTCAAACGCGCGGCATTCTCAAACGAAGCGGGTGTCGGCTCCGCTGCGATTGCTCATTCGGCAGTCCGCACAAAAGAGCCTATTACTGAAGGATTTGTATCGTTACTTGAGCCCTTTATCGACACTGTTGTGATCTGTACCATGACTGCACTTGTCATTACAATCTCCGGCCAGTTGATGATTGATCCGACATCCGGTAACTACATTCTAAATGATGGCGGTTCAATTCAAACTGTAACAGGTGCCTCTGGGGTTGCCCTTACATCTGCGGCGTTTGAATCTGCTTTCAGCTGGTTCCCGTATGTGCTGGCAGTCGCGGTTATCCTCTTTGCATTCTCAACCATGATTTCGTGGTCCTATTACGGGCTTAAAGCGTGGACCTATCTTTTCGGGGAAGGCAAAAAGGCAGAGTTAGCGTTCAAAATCATGTTTTGTTTGTTTATTATTATTGGTGCGGCGGCAAATCTCGGCCCCGTCATCGATTTTTCTGATGCAGCAATTTTTGCCATGGCGGTCGTCAATATAACGGCGCTGTACGTTTTGATGCCGATCGTAAAAGCCGAACTTACGTCATACTTGGAGCGTATGGGTAAGGGCGAAATAAAACGATATGCAGGTGGGGAGAAAGTTTCCAAATCCACCAATTAATTCTGGCCGCCTCTCTTTAAATCTTCTTCTCGTCGTTACATTGAGAAACCAGATGTAATCATAAGCGTGAATATTTTAAGAATAGGCTCCCGTAGAAAGATACTCATTTTCGGGTATCCAAACGTATTAACTCCGATCGATGGGAAACTATCGATCGGAGTTTTTATTTTGGCGGTCTGACAATAAGGAAAAGTCAGTTGAGCGACTTATTCCACACGGTGTAAGACGCAAATTTTATTGCCTGATGGGTCTCTAAGATAAGCAAGATAAAGGTCGCCATTATTACCATTTCGAACGCCAGGAGGGTCTTCGCACGCAACGCCGCCATTGGCCAAGCCGGCGGCATGCCACTTGTCTGCCAACTCTGTATTTGATGCAGCAAAACCGATTGTGCTGCCGTTGCCGTTGCAGGCTGCCTCTCCATCGATAGGTTTGCTGATCGAGAATATGCCAGTTTTAGTGTAATAAAAACACCGACCGTGGGCATCAATCACGCCTGGCTTATGTCCTAATTCCCCAAGGACGGCATCGTAAAAGACTTTAGATTTTTGTACGTCGTTCGCTCCGACCATAATATGACTAAACATTCAAACTCCTGATAAAAAATATGCAACCTACTGTTCGGCGGTCATGCTATCCTGAGACGCCACAGAATACAAACAACAAGACACGTATTAACATGACGCAAATACAATTTAAGCAATGACAAACCTCATGAGTTCAGAACAAAATTAAATAAAACCAGATCAAAAGATTAAGACCCTTTATTGATTGATAATGAAACTATGGATAACTAATGAAGGCGGACAGACCAGCCTACTCATACAGAAGTGATAGAACTGTACCTGAATTTACTGATACCGGCCCGTTCACAGTAATGGACGCCCATTGCGCCCTTTGTGCTCGCGGTGCGAAATGGATTGCGCATAATGATCACCACG
>JBALXM010000002.1:6391-13235 GCA_036960695.1 Sneathiella sp.
CATTGCGCCCTTTGTGCTCGCGGTGCGAAATGGATTGCGCATAATGATCACCACGGAATATTTCGTATTATTCCGCTTCAGTCCGATCTTGGGAACGCCCTGATGATACATTATGAAATTGACCCCGCTGATCCCCTGTCATGGCTTTTTGTTGAGGATGGATGTGCGTATTCTTCAATGGATGCGGTGATCAGAGTTGGAATCCGATTGGGAGGCATATGGAAGACACTCAATATTCTGCGGTTAATCCCAAAGCGAGCTCAGGATTACGTCTACGGATTGATTGCTAGAAATAGATATCGGTTTTTTGGCAAAACTGACTTGTGCACCATACCAGATCCCGAAGTCAGAAAGCGGCTTCTAAATTGAAGATACTTATTTTAGGCGGATATGACGGCGTTGTCGCATCTTCAAAAACTCACTCTGTTGCCGCTAGGGTTCCGGAGGGATGGGATTCACCTTCCGGAAGATCACCTGACATGACCTGCTTATAGCCGTGCCAAGTCGCGTGGCCAATGAGGGGGAGCGTGATGAATAGTCCGATGCCTGCTGTGGCCAGCCCAATTCCGGTGAAAGTCACGATAATCGCTGCCCACAGGATCATTGCGTTGCGGTTATGGATGACAGCATAGGCACTGGTGAAGAGTGACGGCACCAACACTGATTTACGGTCCATCATCATTGGCATGGAGAAGGCGCCGACAATGAAGATACATGTCGCAAAAACGGCACCTACTATAGAGATAGAAATTCCAAAATAGATCCCTTCCATACTAATGGCGCGCATCAGGATGATGTCCCATTCCGGCATGATACCGGTAAAACTCAGTGCAAAAACTGTGAAAGAAATGCGAATCCAAACCTGGAAAACAAAGACAAGTGCCACACCAAAGCCAAAAATTCCCAGTTTATTATACCGCGCAGCAGTTAACGCAGTCCAAAAAGTGACCTTCTCGCCCGCGGCATGACGACGGCTAATCTCGTAAAAGCCTATCGCAACGGCAGGACCTACCAAAAGAAATCCGGTCAGTCCGGGCAGGATCAGGTAAGGCCAGCCTAAGAAGTAGAAACCGAAAGATAAAACCACCCCAAAGATAATGAACAGAGCGGCATAACTGACGCTGACAGCAAAATTGGCTTTCAGGTCCGACCAGCCAGCGGCGAGCCACTGCCAAACATCTTCTGTAGCAATTTCTCCGACCAGAGCCATTTCCTTGATTAGGAACAAGTCCCTCTTTGGGGTGTCATGTGATTGCGGGTTTTGTGGCTCGTCTGTTTGTAACTCGCTTATTGCTGTTGTTTTCGTAGAGGTGTTTTTTTCCTCGTTCGTCATGCTTTCGTCCCCGAAGTAAACATCCGTCTCCGAGAAGCTTAAGAGCATTCCAGAGTTTAGTAAAGTCACCTAAAGGATGAAAAGGTGTAGAGCCAATCGTATTGATCATCAAAGCTGTTGCTGATGAATATTTTGCGTCTATTTCATTGAATGGAAAAGGGGTGCCCAGAGGTAGTTTCGAACTACTAACACAAGGATTTTCAGTCAATATCACTTGTAACCGGTACTCACTCGGTTTCCATAAATACCTTCAAAACGGATAAATAGCGCGGATCGGAGAGCGGAATGGAATGGCCGCCTTTTCGAAACAACAGCACTTCACTGTTTTTATTGTTTTTAAATAATTGATAGGCATGCCGGTAATCAATGATCGGATCGTCTTCCATAAGAAAAACCATACTGCGCGTCGCCGGGCTGGTTTTGACGTGAACGGTTGCATAACCCGCGACATCCTCTGCGGTGACAGTGAAATATTTTTGGCGATTTTCGCTGTATTGCGGGCCGATAAACTGGATAAGATCCGTGACAGGTTTGGTTACCGGGTTCACGAGAACCATCTTGGGAATATCATATTCACCTGCAAAATAATTGGCCCAGAATCCACCAAGGGAAGTCCCAAGAACTGTTATTTTATGTCCCTTTAGGTATTTTTCCCAAAGCTGAGCCAACTCGCGTTTGTTCGATGCAACGTCAAAGTAATCATAATTAAAGCCAACAACAGAATAGGTATCTGAAAAATGTTTCTCAAGTCGCCGAAAGGTACCGTTGGGATGAGCTGATTTTAAGCCGTGAAACAGCAAGAGAACGTTATCTTTGAAACCATCCTTATCCTTGGTGTAAATGGAATATTCCTTGAAAATGCCATACTCCGCCGCCAAAACTGGTGGGCTCCAGACAAAGGCGGATAGACAAAACATCAGGGTGCCGATTAGTTTGGAAGGGCAATTCATTGGTCAGTTTACTCCAGTCTCTTGTGAAGAAGGTAGGTCAAGCCGCCAGCAAAAAACAGTGGGGCAAGTAGTAAAACGGGAGGTCCGATAACGAGACAGATAAGCGCTGTCAGGATATATCGGCGTATTCCAGACACCATACGCCAGACAATCATCAGTAAGGTATAAGACAGGAGATAACACATAAACCAGTATGGATCATTGCTGAAGGCAACAATACCGCCCTTCATATCGCTCAGACCCATCAGGTTG
The DNA here is from genome assembly GCA_036960695.1 of Sneathiella sp. Lineage (GTDB taxonomy): Bacteria > Pseudomonadota > Alphaproteobacteria > Sneathiellales > Sneathiellaceae > Sneathiella. The sequence goes on from JBALXM010000002.1 coordinate 8,927, forward strand.
TAAATCCAGATTTCATTTAGATACAGAACACTATTGATTACTGTTGCGAAAAAGATAGGCATACCCAACGGACCCCGTTCTCGCTCAAATACGTAATAATCGTCGAACCAATAAATAGTCGGGTCTATACCATATCCGATTGCGTCGAGTATGGGGACGAGAGCGAGCATCGGCAGGATCAGATAATAAAGGCTCCAGTATTTTTTGAGGAGAAGTGTCGCAGGCCCTGTACGACATCGGTCAATGCTCAGCATTAGAAAATATCCCGACAGCATAAAGAATACCGGGACAGCGAAGCGCGGGGCTGAACCATCAAATCCAGGTAAGGTATAATGGGTGAATTCCCGAAAACTGAAATGACCAAGTACAACGGCTCCCATGGAGATAATCTTAACCAGATTAAGAAATTCGCTGTGGGACCGTGTTAATTGTAAGGCAATTATTGGTTCAGATGTTTGTTTTGATTTTGGATACGCCAGGTCCAAACGCTTAGTAAGGGATAACAAAGCGGCGTCGAAAGCGGGTTTTAACATAAAGCAAAACCGCCCGAACAAGATGGACAGTACAATTGCGCCGGTCAACAAAAGGATCTGGTCCAAAGAGCTATTGGGATTATGATGGGTGATCGCCGCGAGGAAAAACAGGATCGGAAAATGGATGAGAAAAACAGCGGATGTATATTTGCCGATTACTTGTGTAATTTTACCCGATATGCGCAAAGGCGCGTCAGATCTAAATATATAGCGGGAAAGAAACAGCAGAATAATTAGGAAGAAGACATGCCCATATTGCAATAAAAACCGTTTACTGAGTCCCAGATGCTGCCGGATCTCGTATGGCGCGAGATCTTTGGACCATTGATACAGGCTCTCAGCTGTGCCGTTTAAGATGTAAATACTATAGAGAACGAAGGTTGCAGAGGCGAGAAATATTGCAATTCTTGGACTCATTAGAGTAACTTTTGCTGAGAGTTGGTCGCTGTTATCCGTTGTCAATTTTATGATTTTCTAAAAGCGCGTGTCAGAGTGATGTCCCATTCGGGAATGATATCCGTAAAACTTAGTGCGAAAACTGTGCCGAAGCGACTAATCTCGTAAAAGCCGATCCCAACAGCAGGGCTTACCACAGCCATTTCCTTGATAAGGAACATGCCTCTCTTCGGGGTGTCAGGCGATTGAGGGTTTTGTTTATCGTCTGTTTGTAACCCGTTTGTTGTCGCTGATTTCGTAAGGCTGTTTTTTTCTCGTACGTCATGTTTCAATCCCTAAGTAAAAACACGTCTTCAAGAAGCTTAAAAGCATTCTAGGGTTTAGTAAAGTCTCCTAATATGATGAATTGTTACTGGGCGACCCTTATTGATCATCATTGCTGTTGCTAATGAATATTTCTAAAAAACAATGTATCTTGTTGGTGATTTAATACGCCCCAGTAAAACTATAAAAACCGAGGGAGAAAATCATGGTTGAATTTGACTTAGGCTCGTATGCGCGTGAGATTACAACAACTTCATCAAAAGCTAAGTTAGAATTCGATCAGGGGCTAATTTGGCTATATGGATATAATCACGAAGCCGCTGCAAAATGTTTTGAAAAAGCGATTGCAGCTGATCCAAACTGTGGCATGGCCCATTGGGGGGTCGCTTATGCAATCGGACCCAATTACAACAAACCGTGGGAATTCTTTGAGGCTGATGAACGTATCGCCACTCTTAAACGGGCACATATAGCAATAGAACAAGCAAAGAGGCTGCGAGACAAGCTTTTACCAGTAGAAGTTGCGCTTATTGAGGCTCTGGCAGACCGGTTCCCTGAAGATCCGGAAATTGAAGACTATGCCCCTTGGAATGATGCTTTCTCCGATGCTATGCGAACAGTCTATGCTCAACACAGTGAGGACCTTGAAGTATCTTCGCTTTTTGCAGAAGCCCTCATGAACCGAACGCCTTGGCTATTATGGAACCTATCAACCGGGGAGCCAAGCGAAGGCGCTTCCACAGTTGAAGCTCAAGCAACCCTTGAACGTGCCTTCGATACGTTACCCGGTGCCTGGGATCATCCAGGTCTTCTTCATATGTATGTTCATTTGATGGAAATGTCGCCAACGCCCGAAAAAGCGCTCCGGCATGGAGATCGGTTGGTAGACCTTGTGCCGGACAGTGGGCATCTAGTTCATATGGCAACCCATATCGACGTCCTGTGCGGAGAATACCAGAATGTAATTTGGCGAAATAATCGGGCAGCTCAAGTCGACCGGAAATATGAATCTATGGCTGGTGGCGAAAATTTTTATACACTCTACCGCATTCACAATGTGCACTTTGAGGCATATGGCGCGATGTTCTTGGGGCAACCAGAGAAAGCGCTCGCGGCGTCTGAAGAATTGATGCGAATGTTGCCGGAATCTGTCGTGCGCTTTATGCCTGATTTGTTTGAATCTTTTTATGGTAAGAAAATTCATGTCATGGTTCGTTTTGGACAGTGGCGTGAGATTTTGGAAGAAGCATTTCCAGAAGATCAAGAACTGTACAGTTACACAACAACTGCTATGCGGCAGGCTCGAGCAATTGCCTTGGCAAACCTTGGACAAATTGCCGAGGCAGAAGAAGAGCAGAAGCTTGCTATCACGGCGGCACGCGCTGTGCAGGAAAGCCGTATGGTGTTCAACAATACTGCTGAAGACGTTCTAAAGATTGGTGAGGCCATGGTAGAGGGAGAATTGGCCTTTAAGTCAGGTCGTATTGAAGAAGGGCTCAATCATTTGCGGCGCTCAGTCGAGCTTGATGATGCCTTATTATATGATGAACCATGGGGATGGATGCAACCGACACGGCACGCCTTAGGTGCCCTTCTCATGGAGGTTGGGCATTTTGATGAGGCAGAAATTCTCTATCGCGCTGATCTGGGTTTGGACGATACACTTGCCCGTGCTTGCCAGCATCCCCGTAACGTATGGAGCTTGCACGGACTTCATGAGTGTTTGAAACGTCGAGAGGAGTTAGTAGAAGTCAAACATATTAAGCTAATGCTTGATCAAGCGATGGCGCGCGCTACTGTTCCAATTCACGCTTCTTGCTATTGCAGAAGTCGGATAAGTGAAGTGGCTTAACGCTATTTCATTAGCTGTTTGCATTGACCCGTGGCATTTTTTTTCTTCCGACTATATGTGGAGTTTTAAAAACACAGATTTCAACCGAGAACACGCTGTATTCTGCGATTTCTAATTTCCGAATGATAATGTTGTTTTAGTTGAATTAAATCTGACAAATTGGTGAGTTTCCGATATTATATAAAATAAATATAATATTCATATTGCTCATACTGGAGATTTGAAATCCATGCATGTAGATTTAGCACTCTCGTCATCGCGTTTGCCAGATCGGCGCCTTCAGGATATGACCCGAGACATATGCGAACAGCTTAATGATGAACAGGATATGACGGCTGAAATCCCGACGGCACCGGGAGAAGTTGGATCTAAAGGAGACATGGTGACACTGGGTACTTTAGCCCTGACCTTTATAAGCAGTGGTGCGGCTGTCGCGTTGTTTGAAGTGGCCAAGGCTTATTTCGAGCGGGACAAGACTCTCGTCCTTAAAATGAAAAATGAGCAAGGTCAGGAGTTCGAGGTAACAGCAGATAATCTTTCCGCTGTACAAATCGACGAAACCCTCAAAATGGCTAAGCAGTTTATCCACTAGGAGGGTAGACAAGAGGCCCGGACATATGACAGGAAAAAGACACGCCATTCTCGTTGCCGCCAGTGACTTCCCTGAAGATGACTCGCTGACCAACTTACGATGTCCCTTGCAGGATGTGGAGGCTTTGGGAGAAGTCCTGGGCGCTGATAACCATGGAGGATTTGATCATGTTCATATTCTCAGAAACGAACCCCATTATGAAATTCTCAAAAAAGTAAACCGGGTGATCAAGGCGGCCGAGCGGGAAGATATGGTGGTGTTTTTCTATTCCGGGCATGGCAAGCTTGATGAAGCCGGACGGCTGTATCTGGCGACGAGCAATACGTCGGTTGATGTGTTGGAGGCGACGTCGGTGCCAGTGTCGCAGGTTAAAGATTATTTCGATGTTTCGGCCGCAAACCAGTTGGCAATCGTTCTTGACTGTTGCTATAGCGGCGCCATTGAAAAATCCTTCACCAAGGGGTCCGTGGATGAACAGCTCAACCTGATGTCCGGCGGCAAGGGCACCTTTGTGCTGACTGCCTCTACCGGTTTACAGACAGCAAAGGAGAATGAAGGGGACGATCTCAGCGTTTTCACCAAACATCTGGTCAGCGGAATCCTCAGCGGCGA
>JBALXM010000002.1:13335-15014 GCA_036960695.1 Sneathiella sp.
CCCAGGAAAAGGACCGCTACGCCTTGCTTGTCCGCTTTGCCGACGAAGATATGCGCTCTGGCGGGTTTGCCGAAGCTTGGCTGGCGGCAGAACAAGCGCCAGAACCAGAACGGGCCGCCAAACCTTCGGTGACGCCAACTCTTCCAGAACCGACTATTGTTGCCGCGGAAAAACAACCCGCTCCGGTGACACTGCCGGATGTTAAAAAGGACTGGATGAAGGAGAATATAATTTGCGGCGCCGTCGCCGTCGCGGGTCTTTTTATCTTGGGTCTGTTCATCAATGCGGGAGACGATGGGTCAGGGGATGTTGACGCTATTATCGGGGCTACTTTTTTTGGGGCGATCGCCGCGGTCGCTGTACTGATCTTCACTTACCGAAAGCGGAAAGCGCAGCTACCCTTCACCGCCAAATTTCAGTATTGGGGGTGGGGTATTCTCTATATATTGATGTTTGTCAGTATGATTGCGGAACTCGACGCCACGTGATCCTAAGCTTACCTGCAGCCCTATAGCTCGGTTTATAATTACAACTTGCTGTGTTAGATTGGCATTTCAACTTCACGCATTGAATTAATTGATCCGCACCAACTTGCGTGTTGGAGCAGTGTATTATGCGCCGCGGGCCTCGATTAATCGTTTGCGGCCTGCGAAATCAATGCAGTTGGGACTATAAATCGGAACTCGGGGAATACATGTCAAACGACACCGCTATTGAAAAGAAAAATGACACCGACATCAAGCATGGCTTCAATTCTTTAAAAGACGGCTCCACAAATTCGACTGAAATAGCAGCCTATTACGACGACTGGGCCGAGACGTATGATGAGACGTTAAAAAACTGGGACTATCAGGCCCCGAACGATGTGGCGGCGGCCCTTTGTCAGTATTTGAAGTCTGGCGACGATGTTTTGGATGTCGGCTGCGGTACAGGGATGTTCGGCATGGCCATGTCCCAGCGCCTGCCTTGCCAAATTGTGGGCATTGATATTTCTGCAGCCTCTCTGGAAATAGCGGATAAACAAGGGGGGTATGACCGTTTGCAGCGCCATGACCTGCAAGTCGCTCCTTTGCCAGTCGCAGACAATGCATTTCAAGCCGCCGCCTGTGTGGGGGTCATGACCTATATTGAAGATGCTGCAGGTCTGCTGGCTGATCTCTGCCGCGTTGTTCGGCCCGGTGGTTATATTTTATTCACACAGCGTGATGATCGCTGGGTAGAGAGCAATTTTGACTTTCTAATGGATGATTTTAAGGCGCGTGGGCTTTGGACACCAATGAAAGTAAGCAAAGCTAAACCCTATTTACCAAAAAACGACGATTTCAAAGACAGCATTCAGGTCATACATGCGCTCTGCCAAGTTGTCTGATCCTGCAAAGGCTATGAAGTGTGGGGGTGGAACGGTGAATGAAAATGTCGACCTCAGTCATTTCTCGACGCTAGCGAAAAGTATTTTCGGAACTCGGTGGCACTATTTTAGCTATCATGTTGCGAATTATACGCCGTTCATCCGCAGTGTTTATTCTGCCTGTCTCGATCTCAGTGCAATAAACGAAGACGCTCCGCTTAGAATGCTAAAAGAAATTAAGAATATTGGAGGTCGGAAGAACTACGAGCCACATTATGATCAGTTAATGCAAAAACTTGCAGAAATACTCGTGATGCGTCAGGTCATTAAT
>JBALXM010000002.1:15114-140237 GCA_036960695.1 Sneathiella sp.
TGATCAGTTAATGCAAAAACTTGCAGAAATACTCGTGATGCGTCAGGTCATTAATTTGTCATGGCCTCCTGAAACGTCGTTCGAAATAGAGGCTGGTGTCGCGGGTGGCCTAAAAAGGGTCGACTTGGTTGTGACCCTACCCGACGGGAAAAAATTTGGCTTTGAAGTTAAGGCTCCAAAATACACCCCTCATGCGCGGCACCGCAGTGACAAACCGTTTCAGTTTCCGGCACGGCTTGAAATGTCATCCGTCGAATTTCAAACTCAAAATGCCGATAAGCCGGTTTTATCGCGAGATAACACGCTTAGAAGTTTTCTGAGAAGTGCGAATGAGAAATTTGACGCATTTGCAGCTCGGCATGATTTTTGTGGCGTTTTAGTTATTGTTTGGGATGATTGGATATTTGAGGCAATTGGGCCGTTGCTAAGCGAACGGGTTGGATTGCTAACACCTGCCACATATTCTGTTGTTGATGGCGTCCCCGAGACTTTTAAGAACATCGATACTGTCTTGATACTTCGACACCTTACATGTTTCGTGGAGGCGGCGAAGGAGGATACTCTACCTGATGCTAGCTTTGATGCGATGCATATTGGGGGCGGCGGAGAAAATCCCAATATTATTATAGAAATGTCGGATATTGGGCTGCCTGAATTTGTCAAAAACGGATTTAACGCAGTACCGATAGACCATCCCGCCATCGCGGATGTTCCAGAATACCAAACAGATTAATTCGTTTTATCTTATCTCTGGATAGTTGTTAGCTAAAGGTGCTTTCTTTTGGGCTAACGGTCTGTAACTTACCCCGATTTTTCTACTAAATCCACAGCAAGATACCGCTTACTTTAAAAGCCAAAACTAGGACTAAGGATTATCGGCCTGACAGGTTCGACCCTGTCGCCTGCCGAACTTTTCTATCGTATGCTTCACTGCTGAAATGGGCTGATAATGCATCAGCCCATTTAATGGTTGTCTAGTTCGCTTTCTTACCGGCGATAACAATGCCCGCTTTTCCGCCGCCAGAGTCTGCTGTGGCAGAGATTTTTACCTTCGCCTTCTTTGGTTTTTTAACTTCCTTATTACCTTTAGAATTATTGCCTTTGGCCATTGTCTTTCCTTCTCTAAAAATCACTCTGTCTCCACAGTACCTGACTCTTTTCACAAAACCCACCCCACGTTTGAGCTTAGGGGTGTTTTTGGTTGTATAAGGACAGTGATGGAAGGGTAGGTTTCAGGCAGGCCAATTTCGCCCTTGTTTTTTGTAAGGCATCGCCGACTGGGATATCGCACTTGATGTGGATAATGTGCAGTCTAAAATCGCATTGGGTTTATGTTGCGAATTAATAATCTAATTAGGAGGATGACGTGAACGAGAATTTGGAAAAGACAGGGACTGTCGTTGCCGTGAGTACGAGCCGTTCACATACTTTCAAAAAACAGGTTGTTGAGAATATTACACTTCGGGAAGGCCATGGGGTTATCGGGGACGCCCATATGGGGGAGACAGTGAAGCATCGGTCTCGTGTTGCCGTCGATCCAACCCAGCTTAATCTCAGGCAGGTACATTTGATCCATGAAGAGCTTCTTGTCGAGCTTCGCTTGCAAGGGTTTGAGGTTGGCCCCGGCGCGCTGGGAGAAAATATCCTGACCCAAAATATAGATCTTTTGTCTCTACCAAAAGACACCATACTGAGAATTGGTGGCAGTGCCGTGGTACAGATAACGGGGCTGCGCAACCCTTGCAAGCAGCTTGATAATTATCAACTTGGTTTAACAAAGGCAGTTTTAGCGCGAGATGAAAAAGGCAATCTGATCCGCAAAGCAGGTATAATGGGAGTGGTCTTGAGTGACGGAGAGGTGTCTCCCCTTGATACTATTCAAATTGAATTCCCGTTGGCGCCACATCAAAAATTAGAGCCGGTCTGAATATCCCGTCTAGGGCGACTTCAGTACAGAAAATTTATTCAGTCATCCTCTTTGCACGTATTAACACGAGCCCTTACTGTTGCAGGTATTTACCGGTTCTAATGCGTTGCGGGTGATCGCCGACGTCTACGCTGGCAATCTCTTTCCCTGTCTCAAACGAGATTATTGAAACCCGGTCTTGTTCGCTAACCGATACGTAACACAAGCGGCCGTCTTCGCTTTCAGTCGCCCAATAAGGCTTGGCGCCTAATGGCTCCGCGGACAGGGGGACTGTTGTATAGGTAAAATCATCGCGGTTCACGATGGCTACATAACCCGACATAGTCGCCGCCACGCACAATTTGGTGCCGTCACCGTTTATGGCCAACCCGTGATGGGCGGAATTGAGTTGATAATCCCAATAACTCATTTTCTGAATTTCGTCGGGTATAGGCAATTCTATCTTGCGGGTTATTTTTTCTAATTTCAGGTCATATTCGAAAAATCCGTGAAAGAAGGAAACTTGCAAATATAGGAAACGTCCATCTGGCGCGATGGCCATTGGTCGGACCGCTTTATCAACCCATGGCATACCGGCTTGCTCAAGCTTTTCTCCAATATCGACCCGCTTTAACACTTTTAACGTTTTGGCATCCACAACCTGGAACCACCGATCGCCCTTGATCCAATCAAGCCAGCTGCTCGTGGTCGGTACATACACTTTACCGATGCTGGCATGGTAAATGAACTGACCGTCTTTAGAATAGTTATTCTCGTGCGGCTGGTCTCCAGATTCAAATTCACCGATAATTTTACCGGTGCTGGTATCAATGGCATGTACTTTTCTGGCGGTGGAGGCGGAGACCAAAAATGTTTTACCATCCGGTGAAATGGCAGCATGGTCTGCGCGGACGCCCTCAACCGGTGTGCGCCAGACAATCTCGCCCGACTGCATATCAATCGCCACTACATCAGCAAAGCTTGGCCGCGATGCGTAGAGATACCGACCATCGTGGGACGTGAACATGTCATCGACCAATTGGTCATGGCCTTCCCCGATTATCATGCGGATGACCTTGTAGGATATTTGCCGAACCCAACTAGCATTATCAATGTCGCTCAGGCGCTGCTTTAAGTCTGGCACGATATTGAGACGTTTGATTTTCTCAAAGCTTTTAGCATCAAAAATATCAGCGGTGCCATCCCAGTTATTGCCCACCACCATGACATCCCGCAATTGGCCCGAAGCCTGCGCCCAAGAAGCACAAGCCGACATAATCAAGAGAAGGGCCGTGAGCCGAAGGGAGACTAGGCGGATAAGTCCGAATGTGCGCATAAAAGGGTCCTGAACTCTGATAGGTAATAAGACTGTCTGTTTAATAATCGCAGTATAAGCACGATTACAATATGAGCCACAGATAAATTATCTATTTTTGGTTTTGTGAAATCAATGGGTTCAACGCACAACAAATAGCAAACCCATCACTTAAACCGCGTCAATTGAAAGAAAATGATCGACAGGAAGCCTGCGGCAATGATCACACCAACAGTCGGGGCGATTGTGCCGTTGTGGAGGACGCCGACAAGAAGTGTGGAGAGGGCACCGATGCTCACTTGGCAAAAACCGGCGAGGCCGGATGCAGCGCCCACATTCCCCGGCTGGACGCTTAATGCTCCGGCCAAGCAATTGGGGATGATAAGGCCGTTAGACAAGGTTATCAGAACCATCGGGGCGAATAGGGCTAACGGGCCGCTGAATTCAAGGAATTGAGTGGCAAACATTGCAGCCATCCCAAGGACCGCGGCGGAGTTACCGATCACGATCATTCTGTTCATTCCCAATTTGGTGGAATACCGCCCCGTGAGGAAATTACCGAACATGTATCCTGTGGAGATCAAAATAAAATAAAGCCCATAATCGCTCGGGGATAATTTCATGATTTCAATGACAATAAAGGGAGCGCCGCCAACGAAGGCAAAAAACATGGCGGAGCCCAGAGACATACACAAAGTGTAGCCTAGAAATGCTTTGTTTTTTAGCAGGTTTAAATATTGTCTGGGAAGGTCCGTCATTCCCAACGAATGAGAGAGCTGCTTGTTGGTTTCAGGGAGTTTGACGAGGCAGAAAACGAAAAGCAGCAATCCAAGGAGAGAGATCAAGTAAAAGCCCGCGCGCCATCCAGCCCATTGATCCAAATACCCCCCAATAACCGGAGATAACATTGGCGCAATCGCCATTGTCATGGTCACATATCCCAGTAAGCTGGCGGCTTTATCCCGTGGGTAAATATCGCGAACAATGGCGCGGGATAAGGTAACCCCAGCGCAGCCGCCTGCGGCTTGTAATATCCGGCCGATGATAAGCTGATCAATCGATACGGCAAAACTGCAATAGATACTGGCGATCACATAAAGCGTTAAACCGCAGAGCAAGACAGGCCGCCGACCAAAACGGTCTGATAAAGGGCCCATGAGCAGCTGTGAAAATCCAAGGGATACTAAATACAAAGTGAGGGTCAGTTGTGCCGTCGCATAATCAGTTTGCAGCGCTTTTTGCAACCCCGGCATGGAAGGGATGAAAATATTTAGCGCAATAGGTCCCATTGCCGACATGGCGATAAGAACGAATAATCCCGGACGCGCGGAGGCGCGGAGTGAGTTCTGTTGAGACGGCATTATGGATACACGCTTTATGGATCGTTATTCGTGAAATGTAGACTTACAATGTGTGCGTTAGCAGGAGTAATCTGTCAATAACTCTGTCATATTTTTTCTTAATAAGGGCCCATTGTCCGCGCATCCAATACTGCTTGGGCCCATTCTACGGGGCGTTCTTGAGGAAGATTATGGCCGGCCCCTGAAAATACCCGATGCTCATGGGGGCCTGTGAAAAACTCTGCATGATGTGCCGTTCCTATATTGACGCCGTCCTTGTCACCATCAATGGTGATGGAAGGAACGGAGATGGCTGGCTGCCTTGAAAGACGTGTCTCTATTTGGACGACGGACGGATCACCGGGTACGAGCCCAAAACGATGTTTGTAGGAGTGAATGACAACCTCCACGAAGTCTGGATTATCAAAAGAAGTTGCTGTCGCGTTGAAGGTGGCGTCATCGAAATTCCAGGTTGGGGACCACATGCGCCATAATTGTAAAGCGACATCCCGCCTGTTTTCCATCAAAGCGCGACGTCCCCGTTCAGAATGAAAATAGTATTGATACCAAAGAGTTGCTTCTTCTGCCGCTGGGATAGGATTAACTGATTTTTTGATATCTTGAATATTGTAGGAATTGCCAGAGATAAGGGCTGTCACTCTCTCCGGCCATAAAGCGGCGACAACACATGCCGCCCGGCCGCCCCAATCATATCCGCCCAAAACGGCTTGCTTGATGTCCAATGCGTCCATTAAAGCAAGAAGGTCAGAGGCGAGGGCCGCCTGCTCTCCTGATCGAGGTGTTTGCGGGGACAAAAACCGGGTGGCGCCATAACCACGAAGAGAGGGTACGATTACCCGTGCACCTGCGGCCGCCAAAATCGGAGCAACTTGGGCGTAAGCCTGTATGTCATAGGGAAATCCATGTGCCATGATGCAGGCCCAACCATCGGCAGGACCAAATTCGGCATAGGAGATTTCTAAAACCCCCGCCGTTATTGTTTTCAATTGCATATAAATACGCCTTTTACCGATTGTGAGAGTAGATCAGCATAAATAAATGAGATCATTTTTCTAGTCAAAAATCTATATTTTATATCGATCCGTATCCTTCATTTCCCAAGGGTCACCCCACAGACTTGACCTCAGCGAAAATTTCATCGCACTATTGAAAAACAAAAAATAAAAACAAAGGTGGGTATGTGATGGAACAGATTTTCAAAAATTTAAAGGTCATTGACGTAGCAAGTTTCATCGCGGGGCCTGCTGCGGCAACAATCATGGCGGATTTCGGGGCGGAGGTCATTAAAATCGAGCCCCTGTCTGGAGACAGCTACCGGACGGGTCTTAATGGGCCGGGCTATCCCATCAGTGATTATCCCCACCATTGGAATGTCGACAATCGAACGAAAAAGGGATTGGCGCTTGATTTGAAATCCGATGAAGGTCGGGAGATTTTTTATCGGTTGGTGAAAGAGGCTGATGTTCTGATAACCAATATGCCGTCAGGCCCGAGAGAGCGGCTGGGTATGACTTATGAGGATGTTCGTGCGTTAAATACGCGGCTCATTTATGCATCCATCACAGCCTATGGCGAGAAGGGGCCCGAGTCCGCGCGAACTGGGTTTGACAGCACGGCCTTTTGGGCGCGCAGCGGAATGATGGATCAAATTAAGCCATCTAGAGAAAGCCCGCCCGCCCGATCATTACCCGGTATGGGAGACCATCCGACGGCGACAGCTCTTTTCGGGGCGATTATGCTGGGTTTGTATAAACGAGAGAAGACAGGTGAGGGGAGCATGGTCTCCACGTCCCTAATGGCGAACGGTGTGTGGTCGAATGCCGTCTTAACGCAAGCTATGTTAAGTGGGGGAGAGATGCGATCGTACCCCCCACGAGAAGAGGCCGGTAACGCCTTGAATAATCTATACCGTTCGCGGGATGGTCGGTGGTTCCATCTTATAATGATTACAGGTGAGCATTTATGGGATCGATTTGCGGAAGTGACGGGGCGCAGCGCACTTTTAGAGGATCCACGGTTCATGACGAGTGAAGCTCGATCTCAAAATGCTAAGGCTCTCATAGGGATCTTAGATGTTATCTTTATGGAGCGTGATGCTGCCGAATGGCGAACACTTCTGTCGGCTAATGGCTTCAACTTTGGTGAAACACATCAAGTGGAAGACGCGGTGAATGATATCCAAATGAAGGAAAGCGGAGCCTTTACGCCCGTGACTGATGACCGCGCGGGCTGCGAGTGGATGGTGGATAGCCCCATTTGGGTGGAAGGACTTCAGAAAAGTGCCCCAACAGTTGCGCCCGATATTGGGGAGCATACGGACGAGATCTTACATGCTATCGGATATGATAAAGAGATGATTGCCAAACTCCGTGATAAAAGTGTGGTTGGCTAGCCTGATCAATACTCTAACGGAAGATAAGGAGTAGGGTTTGTTTTGATATCGGCATGGATACTGGCACTGGGAGCCGCATTTTTTTACGGGACGGCGTTGGTGTTGAGCCAATTTGGCCTTCGGTATAAATCCCCGACTGAAGGCGCTTCCATAAGTGTTCCAACCGCGGCTTTATTTTTCCTTTTATTAGCGCCTTTTCTGATCGATTTTTCGGGTTTTCACCTAACTGCGCTGGGTGTTTTTATAGGTATCGGTGTGTTTTTCCCCGGCACAGTGACTCTGCTAACATTCATGGCGAATGATCGCATGGGACCGACAATCGCTGGAGCAATCGGAAACCTGACACCGCTCTTTGCTATTCTTTTTGCTATTCTAATTTTTGGGGAAGCGTTTGGGATCGTTCAGGCGGTTGGAATATCGGTGATCATCACGGGTGTCACTCTGCTTACTCTCTCTCGGAATGGCGGTGGGGGTTCTTGGCCGCTCTGGGTTGTTTTGCTGCCTTTAAGCGGGGCTGCTATTCGCGGTATTATGCAGCCAGGGATAAAGTGGGGGCTTGAATTGTGGCCTGATCCTTTTGCCGCCGTTACGATTGGATATGTGGTCTCGTCCCTTTTTATAGTGATGGTTGCCTTTATACGAAAACAGTCTGCTACTGAACCGCGACTAACGGGACCAAAAAAGATATCGGGTATTCTATGGTTTGTAGCCGTTGGACTTTGCAACGGGGCCGCTGTGCTCCTGACTTATGAAGCACTGATCGTTGGGAACATTACTCTCGTCTCTCCCTTGATTGCCACTTACCCCCTCGTAACACTGATTTTGAGCTGGCTGCTTATACGCGATACTCGTTGGAACGCTCGAATTGTAATCGGCATCGTGGCGACCGTTGGGGGCGTCGGGATCCTCCTGGGGGCGGGGCGGTTTTTAGGTGTTTGATGACGAGATTTATCTTCGCTCGCTGGAAAACTTAAGGACAGATTGCGAAGCAAGGATCAAGGACAGCATAATCCTCTTTAACAGGAAAAGGCGTGAAGCTCTTGTGCGGGAGTCGTTCGTATGTTTTTCCTTCTTTTTTCGATCCATCTTACTTCTGCGAACCATAAACGTGTGGCTTTGTCTGTCTCTTTCTCCAAATAAGATTTTAAGTTCGTTAAAGCAGCGCAGTACTGCTGGATTCTTGTCTTATTAAACGAATTACTGTGCTTGCGTTATTACAATAAACGAGAAGTTATGTTAGGTTATTCCTAATGTGTGACTGTTGATTGGAAGGACGCTGATCGTGAATTCTTGCGGTAGGAACTGGAAATATCTATTTGTTAGTTTAATTTTAGTTTTTACTACTGTACAAACAGTGCACGCTAAAGAATTTGTCGTTTGCCATGAACGCCAGCCTTTTCCGCCTTACTTTACAATGACGATGAATAACGCCGTCGAAGATGTTGTCGGCGTATTACCTGATATTTTGACACAAGCGTTGCGTGCAGCTGGTGTGACACCGAAATATGTTGGATTTCCGTGGAAGCGATGCCTTGAGCTTCTAAAGCAAAATAAAATTGACGGCACGTTTCCCTCAATTTATTTGAAAAAGCGGGATGTTCTTGGAAGATATCCCATGGATCAGGGAAAAGAAGACCGCTCCCGAAGTCTGGCTAACGTAGAATATTCCGTCTTTACCGCCCGCGACAATCCAGTGCAGTGGGATGGGTCTTTTGCTGGTAATAAAGATCCGATTATTGGCGCGCCACTAGGCTATGTAGTTGTGCAAAGTCTGATGAAAAAACATAACATAAAAGCAAATACTCAGTTCTTGGCATTACGGGGATTGCAGCTTGTTGCCCTCGGTCGCTTAAATGGGTATGTGGTCGAAAAATTGGGGGGAGAGAGATTACTTCGGTTGGAAGGGGTAGAGGATAAAGTGGTTGCCTTGCAGCCGCCTTTCGAAAAACACTATTGGCATTTGATGATTAGCCACAAATTCTATAATGATTTTCCCGAACAGGCTGAAGATATTTGGGATCAGGTAAAACTACAGAGAATTCAAAATTTTAACAAACTTGTGAAAACGCATTCCAACAGTAATTAGACCCCAAAGTACTGTATCCATACAAAAATTTAAGGTAATTTTTCTTGCGAAATAATGGGGAGAGCGGTATCCGGTGTTTTATTGATGCAAGAAGTTGAATGCTGGCATCACAAAAATTGATACTATTTTGCTGGAGACCCCAAATGGTGAAACGTTATAGTTTTCCAAGTATTTTTCTTCATTGGTTTATGCTTTGCCTCCTTGTTGCCGTGTATTCCACGATGGAACTTCGGGGAATTTTTCCAAAAGGATCAGCTTCCTATAATGATATGAAAACCTGGCATTATATGTTGGGGCTGACGGTTTTTATTTTGGTCTGGATACGCCTAATTGCTCATTTTGTTGGCAAAACACCAGAGGTTATCCCAACTCCTGTCGTGTGGCAGGTTAAAACTTCAAAAGTTGTTTTCGGTGCCTTTTATGTCTTAATGATTGGAATGCCGCTTGTCGGGTGGCTGATATTAAGTTTTGGCGGTAAAATTATTCCTTATTTTGGTTTTGAACTTCCGGCCCTTGCGGGTCCTAACGAAAATATGAAAGATACCGCCAAAGAAATTCACGAAATAGCTGCAACAGTAGGGTACTTTCTAGTGGGCATACATGCATCCGCTGCCTTGTTCCACCATTGTATTGTGAAAGACAACACGGTTAAAAGAATGTGGCGCGGGTGAGGATTACTTCCCTTAAGTGGCTTTTCTTTGGGCTCAAGAACTAACTAATTTTTTCTGTTACATTTAAAGTTTTTTTGCATACACAGCGTTCCTTTTAAAGGGACGCTGTGTTTTTTTTGATCTTTAAGAAAGGCTTAGACAAGGAGGTTTTTCCTTTTTCTGGGAAATTATATTGACCTTTTCAATATCAACAAATATACATTAACGTACAGTATACGTATTTACGTACCACGTTGATTGTTGAGTTTTCTCTAATTCCCTAAGGCGATATGCAGTGCATAAGATGCGCCTTCAAAAAAAAAAGGAAAAGAAAATGGAAAATCCTATGAAGTTGAATGGGCACAATGTCGTTGTTACTGGTGCTGGGCAGGGCATTGGTGAAGCGGTTTCCAGATTGATTGTTGGGCTTGGTGGTAAAGCCATTCTGGTCGATGTGCAGGGGGATAAAGTATCATCTCTGGCTGAAGAGCTTGGTGCTGACAACACGGACGTTTATGTGGGGTCCGTCGCTGATCCGGGGTTTGTCCAGAAAATGGTTGATGACGCTGTCGAGAAAAATGGGGCTATTCATGGGCTCGTCAATAATGCGGGCATCGTCAGGGCCGCGATGGCCACCAAAATGCCGATTGATACATGGCAGCAAGTGATTGATGTTAATTTGTCTGGCGTTTTCTATTGCCTGCAAGCGGTTGGTCGTCACATGTATCAACGGGCGGCAGACGGAGATACGGGACCAGCTTCAATTGTTAATATTTCGTCTGACGCCGGACGGCGTGGAACGATAGGGCAGATTAACTACGGTGCCGCAAAATCAGGTGTTATGGGCCTTACCATGAGTGCCGCGCGGGAATGGGCACCGAAGCAAATACGGGTGAATACAATTTGCTTTGGCGTTGTAGAAACTGAAATGACAGAAACTATCCGATCTGATAAATTTAGGGATGGCATTATGTCTCAAGTCCCTATGGGCCGTTTTTCAACACCAGAAGAAGTTTCCCAGCCCGTCTGTTTCTTATTATCGCAAGCTGCAAGTTACATCACTGGACAACATTTATCCGTCAATGGTGGATATACCATTGGTGTCTAAGGCGTAGTCATGACTAAAAAATCACAAAACATAAGTGTTCCCGGGTCAACAGTGCGCGGAGGGCCGCAATCGGTTGGTCGCATATTTGCTATCCTTGATGTTTTGTCGACGAGCGTGAACGGCGCAAGCCTGTCGGAGCTTGCAATCCTCACGAATGCCCCGAAGACTAGTCTAGTGGGATTGCTTGTGGGTCTTCGGGATGAGAAATGTTTGGTGAGAGATGAGTCCGGTCGGTACTCCTTGGGGCCGCGCTTTCTCTCCCTTGCTATGCGAGCGGTATCTGGACGGGAGCTTACTAAACTGGTGCGCCCCGCCATGGAAAAATTAATGGAGAAAACTGGAGAGACTGCGGTTCTTGGCGAGTTGGCTGAGGATGCAAAATTGGCTGTCTATCTGGACCGCGTGGAAAGTAATAATCCAATCCGGTACGCAGTAGCGGTCGGGGAGAGACGAGAGCTGCATTGTACTTCTATTGGGAAGGTTCTGTTGGCCCATTTCTCTAGCGATAAGATTGAACGGTATCTGAAAACAATGAAGCCGGAGATTTTTACCAAAAAAACCGTCGCCACCCCTAATCAGATGCGAAACGATATCTCTCGAATTTTGGAAGAAGGGCTCGCAATTACCAGTGACGAGCGGGTTGTAGGAGCAAGTGGTGTCGCAGCCCCTGTCTATGGCAGTGAAGGTAATGTTATCGCGGCTATTGCCGTTGCGGGACCAACTGACAGGTTCTTGGCCAATGTAAGCAGTCACAAAAAATTTGTTAGAGAGGCCGCGGCTGAATGCACACGATTGGCAGGCGGCAGAGACACCTGAATATCAGTGCGATCAGATAAATAACTAAAAACAATAATAATAATAAACAAAGGAGATCCAACCCATGAGTTTTGCTTTAAGCCCCGAGCAGCATCAAATTAAGGACAGCGTCGCCAAAATTTGCGCTCAATTTGATGACCAATACTGGCTCGATAGAGATACCGACGGTTTCTTTCCCGAAGAGTTTTGCCAAGCTATCGTTCAAGGGGGTTTCATGGGGATAGCCATGCCCGAAGAATATGGGGGCAGTGGTCTTGGTATTACTGAAGCTGCAATTTTGGCTCAGACAATTACAGAATCCGGCGCTGGGAATGCTGGGTTTGCGGCTCTGATTATTGGGATATTTGGCCTTAACCCCGTTGTGGTTTTTGGAACCGAAGAACAAAAGAACAAGTGGCTTCCCCCTATTATTAAACGGGAAGATGTCGCGTGTTTTGCGGTGACCGAGCCTAATACAGGCCTTGATACGACACGCCTTAAAACCCGAGCCGTGTGGGATGGAGACAACTATATTGCGAACGGTGAGAAAGTCTGGATTTCCACTGCACAACAAGCCAACAAAATGCTGCTCATTGCGCGTACAAAACCCATTGAAGATACGAAACGTCCTATCGACGGCTTATCGCTTTTCTATACGGATTTGGATCGCAACTATGTTGATATTAAACAGATAGATAAAATGGGCCGCAAATGCGTGGATTCCAATCAGCTGTTTATTGATAATCTTCCCATTCCAAAAGAGCATCTAATTGGGGAAGAGGGAAAAGGGTTTCGCTACCTTCTTCATGGACTGAATGCAGAACGCATCCTGATCGCGGCATCAATGGTTGGTCTTGGAAGATGTGCGCTTGAGAAAGGCGCTAAATATGCGAGGGAGCGGGAAGTGTTTGGTCGCCCCATCGGTATGAACCAATCTATTCAACATCCTTTAGCTGAATCCTGGGCTGAGCTGGAAGCTGCTAACCTAATGGCATTCCACGCAGCAGATTTATATGACAACGGGCAAGAATGTGGCTTGCAAGCAAATGCTGCTAAGTATTTGGCCGCTGAAGCGACGTTTAAATCCTGTACCAATGCCGTGATGACCCATGGGGGGATGGGATATGCCAAAGAATTCCATGTGGAGAGATATCTTCGCGAGTCCCTGATCCACAGATTGGCTCCCATCAGTCCACAATTGATCCTGTGTTACCTGGCGGAGAATGCGCTGGACTTACCCCGGTCATATTGATTTTTCAAAGGAAAGGCACATCAAATGACCAAACCGCTTGAAGGCGTAAAGGTAATCGATCTGTCAAATATGTTGATGGCACCCTACACCACTCAAATATTGGGAGATATGGGGGCCGATGTCATTAAGGTTGAGGCTCCGGGCGGTGATCCTGTCCGGGCAATAGGCCCGTTTCGAAATGCCGGTATGGGCGCAATCTACCTCAATTGTAACCGCAGTAAGCGGAGCATCGTTCTGGATTTAAAACAGCCAGAGGGACATGCTGCTATACTGGAATTGCTCAAAAATGCTGACATCCTTGTCTATAACCGGCGTCCTCAGGTGATGGAACGGTTGGGTCTTTCCTATGATGTGGTGAAGTCTGTTAATCCGAAGATTATCTATGCAGGGCTTTATGGATATGGGCAAGAGGGGCCTTATGCCCATAAACCCGCATTTGATGACCTTATTCAGGGGGCTGTGGCGGTGCCATGGCTTTCCCACATGGCAGATGGGAGGGCACCAAGCTATGCGCCCACAGCCATTGTGGATCGGGGTGTCGGTCTTTGGGCCGTAGGTCAGATTACAGCCGCGTTATATTATCAAAGTCGGACTGGGATTGGGCAAAAAATTGACATGCCGATGTTTGAGATGATGGCGAGCTTTGTTCTGGCAGACCATTTACAAGGGCATACATACGAGCCGCCCGAAGGGGATATGGGATACAAGCGTATGCTAAACCCAGATCGGCGGCCTTATGAGACTAAAGATAGCTACATTTGCGTTCTGGTTTACACGGACCGTCACTGGCAGTCTTTCTACTCAGCCCTCGGGCGGGCGCATGAGCTTGAGTCTGATCCAAGATTTAAAGACATGACCTCACGGACGGAAAATATTGCATCTATCTATGCGGAGCTGGCAGTGCTGCTTAAAACAAGAACAACAGCAGAATGGCTTCAATTCTTTGATGAAGCGGATATCCCCGCCATGCCCTTGCATAATCCCGATACGTTGCTTGCCGACCCTCATCTTGAAGCTGTGGGGTTCTTCTCCTACCTTGATCATCCCAGTGAAGGACGTATTCGGCAAATGGCAGTTCCCGCCACTTGGTCAGAAACACAACCTGCACCGGTCTCCCATGCCCCAAAACTTGGGGAGCATAGTACAGAAATCCTGCAAGGGGTCGGGTATAGTGAGGATCGGATAAAAGAGCTTATCGCCAAAGGTGTCACGGCTTAGTTGCTTTAAAAAAATAAAAACAAAAATACGAAGTATTAATAACAATAAGGAAAATAAAATATGTCCGGTCTTTATTATGAAGAATTTGAAGTGGGTATGGAATTTAAGCACGCCTTAACACGCACGATTACAGAAATGGACAATGTGATGTTTTGCGCCATGACCCATAATCCGCAACCTCTTCATTTGGACGAAGAATATTGCAAAGGCACTATGTATGGGCAGCGGATTGTGAACAGCCTGTTCACACTGGGACTTGTTATCGGTGTTACCGTTGCAGATACGACATTGGGTACGACGCTTGGCAATTTGGGCATGACTGATATTCGGTTTAAGAAACCAGTCTTTCATGGGGATACAATTCATGTCGTGACACGCATTAAGGCTATGCGGGAAAGTAAGTCACGTCCGAATGAGGGGATTATTGTGTTCGAACATTCTGGATTTAATCAGCGAGACGAAGAGATTGCCTTTGTATCCCGTACGGGTCTGATGAAGAAGAAACCAGCATGATTATTCGGTCGTGGTTGTTCGTTCCCGGTGATAGCGAACGTAAGCTCGAAAAAGGTCTTGGGAATGCAGCTGATGCATTGATCCTTGATTTGGAGGATTCAGTTGCGGACACCCGTCAGGAAATCGCACGGAAAATGACCTGCGAATTTCTGAAGAAGAATACGGATCGATCCCGGCAGAAGCTTTGGGTTCGCATAAACCCACTGGATAATGAGTTGTCTTTGCCCGACTTGGCAGCGGTTATGGCGGGCGCCCCTGATGGCATCGTCCTCCCTAAAGTCTATTCTGCGGAAGAGGTTAAAACACTCGATAAATACTTATCCATTTTGGAAGTGCGTGAAGGTCTTGTTCAGGGATCAACCAAAATACTCTGCGTAGCAACTGAAACGGCAGCGTCCCTTTTAACCTTCCATACGTATCTGGATAACATAACAGATCGTTTGGTTGGAATGACATGGGGCGGGGAAGATTTAGCCGCCGCGCTGGGGGCGAGTGATAACAAACATCCTGTGTCAGGAGAATACGATGATCCGTTCCGACTTGCCCGATCTTTGTGTTTATCAACGGCCCGCGCAATTGATGTGCAACCCGTTGGCTGCGTCGTTGTCGATTATAAAAACCTGGAAGCGCTAGAAGTTGATTGCCTTCGGGATAGGCAAAGTGGTTTTATTGGTAAAATTGCTATTCACCCTGCCCAATCTGACGTGATCAACCGCGCCTTTACGCCATCAAAGGAAGAGGTAGATTTCGCAAAACGGGTTGTCGCGATATTTGAAGAAAATCCAAACCTTGGGACAGTTGGTTTGGACGGTAAAATGCTTGATATGCCGCATTTGAAGCAGGCGCGTAATCTTTTGGATTTGGTCGATCAGATTAGTGCATTTGATTGATATATAGGGGAAGGAACTAGCAGTATGACTGGGACACTGGATGGTATTCGGGTTGTTGATTTAACGACGGTAATTCTGGGGCCTTGGGCGACGCAAACCCTTGGGGATATGGGGGCTGATGTCATCAAGATTGAAACGCCGACCGGTGATACGACACGACAATCGGGGCCGCGCAGAAGTGAAGGTATGGCCTCCCTCTATATGGCGACGAACCGAAATAAACGAAGCATTGTTCTGGATTTAAGACAAGCTGAAGGGCGGGAGGCTCTTTATAAAATCATCGCCACAGCAGATGTGTTTTTGCACAATATGCGCCCAAAAGTCGCGAAGAAACTGGGATTGGAATATGAGAATTTTGCAGATCGTTTTCCAGACCTGATTTACTGCGCAACCTATGGTTTTCGAAAAGATGGTCCTATGGCGAACAAGCCTGCTTATGATGATATCATTCAGGCGGCAAGCGGCATTGCCGATATGCAAACGGTGACATCGGATCAACCACGTTATGTCCCCACGTTAATTGCAGATAAAACCACGGGTTTGAACGTTGTCTCTGCGATTTTAGCGGGTTTGTTAAAACGCGAACGAGGCGGTGGCGGTCAAGCAATCGAAGTTCCAATGTTTGAATGCCTTGTTGATTTTGTCATGGTCGAACATCTCTATGGCGCGGGTTTTGAGCCTCATATTGGTCATATGGGGTATGATCGGTTACTCAATAAGATGAGAAAACCCTATGCCACAAAAGATGGTTATCTTGCGGTGCTTCCCTACACCACGGCAAACTGGCAAGCCTTATTTGATATTGCGGGAAGGGATGATCTTAAGGATGATCCACGCTTTGTCGATATGCAGACCCGGACGAAATATTCAGAAGAGGCCTATGGCATCCTTGCCGATATTATTGCAACCAGAACGACCGCGGAATGGCAACGGGTTCTAGATGAAGCAAGCGTTCCTGTACAAATTGTCATGACGAAGGAAATGCTGCTCGAAGATGAGCAACTGCATGCATCCGGGTTTTGGCGGATTGAAGAACACCCGACAGAGGGGACTATCCGCATGACTGATCCTCCTATCCGGTTTTCAAAATCGCCCTCTACAATTCGCAGCCTGCCACCTCACCTCGGGGAGCATAGCGCCGAGATCTTGAAGGAAGCTGGTTATTCTGACGATGACGTTGCCGCACTCCTTACCGCCAAGGTCAGCAGCCAATTCTAAAAGGAATAAAATGAAGAAGTATAAAAATATTCTGTTTGAAGTGACCGAAAATGTCGCGACATTGACGTTGAACAAACCTGAAACTCTCAATGCCCTCACGTTTGAAATGATGTATGAGGTTCAGGATGCGCTCGGCTTTATTGAAAAAGATAAGTCCGTTCGGGCGCTGGTTTTTACAGGCGCTGGACGGGGATTCTGTTCCGGTCAGGATTTGCGGAACAGGCCCGCTTCAGGCGCGAACTTTGTTGATGATCTAATGGACTGTTATTTCAGGGCTTTTAATGGCATACGGACGTGTCGCGTCCCAGTCGTCACTGCCATAAATGGAACAGCTGCAGGGGGCGGATTTTCCTTGGCCTTGATGGGGGACATTTTAATCGCGGCTCGGAGTACAAAATTCATTCAAGTCTTCAGCCGAATTGGTCTTGTCCCTGATCTCGGATCAACTTACTTGCTGCCAAAAGCAATCGGCCGTGCGAATGCCTTGAAACTAATGATGAGCAATGAGCCCTTGTCGGCCGAAGACGCTGTTCAAATGGGATTGATAAATGAGTGCGTTGACGATGCCGACTTACAAAACAAAGCCCAAGAAATTGCCAAGAAACTTTCAGTAGGCCCCACCCATGCCTTGATGATGACCCGAAGTCTTGTGGATGAAGTGGACGGTCTGGCTTTTGAAAAACAATTCCGCCGTGAATTGGAGATCCAAAGCCAAATGCGCCATAAACCGGACGGGATCGAAGGGGTTGCGGCTTTTGTTGAGAAAAGGAAAACTCAGTTTATTGGAGAATAATCTATAGATTAAACGAAATACACAACTATTGAGCGAGAGAATAATTCCAGTTAGTGTGTGATGGGGTTGGTTTGGGGCTATATCACATGAAAAATATTTTACGTCTTTGCTCAGTGTCGCTTTTACCAATATTCATCGCTTCTTGCCAGACGACGTCGAATGTCGGTGACGGCGATATTTACTTTTTTAGAGATAATTTTGTAGCTTCTTATAACAGTTATATTGCAGCCATAGACGATTACCCTCACCATTCATTCGCGTTTGTTTATGATAAAAAAAGCGGCGCTTTCGGTTGGCAAGGTCGTCCTTCACAGAATGGTATCAATTACGCGATTGATACGGCTATAAAAGGGTGTCAGAAAAACGACAAAGATAGAAACTGTCAGATCTTTGATCTGAATGGTCGAGTTGTTTGGAAAGGTTTAAACGAAGAGCGGAAGCAAGAACTTGTGTCTTATGCCCATCGTGGTTTAAAGGGCAGAGAGAATAAAGTTGTTAAATTTTCATCTGAAGTTGTGACTGTCGGTGTTGCACAAAAAAAGAAATATAAGTCCTATTTAAGCAGGCAGGGTAATTTTGATCATACCGCTTTCTTTGTAAGTGCTAATGGAAATTCCGCAGGCGAAGCATATAGCTATGGTACTTCCACTACCTCGTATACCCTAACCATAAGGAACGCACTGAAGTCGTGCCAATTACAATCAGAGACGTCTAAATGTTATTTATTCGCGGCGAATGGCAAACCTGTAAATTCGGCAGCAAGTGAAGCACTAGAGAAAAAATAGCACGATTTAATGCGCTTTATTCGTCCTCAATCAAATGGCGTTTCATGATGGGGATTTGGGTGGCTAGGAAGACGGCGTTGAGGCCAAGGATGCCGTATACGCGAAAGGCTACCCACATATCTGTGGAGACGGAATAGCGAACCACCTCATTTGTGATGGCGATAGCGATTAGAAATAGACCGAGCCGGATTGTAAGTTTCTTCCAGCCTTCATCATCCACATCCAACATTTGACCAAAAACCATACGCAGCAGGGACTGTTTCCAAAACAGCCCAAGAAGTAAAGCAATGCCGCAAAGGGCATTGGTAAGGGTTACTTCAATCTTGATAAATTCTTCATCCCCTAAAAACAGAGTCAGACCGCCAAAGATAAGAACAAAAACTAAAGAAACACTGGGTAGGATCGGAATTTTTCGAGCCATGACCCAAGAGACACCAAACGAGATAATCAAGGAGACAAGCAGAACACCCGTGGCGACAAAAATATCGTAGAGTTCATCAGCCACAAAAAACAAGATCAAGGGCCCAAGATCGATGCCTAGTTTAATCATGGGAGACATATTGTCCCCAGTATTAGCCGTCTTCTTGTCCATTCCCGGTTACTCCAGTTATTCTTTTAATTAGGTATCAGAAATAATAAATACGAAAATAGGCTATATTTATTATCATTTTAATAACACAGTTAAAACGTCAATAAAATAAAATATGGGCTCGGGACCTAACCTGTTTCTAATGTAGCTCATAGATGAGGGTAAATAGCAGGTATATTTCAAAAGAGCTCTTTTCATAGCGTCGGAAATGAATAATAAACGTCATTTTTTGAGAAGCTAGACAGCTTTAAATGACTTCGGACTTTAAAAGTGGCAAAGTAGGGTTATATTAAGTTTGTTGAAAGAATCAGCAGGCAGACTTCTAGTATATTTCAAATTAAACAAAGTAAAACCAGTGGTTAATTGGTACTTATCATGTGCCGTTATTATGAATACTATAAGGAAATGTCGAATGCGCCGGGTCATTGTTGCTTTTCAATTTGTCTTTATACTTCTTTTTGTGACGGCTTGTGGCGATCCACCAGCGGCCGTGGTTGAAGATATTCGATCCGTGAAAACTTTTACCGTTTCCAAAAACACTGACGGCAATGTGCGCCATTTTTCAGGGCAAATAATCGCGGCTGACTCCGCTAACTTAAGCTTCCCTGCAGCGGGAACTGTGTTTGAAGTTCTTGTTTCCAATGGGGATAAAGTTGTCGCAAATCAAAAGCTTGCTGTAATGGATGATGTATCTTTTAAATTGGATGTGGAAGCCTCACAAGCAGAACTTCGTAAAGCTGAATCCACGGCGAACGAGAAAACCGGAGAATTTAATCGGTCAAAAACATTGTTCGATAAAGGATGGGTAAGTAAAGCAGCTCTGGATCAGGCTCAATTTGCAATGAATGCAGCACAGGAAGAAGTGAGTTATAAAACTTCCTTGCTCAATCTGACCAAGCGGACCCTCGATGATAGCACCTTGCGAGCCCCTTATGATGGCATTGTTGGAAACCGCTTGGTGGAGCCAAACGAACAGGTTGCTGCGGGCGCACCAGTCCTAATTCTTGATGCCATTGGCGCAATGGAAATACCTATTTCAGTTCCTGAAAAAATCATATCAAAACTAACTATGGGAATGCCGGCGAAAGCGAAATTTAGTGTATTGCCAGGGCTTGAAGTCGAAGGTCGAGTGACAGAAATTTCGCGGGTGGCCGGGGCTGGAAATGTGTTTCCAGTTAAAGTCAGACTGACTAATCCACCGTCAAAATTGCGAGCTGGTATGAGCGGTGATGTGGCTATTACTACTCTAAGTGATGATCCGGAATTTGGTTTTCTTATTCCCTTATCCGCAGTGGCGGCAACTGAGGATATGAAAGGGGGGTATGTTTTTGTGTTCGACCCAAACTCCTCAACTCTTCGGAAAGTTGTTATTGAATCGAAAACCGCGAGGACTAATTTTATTGGCGTTAAAGGCGTGGATGCCGGGGACTTGGTCGTCTCGGCGGGTGTGTCTTTCCTTTCTGATGGGCAAAAAGTAAAATTGATGAGTAATACTGCTCAATAAAAGCACGATGGCCTAAGAGGGGGAGCGGTATGTCAATTATTACAGAATTTGCCATTAAGAATTCGCGCATTACCATAATGACGGTTCTTATGATTATCTTAGCAGGGGTTTACACCTTCTTGAGCTATCCAAGCCGAGAAGATCCATCGATTACAATTCGCGTGGCCAATGTAACAACACAATTCCCGGGGATGTCACCGGAGCGGATTGAGGCGCTTATAACGCGCCCAATCGAAGAAAAAATTCGAGAAATTCCTCAAGTTAAACATATTGAATCTGACTCTAAAACTGGTGTGTCTCTGGTCAAAGTGACATTGAATGATGATATCTTTGATTTGCTCCCGGTCTGGCAAGATCTGCGCGACAAAATGTCTGATGTTACATCAAGCTTACCAAAAGGGACGATGGCACCGGCTGTAAACGATCAGGTTGGGCTCACGGCTGTGGCGACAATTGCCCTGTGGGCTGATGGGTTTTCGTTGTCAGAGATGAAGGATGTTGCAAAAACACTGAGCGAACGACTGTATACACTTGATGGCATTAAGAAAATTGAACGATTTGGTGAGCAAGACGAGCGTATCTACCTTGATTTTAATCGGGCTCAGATAACGCAATATGGGATCGATATTAATTCGATTATAAAGACACTTCAAACGCAGAATATTATCCTGCCCGGGGGAGATATTAACGCCGCAGGACAAACCGTTGTGCTTGAACCATCGGGTAACTTCAATTCTGTAGCTGATATTGAACAGGTGCTTATTGAAATCCCAGATACTGACAATGTAGCAAATTTAAGTGATCTGGTAACAGTGCGCCGGGGATATATAGACCCGCCTCGGATGCCTGTATATTATAACGGAAAACCTGCCATTGTTCTCAGCCTTTCTATTGCAGACGGCATTAACAGTGTCGCTTTTGGGAAAAAACTAAAACTTAAAGTGCATCAATTGCAAAAGAATCTTCCTTGGGGATATGTTCTCGATTTTGCAACTTTCCAGCCGGACCTTGTGGATGCGTCGGTCAATAGTGCTGTGAATAACCTGTACCAGACACTGGCCATCGTCTTGTTTGTCGTCATGCTGTTTCTTGGGGTTCGAACAGGTTTGATCGTTGGCTCTTTCGTACCTATCACAATGCTATTAAGCATTATTATCATGCGTCAATTTGATGTGGAATTACAACGGGTATCAATTGCCGCCTTGATCATTGCACTGGGAATGCTTGTGGATAACGGTATCGTCATCGCTGAAGATATCAAAACCCGTTTCAGCAATGGGGAAGAGCGGGTTAAAGCTGCAATTAACTCTGGTAAGACACTCGCAATACCACTTCTGACTTCATCCCTGACAACGATCCTTTTTTTCGTCCCCATGGCACTTGCAGAAGGTGGGGCGGGTGAATTTACAGCGTCCTTAGCGCAAGTTGTGACTATAGTTCTGCTATCTTCGTGGTTTTTATCACTCTTCCTGACGCCTGCGGTTTGCGTGGCCTTTATGAAAGTCCCTGCCTTGAAAGAGGGGGAGACTGAGCCACAAAAATCAGCCTCTCTAATTTTGCTTAATAAGGGGTATGAAGGGGTTCTAAACGCAATCCTTCGGTTCAAATACGCGTTCATGGTTTTGATGCTCCTATTGTTAGTCACTGCAGGGTATGGATTTACTTTTTTGGGGAAAGAATTCTTTCCTCTCGGGGATAGAAACCAGTTTTTGGTTTATATTGATTTGCCTGCAGGGACTTCAATCAAGAAAACCGACGAAGTTGTAAAACGGCTGGGCAGTTGGTTGTCGGATGAATCTGCAAATCCAGAAATTGCCAACAATATCGCCTATACAGCGAATGGTGGCCCTCGGTTTTTCTTATCCCTTGCCTCAATGGATCCTGACCCACATCGTGCTTTTTTCGTGGTCACCACAAAGTCACCCGATACCGTCGATAAGATGGTGTTCCAAACGCGAAATTACATTCTGGATAACCTGCCAGAAGTGCGGGGCGAAGCTAAGAAAATGTGGATGGGAGCCTCTGAAGCTGGTTTGTTCGAGTTACGGATAATCGGAACGGATGCCTTGGAATTGCGCCAAAAAGCAGATCAAATTGTCCAAACCATAAAAGATATTCCAGGTACACTTGTGTCTAAGCAAAATTGGGAAAATCCAATTTTGAAACTAAATATTGAAATCGATCAAGCCCGGGCAAGAACTGTCGGGGTCACATCCGAAGACGTGGCGAATGCATTAAATACATACTATTCAGGCGAAAATATTACCGATTACCGGGAAAGAGATTTGGTTATCCCAGTCACATTACGGTCTGGTGATGTTGGGCGAGGGACCTTGACCGGGTTACAGGATCTGACCGTTTATTCTTCTGAGACGGGGAAATGGATATCACTCGGACAACTTACGGACATTCGCGGAAAGTGGGAGAATGCACGCATAAAAAGGCGAGATCAGGAGAGAACCATCACGGTGACGGCAAAGCATGAAACCATGGCGGCCGTTGAGCTTTTTGATATTCTGTTGCCCGGTCTGAATGATTTAGAAATGAAGGAAGGGCATCGTTGGGAGGTTGGGGGCGAAGTTGAATCTCAAGCCGAAGCAAATGAAAAGCTTTTTGAAAATCTACCTATTTGCCTTGCGTTAATTGTAGTTTTGTTGGTGTGGCAATTTAATTCTTTTAGAAGACCCATCATTATTCTTCTGACCATTCCGTTGATTTTGATTGGCGCGACAATTGGATTGTTGGTCATGAAGGGTCTCTTTGGGTTTATGGTTATTTTGGGGTTTTTCAGCCTCGCAGGGATCATAATAAATAATGGTATTGTCTTGATCGACCGTATTGACAGTGAACGGGACACGGGGAGGCCTGCCTATGAAGCCCTTGTAACGGCCTGTCTTGCACGGCTGCAACCGATCTTGATTACATCCCTTACAACAGTGCTTGGGCTTCTACCGCTTATTATCTCTCAGGAGCCGCTTTTTTATGCGATGGCCAGTGCGATGGCATTTGGCCTTGCTGTTGGAACGGTTTTAACCCTAGCCGTTGTGCCTGCCCTCTATGCCATATTCTTCAATATATCCCGATGAATATGGCATTTTGACGGGTCGCTTTCGTTACGCGACTTCTAACTCGAAACTTATGCCACAAGCGATAAAGGAATGGGCTTTTGTTGGGTACCCATGACTACGGGCTTTTGCGAGCATTGCGGTAGGGTCATCCACCGTTAAAGATAGACTCTTAAAATGATCTTTGTGATCTGAATTGTTTTCCTCAAAGTGAATGGTTCCATAGTCCAGGATCAGACTTTGGCCGCCTTTTGAATTGGTCGTAATAGGCGTTTCAAAAAGATCAGACCATTGGTTTGCTTTGGCATTTGGGTCAGTACATGCCATTGAGAGAGAGGTTAAGGATTTAGTTGTGTCTGTATTAATTTCCCGTTGCCAATTTTCACCAGCCCACGCGTAATTACCGAGCATATCTTTGCCACCCTTATGGTGGTCAAACTCCAACATGGTAATCCCAGTATCTTTAGGGTTGAGTTGGAGTAAATCAGCGGTATCGTCTGATCGCTCAAAAATTGGGGAAATGCCTAATCTTAAAGCGGCATTTTTACGGTCTGCCACTTCATTACAATCAAAGATCGCCATATAACCGCCAACCCCGTCTGTACGACTTAGAAAACGGTGGACGGCTGTATTGTCTCGGGTCGGTGCGACGAGTTCGATAAAAGTACCATTTATTGCAAAAAGCGAATTTTCCAAACCAAAATGATCCAAAGCTTCTTGATGACAGGGATTTAAACCGAAGATATTGGACAGAGATTTTTCGTCCTTTCTAATATCTAGGGTAGCCAAGCATATCTGTCGTAGGCGAATGATTTTATTATTCACTTATTTTTTCTCCTATGAATTTATAATGAATAATTGCTAATTCTTAGGTGTAAGGCAATAGGGTTTATATGAACTTTGAAATAGAATTTAAGGTATAGTAGGGATAAGAAGCTTGGATATATGGAGAAAAAGGTTATGCGTTGGGAAGAATTGAGAAACGAAAATTGCTCTATTGCGCGTTCTTTGTCAGTTTTAGGTGATCGTTGGACTTTGATGGTTTTGAGAGACTGTTTCGTTGGCATCAAACGCTTTGACGAGTTTCTAGCTGGCTTGCAGCTTTCAAGGACCGTTTTGACAGATCGCTTAAATAAACTTGTCGAACATAATGTGTTGGAGAAGGTTCCCTATCAGACGAGGCCAACCCGCTATAATTACAAACTCACATCTAAAGGCTTAGCCCTGCAACCCTTAATTCTTACGATGGCGGAATGGGGGGACACCTACTATTCTGAAAATGGCGAGCCGCCGGTTATTCGGACACATCATACGTGCGAGAAAAATTTTAAAAGTATTATGGCATGTTCTGAATGCGGTGAGCCAGTTACGGCGCGAAATGTCTCCGCTTACATCAATCCAAACTGCGAAAGAGAGCCTGGAATTAGATTGCCTAAAAGGCAGTAATTTATTGATCACCGACCAGCTTTGCGTCGGAAACAAAGCTGGCCGATAATCAATGGCATATAGTAAACTACATGCCGGGGGGACCGATAATTCTCATCTACTTCTGCCGATTGATCTCGTCTTCAACGGTTCGCATATTCTCTTTTCCAAAGAACAGTTCGTCGCCCACGAAAAATGACGGGCAGCCGAATACGCCCATGGACGCAGACTTCTCTGTATTCGCTATTAGTTGGTCTTTGACATCTTGTTCTTGAATGCGCGCCATAATATGTGCGGCATCAAGTCCGTCTGCTGCTAAGGCGTTAGCCAAAACTTCAGGGTCGGCCACATTAAGATTTTTCTCCCACATTGCATTCATGATGCTATCAACATATTCAGGTAAAAATTTGTCCATCTCTGCAACAATAGCACCGCGCATAACTTGTACCGTATTGATGGGGAAATATTGGTTCATTCTAAAGTTGTTAAGGTCATGATCCCTAATGAAACGCTGCATTTCCAACTTTAGATATTCAGGTTTATTTTTCACATTTGCATATGTGACAAACGGTGCCTGATTATTAGTAAGCTTAAACAGACCCCCTAACAAAACTGGGAAATACTCAAATTTTGCGCCCGTTCTCTCTTCTATGCCGGGTATCAATTTGTGGCACAAATAACTGTTCGGGCTCGCAAAATCCATATGGAAATCTACTTTAGGCATTATCAATTTTCCCTTGTTTTTTATTGTTGGTTTTGAGGATTTGCATTGGTCTTACCATTGTTCTGTCCATGGACGTAAATCAAGCTCGAAAGTCCAAGAATCCTTTGGCTGGCTGTGAATATGCCAATAATTATCGGCAATATGGTTTGGGTCAAGGATACCTCCCTGATCTTTCAACGCGTAGCGTTCTGGAAAATTGGTTTTAATAAAGTCTGTATCGATGGCACCGTCAATGACCGTATGGGCCACATGTATTCCTATGGGCGCAAGCTCTCTTGCCATAGATTGGGCCAGCGCCCGCAGTGCATGTTTCGATCCTGAAAAGGATGCAAAATTCTGAGCGCCACGGAGACTTGCTGTCGCGCCTGTGAAAATGATAGTTCCTTTTTCCCGAGGTTTCATCCGCAAAGCGACTTCGCGGCCACATAGAAAGCCTGAAAAACAACCCATTTCCCATATTTTATAATATTTACGAGCAGTTTCTTCCAAAATGCTTGAAGGAACATTCGCGCCAATATTAAACACAAGAACTTCGATCGGACCAATTTCACTTTCAATAGTTTCCACTAGATCACTGACTTGGTCTTCTTTTCTCGCATCGCAGCCAAATGCAACTGCTTTTCCGCCCTCAGCTTCGATTTCCTCAACGAGAAGTGATAGCTTGTCGACATGGCGCCTGACGCAGCATGTCGTATACCCTTCACGCGCAAATCTTTTTGCGATTGCGCCACCGGTTGCATCACCAGCCCCAATAATTAACGCTACACCATTATTGAGCATAATCTCTCCCATTTATCATTAATAAGAGTTTAGTTCCAAGTTTTGTAAATATCAATAGTGGACTTACTCAAGAATGGCAGAATTCAAAGCCCATTAGGGAGAACTACTGCAATGATCGATTAAGAGAATTAGTAAATTATAAGTACGGTAAATTGGTTAAAAATACAACTAATTTAGTAATAAACTAATAGATAGAATTATGAATAGAATAGGTCTTTTTAAAGGGCCAAAATTTTAGGAGTAGTATGATGTTCAGGACTATCTCGATATTAACGAGTTTGGCTGTTTTTTTGTTTGCAGGCACCGTGAATGCATAGGGTAAAAAGGATACAGTTATTTCAATAATGGAAAATGCCATCAGCCATTTTGAAAAAATTGGCGCAGAGCAAGCTTATAAAGGCTTTTCCGTTAAAGGCCGTGAATATAACAAGGGCGAGTTCTATATTTTTGTCACAGCTTTAAACGACGGAAGCCTAACTTTTCACGGAGCAAACCCGAAGTTAGTGGGCAAGAAGTTGGGAAATTGAAAGACATAGACGGGAAATTGTTTGAGTTAGAATTTCACGAAATTGCTAACGGCCCAGGTGAGGGTTGGGTCGATTATAAATGACTCCATCCTGAAACAAAAAAATCACTCCTAAGCAAACATTCATTAAGAAAACGGGCAATTTCTATTTTGGTATTGGATATTTGGAGTAAATCTGAACAAATTTGATTTCAACGTAGTTTTCAAGGAATTACGGTGGTCTTGTTCATGTTTTGTTGTGGTCTCAATTTATGGTTAAAGGGGATCATGAGTTAGGGATCACACTCGTGGATTCTAAAAGAGTGACAGAGTTTTTCCTTATTTCTGCCATTCCTCAAATTATGCGTCGAACACATTGGCGAAAGTTCTTTTTGAGCCTGCGCATATCCTTCTGATTTTAGGCATTCAAAATGCAGAAGAATTGCCACATTCTCCTTCGAGAATTCTCGTTCCCGACTAATTAACTTTTAGGGCCGCGCAGGCCTCAATTGGGTTGCTCATTACCCGGAGTTTCTCAAGACTTTCATCATAAACCGCTTCGTAGCCACTGGTTATGATGGGAGCGGCCATTAGGGAGATCTAATGCATTGTTTGATTAAAAGAATTTGAAAATATAAATGGGGAAAAATGGATAAAGCAAACTCAATCTTAGTAAAAAATTAAGAAGTCAAAATTATGTATAGGCGGACGTTTCAGTAGCTTATTCAGTAGCTTAAAATTTTAGGAGTATTATGATGTTTAGGACGGTTTCGATATTAGCCAGTTTGGCTGTTTTTCTGTTCGCCGGTGCAGTTAATGCAGAGAGTAAAAAAGAAACGGTAGTCTCAATGATGGCAAGTTCCATCAACCACTATAATAAAGTCGGTGCTGAGCAAGCCTTTAAAGATTTTGCTGTTAAAGGCGGCGAATTTAACAAGGGTGCAATCTATGTTTTTGTATCATCCTTGAAGGGTGAGGGCGTCATCTTTCACGGCGCAAACCCTAAATTAGTAGGCAAAAAACTTGGTAAATTGAAAGATATTGACGGCAAATTGTTCGTTAAAGAGTCTCGTGACATTGCCAATGGTCCGGGCGAAGGCTGGGTTGACTACAAGTGGCCTCATCCTGAAACTAAAAAAATCACACAAAAGCACACTCTTATTCACAAAGTCGGCGATACTTACTTTGCTATTGGTTATTTCGATTAATTTTGAACACAATTGAATTCAACGTAGCCTTAATAAACTACGTTGAATTTGTTCATATTCTGATTTGATTAGGATTTATGGTTATCATTGATCATAAATTTTGGGGTGTAATCGTGGATCTGAATTTAAGGGCAAAAGTATCAGCAAATTCCAATGCCATCTGTATGGCACTGGATGCAAGATTGTCAGCAGTTTCATGATTAACCCCCGTCGCTTTTAAATGCTCTGGTTCTGCAACCCGTGAGATGACATCAACCACAGTTTCTAAATGTGGTGAGGCGCTTTTTCCTATTTCTGACATTTCTCGAATTGCGCGCCGAACGCATTGGCGAAGACTTCTTTGTGCAAGAGCATATCCTTCTGAAGTTAGGCATTCAGGGCGTAAGAGAATGGCCATATTTTCTTTTGAGAAAGCCCTGTTTCGGTCTAAATGATCCTTTAGGACGACGCGGGCCTCATTCGGATTGCTGATTGCCCGGAGTTTCTCACGACTTTCATCATAAAGCGTTTCATAGCCACTGCTGAGGAATGAAAATGCTAACGACCCAACATCGGGAAAATGTCGATAGACTGTGCCGCGACCCAAGCCAGAGAGTTTCACAATCTCTGACATAGTCGGAAGAGTAATTGCATCCCTCCGCGTCGCTTCATGGAAAGCGTCCATAATCTGCTGACGGTTTTGAACGGCGTCACTTCGGGTCATTCGATTATCCTCCATCATGCAAGAATGTATACGACATTTAACTGGACAAGTGTCCGCTTATGGTATTATATGGACAAATGTCCGTTTAAGGAACCCCTTATTTTATTCATTGGTTATGCACCAATTTAGAGGAGAAAATACGTGTCTTTGCCTTCCATCTTACAGAACAGGCTCTCTGTTCCCGTTATAGGGTCCCCGCTTTTCATTATCTCCAACCCTGATTTGGTGATTGCACAATGTAAGGCCGGTGTTGTGGGTTCATTCCCGTCCTTGAACGCGCGTCCTATTGCGGTTTTAGAAGAATGGCTCATCAAAATTACGGAAGAGCTAGATGCGTATAATCTTGAAAATCCAGACAATCCAGCGGCACCCTTCGCAGTCAATCAGATTGTTCATAAATCTAATGACCGCTTGATGGAAGATGTTGCGCTTTGCGTAAAATATAAAGTTCCTATTATTA
This sequence comes from Sneathiella sp., assembly GCA_036960695.1. Taxonomy (GTDB): domain Bacteria; phylum Pseudomonadota; class Alphaproteobacteria; order Sneathiellales; family Sneathiellaceae; genus Sneathiella. Next base: position 44,360 of record JBALXM010000002.1, read on the forward strand.
TTACATCACTGGGCGCACGGGAAGAAGTGAACGAGGCGATCCATTCATATGGCGGGATCGTTATCCATGATGTGATCAATAACTTCTTTGCCAAAAAGGCGATTGAGAAGGGTGCCGACGGCATCATTGCGGTGGCTAATGGTGCGGGTGGGCATGCAAGTACCTTGTCTCCATTTGCCCTTATTCAAGAAATTAGGGAATGGTTCGACGGATTTCTACTTCTCGGTGGCTCAATCGCGACTGGCGATGCTGTTCTTGGCGCGCAGGCTATGGGGGCGGATCTGGCCTATATTGGTTCTGCTTTTATCGCAACAAAAGAAGCGAACGCTGTAGAGGGTTACAAGCAATGTATTGTGGATAATGGTGCGGAAGACATTGTCTACACCAACCTGTTTACAGGTATTCATGGTAACTATTTGAAGCCATCTATCGAAAATGCAGGCATGGATCCAGATAACTTGCCTGAAAGTGATCCAAGCAAAATGAACTTTGGCTCCGGTGGCGATATGGATAAAAAAGCATGGCGTGATATTTGGGGCTGCGGCCAGGGAATTGGTGCTGTCAAAGAAATTCCGTCGGCAGGTGATATGGTCGCGCGCTTAGTAAGCGAATATAAAGCCGCGAAAGATCGCGTTAATAACGCATAACTGACTGCGTTTCGAGTATTGAAACCGGATCCAATAGGGTCCGGTTTTTTTTATGGGAAAGGCCCCTAAATTACTAGGATTTGATGTCCAGTAAAGTCGCTTGCATTTCATCCCAAGCCATCAATGACTTAATATTTGCTTCATAAGACCGCTGGGCAAGCTTGTTGTTTACCAGCTCCGTCGCTATATCCACATTCGGTGTTTCAACGAACCCTTCTTCAGAAGCTAAGGGATTGTTTGGCTGATAAGTCAGGGAGGAGAAGGGTTGGCGGTCTTGAACCTTTACTTCTGGCTGGTTTGAAGGTCCAGAAACTTGAACGGCATCTAGTGCGTGATACGCTGAAGTGCTCCCCGTTGCACCTGGAGTGCCAACCGTTTGAGAATTAGCAATATTGCTTGCACCAACAGCCACTGTTGTTGTGGCGGCGCGCATTCCAGCAAGTGCTGATCCTACAATCGATGACATCCTAAATTCCAATTCAATAAAATTTTAAACAAACTTTATACGAAAATACAATTTCAATTACACACCTTTTAAGGGAAAATCGTTAACAAACCGTTAATTTCTACTTTACCATCAAGCGGCAACCTTCGTTATTGCAGATAAAAACAGCCCCGAAGGGCTGCCTAATTTTTTGGATTTCAGGTTTGTTTGATTATGCAGTCGCTGACGTCTTGCGTTTTTTGCGCCATCCGACAAAACCAATAACAACAAGACCAGCACCGTATAACGGCAGGTCAGCTGGAAGAGGAACGACAGATACTTCGTAGCTTATTGACTGTAGACCGATACTTTTACCTAGCATAGCCGACAAGTTAAAACTTTCGATTGCTGTACCTCCAAACAAGGCTGAAACATCAAAGACACCATGATGCGACGGCATCGCAGTTCCCAAAACGGAATAATCAACCGTCACGGCAGAGGCCAGAGAGGGGAGACTTGGATGGAAATTGATTTTCGTTTCTAATTTTGATCCATGAGTGAGAGCCATTGTTTTAGGGTTTTTATGAGAAAGGCCTTGTCGTGGGAAAATATTTCTGTCTCGTCGAAGAGATTTTCGACTGTAAAATTATCTTTTATAATCAATATATTATAAAGGTTTCCTGATAATTCAGATTGGCTATTTTTAGTCTCCATACACATGTTTAATAAGTGTTTGGCTAAGGCCGTATCTTCTTGAATTTCAGTTTCAAAAAATGCCTTTAGTATCTCTCCCTCTTCGTCGCATTGAATGTGAGGGGCGGTGCTGCTAACGGGTTTTGAGAGCTTAAACAGCATCTGATTACTCGTTTTTTGCATAGATAGGATAGGCCGTTATGATCCGCCCATCCTTTAATTGGTAGCCTTCCACCATAAAGCCAAATCCAGACGGGCCTCTCCATTTTCTCCCCGATTTGAGGGTGTTATTTTTATAGGCGTTCAGGATGGCTTTTAGAACTTGCAGCTTGCCAAAGCGGTCAGGAAACAGACTGGAGAATTTCTCTTTCCATATATTCTGGCTTTTATCGAGGATGCGTACAAGGGCTGTATAAATACCAACCTTGTTCGGGCCAGCCAGAAGTTTGGAGAGTTTCGCCGCGGGTTTGTCTTGACCCATAACGCGGTGGTGAAAGCCTGTGGGTTTTCCGTTGCGATTTATCTGGCCGTCAAAAACGTGTGTTAGATTGACGGCTGGTGTTGTTTTTGACCAGCCATCACCATAACTCGATGCTTCAAAAGCGAGGAGAGGTGTTGCAGTAAAGGCATAAAGTAGGAAGAGGGAGAGGAGGGTTGCTTTAATGCATACCCTCATGTTGGCCCAACGCCGCTGATAAAACTCTGCACCAAGCTGCGCGCCACCAAATTCCAACCATCCACCAAAACAAAGAAAATCAGCTTAAAGGGCAGGGCAATCATAACCGGCGGCAACATCATCATACCCATGGACATCAGGATCGATGCCACGACCATATCAATGACAAGAAAGGGTATGAAAAGTAGGAAGCCGATTTCAAAAGCGCGTTTTAATTCGCTGATCATGAAGGAGGGAATTAAAACCTTTAGCGGAACTTCTTCTGGTGTTTCAACAATTTCCGTTTGGCTTAAATCCATGAACAACAAAATATCTTTCTCGCGAGCATGCTTTAACATGAAGTTCCGAAAAGGAATGGCTGTACGCTCAAACGCTGTTTCCTCGTCAATCTCTTCATTGATAAGGGGCAGGATGCCAGTCTGATAAGCGGCCTCGAATGTCGGGGCCATAATATAGCTGGTTAAAAACAAGGCTAGGGAGATGATAACAACATTTGGCGGTGTCGTTTGAATGCCGATAGCACTTCGGAGTAGGGATAAAACCACAATCAACCGGGTAAAAGACGTGGTTACAATTAGAATGGCAGGCGCCAAACTTAACACCGTCATCAAAACAACAATTTGAACAATACGGCCTGTTAATGGGCCAGCTTCTTCCCCAAGATCCAAGGAGAGTGACTGTGCGACGACGTCAGCGGGCATGAACCAAACGGCCAGCCCGAGTAATATTGTGAATACAATCCCTAAATTCTTGCGGAGAAGAGGGATGACTTTGCGCAGAGTGCTATTCATTGACTTGTCTCTGATTTCTTAAACGGAGAGGGCATTGTTGGGTATTTGGGAGCGGTCTCATCCGCCACCTCCGGTTCCTTGTCAGTTTCTTCGGTATTCGATGGTTTTCTTTTGACTGGAATGTTGCTCTCAATCAGTAAATCCCTGTCGGTTCCAAGCAAAACTAGATGTTCCTGATCATCCCGGCGGATAAGAACAAGTCTTCGCTTGGCATCTACGGATAAAACGCTTGTGACACCAAGGCGTTTCTTATCGGAGCGCCGGTTGTCGGCATTAGCAACCATGCCAAATTTGCGCGCGGCCACCGTTATCAATCCGATTAACCCCAGAACAAAGAGAAGCCCTAGAATATATTTCAGATAAGGATAAAATTCCATATGTCTAACGTGTCCTACACTTTATGTACGCTGGCGTGTCGAGGATTGCACAGTATCGTTAAAGAATTGTTTTGAAAACTATTCTTTCTTGTTTGAGTGAGGTTCCGCTGGCGATGACTGTCCGGAAGAGCCTTCATCCAAAATTGACACTTGATCGCTAATTTCATTATAGCGTTTTTGAATTTCCCCAGACATATCATCAAGAATGGCCAATATATCCTCTAAGGCGGTTGATAAAATCGACCGTCCCTCTTCGGGAGTATTTTGAACTTGATTGTGTAAATCAAGCAGCCTGCCGGGAAGTTTGGATATATCGACGATATCCCCATTTTTTGTTTTAGCCAAATTGGATTGCATTTCCGCCTTGAGTTTTAAAACGGCTTCCAAAAGGTCAGGGTTAGGTGTCATTTGGGTTTCCGGTTTGTTCAAGTTCTGGCTTTGTCGTTGGGACATTTTGTACTCGGTAAAGATATGAAAGAATTTCTGAAACGGCGGCAAAGGCTTCAAGTGGGATGGGAGTGTCTACATCAACTTCTGACAAGATTTGCGCAAGATCCGCGTCTTCACGAACTTTAATTCCGTTTTCAAAGGCAATATTTAGTATTTGTTCAGCAAGATCACCGTGGCCCGTTGCTGTTACAACGGGTAACTTTTCGGATCCTTTTTCATGGGAAAGTGCAACCGCCACTGTTCTTGGCTTTTTAGATTCAGTATGATCAGTCTCGTCGGTCATGCTGGCTTATTGATCCTAAAATCTTATCCCCTACCAAAGATTCCTAAAAGTTATAGGCACTGTTGTCAATCAATGGATACCTGCAGGACCGACATATGGGAGGTGTTAGGAGGTGGCAGACCCAACGATCAGTCTTGCTGTGGCACGAATATCCCGGACCTCAGCTTGATCAAGAAAGCCTCTCTCCATCATCTCCTTGTGGCATTCTGCCAGATTATAATGGGGGATGGAGGGGTATAGATGATGCTCAATATGATAGTTGACGTTATGAGGGAAGAATAAAAACCGGATCCAAAAAGGCCCTGTATTTGTTCTTGAGGCGCGAACCGGACTTTTAAGGTCATCAACAGCACCATGTTCGCAAATGGCACGAAAGCGTAAAATCGGTTGAAGAAAAGTAATTAAGGGCAAGATCCATAGAACCAGGTATTCTAACAAATACCCTGTGGAATATGCAGCGACGGGCGCTAATAAATGAAAAGCAATGATACTCCACCGATCTCTATTCGCGGCTTTTCTTAAAATGGGGGATGTATCATCCAGCGGTCTCAGTTTTTTGTTATCTCCCTCTATCAGTTCGGAATTTTCGGCAGGCGCGCCAAAGAAATAGGCGAATGTTTTAAACGCAGTTCCCCCCATAAGATCTTTGAGGAGTTTTTTTGCAAGATAGGTTCTGCCCCGTGGGTAGCCGCCGTGAAGCGGGACATCGGGGTCTTGCCGCCCATATAAATGATTGTGATGCAGACGATGCAGAATACGATAGCTACAAATAGATATCCCGACAGGGGATGCGATCAATCGTCCCACCAAATCATTAAGCCCGCGTGCTTTGAATAAACGGTAATGGGCCGCATCATGGGCAATCACAAAACAGGCTTGTTGCCGCGTTGCAATGAAGAGGAGGCAAGGGATCACAACCCATGGCGTCCAGAAATAAAGAGACAGGCCAATCGCAAGCCCCGTTAGGCCAACAGTCTGGGCGATCGCAAGGGACGATTTGAAGGCGTTAATTCGAGTGAGTCTTTTAATAACATCAGGCGGTAGGTGCCTTGATCGTGTGACGCCTTCTCTAAATTCTTGGCCTGAGGACTGATCGGCTATTTTTTCGTTCTTTTCCATTTGGGCGAGTCTCTCAAATTTTTGTTATTTTGAACCCTACCTCCAAATTCTAATGAACGAAACTATTTTCTACGAGTTGTTAGATTTTAGTTTATTAAAGTTGGCTAACGATCAAAAAAGAAGAAAACGGAGGACGTTCAAGAACTCTTTTCCGTTAAATATTCCCCTTTTGTGACCTACGATACTATGACATGAGTGTTTTATAATTTCTTTCTTGCATGTGTTGTCGTGAATGATTATGTTCCCGTTCGTTGAGATGAATATTTCTGTTTGACAGAATAGTGCATCCTCGAATTTAGGAATTCAAATGGAGCTTCACTCCATTCAGACTAAAATTTATTAATTTTAATAAATAATCGCGATTGAACTTTCCTCGTATATGTCGAGTGAAAAAGGTTTTGGATCGCGTTTGAGCAATACATCCTCTTTGCAATTTTTCGCAAAGGGTAGAAGAAAGGTTTTAAATAAATCATGACATTGCAACACACTCTTAACGGAAAAAAAATCGCTATTCTTGTGGCTAATGGGTTTGAAGAATCCCACATGACAGGTCTGCATAAGCCACTCGTGGAAACCGGGGCTGACGTTAAGATTGTCTCTCCTGAAAAAGGTGTTGTTAATAGCTGGCACGATAAGAGCTGGGGTCACTTTTTCCCTGCGAACGCTCATCTGCCTACTTCCATGTCTCATCATTTTGATGGCGTTATTATTCCCGGTGGCATCCGCCATATTACCCGGTTGAGCAGTAACCCGCAAACAGCGCGTTTCTTACGCGGTTTCATGGAAGACAATAAACCGATAGCGCTTTTTGATGACGCAGTTCTTGTTTTGGCTGAATGTGGCTTGATTGAAGGTCGCAAAGTTGTCTCATCTGAAGAGGCCAAAGTTAAACTTGACGAAAAAGAAGCGGAACATCAGGAAGGCGATTTGTTTGTTGATGATATGCTTGTCACTGCAAATAACGCAATCGAGCCATTGGTCATGAAGTTTGTAGAAAACGTCCAAAATTATGTACCTGAAGCATGGGAAGCCGCTTAACCCTATTCTTACCGGTAAAAATGTACTACCTTTAAAGCACCTCCCGCATGGGGGGTGTTTTTTTTATGGTTTTTCGCGTTCTCTATATTTGGTTTTCATAGATTGTTAACCTTTGGGTAATAAAGTAAGAGAAGACCAATTTGTGAAGAGTAGAGTGGGCTTTTAAATGAGTTTGCAGGACATACCCTTATTTGCAGCTTTGACGGAACGGATGAAATGGTTGTCCTCCCGGCAAAAAGTGCTGTCGCAAAACATATCCAATGCGGATACACCGGGCTATGCAGCCCGTGATTTGAAGCCGCAGAATTTTAAGGATATGGTTGCGCGCCCGAGCGAGGCCTCGGCTCAACTCACAAGTACAAATGTTAAACATATACAAGCTGCTGATAAGTCAGAATTTCGGACGAAAACTGTTAAAGAACCTTACGAGATAACGCCCACAGGGAACGGTGTCGTTCTTGAAGAGCAAATGATGCACTTGGCAGATACACAAATTCAATACCAAATGACCACATCTTTATATAAGAAACATCTCAGCATGCTTAAGGCTGCACTGGGTCGATAATAGTCTGGAGACAATTAAGTGGATTTATTAAAATCAATGGCTATTTCCGCTTCGGGTATGAAAGCCCAAGGTGAACGTATGCGGGTTATTTCTGAAAACCTAGCCAATAAAGATAGTGTTGGCCGGACCGCAAATGAAGACCCATATCGGCGTAAAATGGTAACATTCAAAAATGTGTTGGACAAAAGCACGGATGCGAGACAGGTCATTGTCGATAAGGTTATTGAAGATAAAACAGCTTTTGGGTTGAAATTTGACCCAAGTCATCCAGCGGCTAACGAAGACGGTTATGTTAAAGTGCCGAACGTGAATGCTCTGGTTGAAATGATGGATATGAAAGAAACGCAACGATCCTATCAAGCAAATCTTGGGGTTATTGATGCTTCCAAGAAAATGATTATGCAAACATTGGATATATTGCGTTAGGGCACTGCCCTGATATTAGGAATACGGAGTAAAATACTATGGCCGTTACAAATTTATCATCCGCTGCCCAAGCTTATACTAAAGCGCTTGGCAATGCCGTCGATGTCAAAGGCTCGGGCACGGCCGTTGGTGTGGATGACGTAAATTCAGGTCCAAGTTTTTCTGAGCTTGTTAAAGAAGCTGGAAAAAATGCAATTGATGATGGGCGTAACGCAGAAACTGTCAGTTTGCAGTCGTTGACTGGTGATACGGGGCTTGCAGAGATTGTAACAGCCGTAAGTAGTGCGGAAATGACCCTGGAAACTGTCGTTTCAGTACGCGATCGCGTGATTCAGGCTTACCAAGACATCATAAAAATGCCAATCTAGGCCCTTGTTAATATTTAAGGGCGCGAGGTTCACGGAATGACACCTGTTGATGTTGTTGACGTCATGCGGGAAGCAATTTGGGTTTTGTTGATAGTTGCATCGCCCATCATGTTGGTGGCGCTTGGTGTTGGCCTCGTCGTTGCCCTGTTTCAAGCCTTAACCCAAATTCAGGAAATGACGCTCGCATTCGTTCCGAAAATTCTAGCAATTTTCTTGTCTTTGATTGTTGCTTTTCCTTTCATGATTTCCTCAATGATCGATTTGATGGAACAAATAACCCAACGCATTGCCGCGCTTTAATGCAGGTCCTAAATGTTAGATGAATTCCTCACTGTTAACATTTTTGCCTTCTTGCTGGTTTTTGCACGTCTTGGTGCTGCTTTTATGGTGGTTCCGGGCTTTGGCGAAGGGTTTGTCAATGCGCGGGTGCGATTAACAATTGCCTTGTCTGTCACATTCCTTGTAACGCAATTTGTCGCTGAAGGACTACCGCCTCAACCTGTCTCTGTTATAGAATTGTTCCTGCTTCTCGCCGGGGAGACGATGATCGGTTTGATCATGGGAGGCGCGCTCCGCTTTGCCATTAGCGGATTGCATGTGGGCGGTACTATTATTGCTCAACAATCTGGTTTGGCTGCGGCACAGTTTTTCGACCCTTCTCAAATGACGCAAGGGGCCGTCACCAGTAGTTTTCTGACTTTGGCCGGCTTGACAATGATCTTTGTCACCGATTTGCATCATCTCTTTTTACAAGGAACCTATGCCAGTTATACTTTGTTTCCTGCCGGTGAATTGCCACCTTTTGGGGATATTGCCTTTTTGGTCACTGACTTTTTGGCAGGCAGTTTTAAGCTCGGCTTCCAGATCTCCGCTCCCTTTCTGGTCTACGGCCTCACTTTTTATATTGGTGTTGGTCTTATCAATCGGTTGATGCCACAAGTTCAAATTTTCTTTGTTGCCATGCCCCTACAATTGGCCCTTGGTTTTGCTGTTTTTGCGATGACAGCAGGGGCAAGCGTTATGTGGTTTATCGCCTATTACGAAGAACTCCTTATCCGTTTTTTAGGAGAATGATGTAATGGCTGATGATCAAGATGATGCACAGAAAACCGAGGAACCGACCCCGAAGAAACTCGAGGACTCCCATAAAAAAGGACAAGTCGCCAAATCACAAGAAGTAGGGCATTGGTTTATGACCATGGGGATTACCTTGGTCGTTTTGTTCTTTATCGGTGGGCTGGGAAGCGCTTTAACTGTTGATCTTTATAAGTTTATTGAACAGCCACATGCAATTTCTGTCGAACCGTTTCATTTGCGGCAGGTCTTTGCCGATTTGGGATGGGAAGTTGTCTCTGTAGTCGCAACTGTGCTGGGCATATTGATGTTTGCTGGTGTATCGGGAACGCTTATTCAACATAAGCCCGTCCTCTCTGCTGATCGGATTAAACCCAAGCTCAGCAAGCTCTCTCTTTTTGCTGGCTTCAAAAGAATGTTTTCATCCAAATCATTGGTTGAATTCTTAAAAGGTATTTTGAAACTCCTTCTTGTGGGAGGCATAGCCTTTCTTCTTGTTGCCCCGGAAATGGAAGAGATACCCATACTCATGACATATGATGTGATGGGGGTTTTAGATCTTTTGCAACGGCAGGTTTTAAGTCTCCTGATGGGGGTTGCTATTGTGATGGGCGTTATTGCGGGGGCCGATTTTATGTACCAACGCTATGCCCATAACAAAGAGCTGATGATGACAGTGCAGGAGATTAAGGACGAGAACAAGCAGTCTGAAGGTGATCCAATGATCAAGGCCAGATTACGTAATCTTCGAATGCAAAGGTCCCGTCAACGGATGATGCAGGCAGTGCCTTCTGCTGATGTTATTATTACAAACCCAACCCACTATGCGATTGCTTTACGATACAAACAAGATGAGGACACCGCTCCGATTGTACTGGCTAAAGGTATTGATAATATCGCCTTGAAAATCCGGGAAGTAGCCGCCGAAAATGACATACCAATCGTGGAAAATCCGCCCCTTGCCCGCGCGCTGCATGCTGCGTGCGAATTGGAGCAGGAAATTCCCTATGAACATTTCCGTGCGGTCGCTGAAATTATCGGGTATGTGTTGAAATTGAAGAAAAACAAATAATAGGGAAAGTTCCAAATGGAGCCGCTTTATAAGCCAGGGCGTGTACGCGATAGACGGTTTTTTCTAGGAGTGGATGCGCGCCAATTGGCTGCAGCATACTTCCTTGTAGCAACCTTGATTATTATTGCTGCGATTTTAGGGCAAGAACTTAGTTTTTTAAACTTGGTAATTTTGAGCATAATGGTCCTCGCCGCGATGGGGATTGGGCTTTGGTATCTAATTTTCTATGGTTTGAGGCGCGCCGCTTCTGGTGATTTTGATCTGATTGCAGAATTTGTGACTGCAAGTCCAGAAGGGCGGCTTGTCACCACTAGGGACGGCGAATTTGTTTTAGCAAATGACGCTTATTTCGATGTTCTTCGATTGGATAAAAATAACGGCAACAAAACACTGCTTGAAGTGATGGAAGGGAATTTTACGGCCCGAGAACAGCTGAAGTCTTTAAAAAATTCAGCGATCAAAGGAGAAGAGAGATCCATTCGCGTTGAAATGAAAACGGTGGAAGGCTACTGGCTGGCTGTTCTTGCACATCCAATTCAGGCTATACCAGATTGCATTATTTGGTATGTGGCCGAGACAACTACCCAGCATAAGATTGAAGAAGTCGAGCGAAGTGAGCGGGAAAAACTCTCTGAGTATTTCAACAATGCACCTGTTGGTTTTTATTCCTTAGACGAGCGGGGGCGCATTCAGTTTGTAAACCGGATTTTAGCGGACTGGCTTGGCTATCACCAACGTGAACTTTCTGAAGGCAGTATTGCTTTCTCGGACCTTATTCAAAAAGGCGATGATCGTCAGTTAAGTTTGATGGATAACCTTGCGGATAAAGGCCACCGATATGAAGGGGAGCTACAACTGCGCCGCCGTGATGGGACGGTGTTGCCTGTTCAGATTACACAAACTTTGGCGCGGGACGAGAGCGGTAAGGTCATTGGATCTCGCAGCGTGGTTCGTGAAATGCTTCAAGAGCAGCTCTGGCGGGAGCGGGTTGAAAGTGCAGAGCTTCATTTCCGTCGTTTCTTTGAGGCGGCCCCCATTGGAATTGTTCTACTTGATGACAAGGGTACTGTTGTTGAAGGAAATCCAGCGTTTCGGGTAATGACAGATACTGTTGTTGATAATGTCATTGGTGCTCATGTAGCAGAGTTGGTGGTTGAGGCTGACCGGCAGATACTGATCGACAAAATTGCAGAGGTGAGTGCCAGCGATTTAGCGCCCACTCCGATTGAAATGAAACTCAATGGTGATGATCGCGCCGCCAATTTTTATATTAGCGCTGTCACAGGCGGGGAGAGCAGCGCTGAAAGCTTGTTGATACATATTATCGACACGTCTGCGCAGCGCCTACTGGAAATTCAATTTGCGCAAAGTCAGAAAATGCAGGCAGTCGGGCAACTTGCCGGCGGTATTGCTCATGACTTTAATAATCTTCTTACCGCAATGATTGGATTTAGTGATTTGTTATTGCTCCGTCATCAGGTGGGGGATCAGTCTTATTCAGATATCAACCAGATCAAACAAAATGCAAATCGCGCCGCAGGACTCGTGCGTCAATTGCTCGCCTTTTCCCGCCAGCAGACTTTGCGTCCTAAGGTAACGGATTTAACGGATGTACTGGCGGAGCTTTCCAACTTGCTACGACGACTTATTGGTGAGGCAATTGAGCTTGAGATTAAACATGCCCGCGATTTGTGGCTTGTAAAGGTAGACCAAAGTCAATTCGAACAAGTGGTCATAAATCTTGCCGTGAATGCCAGAGATGCCATGACGGGGGAAGGTAAGTTGTCCTTCCGCACAGAAAACTACTATGTTCGGGTTCGCGGAAAAGATGCTCATGAATTGGTGCCTGTAGGCGAGTATATCAAGATGAGTGTTATCGATACAGGAACAGGTATTCCTCTCGATGTTTTAGCGAAAATTTTCGATCCCTTCTTTACAACTAAAAAAGTAGGAGAGGGAACCGGGCTTGGGCTCAGTACTGTCTATGGTATTATCAAGCAGACCGGCGGTTTCATTTTTGCGGAGAATAACGAGGGCGGAGGGACGACCTTTAACATCTTCTTGCCAAGACACAGTGATATGTCACCTGTTATAGAAACGGTGGTAGAAACACCTCAACGGGTGCATAAAGATTTGTCCGGTGTGGGGACAATTCTGCTGGTTGAGGATGAAGATCCAGTGAGGCTGTTTGCAGCCCGTGCCTTGCAGAATAAAGGCTATGAAGTCTTGCAAGCTGATTGTGGTGAGACGGCTTTGGAGCTGGTAGCAAAATATGAAGGCCCAATTGACCTTCTTATAACAGATGTTGTTATGCCTAGCATGGACGGACCCACGTTGGTTAAGAATATTAGGCAAGAAATGCCAAATTTGAAGATCATCTTTATCTCAGGTTACGCAGAAGATGCTTTTCGGAAAGATCACGATTTTGATATTGATACAATTGAATTTCTACCAAAACCATTCTCGCTAAAGGAAATTGCCGAAAAGGTAAAAGAAGTCATGCTTGATGAGGATGCTTAAATTGGGGTCTTCAAAGGGTGATTCCGACGAATCGCGTTAACCCCAAAATCACGAATCGATTCATCTTTTGAGAACAAAAGAAAAACAAAAATTATTTTCTCTTTAATTTCAATGATTTAAAAAAAAGTTGCCAATGAGAACAAAACATGTACATTGCCCTTATTGCATCCTAGTCGGACCTATGAAATAAGTGGGGTACAGATGGTACAAACAGCATTAAAACTCGTCGAAGCAGGTAGCATGGATAAGAAAAAAGCGTTAGAAGCGGCGATGAGCCAGATCGACAGGGCCTTTGGTAAAGGTTCTGTGATGAAACTGGGTCAGCAAGAATCCCTAGATATAGAAGCGATTTCTACAGGGTCTCTTGGACTTGATATTGGTCTTGGAATTGGCGGGTTGCCAAAAGGCCGTATTGTTGAAATATACGGGCCAGAAAGCTCAGGCAAGACCACATTGGCGCTTCATGTCGTGGCCGAAGCTCAGAAAAACGGAGGAACGTGTGCCTTTGTTGATGCAGAGCATGCCCTTGATCCTGTTTATGCTGGCAAGCTCGGCGTCGATATTGACGAGCTATTGATCTCACAACCTGATACCGGTGAGCAATCATTGGAGATTGCCGATACATTGGTTCGCTCCGGTGCCATTGACGTTCTTGTGATTGATAGTGTCGCAGCGTTGGTACCACAAGCGGAACTGGAAGGAGAGATGGGGGATACCCATGTTGGTCTTCAGGCCCGTCTTATGAGCCAAGCACTGCGCAAACTGACCGGATCAATTTCCCGCTCGAAATGCATGGTTATTTTCATCAATCAGATCAGAATGAAGATCGGTGTGATGTTTGGTAGCCCAGAGACTACATCAGGCGGTAACGCCCTTAAATTTTACGCTTCAGTTCGGCTTGATATTCGTCGTATTGGTCAAGTTAAGATCAAGGATGATATTGTGGGTAACCAAACTCGCGTGAAAGTCGTTAAAAATAAGGTGGCGCCACCCTTTAAGGTTATTGAATTCGACATCATGTATGGCGAAGGCATTTCCAAAATGGGCGAAATCCTTGATCTTGGTGTTAAGGCGGAAATCGTCGAGAAATCGGGATCTTGGTATTCCTATGATAGTCAACGTATCGGACAGGGCAGAGAGCAGGCAAAAGTCTTTTTGCGTGAAAACCCCGATATGGCGAACGCAATTGAGAAGAAAATTCGGATCAATGCGGGCATCATTTCTGACGCTTTGCAAGGAACGCCTGAAGCAGATGCCTAAAGCATTTCACTGATGAGTTAATTCCTATTTTAAGAAGGCTTGCACTATGAATGTAGTGCAGGCCTTTTTTTTGGATTTTTCTTATGAATACTTTTCGTGATAGTGTTCATTTAATAAAAATTAAAAATAAGGAGCATGGGTGATGGATCGACAAACAAATATTTCTGACTTGGTCGGGACTTGGAACCTCATTAACTGGCAGTCATTAAGGAACGGGGAATTTTTCTCGTACCCCATGGGAGAAGATGTCTGCGGCCAGCTGATTTATACTGAAGAGGGGCGTATGTCAGGCTTTTTAATGCGTGCAGATTTTGGATCTGAAACGCCTGGCAGTGATACTCAAGCTAAAAAATGCCTATCCTATGCAGGAACATATTCAATTGATGGTGCGGATGTCTCTCATCAGGTATTGCTATCAACTATTCCTGAATGGATCGGAACACCGCTTGTTCGAACTATGGTCTGGCAAGGGGAACATCTGCTTCTAAAGACAGATCCAAATAGAAGTCATGATGGCAATGATTATCAAAATGAACTCCTTTGGGAGAGGTTGTAACTCTGTCTTGGGATAATTTGGTTTAGATTGAATACCCTGAAGTTTGAAGCTGTAAGCGATCTAAAATCTTACTTCAGGGGCTTAATGTCGAGGTTGAGCCCGTAATTTCTTTTTTTCATACATTAATATATCCGCAGCTTTTAGTAGGTTTTCAATTGAAGAAGGGCGATCCTGCTCAACGGCTACAATACCTTCACTAAAATGGATCTGCCATTTATGTTCATGGGACTGATTAATTTTACCTAGTGACTGGCGAAACCTTTCGACAGTCTGTTTGGCAACCTCAAGCGAAGAGCTTGTCAGGAACACAACGAATTCATCGCCGCCAAGGCGCCCTAGAACATCAGTTGTGCGAAAGACGTTCTTCATTGTATTGGCGAATGTGATAAGGGTTTTGTCGCCTTCTTCATGGCCAAAGCTGTCATTAATTTGTTTAAATTTGTCCAAATCAAAATATGCCAATGATGCTGAGATATTTTCACGGCGGCAGATGTTTAAACTATTTTGGGCTTGAGAAATGAAGCCACGGCGATTGTATATTTTTGTTAGGTCATCTTGGGTAGCAAGTTGAATTGCTATTAATTCTCCTTCAACAAGAGCCGCTAAATCCTTTAAAGTTTTAAGGTCTTCATCATCAAAATTTCGTACTTTGGTATCCATAATACATAAAGCACCCAAGCTGCTACCATCAAAGTGGTGCAAGGGGCATCCTGCATAAAAACGTATCTCGGGACCACCTGTGACGAGGGGATTATTGGCAAAATGTCTGTCTTTTTTTGTGTCTGGAATGACAAGTATTTTTTCATTGAGAATTGTATGTGCGCAAAAAGATATGTCTCGTGGGGTTTCCGTTATTTTGACACCAACTTTAGATTTAAAAAATTGCCGCTCTGAATCTATAAGGCTCATAATTGCGATTGGAACATTAAACATTCGTTTAGCAAGTCTTGTCAGCCTATCAAATCGTTCTTCAGGCGGCGTATCCAAAATATTCAAGGACTGAAGACTTTTTAGTCGGTGATCTTCATCTTCTGGAATGTGGGGCTTTATCATTTGCACTGTCTTTGCAGCAAAAAGTGGAAAGTCTATTTCTTAAGATGAAGCAATTAATCTGATTAACAAATTAAAATTTGAAATGAAGTTCAAAAATAAAGCGGCCGTGAAGCCGCTTTATAATTTGATATTTCTCTAGCCATTAAGCTTGAGCGGGAGAGCGTTTCCATTTCAAGAAGGCAAGACCTGCTAAGGCTGCACCAAAGAGTAGGATAGAAGGGGGAAGCGGAACCGCGCTAATAGAGCCTACTGATTCAAAGGAGAAATCACCATAGACAATGCCATTTTGACCATGTTTTTTGGTCTTATCGTCAAAAAACAAGCTGGTAATATAACCGTAAGATGAGAAATCAAGGATGGTATTGGACTTGATGGCAATCATTCCAAGGAAAGTGTCGCCATTATAGGCGGAGACTTCTGCTTTATCCCCTTTTCCAACCACGAAGGACGCGAAAGAGAGGTTTTCTACCATTCCAGTAAAGGCGATTTCCATATCAAAAGCACAAGAGTTGCGGCTATCGTTTGAGCAAATTGCGCCGAGGTTATTGACCTCATCATATTGACCAGGAGGTCCGACATAAAATTCTTTGCCATCGGATGTGAGCGTGGCATTTGAAAGCTCAAGGATGTTTGAACCTGTATAGCCCAGTGGCGCCTGTGTGAAGTCAAGGGTATCGGCTAACGCTGGTGCGGAAATTCCAAGAACTAATACTGCAGACGAGACGAATTTAAGTAATCTAACACTAATATTCATAATAAACTGTTCGCTTTGAATGTCTGTTAAAACAATAGGAGCAATTTATCGGAACTTTATTAAAAAAAAAGTAACTTATAGATAAAATTTTATGAAGAATTTTCTAATATTTACAAGAGCTTAGGATAAAAATTACTTATAATTTTAGTAATTTTTATCCTTCACATCTAATTTGAAATAGGCATAAAAAAAAGGCCGGCTAATTGCCGACCTTTTCTCAAAATAGTGAGCTTAAAGGAGGAATTAAGCCATTTCTTTTTTAAGATTTCTGTCCAACGCATCGAGGAACTGGTTTGTTGTCAACCAAGACTGATCTGGTCCAACGAGGAGTGCCAAATCTTTTGTCATTTCGCCGCCTTCAACAGTCGCAACACAAACTTTTTCCAAAGTTTCAGCAAAATCCTTCAATGCCTCATTATCGTCGAGTTTTGCGCGGTGGAGAAGACCTCGTGACCAAGCGAAAATAGACGCAATTGGGTTTGTTGAAGTCTCTTTACCTTTTTGGTGCTCGCGATAATGGCGCGTTACCGTACCGTGGGCGGCTTCTGCTTCAACAGTTTGTCCATCTGGAGTCATCAAGACAGATGTCATCAGACCCAATGAGCCGAAACCCTGAGCCACAGTGTCGGACTGCACGTCACCGTCGTAGTTCTTACAAGCCCAAACAAATTTGCCTGACCATTTCATAGCGCACGCAACCATGTCATCGATCAAGCGATGTTCATATGAAATGCCTGCATCTGCAAATTTAGTCTTAAATTCAGCCTGGAAAACTTCTTCGAATAGATCTTTAAAACGACCATCATATTTTTTCAAGATGGTGTTCTTAGTCGATAGGTACACAGGCCAGCCACGGTTAAGGCCGTAGTTCATGCAAGCCCGTGCAAATCCACGAATGGACTCATCAAGATTGTACATGCCCATTGCAACACCTGCATCAGGGAAATCAAAGATTTCGAATTCCTGCGATTCACCACCATCAGCCGGTGTGTACTTCATCGTAAGTTTACCGGGGCCAGGGATCAGCATGTCAGTGGCACGATATTGATCACCAAAAGCATGACGACCGATAACAATCGGATCGGTCCAACCTGGAACCAGACGCGGAACATTTTCGCAAATGATTGGCTCACGGAACACTGTGCCGCCTAGAATGTTACGAATAGTGCCGTTTGGTGAACGGTACATTTCTTTAAGATTGAACTCTGTAACGCGTTCTTCATCTGGAGTAATTGTTGCACATTTAACGCCAACGCCATATTTTTTGATGGCCTCTGCCGCATCAACAGTGATCTGGTCGTTCGTCGCATCGCGAGATTCCATACCAAGATCGTAATATTTTAGATCAATGTCCAAATAGGGAAGGATGAGCTTGTTCTTAATGAAATCCCAGATTATCCGGGTCATTTCGTCTCCGTCCAGCTCTACTACTGGATTAGCGACTTGAATCTTTTGCATTTCGAGATCCTTCTTTTCCTAACAAATTTTATTGATGGGCGCAAAATAGCATTGCCTGCGTAAGGTGCAAGTTGCGTGTGACGAAATAACGCAATTTTTTTACATTTTTGAAATATCGGGCTGTAATTTTGCGTCAGGCATGTGTTTTAAGGCAGGAAGTATGTCTTCCAGTCTCTCGACAACCTGAAAAAAGGACTTTGCATGCTCTTCAACGAATCCCGCTTTAATCATGTGTTCCATTAAATCAAGGAAGGGTTGCCAGTAGTTTTTGTAATTTACAAGGATGATAGGCTTGTCGTGCAATTGCAGCTGGCGCCAAGTAATCATCTCGAACGTCTCATCAAGCGTACCCAGCCCACCAGGCAGGACAATGAAGGCATCTGAGCGTTCAAACATCATTTGTTTGCGTGTATGCATGCTGTCAACAATATGAAGTTCCGTCAAATTCTCGTGACTTACTTCAATATCATGTAGGTGCTCAGGGATAATACCGATAACCTGTCCCCCGGCGCCCAGTGTTGCATCTGCTGTTATACCCATCAGGCCAACATGTCCGCCGCCATATACTAATTGGATGCCTTGCTCCCCTAATTGCTGGCCCAAAGCTCTCGCAGCTTCGGTAAAAGCAGGGTCAATAGGCATTTTTGAGCCACAATAAACACAAAGAGAAGAAATCTTAGTCATGAGAATACCCAAAATATTAATACGAATTATCGGTGTTTTTATTACCTCTCTTATGTGCGTTGTAGGACCCGCAGCGTCAAGCCTTGTTTTTGCGGGTACCGCAGATGTTCTGAATGTCAAAATAGTCAAGACTGAGGCCGACATTTACCGTTTTTCTGTAACGGTTCAACATGTCGATGAAGGATGGGATCATTATGCAGACAGATGGGAAGTTCTTGATACGAAACGGGAAGTTCTGGGAACGCGTGTCTTGATGCATCCCCACGAGAATGAGCAGCCTTTTACAAGATCTATGACCCTCTCTATTCCCATGCATGTAAAAACAGTCACTATTCGGGCCCATGATAAGGAGCACGGATATGGAGGCCAAGAAGTGAACATGGTTTTGCCAAAGTAAGACATCGGTGCGGGGTTAAAAGCTCCAATGTTGCGTCCATGGTCCCAAGAGTCCATACTGTGAAAATTCAATAAACAACTGATGAGGCTGTCGTGCGGGTTTTTGGTATCTTAGTCTTTTTGCTTCTCGTCGGGGCCGCACTTTTTCTGCTTTGGGGCAACGACGATCCAGTTTTGGCCGAACGGCCGATCAAACCAGCGGGTAAAATTCAGGAAGACACCAAGTTGGTAGTCTCTGAAAAAACCGATAAAACAAATGCTGTTATTATTGAAAAAGAAAATCAACCGACTGTTGCCAAGGGGGCAATAGCTGCAATGGCATCCCCACGATTTGATGTTGTGCGGGTCGATGAAAATTGCGGTTTATTGGTTGCTGGAAGAGCTGAACCAACAGCGGTTTTACAAATTTATGCTGGCGAGAATGTTCTAGGGAGCGTTACGGCAGATCGGCGCGGTGAATGGGTGTTTGTTTCTGATGCAGCGTTGACCGCTGGCGCGCAAAAAATTAATGTTAAAGCGAAAAACCCAGATGGCCGTGAAGTTGAGACTGCGCGCCTTGTTGTTATGCAAGTTCCCGATTGCAGTAAAAATATAGAAAACAGGCAGCCAGCCATTGCGATTTTGACTCCTAAAAATAAAGATCACAGTGCATTTGACAAGCGTGTCTCAAAATTACTTCAAATGCCAGAGCCTAAGGGAGATTTAACGGCAGCCAAAAATCTTTCCGTTGGCAGCATTGATTATAATGACACTGGGAATGTTGCTCTATCTGGTCAGGGGACGCCCGGCAATGACGTGCAGGTTTATGTTCAAAACAAACCTGTGGGGACCGCTAAGGTTGATAAAGACGGTAATTGGTCGTTGACCCCTGAAACAGAAATTCCTGCAGGCAAATATAAATTGCGTGCGGATCAGCTCGATCAAAAAGGCAATGTAATCTCACGGGTGGAATTACCGTTTCAACGCGCTTCTGCTGACGATGTAATTCTGGCTAAGGGCGGCCTTGAAATTCGAGCTATCGTTCAACCGGGGAACAGTTTGTGGCGAATTGCCCGTCGTATGTATGGGGAAGGGACCGAATATACCATGATCTACCAAGCCAATCAGGAACAGATTAAGGACCCTAACCTAATTTTCCCCGGGCAAATTTTTAAATTACCGTCAGAAAAAGTACCAAACTAGAAGATAACCTAGTTATCATCTAGTTTATGAGGGACAACATTCAGGTCACGGGGTGTTGTGTCTGCCGGGTGCTGCCAGCCAATTTCTCTTGCAAGTTCAAGGAAGGGGCGGGCATGGAGCAGAGACGTGATGGCAGATGAGATTAAATGAGTCCCCGTTAAATCACCTTCCAAGATATCATCTATCATCAGATAAATTTGGTGACGGATTGGATCCATAACGAATTTGACCCGTTCTTCATCGGGTTTCCACGCAAGGAGCATTAGGAGACGTTCTCTATAATCAGGACTTTCTGCGGAATAAGGTAAGGGGCCTAGATTTCCTAGAAAAACCAGCCTGTGCTTGTCTTCTACTTTGCTTAATTTTGCGGAAAACTCAACCTTTTCCCAGTTGAACCGAAAGGCAAGTGGTGACTTAGGTGTTGCCCAACTTAACTTCTCTTGGCCTTCTTTTAATAAGGCTTCAAAGTCTGTCACGGTTTGTGAAGAGGGGGCGCTCACGGTCATTGGGCTATCTTTTAATCCATCTACTGTTTTCAACCGGTATCCAGTTAATGATACTATCGTCACAAGTAGTTAAAATTTTGGTAACTCAACTCACTAATTTCCATTATGCTTTTAAAAAATAGAAATGGAAAACATGGATAATACAAAATTTGACAGTCACGCAGAATCTTCTAAACGAAGTCACATCTCTACCGCGTTGACATTATTGACCTTTGTCTGGAGCCGTGATCGGGTTGATTTGAAGTTCCGTGTGTTTTTGGCGATGGGTTTTTTGATTGCAGCTGAAATCGCTGCAGTATACTCACCCTTTATTCTCAAATATCTTGTGGACGACTTGACCGGAGAGGGGAGCACTGCCAACCCCCTTATCGTCGTCCCCATAGCGCTTGTTATTGCCTACGGCGCGGCTCGAGTATTCCAGCAGGGGTTTGGGGAGCTGCGTGATGCGGTCTTTGCCAAGGTTGGTCAGAACGCTATCAGGCAAGTTTCTTTAAGGACTTTCAAACATTTACACCGTTTGTCTTTGCGGTTCCATATGGATCGCCAAACGGGTGGTCTTAGCCGTGTTATTGAACGGGGGACGAAGGGGATTGATTTTCTTCTTCGCTTTATGTTGTTCAACATCGTCCCGACACTTTTGAAAATCGTTTTCATATGCGGAATTATGTGGGTCGAGTATGGGATTGCTATGTCCTTGATTACGGCGGCAACCCTGATCGGGTATATTTACTTTACCCTTGCTGTGACAGAATGGCGCCTGAAATACCGGCGGACAATGAATGAAAAAGACAGTGAAGCAAACACCAAGGCAATTGATAGCCTGCTGAACTTTGAGACCGTAAAATATTTTGGAAATGAAGAGCATGAAAGCCGGCGGTTTGACTCGGCCATAGCCGGCTACGAGAAAGCGGCAGTCAAAAGCCAAACGACCCTTGCATACTTAAATATCGGGCAAGGGTTCATTATCAGTACCGGAATTGTTCTTGTCATGTATCTTTCAGCCCAAGGGGTTGCGAACGGTACAATGACAGTTGGTGACTTTGTCGCTGCTCATGCCTTTTTAATGCTTCTTATTCAGCCTCTCAATTTTCTGGGTTTTGTATATCGCGAGATTAAACAAAGCCTAGTTGATATGGAGAAGATGTTTGAATTGTTAAGTATAAACAGAGAGGTAGATGACATTGCTGACGCTACGGTTTTAAAAGAAGGGTCGGGCGAAATCGAATTCCACAATGTTAATTTTGGCTATGAAGAAGAACGTCAGATTTTACATGACGTCTCTTTTAAAGTTAAAGCCGGTCAAAAAGTGGCAATTGTCGGGCCTTCCGGGGCTGGAAAATCGACTATTTCTCGAATTTTATTCAGATTTTATGACGTGAATAGCGGCCGTGTTACGATCGATGGGCAAGATATCAAAGATGTGACGCAAACATCTTTACGCGCGGCAATTGGTATTGTTCCTCAAGACACGGTCCTGTTTAATGATACTGTTCGGTATAATGTCGGATATGGACGTCCAGACGCCAGTAACGAAGAGATTGAAGAGGCTGCCCGACTTGCAAGTATTGACGGGTTCATTGAAAAACTACCCGATGGTTATAATGCTATGGTTGGGGAGCGCGGTCTTAAACTCTCTGGCGGCGAAAAACAGCGGGTAGCAATTGCCCGGACAATATTAAAAGCACCGAGAATATTGCTGTTTGATGAAGCGACTTCTGCTCTTGATTCTCGAACAGAGAAAGAAATCCAGAAAAGTTTGAAAGAAGTCTCCAAAGACCGAACAACGCTGGTTATTGCCCATCGTTTGTCAACAGTGACAGATGCGGATGAAATTCTTGTTTTGGACGGCGGACACATTGTCGAGAGGGGTAATCATCATCAATTGTTGGAAAAACAGGGCCAATATGCTGATATGTGGGCGAGACAGCAAGAGGTTGAAGATTACCAGGAGAAACTGGCTCAGGCGCTCAGTTAAGGTTAAATGATCGCTTATGTATCTTTATAGTTCTTTTTGTCGCCCGCTTGCGCTATAGGGCTATGATGCAATTGAAGTTATTTGAAAGACGATTGACATGGATACGTTAAAATCAGTTTTGGTGCCTATTAATAAAGAAGGCCATCGCTTTATTGCCATCTTTGCGGCAGTAACCGCGGCACTGTTTATTTTTACAGGCCCAATCCTTGGATGGGCCGGTGTTGTGCTGACATTGTGGTGCGTCTACTTTTTCCGTGATCCAGATCGTCATGTTCCAACAAGGGAAGGGTTACTTGTTAGCCCTGCTGATGGCGTTGTGCAGATGATCGAACGGTCTGTCCCTCCTGAAGAGCTTGGCATGGGATCTGATCCTCTTTTACGTATAAGTGTTTTCTTGAATGTCTTTAATGTTCATGTAAATCGTATTCCACTCGGTGGTACGGTTATCAAGCAGGTATACCGTCCTGGTAAATTCTTGAATGCTGCTTTGGATAAAGCGTCCGAAGAAAATGAACGTCATGCGGTTCACGTTCGTACGGAAGATGGATTGGATATCGTTTTTGTTCAAATCGCAGGCCTAGTTGCCCGCCGTATTGTCTGCCATTTAAGTGATGGTCAAGAAGTCCGGACAGGAGAGCGTTTCGGGTTGATCCGTTTTGGTAGCCGCACTGATATTTATTTACCAGAAGGCATCGAGCCGCTTATTGGTGTGGGTCAAAATATGATCGGCGGAGAAACTATCATCGCGGATCTTAAAGCTAAAAACGAGTCACCAATTACGGTTGAGGTTCGATAATATGTCTAGTGGCCGCCGGAAACTAAGGGAACTTCCCCTTAATTCACTTATCCCTAACATGCTGACGACGCTTGCTTTATGTGCAGGTTTGACGTCAGTTCGCTTCGCATTGGAGCAACGTTGGGAATGGGCTGTGGCGGCCATATTGATTGCAGGTATCCTTGACGGTCTTGATGGGCGCATGGCGCGCTTGTTGAAGGGAAGTTCACGCTTTGGGGCGGAGTTGGATTCACTCGCTGATTTCGTCAGTTTTGGTGTGGCACCCGCTCTTGTCCTCTATTTGTGGACACTCGATCGGGGCCTCGGCGGGTTGGGCTGGATTATAGCGTTAGTCTTTACAGTTTCCTGCGGTTTACGTCTGGCGCGGTTTAATTCCATGTTGGATGAAGAAACACCAGCGTGGGAATCCCGGTATTTTACAGGCATTGCAGCACCAGCAGGGGCCGCAATTTCATTGTTATTCATGGTCATAAGTTTTTATTCTGACAGTGAAATTTTTGAATCCAGCATTCTAAATGCCGCGTGGTTGCTTGTTATTGCCTTTCTTATGGCGAGCCGTATTCCGACATTTTCAATAAAGCGTGTTGCCATAAATAAGCGATTTATTATGGCTTTTCTTGTTCTTGTGGGCGGGCTGGCCGCTGTTATGGCAAGTTATCCGTGGCAGCTGCTAACCGGTGCTGCACTGGCCTATTTGGGAACAATCCCATTTTCTGTTGCAAGCCACCGTCGCCTTGTAAAAGAAGAGAAACGAAAAGCGCAAATTGACAAAGAATTGGCAGATCGTAGCGACGATAAAGACGAGCCTAAAACGTCTGAATAGACACGATGCTGTTTTCTTTTTAACGCCTTTTATTGAGCTTTAACCCATTGTTTGAAAATTTTTCGCAGCTGGGCTGAAGATCCTGGATCTTTCCGGTAACTGAATTTGATCATTACTTTACCGGATGGGGGATGTATGGCGAGTATTTGGCCTGCATATCCTAATCCCCAAAAGCTTGATGACATGGGATCATGTATCCACCATTGATACCCATATCCTTGAAAATAAGTACCGTGTCCAGTGGGGATGTTAATTTGAGTAGTCGTCGCTTTTTTAAGGTATCTTGAATAACAATCTTGAGACTCTAAACTGTCTAAAATCCAAAGCGCAATACGCCCCCAGTCTTTTAAAGCTACTTGAAAGCCTGCATTGGCAATGGTTGAACCATTCCGGTCAGCTTCCCAATGCCCTGAATTAGCACCGCGTATATTTTGCCAAATCATTTTATCGAAATATGCCGCTGTAGAAGCTCCGCTTTTAACTTCAATTATTTTACTGACTGTGAGCGTATCGCCAGCCTTATATTGAAATTTTTCTCCGGGCTTATATCTGGGTTTCCAGAAAACCTTATTCCAAATTGTACCCCATAGAACGTCTTCGATTGTTACTTGCCCTAAACGTATTGGCCAAATTTCCCCGCTATAGGGTTTACCGGTTCTCGGGTTTTTCCCAATGTTATCTTTATAACCTGGTTGTCCGCGTTTAATCGGCGCATAAGCACCGGAGCTCATTGTCAAAAGCTGCCTTATTGTACTTTTTCCATAACTACTATTACCCAGCTCAGGAATAAGCGTGTTGGCTGTAATATCAAGATTAGGTATGGCACCCGAACATAGAAGCTTTCCAAGCGCGAGGCTCGTCATACTTTTCCCTATGCTCATACTATAAAATTCTGACGTAGGGGTTCCTTTGCCCTGATATTCTTCCATAAGTATCTGACCATGATCGATTAACAATAAGCCGGTGGTCGCCGGAAATTTCACCAGATAATTTGAAAGGGCATCGGTAATAATTTTATTGGAATTTTGAGATTTTATGTGTGATGGCATAGGCGGAAGTGGGCGCGGATTTGAGTGGGGCTCAAACTTATACGGCGTTGTCTTGCCGATTGTAATATAACCACCCAGATTATATTGCTCTTTCATCGCAGTTGGTCTGGCGTGGGCTGCGAAGGGCACTAGAAAAAGTGCCAGTATCAGAATTATGAATTTTGCATTCATGAGACGCTTTTATTACCCCATCTTTTCTCGAGAGACATAGTTATTCAGGGAGGAGAAGAAAGACATCGTTTCTTCTCGCAAAGGACCCTTCTCAAAAGCTGTTAAGGAGGCCGGAGTCCAACCTTCCGGCGGAGTTAAAGCTTGAACAAGGTTGAAATGTTTCAGCTTATCTTCTTTAGAGAGAGGTAATTTCTCTGAGACCTCTAACAACTGTAAAAGTTCGTGAATTTGACGCATAGGCCTGAACGCTTCAGACATGGGCCGTAGCAAAGATATGTCTTGTTGCCATGACTTTCCGCCAAAGACTTCTTGTGTGACCCGTTGACCTGCCCCATGGCAATTAAATTGGATGCAGCCGCCAAACCCTCGATCATCCAACGTGTCGTGTATTTTGCAAAGACCGTTTGCCGCAAGGTTAGGACAAGGTTCTCCCGCTTCCTTATCAATTGCAAATTTGTTTGATTTGTCAAAAGCGAGCATAACGCAGCAAAGAGAGGCACAGCGCGAACAGTCAGGCAATAAAGAAATAGGGGGCATAGGTGAGGCTCTTGAGAAAGTCATAGCGTGTATCTAAGCGTATAGCCTCTATCGCTCAGATACAATGCTTAGAGGTTGTTGTGGTGCAATAAAAAAGGCGCCCCGAAGGACGCCTTTTTATCTGTTTTATTCAGCAGGTTGAAGACCCTGCTGTTTATTTCTTATTTTCTCTGCTTTTCGCATGCGACGGCGTTCAAAACGATCGCTGACCTTCGCGCCAATTAGCAACAGACACGGTGTCATAATCAGCGTGAGGACAGTGGCGAAAGTTAGACCAAAAGCCACAGCGGTTGATAACTGTACCCACCATTGAGAGGAGGGGGCCCCTGTCACCACTTCACGTGTGAAGAAGTCAATATTGACCTGCATAGTCATGGGTAACAGACCAAAGATGGTTGTCACTGTTGTCAGCATCACAGGCCGCAAACGTTGAGCCCCTGTCCGCAGGATTGCTTCCGCAGCGTCCATACCTGTGGATCGTAAATGAGCGAAGGTATCAATAAGAACAATGTTATTGTTCACCACAATACCTGCCAAGGCGATAACCCCCACACCCGTCATAACGATACCAAAAGGCTGACCGGTAATGATAAGGCCTACAAAGACACCAATTGTAGACATGATAACGGCGGTCAGGATCAAGAAGGCATGATAGAAACTGTTAAACTGAGTAACCAGAATAATAGCCATCATGAATAGAGCAACACCGAACGCTTTTCCAAGGAACTGTGACGCTTTTTTCTGCTCTTCATCCTCGCCCTTAAACACATAATTTACGTCTGCGTCTAAATTGGCCTCGTTTTTGATCCAGGTTTGGATTTCCTGCACTTTTTCATCAACGAGAATGCCTTCTTTCACGTTTGCTTTAATCGTCATGACCCTTCTTGAATCAACGCGATTAATTGTTCCCACTTTTGGCTGAGGGGAGCGAACTGCAAAGTTGGAGATCGGTACCATACCCCGATCAGTGCTGACGCGTAAGCTGTCTAACTGTTCCAAGCTACGGTAGCTTTTAGGATACCGAATGCGGATTTCAACTTCGTCATCCACCTCTTGCGGCCGGTATTCATGAGCTTTAACGCCATTGGTTACAAGCTGAATAGTTTTACCAACCGTTGTAATGTCGGCACCAAAACGGCCAGCTTGTGCACGATCTACGACAATCTCCCACTGAATGCCTGGGATCGCACGGCTGTCTTCAACATCCAAAAGATCGCTAACATTTTCGTCTAGATACTTTCGGATTTTCGCAACTTCTGGTGCTAGCTTTTCAGGAAACCGAGAGGAAAGTTGAATTTGAACGTCTTTCCCTGTTGGTGGTCCGCTGTCAGGCTGGCGTGTTTCAACCGTTATACCCGCAATATGTTTTGTTTTATCGCGGATATCTTCAAAAACGACAGCAGCTTTACGGCGCTCTTGCCAGTCTTTGAATTCCATCTGAATGACGCCAATAACATCTTCCGCAATATCTTGACCATCACCGCCGCCGCCGGTCTTTGAATAAATCGAGGAAAAGTCATTGAGCTTAAGAACTTCATGCTCAACTTCCTGTACTAATTCATCCTTCTCCAGCGTAGACATATTTCCGCGGGCATGAATGTAGACAAGTGCCATTTCAGGCTCAACGTTGGGGAAAAATTCCACACCGTTACCGTTTTTGGCATAATATACCTGAACGCCAATCAACGTCATGACGGCGACCATTACGATCATAAAGGGATGTCTGAGGCTAAACGACAGCGCCTTAATATAAGTCCCCGTTGCACCCCCAATTTGGCGAATGTCTCCGCTTTCCGCGGCAGCAAGGGCACCCAGAGTTTTAGAATTTACAGAGCCGGCCTTCCCAAAGACTGCGCCCAATGTTGGTACAAATATAAGGGCCATTAACAAAGAGCCGATCAATGTTACGATCAGTGTGATGGGAAGGAATTTCATAAACTGCCCAACAACACCGGGCCAGAATAGAAGAGGCATGAACACGGCCAAAGTCGTGGCTGTTGATGCTATGATAGGCCAAGCCATCCGTTTAGCCGCTAAGCTATAGGCTTCCATCTTGTCGAAACCTTCCGCCATCTTGCGATCAGCGAACTCTGTTACCACAATGGCGCCATCCACAAGCATACCAACGGCCAAGATCAGTCCAAACAACACAACAATGTTGATGGTGAAGCCGAAAAGATAAAGGTAGAGAATACCAATTAGGAAGGAGCCTGGAATGGCAAGACCAACAAGCCCTGCGGTGCGAACACCCAAGCTTGCGATAACGACAATCATAACCAAAATGACAGCACTGATGATGTTGTTTTGCAGATCCGTCAACATACTTTTGATGTCTTCAGACTTATCCTGACTGAATGTGACTTCTAACCCCGCGGGCCAAACTTTTTGCTCTTCCGCCACAACGGCTTGAACATCAGCAATTGTCTTAATAATGTTTTCGCCAAGGCGTTTTTTAATTTCTAAAACAACAGCAGGTTTACCGTTCAAGCGTGCATAGCTTTCAGCATCTTTAAAGGTTCTGCGAATTGTTGTGACGTCACCCAAGGTAACGACACCTTCACCCGATACTTTAAGCGGGATCGAGAAAACATCTTCTGCGCTTTCAAACAATCCTGGAACTTTAATAGAAAAACGGCCTTTACCCGTATCCATAGCGCCAGCTGCAACCAAACGGTTATTCAGTTGAACGGCATTAATCAATTCAGTGTTTGAAATTTTATAGCTTTCAAGCTTCACTGGATCGATAATAACTTCGAGAACTTCTTCCCGGTCGCCGCCAATATCGGCAGCCAAAACTCCCGGTAGTCCCTCAATTTCATCTTGAAGGTCTTTTGCGATGCGAATGAGGGAGCGTGTTGGAATATCACCTGATAGCGTCACCACCAAAACTGGGAACAATCCGACATTCACTTCATGAACAGTTGGATCATCGGTCTCTTCTGGCAATTCCTTTTTAGCAATATCCACTTTTTCGCGCACATCGTCTAAGGCCGTATCTGCATCGAAGCCTGCTTCAAACTCCATAAGAACGGAGGCACGGCCTTCACTGGCCGTAGATCTCATCTCCTTTACGCCTTCAATACCGCGCAACTCAATTTCCATTGGCCGCACCAACAGGCGCTCCGCATCTTCAGGGGAAATCCCTTCATGTGTCATTGCCACATATATGATAGGGATATTGATGTCTGGGTCGGCTTCTTTTGCAATATCAGTATAAGCAAAAAAACCAGCGACAAGGATCAGGACAAGGGTACTGATAACCGTCCTCGATCGATGGATCGCTGCATCAATAATACCGTTCATTATTTAGTCTCCGCAGTGATCATCTTAGGAAGAACTGTATCGCCTGCGCGTACAAATTCTTGACCGACAATAATAAGACGGCTTTCTTTTGGTAGACCATCGACCCAAGCGCCTTGGCTTGAATCTGATAATATATGGACGGGGTGGAACTGTACGACGTCATCATCGTCAACGGCGCGAACACCGAGAGTTCCCGTGTCATTCAAGGTAAGAATGGCGGGGGAGATGAAATGTGCCATGAC
The DNA here is from genome assembly GCA_036960695.1 of Sneathiella sp. Lineage (GTDB taxonomy): Bacteria > Pseudomonadota > Alphaproteobacteria > Sneathiellales > Sneathiellaceae > Sneathiella. The sequence continues at coordinate 73,628 of JBALXM010000002.1, forward strand.
TGTCGTGGTTTTAAAGGTTGTCTCTGCAGTGACACCGGAACGAAGGGTATTATCGTCATTATTGACAAGTAATTCCACGCGGAAAGTCCGTGTGTTTGGATCAGAGGCCTTCCCAATGAAGCGGATGAAACCATTCACGACTTCGCCAGTAATTAACTTTGCAGTACCGAGGCCCCCAACTTTGATCTCGTTCACATGGAGTTCAGAAATTTGCCCTGTTATTAGAAAGGGGTTTTCATCCACGATTGTAACGACTTCATTGCCATCTTTTACAAAGTCTCCAATCTCAACCATGCGCTCTTCAATAATGCCATCAAAGGGTGCTCGGATAATTAGATCTTCAAGTAAAATTCTGACCGCTTTAGCCTGAGCGCGGGCACTATCCAAATAGGCTTTTGCGCCAGCAAGTGTTGTTTTGGCGCTAAACCCTTTTTTGCTCAAGGATTTGGCTGCCTTATATTCGATATCGCGCTGACGGACTAAGGCTTCAGCCTCAGCAAGTTGAGCGTGACGCGCCTTAATAGCGAATTCGACTAAGATCTCGCCTTTTTTTACGCGCTGTCCAAGTTCCGCCCTAATTTTTACAACACGGCCTGGTGTCTCTGCTTTTAAAATAACGGATCTTAAAGCCTCGGTTCGACCCCGAACGATAACTTCCTGTTCACGAGAACGGGCATTAAAATTTTGCACCTGAACTTCTACAGGGCCTGTTTTTATCCGTTGAAGAGCGGGTGCAATTTCAGAATTTGGATCTACACCAGCGACTGCCTGTTTGGTCTCAGGTTCGGTAAACTGTCCAGATACGATCCAGCCAGTTACTCCAACAGCAATGACAGTGGCTATTATTATGGAACGGTTCACGAGATTACCCCTTTGGTTCTATTTACTATTGCACTCATATCAAGATGCCGTCCGCTGTTCTGGCAGCGTTTCAGTCTCTATCAGGTGCCTATTTTCCTGCATGTAATCGATCGCGGCTTGTCGTACTGTGACGCCAAAGCCGCATAAAAACTTCTCAGATTGCGACTGTTTCATATCACAACCTTCTGCGAGGCTTTTGATGTTCTGGTCGTAACTTTTAATTAATTCATCAACAACGCTCGTTATATTGCTTGCGGGCAACATGTGCGAAAACATTAATGTAGTTAAAGCTTCTGAACGGTATTTGTCGGCGGCGGGTGTTTTTTTGATTTGCTCAATGAAAAATGCCCTACCAGTTTTTGTTATCGAGTAGACTTTTTTGTCGGGACGTTTGCTTTGCGCCTCTGCACGGCACGAAACAAATTCTTCTTTCGTTAATTTGTTGAGAGCAGGGTAGATTGATCCAAATCCAGCGTCGTAAGCCAGACTAAGTCTGCCCTCAAATGCCTTTTTGATCTCATACCCTGATGAATCCCCAAAGGTGAGAATTCCTAAACATAACGTACGTACATCCATATCCGAACAGCATCTCTAACAAATAAAATTCTGAAGGTTGCGCCCTCAATACACCGATATAGTAAAAATTCTATATCGAATTGATATATATCGAGCCGCAATAAAGAATAATATTAGGGTAATGTCTGTGATGCTCGTCACTAAGGAGAAGCACCTAAATATATCGGACGCAATTTGCTTCCATTAAGGACGGAAAATGAAGTGAAATGTGATGACGAATACAGGGGAGGGATGATTTAAATCGAGGCGAATTCAAAAACAGTTGATCACAAACCAAGAATTCCGAATCTAAAACCGATTGGAAAACCTGAAAACTAAGCAGTTAAAAGCTGCGCAAAAAGCACTTAGATGCGTTGTAGAATGACTTCTTTTACCATTTCCAACGATAAACAATTTGCCTTTAACAAAGGGAAATATTCACCTGCTGTTGTGACTGTCGTTGCCATGGGAACTGTTTGAACCATGATAATAAGCAGAACAGCTAGAAATGTTGCTGTGAGCGCTGATAAAGTTTTGAGATACATTGTAAATCCCTAGTATGCTTTAGTTTCGAGCATCTTAGAGGGTAAGTTTGGCATTCTCAGGACGACAATGTGGCAAGAATGAGGCGGGAATTTTAAGCGGTGCTTGCCCGGCGGCGGGTTCTTAGTTGCTTGATAATTACCAGTTTTTCGTCGTTCGATAAATGAGGCCAACCGCCAATTTCCAAACGCGTCCGAAAACAGCCCATGCAATTCTTGTTTTCCATATCCATTGTACAAACGCCTGTGCACGGAGAAGGAAGATCGGGCAAGTTGGTGTGTTTAATAACTTTTCTATGCATAGAGTTTTTTACTTGGCTGATTTAAGAATGTGGCTAAGAGCATTTAACGGAAGCAAGACACATATATGGCGGCTCTTGTGATCTTTTACAGGGACAAAATATTCAAGTTCGCTCCAACTTGGATCATCTGCGATCTCGCCAGTCTCAAATATGTTCTGAATTTCGCTTTGTATTTTGGTCACGTCCTGCAAGGTCATACCAACGGCATTTTGGGCAAGCAGGGACGCCGATGCCTGACATAACATACAAGACCGGTTTTCATGGACAAGCTCAGTAATGTGCCCCTCTTCAAGTTTGACTTGAATGGTGATGCGATCCCCGCATGTGGGATTATCAAGGGTCCCTTCAGCGTCAGGAGACTCCATTGATCCTGCGCCAGTGGCGTTGGCCGCTAGGCGCATAAGTCTCTTCTGGTATAATTCTTGTATCAAGGCTCAATCACTCTTTTTAGATAATTGTTTATTTATTGTCGCCAGAATATCCGGTGTGTCTATATCGGCAAAAATACTGCTGCTGTCAATTTCCACTGTATGGACGACGTGGTCATTGTTAGAAATCAAGGCTTTGGCACCCATGTCGCCTGTTATTTCTGTTATATCACCAGCAAATTGGCTTGAAATAATAGCCGGATTCCCGCGTTTTCCCTTAAAAGCTGGAACAACAATTGCGCGCCCCGCATCGGGATCAAAGGCGTTAATTAATTCATCCAGTATCTCTGCTGTGACAAGAGGCATATCACCAAGGCAGACAATAATACCGTCAAAATCTTTTGAGAGAATGGAAAAACCAAGCTTTACCGATGTGGATATACCGTCGCCATACAGATCATTTTGAACACTCGGTACATCCAGATCCCAAACTGTATTGAGAACTTGTTCAGGCTCGTGCCCGGTTACCATCAAAACATGATCTGCTTTAGATGCTTTGGCTTGTTCTACGGCATGGCGGATCATCGGTTTATCATGGACAAGGGCCAAAAGTTTATTTTGTGCGCCCATTCTCCTCGATTGCCCCGCGGCAAGCAACAGAACTGCAATTTTCTTATCTTCTGTTTTCGCGTCCTTAGCCAATTTGAATTCACGGGGTTGAGGTCTGCTTGTAATTTCTTTTAAAAGACCGCCTTCGCCCATTTCCATGATATGTTCAGGCTCAACTGGAATGTCACAAAGTAAGCGCTGTAAAATCCAGTCAAATCCGTTTAGTTTCGGTGATCGGGTGCAGCCTGGTAAGCCTACCACGGTCGTACTGCCAACCTTGCCCAATAGTAATAAATTTCCGGGATCAACAGGCATACCAAAATGATCAACCTTTCCCCCACTTATTTCAATTGCGCGCGGGACAACGTCTCGGTGGTCGGTCGTTGCGGAGGCCCCGAAAATCAAAATTAGTTCACAGCCGTCTGCAACCAGATCGTCTATCACACCGGTCAAACGATCTTCATGATGCTCGACTGTTTTGGTGACTGATATGTGGTTGTCACAGGCTTCAATTCTGTTTGCCAATACCTTCTCAGATTTTGCAATCAGCTTGTCTGTTGTCTTGGGTAAGCGCGTGGAAATGACGCCAATTTTTTTGGACGTGAACGGTGCTACTTCAACAAGAGGCGTTTTAGCATTTAACGCATAGTCGAGGGCGTCAGAAACATTGGTTTCGTGGGTTGCAAAAGGAATGATCTTAACTGTCGCAACCATTTGATTAACATCAATTTTTTCAAAATTTTTGACAGTTGCAACTGTAATGGATGGGTCAATTTTGTTGATTTTGTCTAAAAGATCTTTGTTTATGCGTGCTAAACCCGAGGATTGTGAGTGAAGGTTACTGCGCCCAGTGAAAGCCCGTTTTACTGATATATTCGCGCCGGCAAGTGGGGCTGCAATATCACCAGCTGCGGTATCTTCACCAACATCACCCGCCTCAAGTTTGGCTACAAGGACAGTATCTGCTCCCGTAGATTTTATGGCAACCAACGTGTCCTGGTTTAGAATATGACCTTTTTTGAGTAGGCCAAGGCGTCCCGCATCAACAGCGTGGGCCAGAATAGCGCCATCGGCTTCGGGGAGGGGAAGGCGGCCGAAAATCATATTATTGCTTCCTGCGTAAAGTGGCTGTCAATTCTGCCAAAATAGAGATAGCAATTTCTGCAGGAGATTGTGCGCCGATATCCAATCCAACTGGCCCATGAATACGAGCGATTTCATCTGCAGAAAACCCATCCTCAATCAGTCTGTCATGACGTTTTGCTTTTGTCCGAGTGCTGCCCAAAGCACCGATATAAAAAACGTCAGATTTAAGCGCAGCTTTTAAGGCGGGATCATCAAGTTTTGCGTCGTGGGTTAAAGTGACAATGGCAGATCGTCTGTCAGGGTCTAAAGCATCAAGAGCTTCATCAGGCCAGCGATCATCTAAAACCACTCCCGGAAACCTGAATTCAGATCCGAAACTACGGCGCGGATCAATTACTGTTACATCATAAGCAGTCGCGGCAGCCATAGGGGCAAGTTTTTGCGCAATGTGAACGGCGCCGATAATAAATAACCTAAGAGGCGGGTTAAAAATATTGAGAAAAACAGGACCGTCATCTGTTTCAATTTCGCGCGGTTTGTCAGTGTTTAACGCAATTTTTGCTTCACTTATTAGAGTTGTTTTTTCATTACTTTCAAATGGATAAAATATTTTATTCGAGCCATTTGTTAAGTTTGTTGCAAGGACAACTTGACGCTTTTCGAGCCTCGCTTTTTGCAATTCTTTTAATTGATCTAAGTTCATGCCGGTATCTCTAGTTCAAAGCTTCGATATAGATACGAATTTTCCCGCCGCAAGCCAAACCGACTTCCCACGCAGTATCATCACTAACGCCAAATTCCAGAATTTTGTTGCCGCCTGTAGGCATAAGGCTCAAGGCTTCTTGGATGACCGCACCCTCCACACATCCGCCGCTTACAGAGCCGACCATATTACCATCTACATCGATAGCAAGTTGGCTACCAACAGGGCGAGGGGCTGATCCCCAAGTTTGGATCACAGTGGCTAGCGCCACCTGCTTTCCAGCTTCTCTCCACTCCAAGGCAGATTGTAAAACATCATCCTTAGCAGCCATATCCAGATTTTGACTCATGCAACAAATCTCCTGTGAGCTGATTGGCCCATGTCGGGACCCGAAAGGATTTCAGATAAGTCTTGTAGGCTTTTCAGATTGTGGATAGTGCGAAATATATCCACGTGAGGCAAGATTGCTTTAACGCCGCGTGCCCGAGGCTCAAATCCATCATATCGCAATAATGGATTTAACCAGATCAATTGACGGCAAGATTTATGAAGGCGGTCCATTTCAAGGCCAAGATCGTCCCCTGTATCGCGATCCAAACCATCAGATATAAACAAAACAACAGCGCCCTGGCCCAAGACGCGCCTGGACCACTTCTTGTTAAATTCAGCAATGGTGGTGCCAATACGGGTGCCGCCCGACCAATCACTCACTTTCTCGCTGACCGCATCAAGTGCGTCATCGACATCACGATAGCGCATGTACCGCGTGATATTTGTAAGGCGCGTTCCAAAGACGAAGGTATGAACTCTATCCCGATCATTTGTAACCGCATGCATGAAGTGAAGGAGCATACGGCTATATTGTGTCATGGATCCAGAAATATCGCATAAAACAACAAGAGGGGGGTGCCGTTTGACGGGGGACTTAAACCTGAGCGGAATTGTAGCCCCGCCAGAGCGCAATGATGCCCGAAGGGAGCGACGCATATCAACCGACCCTTGACGCATATTGGGTTTTAAGCGCCGTGTTTTTACCTTCCGTATGGGTAAGCTCAATTTCTGCATGGCTTTTTTTGTAAGCTCAAGTTCTTCAAGGCTCATGCTTTCAAAATCTTTTTCCTGCAGCATTTCCTTATCAGACGTGGTCAGGTCCGCATTGATCTCCACCTCTTCTCCGCGGTCATCTTCGCGGTTATCAGGGGCCTTCGATGGAGCGAGCGCTTGGGATAAGCGCTTGGCGATCTCTTCCTCTGACCCCGCGGTTTTGTCCAGATAGGTTGTGGGCAGCATCATATCCATCATTTTTTTCAAAATGTCTGGATTGCGCCAGAAAATATGAAAAGCTTGATCAAAAAGAGACCACTGGTCATGGCGGTTGACGAATACAGAATGAAGGGTCCAGTAAAAATCATCCCGGCGTTCTAACCCGGCGCATTCAACAGCGCGGATAGCCTCAATCACTCTGCCGGGGCCAACAGGTAGTCCTGCTGTGCGCAACGTGCGGGCAAAATGCAGAATGTTTTCTGCAAATGTCCCGCTTTCCGATGCGCTGATATCCACCATCAGGTTGGTACTTTCGCAAGGTTCAGGAATTCAGAAAATTGCCCGTAATCTTCATAGTGATCAATCACATGAGACGCGCCCGCCGCCTTCAACTTTGAAGGCGCGACCCAAGTAGAGACACCAATAAAAGCGAGGTCCAGGATTCTCGCTGTCTCCACATCCCAAATGGCATCACCGATGGAGATAATTCTGTCAAATTTGTCGATTTGTTCTACGGCCGCAGCCGCAGCAATCGCAGATTTCACCAAAGTTAAACGATCCCCGTGGGTATCACCAAAGGCTGATGGGTGTAATGCCGCATCAAAGCCCAAAGTGGAGAGCTTGAATGAGGAGGAGACACCCCAGCCACCGGATGCGAAGCAAATGCTCCAACCGTCCGTTTCCAGTAATTGGTTTACGGCATTGATACTTCCCTTAACGGGAGTGAATTTTTCAGGGGCCTCTTCATGGGCGGCTTTTATATATCCAAAGAACGTGTTCTTAATGTCAGTTACTTCAGCAACTGTTGCAGGGCGTCCATGGGTGCGCTCAAAAAATTCTGTATTGATCGCATGGTCTGTCATATGAGTGAAATTTCCCCAATGAGCATTGGTGAGTTCTGATCCCAAATGTTCAGCATGGGCGCGTTTGAACATGCTTTCATCATAACCCGCTGAATGCATAAGCGTGCCGTCAATATCAAAGACGACAAGGTTTTTAGAACCTGTTTGGCTCATTTGTTTTCTTCCAGTTCGAGTCTAATTTGATTGATGATTTCAGCGGCTTCACTTCCTTGAATTTTTGTAATGTCGTCTTGATATTTCAAGAGAACACCAAGGGTATCGTTGATCACATCAGGATCAAGGGAGATAACATTCAATTCTGTTAAAGCATTTGTCCAATCAAGGCTTTCAGCGATACCGGGCAATTTGAAAAGGCTCGGATCACTTCTCAGTTTTTGAACAAAAGCCACAATTTGCGCGGAAAGGCGAGCATCAGCACCGGGGAGTTTACGGGAAATGATTTCTTTTTCACGTTCCGCATCAGGATAATCCACCCAATGATACAGACAGCGGCGTTTTAACGCGTCATGAATTTCCCGAGTTCTGTTGGATGTAATGATAACGATCGGTGGTTCTTCTGCCTTAATGGTTCCAATTTCCGGGATAGTGATTTGGAAATCTGACAGGACTTCCAATAAATAGGCTTCAAACGGCTCGTCTGTGCGATCTAGCTCATCGATCAGTAAAACCGGTGCTCCAGTTTTAGTGGGCTCAAGAGCATTGAGAAGGGGCCGCTTGATCAGGAATTTTTCAGAGAAAATATTGTCACTAAGGTCATCCTTATTCGCTGTCTCCGTGGCCTCTGACAAACGAATTTCTATCATTTGCCGGGCATAGTTCCATTCATAAACAGCGGAAGAAATGTCCAGCCCTTCGTAACATTGAAGGCGGATAAGGGGGCGGTTAAGCTGCTCTGCCAGAACCTTGGCAATCTCTGTTTTACCAACGCCGGCTTCTCCTTCAAGGAAAAGGGGACGTCCCATCTTTAAGGAGAGGAAAAGAATAGTCGCCAAGCTTCGGTCCGCAACATAATCAGCCCCTTTGAGGAGTTCATGAACGGCGTCGATGGAATTGGGTAGGGGAGTGGACATAGGGGTAACTCTTCCTTGGATTTGAAGCCTTGGTGCAGGATAGGTTAATCTGCTGTGCGCCTTGCGTCAAAGTCGGTGTATCTACTATTTGCTATAATGATCGCCCCATCACATATAGCCAATTAAAAAAGAGGGAGAAGCAGTGCTTCTCCCTCGAAGTCGTTTATCGGTAGAGCTTTATGACGCTGCGTTGACAGCACGGGCTGCCATTACAGAAATCAAATGCGCCCGATATTCGGCAGAGGCATGAATATCTGAGTTAAGACCGGATGTTTCGGTTTTAACGCCTGATACCGCGGAGCCTGCAAAGTTACTGTCCAGTGCCGCTTCCATATCTCCTTGACGGAAGACACAAGGTCCAGCACCTGTTACTGCAACGCGAGGACCGCCAGCACCATTCGCCACAAACACACCTACCAAAGCAAAGCGAGACGCCGGGTTAGGGAATTTCACATAAGCTGCTTTTTGCGGGATAGGAAATGTTACTTTGACAACTAATTCATCTTCTTCCAATGCCGTCTCAAACAGATCAACAAAGAAAGTTTCCGCAGGTATTGAACGATTGTTCGTGTGAACAGTGGCATTCAGCGCGAGTAAAGCTGCAGGATAGTCGGCAGCCGGATCATTATTGGCAACTGATCCACCAATAGTGCCCCGGTTACGCACTTGAGCATCCCCGATGTTCGATGCCAAATCAGCCAAGGCTGGAATGGCGGAGCGAATATCTGCAGATGTAGCCACATCTGCATGAATTGTCATTGCGCCAATCGTGACCTCACTATCGGTTACTGAAATTCCTTTGAGATCGTCAATGGCAGACAGATCAATAAGTTTGTCAACTTGCGCAAGGCGAAGTTTCAGTGTTGGCAGCAAAGATTGACCACCAGCGAGGAACTTGTCGTCCTCCCCAACAGATCCCGTTGCATCACTCATCCCCGAAGGGCGTTCATAGTCAAATGAGTACATGTTTTGTCTCCCTTCTTCTTAAGCGTTTTGCGCAGCGCGCCACACTTTTTCTGGTGTTGCAGGCATATCAATTTCTTTGCCCAGAGCATTGGTAATGGCATTCATCAATGCGGCCGGTGCCGCAATGGCTCCCGCCTCTCCGCAACCTTTAACGCCAAGCGGGTTGCTTGGACACGGTGTGTTGGTGGTTGTCACATTGAAGTTTGGCAAATCATCTGCCCGTGGCATGCAGTAATCCATGTAGGATCCAGTAAGCAACTGCCCACTGTCTTCGTCATAGATAACGCCTTCCAGCAACGCTTGACCGATGCCTTGTGCAACACCGCCATGAACTTGACCTTCCACAATCATTGGATTGATCACGTTGCCAAAATCATCAGCTGCAGCCCATTCAAGGATCTCAACAACCCCAGTTTCAGGATCGATTTCAACTTCAGCAATATGCGTACCAGCAGGGAATGTGAAATTGAGAGGATCGTAGAAAGCATTTTCAGCAAGACCTGGTTCCAGATCAGCTGGATAGTTATGAGGCACATATGCCGCAAAAGCAATTTCACCAATTGTCAGCTGTTTATCAGTACCGGCAACGGAGAAAACACCATGTGCATGTTCGATGTCGTCTTCAGATGCTTCCATGAGATGAGCCGCAATCTTTTTAGCTTTCTCAATGATTTTATCGGCAGCTTTTACAATGGCAGAACCACCAACAGCTAAAGACCGTGATCCATATGTTCCCATACCAAAGGGAACTTTGGTCGTATCTCCATGAACAACTTCTACACTTTCAAAGGGAACACCCAGTTGATCGGTAATAAGTTGTGCAAATGTTGTCTCATGGCCTTGACCATGGCTGTGACTTCCAGTGAAGATAGTGACGGAACCCGTTGGATTAAAACGAACTTCTGCACTTTCCCAAAGGCCAACACCGGCTCCTAGTGATCCGACAGCCGCTGACGGTGCGATACCGCAAGCTTCAATAAATGCTGCTGATCCGATTCCGCGTAGCATACCCTTTGCTGCAGATTTAGCTTTTCTGGCTTCAAAACCATCATAGTCAATCATACCCTTGGCCGTTCTCATGGTTAGGGGATAATCACCGGAATCATAGGTCATGATGACGGGGGTTTCATAAGGATAGGCATCAGGCTGAATGAAGTTTTGCATCCGAAGTTCAGTTGGATCAACATTCAAATCACGCGCTGCCCGCTCCATCATGCGCTCTACAACGTAGGTCGCTTCTGGACGGCCTGCGCCGCGATAGGCATCTACTGGCGTTGTATTGGTGAAACCTGCTTGAACTTCAGCATAAATACACGGCATTTTATATTGGCCGTTAAGCAACGTTGCATAAAGGTAGGTTGGGACAGCCGATGCAAAAGTGGACAGATAAGCGCCCATATTTGCTTTTGTAGACACTCGGAAACCAAGGATGTTGTTATCTGCATCAAAGGCCATTTCAGCATGAGTTGCATGGTCACGACCATGGGCATCCGTTAAAAAGGCTTCAGACCGATCAGATGTCCATTTAATAGGACGGCGCACTTTTTTTGAGGCCCAAATCGTCGTGGTTTCTTCGGCATACAAGAAGATTTTACTACCAAAACCACCACCAACATCCGGCGCGATAACGCGAAGTTTGTTTTCTGGAGCAATGGCAACAAAGGCGGATAAAAGAAGTCTTGCCACATGCGGGTTTTGACTTGTTGTGTGAAGTGTATATTCACCCGTTCCTGCGTCATACTCACCAAGTGCAGACCGTGGCTCCATTGGATTTGGTGACAGGCGATTATTCACAAGGTCCATTTTTGTTATATGGGCAGCGTTTACAAAAGCAGCGTCAACGGCAGCTTTATCACCAAGTTCCCAATCGTAGCACTGATTTCCCGGTGCTTCTACATGCACTTGCGGTGCACCATTGGCTAACGCTTTTTGAATGGAAGTTACAGATTGAAGCTCTTCATAGTCTACTTCAATCAGCTCTGCTGCATCTTTCGCTTGTTCTAGGCTTTCGGCGACAATAAAAGCAACCTGATCACCGACATGTTTTACTGTATCTACCGCGAGGCAAGGGTGAGGCGGCGCGATGTGATCGCTTCCGTCTTTATTTTTGATTCCCCAACCGCAAATTAGACCGCCAACACCATCGGCTGCCATATCTGCGCCGGTAAAAATATCGACCACACCGGAGGCTGCTTTTGCCGCATCTAGGTCAATGCTTTTAATTTTTGCAAATGCGTGCGGTGAACGGAGAAAATATCCATAAGTCTGGCCGTATTTATTAATATCGTCCAGATATTTACCGTTACCTGTAATAAACCTTTGATCTTCCTTCCGTCTAACGGAAGCACCAATTCCATTTTCTACTGACATAGCTCACCCTCCCATATTCTCCGACGCCGCTTTTACGGATTTAACAATGTTGTGGTAACCGGTACATCTACAGATGTTCCCTTCCAGTTCCGTTCTGATTGTCTCTTCGCTTGGGTTCGGATGACGCTTCAAAAGGTCAATAGAACTCATGATCATGCCGGGCGTACAGAAGCCACATTGTAAACCATGATTTTCTTTGAAAGCTGCTTGCATCGGATGCAATTCGTCGCCTGATGCCAATCCTTCGATTGTCGTAATCTCAGCACCTTCAGCTTGGACAGCTAACATTGTACAAGATTTTGCGCTGTTCCCGTTCACATGAACAGTGCAAGCACCACATTGGCTTGTATCGCAGCCGACATGAGTTCCGGTTAGGCGCAAGTTATCTCGGATGAACTGAACAAGAAGTGTATTGGGTTCCACGTTAGCAGAAACACTCTTTCCGTTCACCGTCATTGAAACGGTTGTCATTTTATTTTCCTCCCTAGCTCAAAAAACATTACCCATTAAATGGGCTGTCTTACTTTTTTTACTGCACTCTCCCCAGATTATGGAAAGAGAACAAGTACCCTTAATTTTAAGTGTTATCTTCTTTGTCTATATGGTCAAGAACATAAAGACACATTTTGATGAGTTGACTTAACTGCCTTTAGTCAAAAAATACACAATCGCAACAGCCGCAATAGCAACAGGGATCAGAAATGATGGCTTCAACCAGCTTGACGTTGGCTCTTCACTAGTTTTTTCAACCACCGGGGCCGCAGCGGTTACAGCATCCGCAGTTGTTGTCGTCTCTTCTGGAGCCGCTTTTTCTTCGTTGATCACGGTATCTTCAATAATTGGGGTATCTTCTTCAGTTTGCGGGTCACTTACCAATTCATTGAACTTTGTAAAAAAATCACCGGCTAGCTTTTTGGCAGTGCTATCAATGAGCCGAGAGCCAATTTGCGCCATTTTCCCACCAACAGATGCCTTTACATTGTAGGAAAGGAGCGTACCGCCATCGACGTCACTGAGCTTTATATCCGCGCCGCCCTTACCAAAACCTGCAACACCGCCTTTACCTTCACCGGTAATGGTGTATCCGTTTGGCTCATCGATATTGCTCAAAGTCACTTGACCTTTAAAGGTCGCTTTTACAGGGCCAACTTTGATTTTTACAGTTGCTTTAAAAGACGTGTCGCTGTCTCTTTCAACTGTTTGGCACCCTGGAATGGCTTGTTTCAATAACTCCGGATCGTTCAAGGCTTTCCATACGGCGCTCCGGGATGCATTGATTAACTCTTCGCCATTCATTTCCATAAGTATATCTCTAACTAATTTCTGTAGATCAAGGAATGTAACCCTACAAGATGACCGGTAGTCACCGCAAGGCCGAAGACGACCTCTATATTCATTGATATGCTTTGTGTTACATTAGTAAAATATTAAACTTCAACTGCTTAGAATTTTACAGATTGCTTTGAAGACATGTTGATAGAGGGTTTTATGGGATTGTATTTGTTAAAATATGGACGTTACTTTTCAGTATTTTTGCTTTCTATGCACTGTTTTATTGGTCAAAAGTAATGCTCAAATAAAACGGACAACAAGTGATTATCCCCCCTACACGTCAAAGTTGCTAAGCGATGGCGGCGTCACAATGGCGGTTTTTCGGACAGATGTGCTTCTCAAATATTTAAATCAAAATGTATTAGCGCGAGAAACCAGAAAATCGATAAAAATCCGCGTGCGCGTCGGGATATAAGCACGTGAAGGCATAACCAAATAAAGCGGTAACTCTGCCAAATTGATCGGAGAATTTATCTTGATCAGGTCTCCGACTTCGATTTCTTTCAGGCAGAGGTTTTCAGGGAGTAGCGCAACATATTGCGATGATAGAGCAATAGATTTGGCAAGCATGAAATTTTCAGTCTGAATAGAGGGGAAAGTATTCCCATAGACACTGCTTTTATTCAATATGTTAGCGGGATCCAAAACGTTTAGCTTGAGCAAATTTTTAGCCATTTTGGATGCTGGTTTATACCAATTAGGCGAAGCAAAAAAAGCCATTTTTCCAGACATGATTTTACGAACCACAAGTCCCGGTGTTCCGGGATCTCGACCGCGAAGAACTAAATCGTAATTATCGCCCACAAGATCGACAACCCCATCGCTGACATCGACTGTAAAAGTGATAGCGGGATGCTCTTCTTGAAACTTGCACAAGAGATCAGCTAGTGCAGCCTTTGGGAAATCTATAGGGACTGACATTCGAATGGGCCCAGTAGGTTCTATGGAAGATGCCAGTGCATCTTCTGCTTGTAAAAGGATATCCACTGCGTTCTCACAAGATGCGAAATATTGGCGACCTTCTTCGGTTAGTGAGACCGCCCGTGTTGTCCTGTGGAACAGTCTGACATTCAGTCTTTCTTCGAGTGCTTGAACCCGTGCTGTAACAGTTGTTCTGGGAAGTGATAAGCGGCGGGCGGCTTTTGCAAAGCTGCTGAGGCGCGCTACCTCCAGAAAGGTTTGAATTTGCGAGAGATTATTCATTGTGCGATTTTTTCAGACAATTAATTCAAAAGTATCTGACTATATTGGATAATTAATCACCGATAAAGTTCTTCTTTAAGATAGGAACGACTAAAATCGGAGTATTTATGAAAAAAGTGAAATTAGTAAATGGTATGCTTGTTGGTATGGGTCTCTTTATGCTTGCCCTTGCTACGACCCCTTCACAAGCCACGTCAATAAAAGACAACCCATCGTTGGACATTACATGGCTTGGAGGACCAACAATGGTTCTAGAGTTTAATGGAGTTCGGTTGCTAACCGATCCAATTTTTGGCGAAGGGGATAAAGCCTTTTTAATGGGAGATCCAAACGAGATGTTTGATCTTAAGAAGGGCCCAAATGTTAAACATCATAAACGACTAACAAAGTTCCCAAAAGAAGAAGCTAGTCAGATAGATCACTTAATTTTAAGTCACGCGCATGAAGATCATTTTGATCAGAAAGCGCAAAAAACACTCAGTAAAAATATACCGACAATTCTGGCTGTAGCGGATGCTGAAAAAGTAAAGGCAATGGGTTTTTTAAAGACAACGGCTATGGCTTGGGGAAAAAGCACGACCTTAAAAGCTGGAGATGGATCCATAACTATAACAGCTATTCCAGCCATGCATTCGGCTGATGAGGCTATCTCTTCAATTCTCGGGAAAGGAAATGGATATTGGTTTGAATTTAAGCAAGGGAATTGGCGTAAAACCGTCTATTGGACAGGGGATAGTTTTCCAACTGAAAGTGTAAAGGCATCGCTTAAAAACTTTGGAAAACCAGATATCTTCATTCCGCATCTGGGTAAGGTGGGAACAAGTGGGCCACTCGGACAAATAAGTATGAGCGGTGCAGATGTCGCTTTGTGGGTTAATCAGCTCGAGCCTACAAAAATTTTACCAATTCATCATTCAAGCCTTGCCCTGTATTTAGAACCGATTGGAGAATTGGTAACGGCACTTAAGGGCAGTTCTGCGGGGCTCGATTTGATATCTGAAGGATCGACACTGCACTACCACTGATCCGGAGACCTCACAAATGCTGGATGCGCTAAACAGTAAAACCATTGTGCATTCAGCGGAACTCCACCTAGTGTAGACTTGGCTTACTGTAGATTTATCAAAAAAAGGAC
Organism: Sneathiella sp.; assembly: GCA_036960695.1. GTDB lineage: Bacteria > Pseudomonadota > Alphaproteobacteria > Sneathiellales > Sneathiellaceae > Sneathiella. The sequence goes on from JBALXM010000002.1 coordinate 88,856, forward strand.
AAGAAAAATGGTTCAATCTATTATCAGGCAAGACGAGGATGGCGTTGCAACTTTAATCCTTAATAGACCAGAAAAACTGAATGCTTTGAACGTCGAATTGTTTGAAGCATTAGATCAGCACATTGGAGATCTGGAAAAACAGACTGAGACTGTTGGGTGCGTTGTATTGCGTGGCGCAGGTAAATGTTTTTCAGCAGGGCATGATTTGAAAGATATTGGGGCCGGGGAGCATCTACCGCGGCCTAATTTTCAGGCCCACGTAATAGAACGTCTTGCCAATTTGCCGCAACCGGTCATAACCGCAGTTCACAGCCATTGTTATACTGGCGCGTTGGAACTGGCATTGGCAGGAGACATTATTCTGGCAAGTAGCAATGCAAAATTTGCTGATACCCATGCTAAATGGGCACTGACACCTGTATGGGGAATGAGCCAACGACTGCCAAGGCGAGTTGGTCAATCAAAAGCGGCTGAAATGATGCTGACAGCGCGAACATATACGGCGGAGCAAGCGTTAGAAATGGGGCTTTGTAATGAAACTTGTCCAGACGAAGAGTTTGACGCGTTCATTAAGGCGTTCTGCAGTGAGATGCTCTCCAATTCTTGGTTTTCCTTATCTGCCAATAAAAAGTTGTTGAAGGACACTGATGGCCTGTCGTTAGAGGCAGGGCTTGCCCATGAAATTTACCATGGGGCAGGGAGAGGACCCGATATGGCGGAGAGGATTAGCCAGTTTGGTAAAAGAAAATGACGAAATTTTAGACAGGAGCTCGGTGAAGCGTGCGGTCGTTATGGCTTGTTTTAATAATTCCAGACCATCAAGGTGGTCCATGCGGCGCTCCGAAATGTATTGATTAACTCTTCGCCATTTATTTTCGTAATTATATCTCTAACTAATTTCTGTAGATCAAGGAATATAACACTACAAAATGGCCGTTAGTCCTGCAGGATAGAAGACGATCTCTATATTCATTAACAAACCTTGCATTATATTAGTATAAAATTAATGTTCAGTTGCGTAAAATTTGACGGATTGCTTTGAAGACATGTTGGTAGGGGGTTCTATGCGACTATATTTCATAAAGTATGCACTTTGTTTCTCGGTATTTTTATTCTCTGTTTACGGCCTTGTTAATCAAAGCAACGCTCAAGTAAAACTCACCACAAGTGAATACCCTCCGTACACGTCACAATCGTTAAAGAATGGTGGAATCGCAACGGATATCGTCCGTCAGGTTTTTAAAAAAATGGGAGAAGAAATTGAAGTGGATTTGCTTCCTTGGAAGCGAGGATACGAAGCAGTTGAAAAGGGGAATTATGTCGCAACCTATCCCCTTCTGAAAACAGCGGAGCGGGAAAATAAATTCCTATATAGTGACCCAATTATTCTGTGGGAGAGCAAATTATTCGTGCATCGCGACACAAACATGAAATTTGAAGACTGGGAAGATTTAGAGGGACATGTAGAGTGCTTACCTTTGGGATTTGCAGCTATTCCTCAATTAAGAAAATTATATGTGAAAAAGAAGATCCATAGGGTTGTTCCCCGGGATTGCTGGAAAATGATTTTAAATGGTCGTGCAGATTTCTTTGTTGAAGATGTCTTGGTTGGTGAAATTGTAAAGAAAAAAGCATTAGGGGCGGCTGCAAATCAAGTTATACCGCTAAAAAAAGCGGTTAGTCTAGATTTTGGATATGTCGTCTTCCCAAAAAAGAGGAAGGATTCTGCCGAATTGGTTCAGCGCTTCAATAAGGCATTAAAGGAATTGATCCTAGCTGGTTCTTTGCAAAAAATAAGGCCACAGGAAGAAAACACGCATTAGTGTTTTAGGATGGTTTTCATGGCAGACATTGTTATCCGGGAATAATGGCGCCAGACTGGGAAAAGGGTGTTTTGTAGTTTTTAAAAAGGGAGCCGAAATTCGACCCCATACGAACAGTTCCCCCGCAATCGGCCTGGTGTCGTGTGTTAAGGTGTGATTAACCTATAATCTGTATTTTAGTGCTTAACTTTAACAGTGTGGAATTACTATGCGCCCTGCTATCAGATCTACCTTCGATATTGTCGCCTGGATTGAAGAACGAGGCGGAGACGCTGAAATTGACCTGAAAGGGCCGCTTCTTATGAAGTTGCTTTACTTATGTCAGGCAGTATACGCGAGTGAGCATAACGAGGCGAAACTGATGCCGGCCACATTCTTGGCAACAGGCGCGGGGCCAATTGAGCCTGATATCTTTTTAGCGTTGGAGCAGGGGATCGGGTTAAGTGATCCTGTCGCCCCATCAGATCATGTAGAAGAAGTCTTACTCGCTGTCTGGAGCACTTGCTCTAACAAGACAACAGAAGAACTGGACGCGTTTTTGACGTCAGATAAAGCCTTTAATGAAGCGGTTAAAAGAGGGCGTAATTCTGAAATTCGCGTGTCCGAGATGGCCGCAGCCTATACAGGCGGTGTCTCTACTTTTATTGGGAAAACGCAAGTAAGCAAATTCCCCGATGGTTCGCCTTATAAGTCGACCCATTCAAATTTGGACGCTGTTCCCGCAGAAAATCAAGAAGTACGCTTCACCGCCGATGGCCGATCCGTGACCCGGTGGGAGCCGAAAAAACGGTTGAAGTCAAAAGATATCAAAACAATTCATAAAACTGAGTAAAGAGCTCAACTCTTTCCAAACTTCTTTCTAAGTCCAGCGCAGTAGTCTTTCTCCGGCGTGGCTTCGGTTGTCCATATTGTATTGTAGAGTGAGAACTGATCTTGTTCAGAATTGAGGGCGGTTTCTTCAATAATGCCAACAGCCAATACCTGCTGGTTGATCAGGCGCTGTTTTAAATAATAGGGCACCCCCCGATCTTTCCGAATATGCCCGTTTCCGGCAATGAGAAAAGCTTTTCCGTCCCCTTTTACTTTGAGCATTTGGGTTGCCATTAAATGATCTTTGGCAATTTGCAGGCGGCTCATGGGCTTGATCATATTTTCTGGTAGCAAGTCACAATGGCTTTCCTTAATCTGCTCATTAAGATTTGCCATTTGTCCCTCTGGCAACGCTTGAAAATCAGATTTCGAGGTCTTCATTTTCCCCATCAATTCCTTGCGGGGGTAACTGCCATATAAAATGCGAGCCTTTGCTTCTTTTGTTATTTTAAACAAAGGGGCGTAAAAGCGCCAATCGGGCCATCCTGATTTCTCCCAATTAAGGGCTTTTTCAAGATCGGTGAAAAGGATTTCTCCTGTCAGATATTGGTCAATGACGGGCTGTTGATCTTTTGTGATCATCTCAAAAACAACCCCATCACTGGACATTATAGAATGACGAAGAATTGCCGCCTGTACTTGATGATGGGCGGGGTTGTCGTGTTTTTCGCCAAGTAATATAAAGTCAGATTTTGAAACTCGTTTCGCCACATCTGATCCAGCAACGGCTGACGGTAACGGCGCATTAGGACCAATGGCTTCATTCGGCGCGGCGCAGGCTGCAAGGGCTAAGGCTAAGAATAGTCCAAGAAGACGAGAGGTGTTTGTCATTTTTGAAGTGCCTTAAACATAGATTACCACAAGGGCGACAGCAAATAGGATCAAAATGACCGAGACCGCGTGTCCCGATGAGATTGTTCGCGACATGGCCTGTCCTTCGCCGTGGGATTTTTCTGCTTTAGCAATTGCCCAACCGACGAACAATAAGCCAAAGATTTTGATCTGATTCCACAATTCCGAGACGATTGATGATGTTCTAATCAGAGCAACTTTTCCAACTTTTCGGTAAATCCAATCGAAATCCAGCGTGATGCTCTCTTTCATCTTCGGATAATAGCCAGTGCGAAGGGCAAGGGCGAAAATTAGCACAGCAAAAGCAATTAATTGCAGTTGGGTCACCACATGGCTTGCGGTGTAGACATGACTTTCCATCGGGGTGGGGAGCAAGGCAAAGAAGGTGGCGGGGGATAGGCCTATAACAATACCAAGTCCCGCCATCACAGCCATAGCAAGGAGCATGTGGAGAGGGGCTTCTTGAAACCGTTTACCGTTATCTTTGCTGAAAAATCCAAACAAAGGAATTTTAATACCGACATTGTCGATAACAGCGACAGCACCAAAAAGCATGACAAGCCAAAGCAAGATCATTTTCTCATCTAATGCCGCAGATAAAATCAAGGATTTGGTGGCAAACGCGCCTGTGAGCGGGGCCGCGATAATAATCAAGGCACCCAGAATAGCAAATAGACTGGTGATAGGCATGGATTTGTAAAGACCGCCTAATTCCGTCACTTTGGCTGTTCCCGTGCGATACAACGCGGCACCGGTTACCATAAACATCAAGCAAGTATAAAGGATGCTGATGGTCGCATGAGCCGCGACACCGTTGATGGCAAGTTCGCTGCCAATTCCAATCGCAATAACCATGAACCCTTGTTGGCTATTCAATGAATAGGCCATGGTGCGCCGTAAGTCATTTTCCAAAGTGGCATGTACGACCGGGAAAATGACCATAACGGCCCCAATCCAGATCAGTAAATCTGTGCCAGGGAAACTGCGGGCTAGGGCGTAAATAGCTAATTTTGTGGTAAAGGCAGACAGAATAACTGTGCCGGTAACTGTGGCTTCGGGGTACGAGTCCTGCACCCAATTGTGCAACATTGGAAACGCGGCCTTGATACCAAAGGCGATTAAAAAGAGCCAAGTGGCAAGGCTGCCAAATTCCATAGTCTCGAATTTGATGCTGCCAGTATCGGCGGCATATAAGGCAATGCCCCCCAGCAAAACCACGCCAGATGTAACCTGAATGATTAAATAGCGGATGCCTGATTTGAAGCTTTGCTCGTTCCGGCTGGCCCAAATCAAAAAGACGGAAGAGACCGCCGTAATCTCCCAAAAGGCAAAAAGCGTAATAAGGTCGCCCGCAAAGACGGCACCGATCGCAGATCCGGCATAAATCAACGTTGCCACATGCTGCACAGTATCTTTTACATGGAGGGAATAGAGAATACCCGCAAAAGCCGCCACATGAAAAATAAGCCCAAAGACACGGGAGAGTGGATCAATATGGGTGACGGTCAGTTGCATCCCCATTATCTCAAACTGTCCCCATGATCCAAGACCTAAGGAGAGCAGCTGTGCCATCCCGAGGACGGGAAGGGCAAGAAGTAAAACCCCCCGGACGACGCCCGATGTTAAGGGGACAATTAGCGCGCCAAGGATTAAAATAATGCCGGGGTTAAGTCCCTCAATCATAATAATCCTCGTCGCGTTTTAAAAAACTGGAAACACTATTGGAGACACCCAATAGAACAAGCATACAAATCATGGCGTAAAGACCATAGAAAAACGGAATTTCTTCCATCTCTGCTTTCGGATGTTTGTCATACAAAATATGAAATAACGCCAAAATGTCGGGGATCGCTAAAACAACTGTTAATGCGACCACAGCATAGAAAAGCTTGTTCACATTGCCGGGGTTATCCAGCCAGTAAGTTCTGTTATCAGAATTGGACATGATACAAATCCTTATGGCGTCAGGATTGGCAAGATCATTTGATAGATCGGGTCAATCAGGAAGAAAAGAATAATACAACAGAATGCCGTTAGTACTGGCGGCAATACAACAAGGGCGGGGGCCTCCCGAATGGCGCTCCATTTAAGGAAGGATTGTTCTTGGCCTAATTTCACGACAGGATCACTTTGTCCTAAAGGCGGGAAGAAGAAGCCTCGGATAACAATTGGCATCAAATACGCAATGTTAAGCAGGGAGCTTATCAACAGAACAGCCAAAATGATCAGCTGATCCGCCTCTACGGCACCTAACATTATGTAGAATTTACTCCAACTTCCCCCAAGTGGCGGAATTCCGATAATGCTCAGGCTACCAATAAAGAAGGCAAGGAAGGTGAAAGGCATGACACGACCTAGGCCGCGCATATCTTTAATCTCGGTCTTCTTGGTTGCGGTATAGATAGCCCCTGCACAGAAAAAGAGGGTAATCTTACCAAAGGCATGCATAACAATTTGCAAGGCACCACCCGCAACAGCCATTGGCGTCGCAAGGGATGCCGCGACGACAATATAGGCAAGTTGGCTGATGGTCGAATAGGCAAGCCTTGCTTTTAAATTTTCTTTTGTTAGGGCAACAACGGATGCTGCAAGTAACGTATAAGCCGCAACCCAGGTTAGCCATTCGGCAGCGCCGGTTTTTGATAAGAAATCTATACCGAAAATATAAATGATAACTTTAAGGACGGAGAAAACACCCGCTTTCACAACTGCCACGGCATGAAGCAGGGCACTGACCGGTGTTGGGGCCACCATCGCGGCCGGGAGCCAACGATGGATTGGCATTAAGGCCGCCTTACCAATGCCATACATAAACAAGAACAGGAATACGCCTGTCATGCCAGCACTGACATGGCCTTCTAAAATGCCACCGCGGGTGAACTCAACAGTCCCCGTTACAGTCCACACCCAGATAATCGCAGGCAAGAACAAGCCGATTGACGTGCTGAGCAATATCCCAAGATAAATACGGCCGCCGCGTAATGCCGCTGCATTTCCCTTATGGGTAACCAGTGGATAGGTGGAAAGGCTCAATACTTCATAGAAGATAAACAGTGTCAGCAAGTTACCAGAGAAAGCGACGCCCATTGTGGCGGCTATCGCAATGGCAAAGCAGACATAAAAGCGAGTTTGCTTGGACTCGCGATTACTGCGCATATATCCGATGGAATAGAGTGAATTAATAATCCATAGGGTAGAGGCGACGCAGGCGAAGGTCATTCCAAGGGGTTCAACCTTGAACGCGACATCAAGGCCCGGCAATGTTGTGATTAAAGTCACCACCGGTTCTGCGCCATCCAAAATGGCGGGCAATATCATCATGACATTGGTAAATAACAAACCTGCCGTTACCAGGGTGACGGTTTCTCGTAAATTGGGTGTCGATCCAAATGCCGCGATCCCGATAGCCCCAATAATCGGTATATACAGGGCGAGGGCTACATGCATTTCAAGGGAGAAGATCATTTAACGGGCCCCCATCAAAAACTGTGCGGCTTGTTCTGAAAATCCTACATTGATTGATGTCTCGATACCAAAGTAGAAACTGCCTAAAATGAAAATCCAACAAGGGATAATAAGGGATAACGGCGCTTCACCGCCTGTGGCGCCTTCAGGGGTTGGTTGGAAATATAGTATTTCGACAACCCGCCAGATGTAAATTACGGCAAATATGGATGACAACAAAATAGCAATGGCGAGGCCGTAGCCAATATAGTCACCGCGCTCTAACACCGCTTGTATCAGATACCATTTACTGATGAAACCGGGGGTTAAGGGAACACCGATAAGACCAAGGCCGCCAAGGACAAAACCAAAACTGGTAATGGGCATACGTTGTCCAACGCCGGCAAGGCTCTTAATTGATGTGGTGCCGGTGGCATAGAACATTGCGCCAACTGATAAGAAAAGGCCTGTCTTTACAATGGCATGGTTAAAAATATGCAAAATACCAGCGGTTAAGCCCGCTTCGGTCGCGAGGGCAATGGCGATAGTGATGTAGCCCAACTGCGCAACGCTCGAAAATGCTAAAAGCCGTTTCAGGTTATCCTGAAATATTGCGACGACAGACATGCTAAGGGCCGCGATAACCCCTAAGGGCAGCAAAAGTTCAGTTAGGTAGACAGTGCCAAAACTAAAGTCGGCTCCGAATATAGTATAAATAAACCGGATCAACAGATACACAGAAACCTTGGTAGCGGTCCCTGCAAAGAAAGCGGTTACAATGTTTGGTGCGTAGGAATAAGCGTTGGGCAACCAGGCATGAAACGGGAACATGGCAATCTTGATGGCAATACCAACAATAAGAAAGCCTACGGCTGCGCGAACGGGACGGGTATCGGATATGCTGTCGAATTGGTTGGCGATGTCAGCGATATTCAAGGTACCTGTCATGATGTATAGGAGACCAACACCGATAAGAATAAAGGTGGCTCCAATAGTTCCAATGATCAGATATTGAAAGGCTGCGGTTAAAGCCCGCCGATCTTGCCGTGCGCCCATTGCTATTAGCACGTAAGAGGAGAGGGAAGTGATCTCTAAGAACACAAAGATGTTAAAGGCATCCCCAGTAACCGTAATTCCCATCATTCCGGTTAATGCTAATAGATACGCGGCAAAGAAGAAACCAAGGTGAGACGTTGGCACTTCGTTAGCAATACTCTCTTTGGCATAAAGAAGGACGCCTGTGCTGATGCCGCTGATAATAACCATGACGAACGCACTTAGCGGGTCCGCGACATATTCAATACCGTAAGGGGGAGCCCAGCCACCAATTTCATAGGAAATAGGTCCGTTTGCCGAGACTTCGATCAAAAGATCGATGCTATAGGCAAAGGATAAGGCGCTCAAAATTAGAGTGAATAACCACGGAGCCGTCTTCCCGCGAAATAAAGCACAGATCGGTGCGCCCATTAATGGGATGATAATCGCCAGAACAGGCGCGTGGGACATAAAAAACATCATCTCAGAGACTATCCTCACTATTGAGGATCTCTTCCTCGTCTACAGAGCCAAACGCCTCATTAATCCGAACGATAAGGGCAAGACCAAGGGCCGTCGTTGCAACTCCGACCACAATGGCGGTCAGGATCAAAACATGAGGAAGCGGATTGGAATAAAGGACGTCCGGGGCGTTGGACACAATAGGGGCGGTGCCGCCTTCAATCTTTCCCATACTGATATAAAGCAGGAAAACGGAAATCTGAAACAGAGATAGCCCGATCATTTTTTTGACCAGGTTTGATCTGCTCATAAGTGTATACAGGCCGATCATCATCAGAATGACGACAATCCAGTAATTGAAATGATCAAAAAACATAAATTTCTCTCATTTAGTTTACGTCCTTGCCTCTACCTTGCGCCCGGCCTGCAAATCCATAGAAAATGGCAAGCATAGCCGCTGTCACAGTAATACCAACACCAAGCTCAACAAGTAGTATTCCTATATGTTGGCCCGCAATGGGGTCGGCAGACAAGACATTGTAGTCCAGAAAGTTTCCGCCCTTTATCATCGAGACAATGCCAACGCCGCCATAGAGAAGGACGCCAAAGGCCAAAAACAGCTCAACAACCCTTAAAGGCAGGATTTGCTTGGTAATATGCAGCCCAAAAATAAGGGAGTAGAGAATAAAGCCAGCGGCCATAATGACGCCAGCTTGAAAGCCGCCGCCGGGACCAAAGTCTCCATGAAATTGTACATAAAAAGCAAAAAGAAAAATAAACGGAATTAGGATTTTTGAGACCACATGGGGAATAAGATCGTGTGGGCTTCCCACTTGATCATGACTTTTCTCAACGCTCACAGCTGGTCTCGGGGTACTATCTTCCTCATCGTCTTCACGCCGACGAATATGCTTTTGACTTAATATCAAAAGAACACCGATAGCTGCCGTGAAAACCACGGTCGTCTCGCCGAAAGTATCAAATCCTCGATAACTTGCGAGGACAGAGGTCACCATGTTCGGGATACCAATTTCTATCGGACTGACTTCAACAAACCGCTTCGTGACATTGCTCGTTTGTACTGGGGTATCAGGGGAACCAATCGTTGGCATTTCGAAAGTCGCATATACCAAAGCCCCGCCGATGGAGAGAGACAGCAGTAAGGGGATGACGCTGAGTTTTGCTGTAGGGCGCTCATTTGATCCGACCAGCGCCAAAGTTCCAAGATATAGAACCGTACTGATACCAGCGCCAACGGCAGCCTCGGTAAATGCCACGTCAACCGCATCCAATGTTACGAATAAGAGAGCCATCAGGAAGCTGACAGCGCTCAATAACATAGTTGCTACAAAAAGATTGCGGACATAAAGGACAGCGAGTGAGCCTGCGACGAGGAGCAGCATCAAAAAGATGTCTGTAAATTCTTCCATCTATTCAAATCCCCTCAGTCATCACGAGCATTGGTGGATGTTGTCTTCGCAGGTCCGCCAAAACCATCCAGTTTTGGTTTTAATCCAGCAACGAAAGCGGCTTGTGCTAATGCATAAGTTGCGGTTGGACTTGTGAGAAAAACAAAAATGACGATGAAGAGAAGTTTTACAGAAATCAGTGTGAAACCACTTTGCAATGCCAATCCAAAACAAATAATTGCCGTCGCCAATGTATCTGCCATGCCGCCCGCATGAATGCGCGTATAAAGATCGGGAAAGCGCAGAAGACCGAAACCTGTAATGAGAAGAAAAAAGCTGCCAATAAGCAGCGAGATCCAAGTCCCTATATCCAGAATAAAATCCATCATAAATTCCTATCTGATGAGTCAGATAAGCCACCCCGTAGGGTGCCGAATTTAAAGTATTTTAAAACAGCTATTGTTCCGATGAAATTCATCAGAGAATAAACCAATGCCAAATCCAGAAAGTCAGGACGGCCGTTCATAAAGCCAAAAACGGCAATGAGCAAAACTGTTTTAGTACCAATAGCATTGGCGGCTAATATGCGATCATAAGCTGTTGGTCCTAGGATAGCCCTTGCCAAGGCCATGGCGACACTGACTAGTATTGCAAAGGCAGTTATGGTGAAAATAGTCATGCTTTCCCCATTATATCTGAAACGCGTCTATCCATGTCACCAGATTTAACACCCTCAGCAGCACCCGTTGTAAGCCCATGAACCAAAACGGTATCTTCGTGTAGGTCGACTGTCACAGTACCGGGGGTCAGGGTGATAGAATTGGCATAGATCACTTTACCCAAATCATCCTTTTGTGTGGCTTTTGTAGAGAATAGGCTTGGCCGAAGGAATTTTTTGGGAAAAAGAACGCATTTGGCGACGTCAAAATTTGCTTTTACTATTTCTATGAAAAGCCAACCCCAATAGGTCACCAGTTTGAGGCCAAGATTGAACATAAAGCGTTCTTTGTCCAGCACATCCATTCGCCGTGCAATAAGAACAACAATCAGACAGGACAAAACGCCGAACCCAATAATCAGTGGTGTATAAATCCCGGAGAGCAGGAGCCATACAGCCAATAGGATGAAAAACAAGCTGAGCGATCGCAAGTATCTTTCCCCATTCCACAAAAATATTTTTTCAGTCGTCTTCTGACGAGATCACTTTTTACCGACCGTATATGGCACGCCTTAATATGCCCTGCAAGAACCTTGACGCCCTAAATGGTTTTATTTCTTAGTTTTGTGATGCTAACCGTATTGATTTCTTAGAAGAATCTGGATGTGAAGTCATTGTTATTAACAGATTCGGTAAAATTTGACTAAAATACGTAATAAATTTCCAAAAAACAGCTGTTAACCGGCATAAGTTGACTAAAGTCCCTCAGAATTCTCTACTTTATCGGCATTTTACTTTTAAAATGAGGGAAAGTTGATGAATCTCCCCTAATTTAGGGTTAATCAAATATTGAATTTTAGAATATTAGTATGTTAGGGTACTAGGTCTCGGGAGGGTGTTGTGTCTAAAGCGGTGGGAGTACCCAATGTCAGCGAATGTTGAACAGTTACATAGTAATGTAGAAATTGCGGTCCCTTTTGAGCCGAAAGAAGAATCGTTCGAGCTCAGAGGTAGAGTAAAATGGTTTAACACTGTTAAAGGGTTTGGTTTCCTTGCTCCTGACAATGAACCGGGAGACATATTTCTACATCTGTCTTGCCTGCGAGAAGCGGGTCATGAATATGTAGCTGAGGGCGTGACAGTGGCGTGTGAAGTGGTGCGTCGCTCCAAAGGTCTTCAGGCTATAAAAGTTTTGGACATAGATACCTCTACAGCCGTTCCTTTTCAGCCTCGACCTGTTGAACCCACAAATGTTACAAACCATCCGGCTGTTAAGCCTCAAGGTGAATTTGTAAGCGCTGAAGTCAAATGGTTTGACCCTGTAAAAGGATACGGATTTTTGACGCGCGGCGAGGGAACTCAAGACATTTTCATTCACATGGAAACTTTGCGGCGCGAAGGTGTTCTTCCGATACAGGCGGGGCAAATTTTGAAAGTGCGCATGGGGGATAGTGATAAAGGACCTCAGGTGGCCGAAATAGAAAATCCGGTTGATCCTATCGAAAGCTAGTCATTTAAGATTTTCAATAATCTTTTATGTTAAGAAAAAGGCTTATGTTTTAATAGCATACGCCTTTTTTATTGGAAAAATGGAATAGGGAACTACAGAATATTCCCTAATGTTTTTCCCGTTAAATTCTTCATGACACGACGAAGGGCCGCAGAGTCGCTATATCCAACTTTTGCTGCAATTTCATCGCTGGATAAAGTGTTTCTGGTTGCAAGAGCGATCGCGCGAGATACCCTTAAATTTTGAAGAAACTGGATTGGTGTAAGACCAGCCACCTTTTCTAAGCGGCGCGCAAAGGTCCTGACACCCAATCCCGCAGCTGTTGCCATGTCTTTGGAACTAATCGCTTCTTTCATATGTTTGCCGACATAGGCTTCTGCTTTGCGAAGGGGTGGATCCGTCGCAATCATGATCGCGGTTGAAACATACGGGTGTTGGCTGGTGCGCTCATCGGCCATAAGAAAGCTTCTACATTTATAGGCAATGGCGGCCCCTAAAAACCGATCAACCAGATGCAACATCATATCTGTATGGGCTAGGGCTGCGCCTGCGGTGATGATCGAGCCGTCATCAATAACCATTTCATTATTGCGGATATTCAGTTGAGGATAACGCTCTCGCATTATCGGGGCTAACCACCATGTGGTTGTCACCGGCCTTTTGTTGGCGCGCCCTGATTGGGCTAAGGCAAAAACCCCGCTGCAGGATGTTGCAAATACAGTTTTGGAAAGATCGATTTTTTTTATAATAGGTGCCAGCATTTCAAGCATATCGTCTGCTTGCTGTAATTCTTGTTCAGAAGAAAGCCCTAAACCGGGGAGAATAAGAATGTCCGGAGATCCGGGGATAGTGCCTGACTGAGCTTCCAATAACTCGATATGAAAAACCTCTGTCGATTTCAAATCAACGGAAACCCTATTTGCCGTCTCCAAAATATCAGTTGTAAGGGCTAAACTGGAAGCCATTACTTGAGGGGGCACGAGGATTGTTACTTGAATTGGACTCATTTTGTCAACTTTGGTATGTTTAATGTCATTAATGACACTATTATAAGAACGGTCAAAGGTCCATCCTGTTTAATTGAAGAGTGAATAAACGGAAGGCTCCAAATTCAATGACAACGCGCAGTATGAAAATCGATGATCCGCTTGAGGATTTTATCTCAAAAGAAATTACGCTCAACAACGTGACCAAACGGGTCCATGTGGCCGGGACGGGGCCTGCCGTCATCGTTATGACAGAAATGCCCGGAATAAGCCCTGAAGTTGCACGGTTCAGTCGCTGGGTTCGCGATGCAGGTTTTACGGTCTATATGCCGTCCCTTTTTGGGACGGATGGCGCTGTTCCAAACGTAAAAGAAGGGGCCGAGGTTTTTCAGCGCGCTTGCGTCAGTGCAGAATTTAGAGCCTTTGCAGGAAAGGGCTCTAGCCCGGTTACCCTGTGGCTTCGTGCCTTGTCTAAATTGGCTCATGAAGAATGTGGTGGGGCAGGTGTCGGTGCGATTGGTATGTGTTTTACGGGCAATTTTGCCCTTACCATGATGTTAGAGCCGTCCGTATTGGCGCCAGTTCTATCCCAACCTTCTTTGCCGTTGGATGATCCCGCTGCCATTGAAAGTGATGATGAGGAGATAGAAGCTGTTCGGAGGCGATTGGATGCCGAAGATTTAACAGTTCTAGCCTACCGTTTTGAAGGTGATAATTTTTGTCAGGCTCAACGGTTTGCGGCCTATGCGGATAAGCTTGGTGACCGTTTTGTCCAACGCGTGTTACCGGACGCTGCCGCGAACAAAGATGTTGCGCCCTTTAGTGAGCGTTTTGTAACCACTCCACATAGTGTTGTCACAGCCCATTTAATTGATGAGCAGGGACAGCCAACCATTGCCGCGCGCGATGAAATACTAGCCTTCTTTAAAGATCGACTTCAAAGCGTTGATGGGTAAAATCCACCAAAAGCCGCTATAAATAAGGCTGACGCTTCGTGCATCAGCCTTATTCTAGTGTTTCAAATTTTTATTTAATTTCTACGGCGTAGTCGGACACTTTTTTTGCTTTATCAATCAATTTAGCCTTTTCCAAAAAGGCCGCAAAACGAGCGTATCTATTACTGTCCAACGCTGCTGGCCGAAGGGCAAAACGCGGAATAGTGTCTCGCCAAGCCCGCCTGTTTAACTCGTCATCCAAGTCCTTGTGGTTCTTGATAAACAGTTTCCAAGCATCGTCTGAATGGTTGACGATATACTGAACGGAATCTTCAAGTGCTGCCAAGAAGGGTTTGAAGCGGGGATCGTTCAGGTTGGCAGAATTTGCAACGACGATTAGCTCGTCATAAGTTGGAACACCTTCCTCTTCAGGATAGAAAGCGCGTCCCTCGTATCCTTCAATATCCATCTGGTTCAGTTCGAAATTACGAAACGCGCCAATGACCGCATCAACGTTGCCGGCAAGTAAGGAAGGGGATAGGCTGAAATTAACATTGATCATTTCAATGTCATCCAATGTCAGGCCGTGCTTGGCTAGCATCGCTTGAAGAAGGGCATCTTCGAAGCCGCCAACAGAAAATCCAACTTTTTTGCCCTTTAAGTCTTTAATTTCCTTAATTGGTCCGTTTTTCAAAACAACTAGGCTGTTAAGCGGCGTTGCGACCAATGTACCAATCCGTTTCAGGGGCAAACCTTCAGCGACTTGAACTTGCAGTTGGGGTTGGTAGGAAATGGCCAAGGCAGCTTTTCCTGCAGCCACTAGTTTCGGAGGATCATTAGGATCTGCCGGTGCGATAAGTTCAACATTAAGCCCGTGTTTTTTAAAAAAACCTTTCTCCTGGGCGATGATGAGCGGTGCATGGTCAGGATTTACAAACCAGTCTAAAAGGACCGTTAGTTTCTCCTCAGCCAAAGCAGAATTGATGGGTAGAAGGACCATCATCAAGAGGGCGAGAGACTTGAGTTTCATTTTTAACAACTCCGAGAGTTTCATTAATAAGTTTGGTCTGGGTGCCATTTAATGGCAATACGTAATAAGTAGTCTGTTAAATAAAACAAACAGATAGACATGATTGTTAATGTAAGGAGGGCGGCGAAAAGAAGGTCTGTTTGCATTCTGCCATTGGCATGAAGCATAAGATATCCAAGGCCCGAGGACGATCCGACCCACTCACCAACCACAGCTCCGATAGGTGCTACGGCAGCGGCAATTCGGATGCCTGATGCAAGCGCGGGCAGTGCAAAAGGGATCCTCACATAGCGATAAATCCTATAGGCTTGCAAAAGACGAAAGGATCGTTTTTGTTGTTGCATCAGCGTTGCCATATCCAGCCACGCTGGGGCTGTTCTATTGAGCCCGTCGAGGAAGTTGACTGTTACGGGGAAATAAATGATGAGGGTCGCCATCACTACCTTCGACGTTATGCCGTAATCAAGCCATAGGACAAGGAGGGGGGCAATGGCAAATACCGGGATGGCTTGGCTTGCGATAAGCACAGGCATTACCCATTGCTTTACGTGCCTGTGTGTTGAAATAAGGATCGCTGACAGAATGCCGAGGCTTATCCCAATTGCGAGCCCTAGCAGTATTTCCAGTGCTGTCGTTGCCGCATGCTCTGCAATCGTATCATAGCGGTCAATTAATTTGTTAAGCACCAATAAGGGGGAGGGCAAAATGAACTTGGGAAGGTCCGTAACCCAAGTGATAAAGGCCCAAATTGATAGGAGGCCACCGATAGTGACGGTAATGCGAAACAACCTGCTCACCGGTCAGCACCGGTCATGCCAAGCATGCTTAAAATAAGCTCATAACGCTGTCTCAATGATTTATCGGATGGATCGCGGGGAACTGGCCCCGTCATTTTGAGGTCAGGGGACAGCAATACGGGGTTTCCTGCCAAAATATAGATATGGTGGCCAATGCGAAGCGCTTCCATAGGGTCATGTGTGATCATCAAGACCGTTCTGCCGTGAAGCATTTTGACAAAAAGACCCTGTAGGCGATGTCGGGTAATGGCATCAAGGGCGGAAAATGGCTCATCAACTAAGACAAGGGGGCTATCGTCCATCAACGTCCGGGCGAGGGCTACTCTTTGCTTCATTCCGCCAGAAAGCTCCGCGGGGAGCGCTTGTTTTTTGTCCTGAAGGCCAACCTGATCCAGAAGTTGGTTTGCCTTGTCAAAATCTGGCTTTTCACCCTTAAGGCGCGCTGAAATCAGAATATTATCTAAGCAGCTCGCCCACGGAAGCAACAGGTCATTTTGGTCCATATAGGAAATACGGCCCCGTAACGGCTCCTCATCGCTGGTTTGAATTGAGCTTGACGGCGATAAGGGAAGGAAGCCTGCTATTGTTTTTAAAATGCTCGTCTTGCCGACCCCGCTGGGACCCAAAAGACACGTGGTTTTACCGGGTTCAAGGTTAAGCTTGATATTTTCCAGGATCATTTGACCATTATAGGAAATGTCAGAGAGATTGATCTTGACCCCGATTGGCGGTGCCAACGGAAAATCTGTGTCGCCAGCCATTTGGCGGGGGCGAGCGTCCGTAGTTGCTTGGGGTGCAACAGATGTTGTATCGTTAACGACCATTTATCTCGTTCCTACGCAGGTTTTAGCCTGATCAGGTATCGGGGTCGTTCCAAATTGGAACCTCTCAGCAACTTATGGCTCCCCCCGAGGAATGCCGTACTATAGGGAAAATTTGTGTGTTGGCAAAGAAATTTAAAGGCCTGTCTGTAGACGTGATGCTTAGCCTGTTTCTGCTCCTTATAGGGACTTCACTTTCCAGTGCGGAGGGGCGGCAATCCCTTTTGATTGTTGGGCCGGATATTCCCATCGAAATTTCAATTGAGCTTGCAGATACAGAAGATACGCGCCGTGTTGGATTAATGAAACGGCCTTATTTGGATCCGAAAACCGGAATGCTCTTTGATTTTAAAAAAGAGCAATATGTCGCCATTTGGATGAAGAATACACTTATTCCATTGGATATTTTGTTTGTTGATCGCCGGGGCCAGATAATCTTTATCAAGGAAAAGGCGCAACCGGGTGATTTAACAACTATTCAAGCGGGGCAACCAGTCCTCGCCGTTTTGGAGTTGGTGGGCGGGTTCGTTCAAAAACATCAGGTGCAAGTTGGACACAGACTGGTTTACACTCTTTTCGATCAATAAAACGAACATGAAATTGGATAACAGAACAAGAATGAAAAAAAATACTGTTGACGTAAACGATATCCCCGAAGGTTTTGTGGAAGTACAGACGGGGGCCGCCTTCGCAATGAGAAACGGACCCTATTTCGAAAAAACGATTGATGAGAACACAATGATCCGCGCGTTTCGCGCTGATGAGCGCCATATGAACGGTTTGAATTTCGTTCATGGAGGCATGTTGATGTCTTTTGCCGACTCCTCATTGGCCCGAGCGATTAATCACCAGCACAATCAGCGGTGTGTGACGGTAAAAATGAATTCAGAATTTTTACTACCCGTGAGAGGCGGCGATTGGATAGAGGCGCATACGGAAGTTGTTCGGAATACGAAATCAGTGGTTTTTGTGCGCGGTGAATTAAAAGTTGGCAAAAAAGTTGTGTTTAAAGCTGACGCTATTTTTCATCATGTTAAAGATGACAAAAAACGCATGTCACCGAAATAAGCCGTTTTCGAAAAAAAAACTAAAAAAAATCAAAAAAAATGAATCAATCGCTTGCAGGGTCAGTATGTATGGTGTAGATCATCGCCAACGCTAGACGGGGCGTAGCACAGCCTGGTAGTGCGCTCGCTTTGGGAGCGAGAGGCCGCAAGTTCGAATCTTGCCGCCCCGACCAACAAAAAGCCTTTCAAGTCATGTACTTGGAAGGCTTTTTTGTGCCCAAAATTTAACGGCGAAAAAAAGTGCTTACAAGAAAAAATTAAAAAGCGTCTTTTAATTGTCGTTAAATGTAAATAAATTCAAGTGAGACTATATTGGGATGATAGGGAACCTTTAATGACAAAACTTGATCCGATTAAAAAACAGTTTAGAGCTTTCGCGTGCCTAAGTACCTGCGCACTGGCTTTAACGGCTTTCGCGTTTAGTTCAGCCTCTGAAGTCATGGCGGGCGGTGGCGTGTCACCAGCGAAGCCCCAGCCGGCTGAAGCAATGCTAAAACCTGGCTTGGCCGTACAATATTACGGTTC
Source organism: Sneathiella sp. (assembly GCA_036960695.1). Classification (GTDB taxonomy): domain Bacteria; phylum Pseudomonadota; class Alphaproteobacteria; order Sneathiellales; family Sneathiellaceae; genus Sneathiella. The sequence continues at coordinate 107,080 of JBALXM010000002.1, forward strand.
GAAGTTTAATAGTATTCGCGAACTTGTAGAATGGATGGATTACGACAAGGGAAAAGCCGGTATCGTGATTCCAATGTTGAACTATCAAGTAGGCGCCGGAAACGTTTTAACGGCGACATCCAATGATTTGGTTGGGGCTGATATTACTGGGTTTATTAATCTGAAAAAGGCTGGAAGTTACTCATTCATGGTCCATTCCAATGATGGGGTTCGGGTTACGATCGGCGGAAAAATGATCTATGAAGATCCCGATGTTCATGCAGATCGGTTTTCTGACGAAATAAAACTTGAGATTTCGGAGCCAGGCTGGTATCCGGTGCGTGTTCTTTACTTTGAGAAGAAGAATACGTCGACATTAGAACTCTATTGGGATCTTCCGGGACCTGAGGAAATGGACTATGTTCCGGCCGATGCTTTTTCTCATATTGGGAAGTGAAATTATATGACTGTTAAAGCAAAGATTTACCGACCCGCAAAAAATGCGATGCAATCTGGCAGAGCGGGCTTGAAAAAGTGGCGGCTAGAGTATACACCGGCATCCAGTCGGTATTCTGAGCCACTGATGGGTTGGACTGGGTCAACAGATATGACCTCCCAAGTCGCGGTGAACTTTGCTGACAAAGAAAGTGCTATCGCTTTTTGTGAGACAAACGGAATTGACTACAATCTGTTTGAACCCAAAGAGCGGAAATTGAATATTAAAGCCTATTCTGACAACTTCTCCTTTAGTCGGGTTCGAGGTTAAAGAGATAAGCTTTAGAAATTGACTCCATAGCTCAGCTGGATAGAGCAACGGATTTCTAATCCGTAGGTCGCAGGTTCGAGTCCTGCTGGAGTCACCAGAAAAAACCCTTGAGAACTTAATTGTTTTCGAGGGTTTTTCTATTTGGTTTTGCGGCGCGCATGCAGGAACAGTGCCCATCTGAGTTAATAAAATTACTTCCGAAATCCAATGATTAGTCCGAGGACAACAAGAAAAATACCGCTCATGAGGGGTAGGGTGAGGGGTTCTGCGAGGAGAAGCGCTCCGAATGTTGCGCTTGCGATGGGACTTAAGGAAAGACACATTGTGACCCGGGTCGGGGGAAGATGTTTTAAGGCCCATAACCAGCAAAAATAACCAATGCCACTGCTGATCCCGATAAACAAGATTATCAGCCATCCCGTTGCGGTTATGGCCGGCAAATCGGCTAAGCTGCCTTCAACCCCAGAATAGATAAATAAAACCAAAACTGAGGCCAACATGGCAAGTGCGCTTACATTCTGGGCAGGGTATTTTTCTAAAAACGGTCGGTAAAGGATACTGCATACGGCGCCGATAAAGGCACTCGTGGTTGCTGCTAAGACAGCAAGCCAGTGGATGGGCGTATTTTGGGAGAGATAGAGGCTGTCGCTCAACGTTATGGCAATGCCGGCTATTGTCAAAAGCACGGCAATGCACTTGGCGCTCGTGATTGTCTCTCGCCCTAAAAGGAACGCGAGTAAAAGGGTCTGCAAAGGAAAGGATGCGAAAATAAGCGCGACATGAGCGGATGGTAAATATTGAAGTGAATAGTTTAACAGGGCAATCAGGGCACCAAATTGAAGGGCGCCCAGAAGTGAGATGGGAAGGAGGTCTTTTACCGCAAACTTTATTTTGGGTAATGCCAAGACCACAGGTAACAGACACAAAAAGCCAATAGCGTAGCGGAGCATAGCGAGGGTTGCCGGTGTTGTTTGGTCAATGACATATTTTGATGCAACAAGAGCGGCCCCTACTTGAATTCCTGTGAAAAGGGCTGCGAGCAGAGGGAGTTTTTCAGATCCTCTCATTTACAAGTTTCTTGTCCAGTATTGCCCAACTAAATCTTTACCAAAGCTATGATGTGGTTCTTCTTCGGCAAGAGTGAAACCGTGTTTTTTATAGATAGCAATTGCGGCCGTCAGATTACTTTGTGTCCACAGGGACATCGATTTATAGCCGCTGCGCCTCGCAAAATTCAGGCATTCTTCCACGAGTTTATGACCAATGCCGTAACCTCTGGCATTTGGATCAACGATAACAAGCCTAAGTTTTGCGGTATCCGTGTCTGCACGCACGACCATTGCAGAGCCCACATTTTTGCCATCCATTTCGGCAATCCAACAGCATTCAGAGGCCTTGTCGTATTTTTTTAGAAATTCAGCTGCAATTTCGGCGACCAACGCCTCGAAAGTCTCATCAAAACCGTATTCTTCACTATATAGGCGTCCATGACATTGGACGATCCAACCCATATCTCCGGGGCGGTGGGGTCGTAATAAATAAGGTGCTGGAACTTTATCAGGCTGATCAAGCAGTGCCCGAATTCGGTCCATGGCAGCAAGGAGCTCTCCTTGCTGTTCTGAGGCGAGGGGTTTAATTAAATTGCCAAATAATTGAACGGATTTTTGATCAAGGATGGCCGCTTCTTCGCGCCCTTTGGACGTTAGTTCAATTATTTGACTACGGCGGTCCGTTTTTGAAGACTCTCGTGAAATATAACCCAATTTTTCAATCTTTTTAATCAGCCGGCTGACATAAGCCTGATCTAACTCTAGATCCGTTGCCAACGCTTTAGCGGTCGTCTGGGGCCGGTGATTAAGTTCATACATAACGCGGGCTTCGGTCAAGGCGAAGTTGCTGCTCAGCAGCATTTCGTTCAACACGCCTGCTTTTCGAGTATAGAATCTTGAAAAAGCCCGAACCGCATCTACTCGGTCTGTAAATTGAGTGTTTTTCATAACAACATGCCTTAGTACATATAATTTACATGACTATAGTCATGTAAATATTGAGCGGCAAGTTATTTGAAGAAAATTAATGTGTGGAAAAGTGGGGAGCGTTAAAACAATTTGGCTTGAACTATAAAGGCGTTGATGTTTTCTTCGCCCAACAAAATGCAGGCTTCAAGCCGGTGTAGGCCTTCGACCAAGACAAAGCGGTCTTTACCTTGTCTGACTTGTATGGGGGTTTTTTGACCATTTTCAATTATGTCTTCTGCAATTTCTTCTGCTTTTTCCTCATTCAACGTTTTGCGACGCTTGGCTGGAACATAGATTTTGTCAATTGGGATTTCACGTTGTTTCACTGCAGGGTTCCTTCAGAAAAGATAATCACAGCACGTTAAGGTTCTAAAGCCTATTAGTCCAGCCTCAGGTTTTTCAAAAAGGTAGAAGTGATTTTTTAGCGGTTAAGAGCTTATATGTTGGCTTTAGGAGGAGATGCTAATTTCTCTTTTCCCTTGTTTAAGGGGCAAGTTCGATTGTACGCTATTTATAGAGGGACCGGTTACTCTCGCTAGTATTTATTAAGAACTATAGGTTTGTTTAAAGGATGAATAATACACTTGATATCATTGATGCCCTTGAAAATATTTCAGAAGCATATGTCATCTATGACGAAAATGGGCTGTTGGTTTCTTGCAATCAGAATTTTCGGAAACTTTATAATTATTCTGAAACAGATGTGGCGCCGGGTGTTCACTTCAAAGCACTGGGTCGATTAGATGTGGATCGCGGTAATGTTGTTGTTGGCGATGATCAAGGGGGGCGCGCTGATTATCTCGAGCGAAAAGCTGCATACAGGGAAAAACTAGAAGGGTCTTTTATTGTACAGTTAAAAGACGGCCGATGGATCAAAACGACGGATCGCAAAACGTCTTCTGGCGGCATAATCAGCATCCAAAGCGATATAACTGACCGAAAAAGAATGGAAAATGAACTTAGTCGGACCAGCGCCCTTCTACATGCGGCCTTTCATTCCAATAATAGTATTTGTGCCATTACTGAGCCTGATACTGGGACGTTCATTGACGTTAATGAAGCTTGGTTGCGCTCGTTAGGGTACGAGAGAGGCGAAGTGATTGGGTATACTGCAGGTGAATTGAATGTTTGGGGCAATAGTGAAAATCGCAAAAACATCATCAAAAAAATTGCAGAAGCCAAACATCTTGAAGGTGTTGAAGGCTGGCAGCAAACGAAAGATGGTCGGCGCCGCGATTACATAATGAACGCCGATATCCTCACCATTGAAGGGAAGGACCATTTGTTTTTTTCCGGTACTGACATTACCGAACGGAACCAAATGGAAGAGACCATTCGGCGTACTCATAAAATGGAAGCCGTAGATCAGCTTATTGGTGGGATCGCTCATGATTTCAATAATATTCTTGGGATTATTCAAGGAAACCTTGAACTTTTGGAAGAGGAAATACCTGAGAATGTAACCGCCTTGGACCAGATATCAAGAGCCCAAAAAGGGGTGACACGTGGTACTGACATTACGAAGAAGTTGCTTGGATTTTCCCGAAAAAAAGCGAAAAAAGTGAGTCTTACCCAAGTGAACTCTTTCGTTGGGAATTTAGAGGATTTAATTGCAACATCACTTACCGCATCCATACAGGTGGAAACCCATTTAGCGGATGATTTATGGAGTGTCTCTATTGATCCAGGGGAGCTGGAAGATGCAATTTTGAACTTATCTATAAATGCGCGCGATGCAATGCCAGGTGGCGGTATGTTGATTATTGAAACTGAAAATAAGGTGATGGAAGCTGAAGAAGCGGCCCTGCACCAACTGAAACAGGCAGGGGACTACGTTATCATTAGTGTTAGTGACACCGGCATTGGTATGACTGAAGAAGTTAAAAGCAAAGCGTTAGAGCCCTTTTTTACGACTAAAGGCCCGGGAAAGGGAACAGGACTTGGCTTAAGTATGGTTTATGGTTTTGCTCAACGATCTGGTGGATATCTTAACATCTATACTGAAGAGGGGAAGGGGACCAAAATTTCTCTTTTACTCCCTCGGGCCAAGCAAAAAGCTAATCCAGTGACGCGCGTTGAAAAGAAAACTTCAGCTTTACCGACGGGAACAGAGACAGTTCTTATTGTGGATGATGAAGAGCAGTTAAGGGATATTGCAACCGCCTATCTTCAAGATCTTGGATATGTGACACTCATGGCAAAAGATGGGGATGCAGCGCTAGAGGTGGTGCGAAACCGGCCTGATATTCAATTATTATTCAGCGATGTTGTTATGCCGGGAATTCTGGACGGTTATCAGTTGGCGAAGGCGGTACAGACGGAAAGACCTGAAATAAATATACTCCTGACCAGTGGATTCACAAAAGCACGGGAAGAGATTTTATCGGGTAAGGATAGTACCGCACGTGATCTGGTCACAAATCTATTAGGGAAGCCATACAGTAAGGCAGAATTGGCGGAATCAGTTCGAAAAACAATCGATAGGAATATTTAGTTTCTTAATTTCGAATTGCTCGTTAGAGTTGATAAACAATTCTGACTGAAGAGACACAGGACATGACAGTTAAATTTCATGATGCAAATTCTGAACACATAGCGGATTTAATTCGACTTAATGACTGTATCCAAAAGCAACATGCTGACGGTGATCCAGAACATTTCCGCTATCCATTGGATACAGAAAAGGTGAGGCGTTTTTTTAGCAGAGTTCTTGAAGCCGAAGACAACCGTATCTTTCTGGCATTTGTTGACGGCATCGCCGTAGGTTATGTCTGGTTCGAGCATGGAAATTCTTACGAAAACCCTTTTACATTTCGAAAGAAGCAAATTCTCGTGCATCATATCTTTGTACAAGAAGAAAACAGGCATGATGGTATTGCATCAGGTTTTTTTGACGTCGTTTTAGCGGAAGCCAAATCTCATAAATCTGAAGAGGTCATTCTCAACACATATCTTGAAAATGAAGGTGCGCAGGCATTCTTTAAGTCTCATGGTTTTAAGACGACCAAGCTCACGATGAGAAAAACTCTATAAGGGTAATTTATTGAATTTAGCGTCTTCGCGCCAAATAATTGTATCCGTCATTAAGCATCTTTTGCTCTGAAACTGCTTTTTCTACAATTGTGTTTAAGGTCATGAACAGGCTTTTAGCAATACGACGATTATCGATTGTGCTAAGCGTTTCAGGCAATAAAACTTCATTTATTAAATTTGTAGACTGATTGATCTCCGGGTTTATCTCTAAAGGGAGTTCTTCTTTAATGAGTGCTTCTACCTGAGTGGAGATATTGTCGCCTTTAGGGCCAAGCTGCGCACTGAGTTTTTTGATGCCCAATCTTAACAACGCGGTAGCGGCTCTGGGCGACACGCCAAATATATTAGCGGCTTCTTGATATATCTCTTTGATATTAGCTGGCATATCTCGGTTCGCCACGGGAAGGTATGTTTTGTTGCTTGGATATACCTGTATGCCTTCAATCCAATAAGCCATTTTCTTACATTTAGCGCATCGGGTTGCTTCAATTTCACCATAAATTTTAGCTGTTCGATCAGGAGTATAGTGTGGCGTCGGTACGACATACACCTGTTGGGCAAGAGTATTGCAGTCAGAATGGGGGCATATCCCAGTCTTCTGACCAGTTTTTTGTATTTGTTCAATCATACTCATTTTAATCCGGGACCATTCATCTTAGTTTAAAAGTAGTATGTCCGATAATTTACTAGAATGCACCAAAAAATAGAACTATTTTTTTTTAAAGAATGCATGGGTAGCTTTGGCCGTGCTAGCTCTCTATTGCAGCTGTTTTTCTTCTTTATATTCTTTTTATCTATTATAGTTCATCTGACTAATATGGGTTAGCTTGAGGCTGAAGAGCATTACATTCAGGGAAGGATATTTAATGGGGTACGGGAAAAGTGAGAAAATTACGTTCACGAATTCACAAGGTGACTTATTGGCGGCCCGCTTGGACCGTCCTCTCTCAAAACCCAAAGCATATGCCTTATTTGCCCATTGCTTTACCTGCTCTAAAGATGTTTTCGCGGCCTCGCGCATCGCACAAGGATTAGTGCAAAATGGAATAGCAGTCTTACGGTTTGATTTTACGGGGCTTGGCAGTAGTGATGGAGAGTTTGAGAACACGAATTTCAGTTCCAACGTTGATGATCTCGTTGCCGCCGCTGAATTTCTTATAGAGAATTATCAATCCCCGGAAATTCTCGTAGGTCATAGTCTGGGCGGTGCCGCTGTACTGCTCGCTGCACAATATCTTCCCGATGTGAAAGCTGTTGTTACCGTAAATGCCCCAGCTGATCCTGATCATGTGAAAGAGAATTTTGCTTATTCAATCCCGGAGATTGAGGAGAAAGGAATTGCCAATGTGACGTTGGCTGGACGACCCTTTACGATTAAGAAACAGTTTCTCGACGATATAGCCGATCAAAATTTAACCAAAGTTGTGGGATCTCTTGGAAAAGCACTGCTTGTTTTCCACGGACCGAGAGATCAGCAGGTCAGTGTTGATAATGCTGCGACTATATTTACAGCAGCCCAACATCCTAAAAGCTTTATATCCTTGGATGACGCAGACCACTTATTAACACGGAAAGAAGATGCCGCTTACGTGGCCGATGTTTTAAGTGCTTGGGTGCAACGTTACATTTCCGCGCCAGAATTGGTGGTTGAAGGGCTTGGAGATGGTGACGTTTTGGTTGCTGAAAGTGAACTTGGGAAATTTGCACAAAATATCTCTGTTAGTGGGCGACATGGATTGGTTGCGGATGAGCCGAAAAAAATCGGTGGTGATGATAGCGGGCCAACACCTTATGGGTTTCTTTTAGCGGGACTAGGTGCTTGCACAACTATGACAGTTCGCATGTATGCTGATAGAAAGAAAATCCCGCTGGAGAGTGTTTCTGTCAAACTGTCTCACAATAAAATTCATGCCGAAGATTGCGAAAGCTGTGAGGCAAGTGAAGGCCGGATCGATCAAATTGAAAGAGAGCTAAATCTGGTTGGGGATTTAAGTGAGAGTGAGCGGCAAAAGTTGTTGGAGATTGCGGATAAATGTCCAGTTCATAAAACACTCCATTCAGAAGTTTCGATCAAAACGGATTTGAAAATAGGTGAATAGAGTTATTTAATTACAATAGGTTGTAAGATTTTGTTATTGTAAATAATAGGCTTAGGTAAGCAGCCATTTGTGAAATTTTTGCAAAACTGGATGATGTGCCTGATTTGGTGGGTAAGTTATGTAGAATGGACACGGGATTGGCGGCAATTCGGGAAATAAAGGGACCAATGTGCCCGCTTTTATCTCAGGCTCAATCAGTCCCTTTATTGTAATAGTTGCCCCAACACCTTGAACCGCGGCTTCAATGGCTAAGGGGACACTGTCAAAAATAAGCCCTCTCAAAGCATCACTTTCTGGAATAGGATGCTCGACATGATCAAACCACCTGATCCAATCATTGGGTCGTGTTCGTGACTGAAGTCTGGGAAGATCAATCATCTCATCCAATGCCATAACGGCAGGGTCGCAAAGGCTTGGGCTGCAGACAGGGATCAAGAAATCGTCGTGTACTTTATCCCAGTGAATTGAAGGATCATTGGGCGGAATAGCGCGGATGGCAGCTTCAATACCATCTTTACTAAAGTCAGGATTTTCAAGAATGGTATTAATTGTAATAGAGCAGTCAGGATAAAGGCAATTGAAGGCGGCCCATTTACTGACAAGCCACCGTTGAGATATGGAGGGGAAAGCCGCGATGGTCAATGTATCATGCCAAAGCACTTTAAGCTCCGTCGTTGCATGAGAGATAGCATCGAGGGCCGGAGTCAATCGAAGGAGATATTGAGCGCCAGGTTGCGTAAGAGTGACTTTTCTGGCTTTACGATGAAATAATGGAACCTCCAACCTTTCCTCTAATGCCTTTACTAAGCGGCTGACGGCCGCAGATGTCACATGTAATTCTTCTGCCGCAAGAGCAAAGCTTTGGTGCCGGGCTGCGGCCTCAAATGTTTTTACTTGGTTAAGCGGCGGAAGGGGGTGTCTCATTCGTTGTTTCCAGTCACCTGATTTAGGAAAGATAACATTTTGTTAGCCTAACACAATATAAAGTCGTTTGAAAGAGTGCTTTTTACAGCGTATTGTTGTTATTACTACCAGCTAAGACGCAATTAAGTGTGGTGTGACAGTGCACGATTACTCGCTTGAATTAGAAGTAAAAAAAGCAGGAATGGCTGCTGAAATTTTGAACATTGATCTGTCGATTCCAGCGGCAGATAGATTCATTAAAGCGATTAATCGTGCCTTTCAAAACTATAAAATCCTTATTTTTAGAAAACAAAACCTTTCAGCAAAGCAGCAAATTGCTTTCAGTCAGCTTTTTGGGGATTTGGAAATTCATGTGGTTTCACAGTTTAATCATCCAGATTTTCCAGAAATTTTCAGATTATCTAATCGAAAGGGAGAAAACGGCGAAGCTTTAGGGGCCGCCGATGGGGGATCTTATTGGCATTCGGATCTTTCTTTTCAAGAAAAGCCTGCAAAAATAACCATATTACACGCTTTGGAGATCCCAGAAACACCTGCAAATACGCAGTTTGTGGATATGGGAGCTGCTTATTCTGATTTACCAAAAATCACCCGCACAAAACTGGATGGAAAATTTGGTGTCCATGCTTATCGCACAAACAAAAGCCTTGAGAACGGAACGCAGATTGTTTTATCGTCCAATCAATTGAATGCAACCCCGCCTGTCATACATCCCATTTTTAGAACCCACCCTGAAACGGGCGAAAAATCTATTTACGCATTTCCGGGGATTGTTCAGAAAATAGAAGATATGCCAGATGCTGAGGCCACGTCTGAGTTGAAAGCCCTTTTTGAGCATTGCATGAACAAGAACTACCGGTATGATCATTGTTGGGAAGTGGGAGACGTTGTTTTGTGGGATAATCGATGCTTAATGCATCGAGCAACAAGCCGAGCTTTACCTGCGGATGCTTACCGGAGCATACACCGGACAACAGTTGTCGGTGATAGGCCGTTTTAGATATTTATCAATTAGACTTTTAGTTGCCCCCTACAATAAAAGCCTGTCATACTTCCAAATACAACTCAGAATAATAAAGGATAAGTCGATGAAACGACTGACAGGGAAAATTGCGATCATTACAGGGGCAGCTTCAGGGATTGGCTTGGCAACCGCTAAACTATTTATTGAAAATGGGGCGCGGGTCATAATAACGGATCGAGATCGCGATGCGGGTGTGAAGGCGTGTAAGGAGTTAAGCGGTGCTGTACAGTTTTTTGAGCAGGATGTAACAAATTCTGATAGCTGGCCTCAACTGTTTCAATTTTGCAAAGAGACGACAGGCCAGCCGACCATCATGGTCAATAATGCTGGAATTTTGGGTTATGGTGACAGTCAGACTCTTGCGACAACCGATCTGGACCATTGGCGTGCCGTTCAATCAGTAAATGTGGAGGCGGTCTTTCTTTCCTGCCAAACTGCGGTGGAGGAGATGAAAGAAAGCGGCGGATCAATTGTGAACTTGTCGTCCGTGGCGTCAAAGCGTGCGACACCAGATTTAATTGCTTATGGCGCGTCAAAAGCTGCTGTCGCACATTTAACAAAATCTGTGGCAGCTCATTGCAAACGCATGAAATACAATATTCGTTGTAATTCAATTCACCCAAACCCCATAAAGACCGCTATGGGAGATCAATTGATGAGCCAAATTGGCGGTGATGCCGAACGGGGCTGGGAGATTTTTGAAAAATCAAGAATGAATGGCCGTGCTGGCGAGCCAGAGGATGTCGCTCAAGCCGTGTTATTTTTAGCATCTGATGATGCAAAGCATATTAACGGCGCAGAACTTGCGGTTGATGATGGCATGTCGGCATTTTAAGCTGCACATTAGAAGGGAATGCAAAATCGGCGATCTATCGGGCATTCCCTTATTCGACATCCCAATAGGGCGTTTCCCCGAAATATTCTTTTAGAAAATCAATGAACTGTCTGACACGGGCAGAAAGGAAACGTGTATTGGGGTACAGGGCGTAGGCGCCAAGTTCCAAATAGTTATAATCGGCTAAAATGGGAACCAATAATCCAGCTTGAATGTCCCGCCAGTTGATAAAAGTGGGGCACAGATAAATCCCTCTGCCGTTTAAAGCCGCCTGTTTTAGAAAATCCCCGTTATTTGCTGTCATCACGGTTTTGCCGCTGATGTCAAAGCTGTTGCCCTCATTGTCTGTCATTTGATGAGAGATGCCGGAGGGACTTTTATAGCGTAAAATATGATGGCTTTTCAGATCTTCCGGTGTTTTTGGGACGCCATGTTTTAAAAGATAAGCGGGGCTTGCACACAACATATGCCCAATTGTGGACAGGCGCCGGGCAATTAGGCTTGAATCACTTAAGTTGGCAATGCGGATGGTCAGATCTATTCCTTCTTCAATCAGATCAACCTGACGGTCCGCAAAATGAATATCAATGACAAGGTCCGGGTGAAGGTTGGCAAATTCATTCACCGCAGGGGATAAATGAAGCAAACCAAATGATAAAGGGACTGCAATTTTTAGAACCCCTTTTAATTCGGTATTTTTTTCTGTAACAGCATTTTTCAGATCATCAACATTTGCCAATATGCCTTGGGCTTGCTGATAATAGATTAAGCCGGCCTCAGTCAGACTTGATTTTCGGGTGGTGCGGTTTAGAAGCTGTACCCCCAAACCATTTTCCAAAGTCATCAATCTGCGACTGACAGCAGATTTGGCGAGGCCAAGCTGTTCCGCGGTGGCTGTAATGCTCCCCGTATCAATGATACGGACAAAAAGCGACATGTCTTCTAATTGTCCCATACCTATTGTTCTAAATTGAAGAACAGTTATTTGCAATAGTGAGTGTTTATTCTTCTGTAAAGAATTATTAGTGTAAGGGCATGACATACTTCAGTATTGAAAAATTGCGTTTCTATAATGCAATGAGGAAGGCCAGCAATAATGACATTTCAGTCTAGAAAACTAGTATATGAGACAATCGGTGTACCGGCATCAGATGGGGCGGGGGTGAAGCTTACCCGCATTATTGGATCAGCCGATCTAAATATGCTGGATCCTTTTCTATTGTTGGATGTTTTCGAGACGGACGAGCCGCAAGATTATATCGGTGGTTTCCCATCCCACCCCCATCGCGGGTTCGAGACAGTAACTTATTTGCTTGCGGGTAAAATGCGTCACAAAGACAATGCAGGACATGAAGGCGTCATTGTCCCCGGCGGCGTTCAATGGATGACAGCGGGGCGGGGAATTATTCATTCAGAGATGCCCGAGCAGGAAAATGGCCTTATGAAAGGGTTCCAGCTTTGGGTGAATTTACCTGCATCGGAGAAGATGACGGCACCGGGATATCAAGAATTCCCACCAGAAGTTATCACAGATGAGCAACTAGAGGGCGGGGGGCAAGTCCACGTTATCGCTGGTGCCACAGATAAAGGCACATCTGGGCCCGTTACCAACCGCCATACGACCCCATTTTTTTTGGATGTAACGCTAACAGCGGGTGAAGAATTCACGCAAATCCTACCTGAGAGCCATAGTAGTTTTCTATATGTTATTGAAGGAAATGTTGGCGTTGGGGACCAGCTTTCACTGCTTAAACAAAGTACGCTTGGTATTTTGGGCGAGGGGACGGGAGTACGGATCAAGGCCATAGAGAGCGGTGCGCGTTTTTTACTAGTGGCAGCGAAGAGTTTGAATGAGCCCGTCGCTCGCGGGGGGCCGTTCGTCATGAACACCCGAGCAGAAGTGATGCAGGCGTTCGAAGATTACCAAAACAACAAGTTTTAGGAGCAAGTTAATGGGTTTATTACAAGACGGCGTTTGGGTCGATAAATGGTATGATACGAAGGAAAGTAGTGGTCGCTTTGTTCGCAAGCAGTCGTCTTTTCGCAATTGGATAACAGCTGATGGGGCTAAAGGTCCAAGCGGAGAGGCCGGTTTTCAGGCAGAGGCTGGGCGATATCATTTATATATATCTCATGCGTGCCCTTGGGCTCATAGGGCAATGATTTTTAGGGCGATCAAGGGCCTTGAAAGTATGATTGATGTGTCTGTTGTCCATTGGTATATGGCTGAAAACGGCTGGACCTTCCAGACAGATGACAAAGCCCTTGGTGATCAACTATTTGGTTCAGAGTTATTGCATCAGGTTTATACAGCTGCCCAAAAGGATTATACGGGACGCGTAACTGTGCCGGTTTTATGGGACAAAAAACAGAAGACGATCGTGAGTAACGAGTCATCAGAAATTATTCGAATGTTTAATTCGGCTTTTGATGAAATCGGCGCACTTCCTGGTGACTATTATCCTGAACATTTAAGGAGTGATATTGATCCACTGAATGATCGGATTTATGACACGTTAAATAACGGAGTTTATAAATGTGGGTTTGCCACCACGCAAACTGCGTATGATGAAGCCTTAAAACCACTTTTCGATACGTTGAATAGTTTGGAAGAAATCCTGTCAAATCAGCGTTACCTAGTGGGGGATCAAGTAACTGAGGCCGATTTTAGGCTGTTCACAACCCTTGTGCGTTTCGATCCAGTATATGTAGGGCATTTTAAATGTAATCTAAAACGCATTGCTGATTTCCCTAACTTATCCAATTATGTTCGGGACTTATATCAGCATCCGGGTGTTGCACCGACCGTGCATTTAGATCATATTAAAAAACACTACTATGGAAGCCACGAGACGATTAATCCGACCCTTATTGTACCCGGTGGCCCAGAAATTGATTATTCCATGTCTCATGACCGGGACAGATTTTAATAGATTAGCCTTGAAAATAATTGAGGAGTATCCAGTTGGAAGAGCCACAAATAGCAGAACGCAGCCCTGCAAAAGTAACCGTCGTCGAAGGTAAAAATTATTTTTGGTGTGCTTGCGGTATGTCCAAAAAGCAACCCTTGTGCGACGGATCGCATAAGGGAACGTCCTTTGCTCCTTTAAAATTTGTACCAACTGAAGATGGGAATGTTTTCTTGTGTCAGTGTAAACATTCGAACAAAAAACCCTATTGTGATGGGTCCCATAGCAAATTGGAAAAATGAAAACTCATCCCCCTTTGCCTTCGGGTACTTTAGGGGGATCTGTTGCCTCTGATGCGGCGGCGGCGATCGCATGCTTATCTTCCTCAGATAAGGAATTCGCCGTCCCATCGATTTTAACATGCACTTGTTTTCGGGCAAATTGGAGGCCATTTTCTTCGAAGAGATTTTGGACTCGTTGATAAATTTCCTTGCGAAGAGTGAATTGCTTTCCAGGTTTTGCCATAAATTTTCCGCGCACCACAATACCCACATCATTGACCTCAAGCACCCCTTGGGATTTAAAGGGTTGCATAAAATCTTCAGCAAATTCAGGTATTTCCATCATGTCTTTACCGATTTTCTTGAAGATTTTTTTGACTTTTTTCAAGTCGGTATCGAAAGGGACCGTGAATTTCAACTTCATGATCACCCAGTCACGAGAAAAGTTTGTCACTTTCGGAATACCGCCATAGGGAATTGTGTGAACAGATCCTTTGTGATGGCGTAGCTGAAAAGATCGAAGCGAGATTTTCTCAACAGTTCCCATGGTGCCACCCACTTCCAAATATTCGCCAACACGAAATGCGTCTTCTACCAGAAAGAAAATGCCGGAGACAATGTCGGAGACGAGTTTCTGTGCGCCAAACCCTACAGCCAATCCAATAATCCCAGCCCCTGCGAGAAGCGGGGTGATTTCTACGCCAATTTCTCCCAACGCCACAAGAAGCGTTATGACGATGATTGTCGATTGAAGGGTAAACCGAATGAGGGGGAGAACCGTTGAAATTCTAGACGCCCCCATGCCGCCGCCTTCACCGCCGCCTGGCTCTTCTGAATTTGTGTCCATTTCGTCAGGAGTGAGTTCTGCGGCTAGTTTCCTATTAATCCATAAAGACACCAGTTCCCAAACCAAATACCCGAATGACATAATAAGAAGGAATTGAAATAAGGCGCCTGCGGCCCGGGCGCCAACACCTGCGGCGGCTAGTTTCGTAAAATCAATGTTCCAAAGAGCCGCAATTAATAATATAGCGAAGCCGAAAGAAATCACTCGACCAATTCTAAAATAGCAACTTCGTGTAGATTCATAAGCTTTTTCAGCAAGATGGCCTTCTCCAACCATCGGTTTAACGCGGTATTTTACAAGCCCGCGTATAAGGGTATCCAAGGCAGGTGTAATAAGGAGTATGAAAAGAGTGAGCTCGGCTCTTCCATCTAAATATTCCCATGCGCGGTTGGCTATAAGGGTTTCAACAAGCAACCAGGTGAGTAAAGTGAGCGCAATGGCAATCCAGGGATAGCCTTTAGAAATTCCGGATTCAATTTTGGAAATTGGACCGTCAGGTTTTCCCGCCATCATGAGGGTAAGGCCGGACCTAGCCTTATAAATCATAAAGGCCATCCAGAGATAGAAAGTCAATATCAGCCAAAACCCGATCCTGATTTCGTCGACGGATACGCCATTTTGAATAAGAAAGGAAACGACCCAGTAGGTAAAGCCGATAAGGAAAGCGAGACCAATCATGTTTCTATGCAAAAATTTGGCAGTCCAGTCGTTGGTATAAACGAGTCGTAAATCCGGACGCTCAGGCGCTAGAACGAAGCGGGCTAAAGCGGAAATAACTCTTGGTAGGACAACAAGGTTTGATACCAGTTTCTCCGTTGTTTGGAGGAGACCTTCTGGCATAAAAGTGTTGATAAATATCGCCGAGACGATAAAAAATGCTATGAGGCCCAACATATCCAAAAATAAACGTAAGCTTAGAATTTTGAGAGTTTCTACAAAAGAAGCATTCTCTTGAACATCTGGAACATCACCGCAAAATCGCCGAGCCACTCGATTAACGACTATCTCCACAAGATATGCCACTAAAAAGCTCAATCCCAGAATACCAAGGAATACACCATTTCCAGTTAGTCCGTGTTCCGTCTGAAAATTCGAAAAACCAGTAATGAAGGCACCTACAATTTTAGGTATACCGATGAAAGCATCTTTTATTGATCCGCTGACTGCTGTAACTGTATGGACAATGAGCGAGGTAACTTCCTCGTCTTCCGAAGCTTTCGTTTTTTTCTTTGCGGCGATATCCAGTTGATTCAATAATATTGTGCGAACGTCCTGATCTGACAGCCGCGAAAGGAGTTCACGTACAGCTGCGGGCGAGAGATCGTTGACATTGGGAAGAGTTTCCGTACTTGACGATCCTATGTCCAACGGGCCTGCGGTTGCAATCGGTGATAAAAGAAGATTAGCACTGAAAAGCAGGCTGAAAAGAAGAGTGCCTAAAGAGCAAAGTGTCGTTGTCCGCATCGATTACCCCAATTGATGTATTTTCTAATGTAATTAGGGCAAGCTTTTTGAGTTTTGTAAAGAATTCAATCTAAAAAGAATAAGAGCTATTCCTTGTGCGATGAAAAATATAAGTTTTACTTAAATTAGCTAAAAAATTTGAACTAGAGCTTTCCCTGAATTTACACTTTGGGTATGCTGTTGCTAAGAATAACCAAGTTGGGTCGGCCTAAGCTGATCTTCAAATAAAAAACAAAAAATAAAACAACAATAGGGACGGGAAGTAATCCCGCTTTAAATTCCAAAAGGGCCAAAAAATGAAAAGCTATCAGTTCGAAGAATATGGCGAAGCACTTGTCGAGAATGTGACGGAGGCTCCTTCTGTTGCGGGTGATCAAGTTCTCATGAAAATTGACGCTTGTGGCGTCTGCCACAGTGATTTGCACATTTGGGACGGCTATTTTGATTTAGGCAATGACAAAAAACTGGACGTTCGCGGAAAGCGACCACTTCCCTTTACCTTAGGACATGAAATCGTCGGTGAAGTTGTAGAAGTGGGAGACAATGTCAAAGGCGTTAAGGTGGGGGACCAGCGGGTCGTATATCCATGGATCGGCTGCGAGAATTGTTCTATCTGTGCGTCTGGCGACGGTCATCTCTGTAACCGCCCACAAGCTTTGGGCATTGATGTCGATGGCGGCTATAGTGATCATTTACTTGTCCCGCACGAGAAATACCTCCTTGATTATGGCAATTTGTCAAAAGAACTGGCTTGTACCTATACGTGTTCTGGTCTGACTGCCTATAGCGCCTTGAAAAAAGTAAAATCCCGGAGTGATAATGGGACATTACTTATCATCGGTTGCGGTGGTGTTGGCCTTGCTGCGATGGCAATTGTTAAATCAGTGACAAACGCGACTATTTACGTGGCTGATATTGATCCCGCTAAACGACAAGCCGGTATTGACGCGGGTGCTGTTGCGGCTTTTGATCCTAATGACCGTGCGCAATTTAAAGAAATGATGAAAGTAACTGGCGGCGGCGTGAATGCTGCTATCGATTTTGTCGGCGCAGAAAGCAGTGCTGCATTTGGTATTGGTGCCCTTTCCAAGGGTGGTAAATTGATTGTGGTTGGCTTATTCGGCGGCACCTTCTCGCTGCCACTCCCTATGTTTCCAATCAAAGCTATCGGTATCGAAGGCACTTTTGTTGGTAGTTTGGCAGAAATGCACGAATTGATGGAGCTTGCAAAAGAAGGCAAGCTTGGAGGTCTTACTTTGGATGAACGTCCAATGAGCGAGGCCTATAATGCGCTTGTTGACTTGAAAAAAGGCAATGTAGTTGGTCGAGTAGTCTTGAAAAACTAGATTTTCCGTATTTTACCAATAGAAAAGCCTCCGCAATTGCTGGAGGCTTTTTTGTGTGTAACCGGAAAAAAATTAGTGAATAGGGCCTTTGAATTCCATATCAATAAGCTCTCTTACTACTCTTAATAGATGGTAGCAGGCTTCGGATTCTTCATGGGCTCCTAGCTCACGGAGGTTTGCCACCTCACTATTGAGCAAGTCTATTGCGTTTTCACCTTGCTGCATGATCATAAAATGCGCAGTGCTATATAGATCAACAGCTGACTCCGGTCTAAATTCAACAACATTCATCATAATCCTACTCCTTACGCGTCATGATCGGGCTACATACATTACAATAATCTAAAGCTATTAATAAATCGTAAGCAGTAACTTAACAGAGGATTAATGATAGAATTTTTTCTAGAAGGGTAACTCAACAGCATTGGTTAAAAATCGCATAAAAGGTACGGCCTTATCGAAGGTCTCTACTACATCATCTAAGAAATGAGGGGATTTAATGTTAGTTACGGGAGCTCCTTTCATAATAAAAAAGGATTTCTTCTTTAAGTCTTCTATTAAAGGGTGATCAATATCATACCCTTTTGGTGCACGTTTTAGACTATCCCCATTAATTCCGCCAAAGGTATCCAGAAAATCGGGATCTTGTGTGATGCTTAACCAAGTGTCTTGCTTCTCGTCAATGGCATCCCGGATTAGCTTGAGTTTAGGGGGTGAGGGCATCCATACGCCGCCGCCAAAGCGAACACCATCCAGTGCAATATGAACATAAAAGCCGGGCGCATGAGCATTCTTCCCGGCTTGATGTCTAAATTGACAAGCAAGATGCTCTTTATACGGTGTTTTATTTTTTGAAAAGCGAACGTCCCGATAAATTCGAAACATTGATCCGCCCGTTGGGCGGGGATCGACAACGTAAAAAGGGGCGATCCCCTCAAGATGCGGGGCAATGGCAGCGATGAAGTCACTCATGGGATAGACGACTTCATCTTTATAGCGCTGCTTGTTGACGTTGAACCACTCCCGGCGGTTATTGGCGACCAGTTCTTCATAAAAAGTCAGAAGGTTTTGCGAGAAACCCGGAAAATCACTGGTCATATTACATTTTTCCTAAAATCAGAGCTTGCGGTGATCGATCACTCTTTTAGCCTTGCCGCCAGAACGTTCGATGTGCCCGGGCTCACAGACTTCTACTTTTGTAGACACACCCAATACGCCTTTAATACGTTTTTGCAGATGAAGGGCTGTGCTGCTGTCGGCTTTACTCGCAGGATCTCGTTCCACCTTAACGGTTAGCTCGTCCATGATACCCTCGCGGCGCACTTCCAGAACGTAATGGGCCGTAAGACCTTCCGTCGCGACAACAAGATCTTCTACGTGATTGGGGAACAAATTGACGCCCCGAATAATGAGCATGTCATCCGCACGACCGGTAATTTTTTCTATGCGACGCATGGAGCGAGCTGTTCCCGGAAGAAGGCGCGTTAAGTCTCCTGTACGATACCGGATAACAGGGAAGGCCTCTTTGGTTAGGGACGTAAAGACCAGCTCCCCTTTTTCGCCATCAGGGAGAACGGTACCGGTTTTAGGGTCAATGATTTCAGGAAAGAAATGATCTTCCCAAACGGTTAAACCGTCTTTTGTCTCAATACATTCATTGGCAACACCCGGGCCCATAACCTCGGACAGGCCGTAGATATCGAGGGCGTCAATATCGAAACGTGTCTCGATCTGTTCTCTCATAGCTTCGCTCCAAGGCTCAGCACCAAAAATTCCAGCTTTAAGAGAGCTTTCCCGTGGATCGATGCCCTGTTTTTCGAAGCCTTCAGCAAGTGCCATCATATACGACGGCGTCACCATGATAATTTCTGGTTTAAAGTCTTGAATGATTTGAACCTGCCGCTCGGTCTGTCCCCCAGACATGGGAACAACGGAACAGCCAAGGCGTTCTGCGCCATAATGGGCACCAAGGCCGCCCGTAAACAAACCATATCCATAGGTAATATGAACCATATGTTCCGGCCGGCCGCCTGATGCCCTTATGGAACGGGCGACAAGGTCAGCCCAGTTATTAATATCATTTTTCGTATATCCCACAACCGTTGCCCGGCCCGTCGTACCGGATGAGGCATGGAGACGTGAGATTTCAGAACGGGGAACGGCAAACATACCAAAGGGATAGTTATCCCGAAGATCTTGTTTCGTGCAAAAAGGCATTTTTGCAAGATCTTCGAGACTTTTAAAATCATCGGGATGCACGCCTGCCGCATCAAATCTGTTTTTGAAGACAGCAACATTCTCATAGGCATGAGTAATGGACCATTTAAGACGTTCTACTTGCAGCGCAGAAATCTCATCGCGACTGGCGATTTCAATAGGATCCAGCTCATGCTTGTGAGGTGGGTATAAGCGTGACATATTTTCTCCCAATTCTTTTTTTGCGGGCCTTTATCAGACCCTTTCGATAATCATAGCAATGCCTTGACCCACGCCGATGCACATCGTGCAAAGGGCGTATTTTCCGCCAGTTCTTTGCAATTGATACACAGCTGTGGTGGCAAGACGGGCACCGGACATTCCCAAAGGATGACCCAGTGCAATAGCGCCGCCCTGTGGATTGACCCGTGGGTCGTCATCCGCAATACCTAAATCGCGGGTAACGGCGAGCCCTTGGGCTGCAAATGCTTCGTTTAGCTCGATAATATCAAGGTCATCAACGGTCAGACCCGTAAGCGCCAAAACTTTCTTGGTTGCCGGTGACGGGCCAAATCCCATGATGCGCGGGGCAACGCCAGCAACAGCTGTTGCAAGGATGCGCGCCCGCGGAGTCAATCCGTGTTGTTTTATGCCTTCTTCAGACGCAAGTAATAGTGCACAAGCGCCATCATTGACGCCTGATGCATTGCCTGCGGTTACTGTGCCATCGGGGCGGACAATAGGGCGTAATGCCGCTAGTTTTTCCAAGCTTGTTGCCCGTGGATGCTCATCTTTTTCAACAATAATCGCATCCCCTTTACGCTGAGGAATGGTGACGGCTGTAATCTCTTCAGCCAAGTTTCCATTAGCTTGAGCCGCAGCTGCTTTTTCTTGACTACGAACAGCAAACAAATCCTGATCGGCGCGATTAACACCAAAATCGTCGGCAACATTTTCTGCTGTTTGAGGCATACTATCTGTGCCGTATTTTTCATTCATCATTTTATTGACGAAGCGCCAGCCAATTGTCGTGTCGAAAATTTCAGCATTTCTTGAAAAGGGAGTTGTTGCCTTACCCATAACAAAAGGGGCGCGACTCATGCTTTCAACGCCACCAGAGATCGTTAGATTTGCTTCCCCAGTCATGATTTGACGGGCCGCATTTGCTGTTGCATCAAGGCCAGAGCCGCAAAGTCGGTTCAAGGTTGTACCCGGTACACTGTCTGGTAAGCCCGCTAGCAAGGCACTCATACGGGCCACATTGCGGTTGTCTTCACCGGCCTGATTGGCATTACCATAAATAATGTCGTCAACTTTGGTCCAGTCAACGTCAGCATTTCGCGCCATCAAAGCTGCCAGCGGAACGGCGCCCAAATCATCGGTTCTTACTGCGGAGAGGGATCCACCATAGCGGCCAATAGGAGTTCTGATTGCATCACATATAAATGCATTACGTATAGGGGCGTTTTTCATTTTTTTTCTTCTTCTTGTTTTGCATTAAGGCCAGGAATTATCTGCCCTTTGATCCGATGAGAATTTCCTCGGAACAAAGCAACTGTCCGATTATTCTGATCTGTCACTGTTATGTCATAAACGCCAGTATTTTTCGACCTAGAAATCTCAATTGCCGTTGCGGTAAGCAGGCTTTCTGGTGAAACTGGGCGAAGAAAGTTAATTTGCGCGCCTTGAGCTACCGTATTGTCATTATAAGCGTTGCAGGCATAGGCAAAGGCCGTGTCCGCCAATGTGAAAATATATCCACCATGGCAAGTGTTGTGACCATTGATCATTGATGGGGTGACCCTCATGGACATGACGGCTTTGCCCGGTGCAATATCTTTTAGCGCAATACCCAGATGTTGGGCCGCGAGATCGTTACGGTACATGGTTTCGGAGACTGCTTTGGCAATCTCCTCCGCCGTTAGATTTGTTTGATCAGTCACTGATTATTTGCCTGTAAAGTTTGCTTTGCGTTTGGCGACAAAGGCACTGACGCCTTCGGCAAAATCTGCGGTTTTAGAAGCCGCGCTTTGCAGGTCTCTTTCCACATCCAGCTGAGTATCAAGATCATTTGACAGACTTGCATTCATTGCTTTTTTGATCATGCCAAGCCCTTTTGTGGGACCTTTGGCTAAATGCAAAGCCAATGCGTTGGCTTCATCCATCAGTTTGTCATCGTCACAGACTTTCCAGATTAGCCCCATTTTTTCAGCATCTTCAGCAGACACTTTGTCTCCAAGCATGGCAAGTCCCATTGCTTTTCCAGATCCAACGAGGCGGGGGAGGAAGTAGGTGCTTCCAGCATCGGGAATAAGGCCAATATGGCAGAATGCCTGAAGAAAATAAGAAGATTTGGCCGCAAAGCAAATATCAGCGGAAAGTGCTAAACTCATGCTCGCGCCCGCAGCAAGGCCGTTTACGGCGGAAATAACAGGTTTTTCCAAATTCCGAATAAAACGGATTAATGGGTTATAGTTTTTATCCAATGTTTCCCGTGTATCAATGTCTGTCGGGTCGTTTGGATTTCCATCGGTAAGGTCAGCCCCAGCACCAAATGCGCGACCAGCACCTGTGATAAGAACACTTCTTACTTCATCACTTTCTAAGGTGGGCATGATTTGACGCAGTTCTTCATGCATTTGATTGCTGAAGGAATTGAGCTTGTCAGGTCTGTTGAGTGTTATCGTCGCAACGCCATTTTGAACATCAAATTTTATTGTTTCATAGGCCATTTGGCATGTCTCCCATTTTTTTTCATATTATTAGCATGTTTTTTAAAAACAACACATTTTTTAACTAATATTTTTATTTTTTGTATCGGTTTAATTAAGTCCGAAAAAAAAGCCACCAGAATGGTAGCTGATTTTTGTCGCCAAAATAATAAAAAACGAGGGTTATTTCGCTATTTGTAGGTTAGGCCATTTGGGCTACCTGTTGTGTATCCATTTTAACTTGATTGCGACCGCTTTCTTTTGCATCATATAAAGCGTCATCGGCTCTCGCTATCAAGGCGAGCGGATCTTCACTCAAATCAAACTGGGCGACTCCAAAAGACATAGTGATTTTGCCAACTTCATCACCGGTGCTCCGTTTCACAAGCCTTTTTGAAGACACGTTTTTTCGTAACCTGTCGGCTAAATTATAGGCGTTTTCTATCGTTGTATTGGGTAGAATAATGCCAAATTCTTCACCGCCATATCGGGCGGCAACAGCATTTTCGCCAGCCCCTTCATTCAATGTGTTAGCGACAAGTTTTAAAACTTGATCGCCAAATACATGGCCATGAGTGTCATTGAAATTTTTGAAAAAATCGATATCGGACATAACCAGGCAGAGTTTGTTATTACTTTGGATTGAGTCTTGCGTGGCTCTGGCAAGTTCCTTATCGAACTTTTTGCGATTTGCTATGCCAGTTAGAGTATCCGTGAGGGATTCCTGTTCGACATCGACAAGTCGCCTTTTCAGGTCTTCAATTTCACTTGATGCTTTCGTCAAATTAGCATTTAGACTTTCAGAGCGAACGGCCATCTCACGTGTTTCGAATAAAATATTTCTGGTCATTTTCTGAAAATCTAGAGCACTCAGATCTTCTGCGGTGTCCGCAAAATTTTCAAGTCTATCACCATAATCAGTTAGCCCCGTGGAAGAAGAACGAATTTCGCGTAACACGGCTTCCATAGATTGCTGAACAAGCCTATTGGTTTCGCGAATTGTATTGCCTTCTTTTGTATGAGAGAAGAACTCATCATAAATTTGTTTTGCAACCTCATCACTGAATTTGCCTTTCTGTAACATCAATCGATTTACAGCTTCACGAATCTCTGGATTGGTTTCACTTAAATATTCATACCAAATCATATAGTTTTGAGGGACCTTTCGTATATTGCGGTCCTCCAACAAAGCCATGGTTTTCTGGGCGTTAAGAGACGCAAATTTAAAGCCATCTTCTTTGCACACAGCGACGTCCTCTTTCTATAAATAAATTAGTGAACAGTTCATGAATACGTTTTCAAGCACACAAGACTATAAATTTATTACCAAGTGGTTAATTCGCTTAACCTTAAGTATAAAAAAGTTACAAAATGCGCATTATTGTTGCTAATATTAGCTGAATGATAATGGAGCGGTGTAGTTAATCTAAAACTATAGTATTAGTATTACGCAACAATTTGTTGTATTAGTATTGTGTGGTTTTAAGTGTGATTTATTACTTTAATTCTGAAATCTATGCTTATGCTTGTTAGTTCTTGCCTTCGAGCTATTTGATTTTCTCAGCAAGCCTCCAAGCCCATTTCGGGTAAATAAAACGACAAAAAAT
The DNA here is from genome assembly GCA_036960695.1 of Sneathiella sp. Taxonomy (GTDB): domain Bacteria; phylum Pseudomonadota; class Alphaproteobacteria; order Sneathiellales; family Sneathiellaceae; genus Sneathiella. The sequence continues at coordinate 131,119 of JBALXM010000002.1, forward strand.
CAATATGGGCGTTAGAATAAATGGCCAATATTCTCCGACGCAACGGGTGCCCATTCCACCAATAACGACCATGGGGGATAGGTCATGTTTTGTAGCAGAACTTCCCTGTTATGAAACTGTGTTCTACGTTGGATCTAATCAGGAATTTGCCGTTTTATACATCATTTCCATAGGGCGCTAGGAGAATATGGCCCCAAATATAACTGGAGACGAAATCAGTATTTCTTTTTAATGTTGTCTCTGTCGTTATTTGAAAATTACTGCAAAAACCAAATTTTCTGCGGTTTGAAGGTATATGTTGGAAAAGTGTAAATTCGTTAATCAAAATTCGAAATGGTTGGATTGTCTTTATATCTTGTTGAACCCGTTAAGATTTCCTCGATAACGACAGTGACGTTTTTAGGGTTTATCAAGAAGGGTTGGTTATTTGCCTTAGACACTTGCTCCAGCAGGCTCTCAAAAGGGATATTTTGTTGTTCGGCTATTGAGGCTAAGGTCTTTTCCAAATCAGCGGTTAATGTTATGCCGGGGCATAAACTATAGACCGATATGTCTTGTGCGCTGAGTTCCGCATTAAGGGACTGACCAAGCGCAACTAAACCTGCTTTGGATGCTGCATATATTGACTGGTTCGCCCCCCCGTTGAGAGCGATGGCAGCGGCAATATTGATCACGATACCAGATCCGTTTTCCTTAAATCCAGCAAGGGAGCCCCGAATGGTGTTAGCAGGACCAAGAAGGTTGGTGCTCAGTACGGTTTGAATATCCGACGCGGGTATTTCCCCAAATGGAGCGCTGCATGGCAGGTCAATGGCATTTATAAGGCTGTATGGGGCGCCTAGGAGGTTCGTTGCCCATTCTATTGCTTGACCTGTTTGGTCTTCATTCGTGAAATCCGTAACATAGTCATGGATTTCAATCTCCGTGGATAAGTGAATTTTCTCTCGCACAAATGCAACGCATATTGGATCGTCACTTATCAGAGATACCTTTGCCCCCAATACTGCTAGAGATCTGGTGACATGGGCGCCGATCCCTTTATCTCCCCCTGCAATCAGGATGTGTTTGTCTGATAAGGGCAGGGATGTTTTGTCATCCCTCGCTTCGGCGCTTTTTTCTAATAAGGCACCAATAGCAAGCCAAGGATCCTTTTCAAGGTCTGATCGTGTCATAGTTGATGCCAGTGTGACTTTTAAGAAAAAGCTTTAAAGGTGATCATAGTGAAGGTGTCTTTGATGTTGGGGATAACCTGAATTTCTTCATTCACAAAATGCCCGATATCCTGTTCGTCATCGAGATAGCATTTCATCATCAAATCATATTTGCCCGAGATAGAATATACTTCAGAGACGTTTTCTACCCTGAGTACAGCCTCATCAGCGACCTTATAGGCTTTTCCAAGTTCACATTTAACCATGACAAAGATAGTTTTCACGAGTAACGCCTCTTTCAATAGGGACAATATATTATGTCTAGCATGGTTCGCAATGAAATGGCAAAACGCTAATTTTTGGCAAAATAAAAGGGGCCATCAAGGCCCCTTGTTATTTATTTTTCTACCGATTTTCGAAACGGTATTTTGAAAAATGCTGGTACATTTTCGCCGAGACCCAAAACGGGTGCATCATTGTCATCATCCCGATTGTATCGTGATCTTTTGGGACGCTGTGGCTTCGATGCTTTCCAATCTTCGTTCCGTTTAGGAGCGCTCTGAGAGCTTGGAGCATTTTGAGAGCTCGGAGTATTCTGAGGACTTGGCGTATTCTGAGCGGTTGGCGTACTTTGAGGGCGCGGTGTTTCTTTGCGAGGCTCTCTAGCTTGTACGCGGTCAGATGAAGGCTTATTCCGATTTCTATCGCCACCAGATTTTTCTCTGGGGGCTCTTTTAGTGCGGGTTTCGATCTCTTTACCTTCGGCCGTCACTTCATCCATTCCTTCAATTACCTGCTTCGGTATCTCTTTACCTATCGTTTTATAGATGGCTGCAAGGAATTTCTCGTCACCGCGACATGAAAGAGTAAACGCATGGCCTTCTTGACCAGCACGCCCAGTACGACCAATGCGATGAACGTAATCTTCTGCATGAATAGGGACGTCGAAATTAAACACGTGACTTACACTGGAGACGTCAATTCCGCGAGCGGCAACATCAGAACAAACAAGATGGCTTATTTCGCCAGACTTGAATTTTTCCAGTGTTTCCATACGCTGGCTTTGAGACATGTCGCCATGCATGGCGCCTGCGTTGAATTTATGTTTAACCAGAGATCCAAGAAGGATATCCACGTCCCGTTTTCTGTTACAGAAAATGAAGGAACTTGTCACTGAATCGCGTTCTAGCAATTTTCGCAGCGCCGGACGTTTTTCACGTTTATGAACGGAAAACAGAACCTGCGTAACAGTTGCTGCGGCAGCAGACGGTGCTTCTACTTTGACTTCCTTTGGGTTCATCAAAAATTTGTCCGCAAGCTTACGCATGTCTTTCGACATCGTTGCGGAGAAAAATAATGTTTGCCGAAGGGGTGGCATCAAAGAGACGATGCGTTCAACATCAGGAATAAATCCCATGTCCATCATGCGGTCAGCTTCGTCAATCACCAAAGTTTTTACGCCATTGAGAAGGACTTTTCCGCGCTCGAAATGATCTAGCAAGCGACCGGGTGTTGCGATAAGAACGTCAACACCTTTATCAAGCTTTGCTTCTTGATCTGAAAAAGAAACACCGCCAATAAGCAATGCCATGGAAAGTTTATTATATTTACCGTATTTTTCGAAATTCTCTGAGACTTGAGCCGCGAGCTCTCTCGTTGGTTCCAAAATCAAAGAGCGCGGCATACGCGCTTTCGTCTGGCCTGAAGCCAAAATATCAATCATCGGCAACGTAAAACTTGCGGTTTTACCGGTTCCTGTTTGGGCTGTGCCCAATACGTCCCGTCCCATCAACACATAAGGAATGGCTTTTTCCTGTATTGGTGTAGGGATATTGTATCCTGAGTCCTCTACCGCTTTAAGAACTTCTGGGCCAAGGCCAAGGTCTGCAAATGTCATGCGTTGGTTGCTACCACGAATATTTCATAATACTAGAAAACACAGGCAATCTAGTGAAAACAGCCGTTCTGTCAACCTATCCTTTGTCATTACGTAAATTCAACGGCTTGAGTGCACCATATATGTCATAGATTTTGAAATGATGTAGGATGCGGTATCCTTTTCTCTTAACTCTATTGGCGAAAGCGTTATTTGGTTATGATCGTGTTTAAAATAAGCGGAGTTTCTCGGTAAATGAGTGAAAAGCATCCTTTGATCCTAGTACCAGGACTCCTTTGCACGTCGGATTTGTGGCGGGATCAGATCCAAGCTTTGTCAGATATCGCTGAAATCGAAATTCCGACACACCATCTTGATGATAATATTGAAGCCATTGCAGATAGAATTCTTGAGACTGCCCCTAATCAGTTCGCTCTCGCAGGGTTATCTATGGGGGGGTATGTGGCTCTGGAGATAATATTACGAGCACCAGAGCGCGTTAGTCATTTGGCGCTTATTGATACGCGGGCGGATGCGGATACGGCAAAAGAGAGACAGAAAAGACAGGATTTTATCAACCTTGTTGAACGCGGGCGTGTTTTTAAAGGGGTAACAGAAAGCCTGCTTCCTATGCTAATTCATCCCAGTCGTTTTAAAGAAGATATCTTAACACAGCGCATTTACCAAATGGCAGAAGATATTGGTAAAGAAGGATTTATTCGACAAGAAATTGCCATCATGAACAGAAAAGACCGGTGGGCTGAATTGAGTCAAATCGACTGCCCGACACTTGTCTTGTCTGGGAATGAAGATGCCCTTATCCCGGCCATTCATCAGGAAAAAATGGCCTCGGCGATACCTGATGCGGAATTTCATATTATTCCGGAATGCGGCCACTTACCTTCAATGGAGCGGCCTTTTGAGACAAATACCATTATGCGTGAATGGTTAAGCTGGTGATGTGTTCACGGGCCTTTTGAAATAGAGTGTTAAATGTCCAAATTGTCTGCGAAACGGGCATTTTCTTGAATGAAGGCAAAGCGAAGTTCTGGCCTTTTACCCATTAGGCTATCAATTCGCTCAACTGTTTCGCCAAATTCCTCCATAGGGATCTGAATACGAAGCAGGGTTCGCTTGGCTGGGTTCATTGTCGTTTCTTTTAATTGTGCCGGCGGCATTTCGCCAAGACCTTTAAAGCGACTGATCTCAATTTTACCACGACCATTAAAGTCGCTTTTCATAAGCCTGTCTTTATGGGGGTCATCCATTGCGTATAAAGTTTTTCCACCTTGGCTAATGCGATAGAGAGGGGGTTGAGCCAAGTAAAGATGTCCATCAGAAATAAGCTGCGGCATTTCCTGATAAAAGAAAGTCATAAGCAGGGACGCGATATGGGCACCGTCCACATCCGCATCGGTCATTATGATGACTTTGTCATACCGGAGTTCTTTTTCGTTATAATTATCACCTGTCCCGCAGCCTAAAGCCTGCATTAGGTCAGATATTTCTTGATTGGCTCTGATTTTGGCAGTGCCTGCGGAGGCAACATTTAGAATTTTGCCGCGTAAGGGAAGGATGGCTTGGGTTTTTCTGTTACGGCCCTGTTTCGCAGAACCACCCGCACTATCACCCTCTACGATGAAAATTTCAGAATCGTCTTTGCCATTTTGAGAACAATCGGCAAGCTTACCCGGTAGTCTCAAGCGACTTGTTGCTGTTTTACGGGTTGTTTCCTTTTCTGCGCGGCGGCGTAGCCGGTCTTCTGATTTTGCAATAACCCAAGATAAGAGATTATTGGATTGATCAGGGGCGGAGGCAAGCCAGTTATCAAAATGATCTTTGATGGCTAAATCCACCACTTTGGCAGCTTCTGGTGTTGATAGTTTTTCTTTGGTTTGCCCTTGAAATTGAGGCTCCGGGATGAAGACTGATAAAACGGCACAGGCGCCCCCTAACAAATCTTCAGCAGTGATTTGGGCCGCTTTTTTATTACTGACCAATTCACCGTAGGCTTTTAACGAGCGGAGAAGCGTCGTCCGAAAACCAGATTCGTGTGTTCCCCCTTCAGGGGTTGGGACCGTGTTACAATATGAGTTCATGAAGGACAGATTGTCAGCAGGCCAGGCAATAGCCCATTCAACGCGTCCGCGGTCCCCTTCGATCTCCACGCGGCCATGGAATGGCTCTGTGGTAACCGTTTGTCGGTTTGCAATGGTGGCTGATAAAAAGTCAGAAAGTCCGCCGGGAAAGTGAAGCGTTGCTTCAGCCGGGGTTTCATCTTTGATTAATTCTACAGCTGATTTCCAGCGAATTTCGACGCCCCGAAATAGATAAGCTTTTGATCGAGCAAGTTTATAGAGTCTTGAGGGACGAAGGGCCGTGCCTTCTTCAAAAATTTCTTCATCAGGATGGAAGTGAATCATCGTGCCGCGGCGGTTTGGCGCTGCGCCGACTTTCTCAAGCGGCCCTAAAGGCAGGCCGCGAGAATATTCCTGACGCCATAAAATTTTATCTCGTGCCACTTCAACAATGGTTTTTGACGATAGGGCATTCACAACTGACACGCCCACACCATGGAGGCCGCCCGCGGTATGATACACCTTGTTGGAAAACTTACCGCCAGAATGCAATGTGGTCAAAATCACTTCGAGGGCGGACTTATCTTTATACTTTGGATGAGGGTCGACGGGGATGCCACGCCCGTTATCCCGAACTGATAGAGACCCATCACTGTGTAGCTCAACATCGATGCGGGTTGCAAATCCGGCAACAGCTTCATCCATGGAGTTATCGAGAACTTCCGCCGCTAAGTGATGGCGTGCCCTCTCGTCCGTCCCACCAATATACATGCCAGGGCGCTTACGAACGGGTTCTAGCCCTTCAAGGACTTCGATATCCTTCGCGGAATAATCTGAAGTTTCGGCTTTTGGTCGCTGAAATAAGTCGGACATTGTGTGGCTCTACTACTCATAAACATAAGTCTTGAGGTGATAGAATACTATTCTCTCCGCTCAAGGAAAGTGTATAATTTACTTATTCTTATAAAAATGTTCAGGATGCCAGTTATTATGACAAGTAAATTTCACGACCCAATTATCCGCACGGCTCCTCAGCCCAAGGATTGTAACAACAATGGCGACATTTTTGGGGGGTGGGTACTCTCTCAAATGGACATTGCGGGAGGCGTTCTTGCCTCACGTCGATCTAAAGGGCGGGTGGCTACAGTGGCTGTTGAAGCGATGACGTTCCTGCAACCGATTAAAACGGGGGATGTTGTTAGTATTTATGGTGAAATTTTAAAGACCGGCCGAACATCAATGCATATCCAGTTGACAACGGTAGTCGTTCGAAAATTAGATCCCGCGGAAATTAAAGTGACTGAGGGGACCTATATATTTGTTGCCATCGACGAAGAGGGAAAGCCTAGAGAAGTACCCGCGGCGTAGATATTATTTTAGCGGGTTGCTTATTGTGGGCCGCCCGCTTTTTTTGCCATTATCTGTTTGATCTTTCTCTCTTCCCACTCGGAATCGAAAAAAGGAGCAAAGTCGAATAGCTGAATAGCATGTAAGCCTAAACCAACACCCCAACCAAGGGTTGGCCAAATGGCCCAATAATAGGATGATGTCATCATATTTAGAATATGCAGAAATATGATAACGACCGCGAATGTAAGTAGATGTTTGTAGAAATGACGAAGATTGCGAACTTTCTTCCTCGCGCGGCTATAGGCCTCATCATCAGTACTCGGCATGTTTTTCTCCTTACAATAGTGTGTAAATATACCCTTTCTGTTTCATATGTCTTTGTAAAGTAGGAGAGTCTGTGACGGAGAGTACGGCAAAAAAGGAGGATAGGACGTTAAATCCTCTTTTTTTGCGCGTAATACCGCTAGAGATAACTCGCTATTATTTTGTCGAGCGTGCCATCACTGCGAATTTCATCTAAAGCCTTTTGCATCATCGATATTGCTTCATCGCTTACATCTTTCGACGCTGAATAATAAAGTGGTAATTTCAGCAATTCGTAGGCTAGAACAAAATCAGACTGTTTAAAGCCAAGTTGGCCAATTTTATAACGGGCAGGGAGTTCCATATAGGCAAAGGCATCGATCCGGCCTGCTTTTAGTTTTTTAATGCCCGACGAAAGGCTGGAACGCTTTAACGATGCTTCTGGATAACTAGTTTCAGACAGAAGTATCTGCTCTCCCACGTCTTTTTGAACACTCCCAATTTTCAAGGACATGAGGTCAGAGGCCTTTGATATAGAAGGGCCGCCCTTTGTGGTGAAAATACCTATGTTCAAGTCTGTAATTGGGCCCACCCACTTAAAGAGTGGCGTGCGCTCTTTTGTTTTGGCTGTCGAAAAAAGGATCACATTCGGACCGGTGTTGAGAGCATCATATCCGCGCGCCCAAGGAACAAGTTTTATATCGCCTATTTTTTTTACACTGCCAGTTCGTTTGAAAATTTCTTTTAGTATATCTACCGTAATCCCTTTAAGAGACCCATCCATGAAGTTGAGTGGGGGGGAGTCCTCAGTGTAGAACGTGAGGTTGTCAACGGGATTTGCATGTGCAGAGCCAATTGTTAAAAAAGCCGTTATTGTTAACGTCATCAAGGTCTTTAGCATGGTCTTCTCCCTAGAAAAATGTTCATTTAATTGCTGTAGAACAGAGGGTTTTCTAGTCGATCACATGATGCTAAATATTTAGTAAACAATTTATTACTAATTTAATATATATTACATATACGTGATTAAAGACATGAGGCTCAGAACAGTTTTTTGGCTTCTTTTTGCCGAAAGATACCCGTTTTATTATGGCGACAGACTGTTGCAATATTGAGGTAGGAGTGAATACGGGGCAATCATTTCCTACAACATTAAGAGGTTGCGCAAATCACTTATGCATAAAATTTCCTCTGCCTCGGCATAGTTTCGGCAGGCATGCACATTGCTTTCTGCTTTCCCACTTAGAGAAATGAAAGATCTTGCCGTTCCAAAGGAGACGTCAGTGGGAACAATGAATATTACGGTTGAAGTTGGTTTTAGAAGCGGGTTTTTCGCTACATTTTCGTTGAAAGCCATTGAAATCTCAAATTGTTTTACATCTGAAAAATCTACGATTTCGTCAAGTTGAGTATTAAACCTACTATCATTCGTTAGTTTATGCCGAACCGAGCCAACATCGGTATCAGTGATCGTTCCGCTGTATCTTATTAAAATAAGATTCTTCTCTGTATCGATAGAATATTTAAATGACATTTATCTAACATATAGAATTTACTTGGGCACGGGAAGATCCAAAAAAAGTTCGACCTTTCAGTGTTTGGATCTTTTGTAAAAGCAAAGGCCGCGGAAATGGCAGATTTTTTCCAAAAGCTGGATTTGTATTGCGCGCTAAAATACAAGTAGAGTTCTGCTAGTTTAAGGACTCTTTCCAGATACTACAAAGTGGTTCAATAGCTTTTTTTGATCATGAATCATCGTATAAATTATTCAAATTTAATATTTTTTCAGCTTCAGAATAATTACGGCAAATATGGATGTTTTCTGATGCTTCCCCGCTATAGGATGCAAACGCTCTTGCTGTGCCATGAGCGATGTCTGTTGTGGCGATAATAACAATAGTTGAAGATTGATCCGTTAAAGGGTTTTTGGCAAACATTTCAATGTAAGGCATTGTTAATTCAAAGCGAGTGACTTTTGAAAGGTCTACAAGTTGGTCCATTGTGGTATTAAAATGGGGTGCATTTTCTACAGTTTCACGAAAAGATTGGAGATCTGCATCTGCAAATAGCTCATAGTGTTTTACGACCAAAAGGTTTTTTTCTGTGTTTATAGTATAATTATATGGCATTTAATTAATATATAGAAAAAAAGTAATTAGACAATTGGTTTTGGGATAAAAAAAGGGTCACCAATTCGCAGCTCATATTCGGGTATGTAGTCAAGATTATGCGCTAGAATACAAGTAGAATTCAGCTAGAGTAAGACCTACCACCAAAGTGGTTTAATGGCTTTATATCATTATGAGTAGTCGTATAAATTACTCAAATCCAATATCTTTTCTGCTTCAGAGTAGTTTCGGC